>CAYTNL010000064.1:0-38264 GCA_964439145.1 uncultured Verrucomicrobiales bacterium
ATGAAATCCTCCAATCAAATCTCATTGGCCTGTCTTAGGTTTACACGAATGGGGTTGAGTCGGCGACCCTACCCTGTTGCCTTGGCCATATTCGCCCGATGGCGCGGGCTTCACAGCCGTTCAGTTCACCCGTCTCAACTTGATGGGATAGGTCTTGCCGCTGTTCCATTGGGCGACGTAGACGCTCTCCTCACCATCGATCCAGATCCCGTGGGGATGGGTGAAGGGACTGGCGGCCTCGTCCTTGGTGACAGCGCCAAGTTTCAGATTTTCGTCGTAGAACGGTTCGGAACCGCCGGGGTTGGAGACCACGCGGTTGTTTTTGTCGATCACCGAAAGCAGGCCCTCCAGGTGCGGCGCGACGAGGTAGTCGCCCCGCAACGCGAGCTGGCACACCCGCATCCCGGGGATGGGTATGGTCTCCAGATGCACGCCGGAAAGGGTGAAGCGTTTCAGCGCGTTGTCGCTTCGCGAGCAGATCATGAGCGTGGGGTTGTTGCCGTCCCGGGTATCGACGATCCCGCCGTGGGGAGTGTTGAGATTCTCATCCGCCTTGCCCGGTCCCCCGAAGACGTGCTGCAGTTGCCCATCGTGGCTGTAGTGCATGACCCAGCTGCTGCCATAGCCGTCGCCCACGTAAAAGCTGCCATCGATGGAGGGCATGACGTTGGTGGGCGCGTACTTGGCTTTGGGATCGGCATACTGGGGCAGATCGGGACGGCCCAGCTCCATCACGACCTCGCCCTTCATCGTGGTCTTGAAGACTTTGCCCTGGGTGGTGTCGGTGAGGTAGAGAAACTCTTCCCCGTTCTCGTTGACGATATCCATCCCGTGGGCGCCGCGATAGGTGGTGCCCCAGGCCTCGAGGAGGTGGCCACCTTTGTCGTAGATGAGGACGTTGTTGTGGGCGTCGGTCTGGAACAGGATGATGCGTCCCTTGGAGTCCTCGACCATCTCGTGGCAATTGGCCACGGGGTATTTCGCGGGATCCAGCTCGCCCCAGCCTTTCACCACCTCGTAGCGCCAGTCGCCGTGGCCGATGATTTTCGGCGCCTCGGCGCGTGATCTGCCGGTGAAGATGCCGACCCCGGCCCAGGCGCTGGCGGAGGCGATGAATCGACGACGGGATGTGGAGGGGATGGACATGAGGCCACGCTAATGATTGGCATGCCCATCCGGAAAGGGCGCAAATCCGCCACGTAAGATCCCCGACGCCCCCCGCCCGAGATTCGTCACAAAAATCCTTTGCCCGAAAGGGTTGGCGGAGGGTAACGTCCCACCCGACGCGGAACGTCTCCGTCGTCGCCTCTCAACACAGTCCAGACTGAATACCCAAACCCACCTAACTACCTCATGAGCCAAATCATTCCTCTCATCAGCTCCGGCATCGCCGGTCCTCTCGGCGTTCTCCACCTGCCCCGTCTGTGGCAGAAAGTTTCCCTCGAGACCGTCGGCAAACTGCACCCCGACTATCCCGGCATCGGTGCCGGCTACGACCAGATGGTGCTCGACGGCCTCGGCATCGACAAGGAGGCCTTCGTTGCCTTCATGAAGTCCAAACCCTCCTACATCCAGCTGGAAGCCTGGATTCTGGAGCAAAAGGGTGGCTCGCTCGACCAGAACGCCGTCGAGGAACTCAACAGCGCCATCGCCGGCTACATCCACGCCGACGACACCCGCAAGGAAATCCTCGAAGCCGCCGGCCGCGCGGACGACGGCACCATCAAGGACGCCGTGAACCTGAACAACCTCGACGACTGGGCTTCCTTCCACAAAGCCGAAATCGCCGGCTGAGTTGTTTCGGCAACCTTTCGGAAACCCGGGTTCGGCGACTGGCCGGACCCGGGTTTTTTTTGTTTCGGTTTCCGGTTTTCGGTTCAGGGTTTTCGGTCATGAATTTTTCCGTTCGCACCGCGGTTTTCACCGATCCGTCCGACGCCGACGCCATCATGTCGGTCAGGCGGGAGGTTTTCATCGAGGAGCAGAAAGTGCCCGAATCGCTCGAGATCGATGGGCTCGATGTCGACTGCCTCCACGTGCTGGCCGTGGACGAGGACGGGAAGCCCATCGGGACGGCGCGACTGATGCCCCATGGCCGCATCGGACGGGTGGCCGTGCTCGCCTCCTGGCGGAGACGCGGGGTGGGAGCGGCGGTGATGCGGACGCTGCTGGAGGAGGCGGACCGGCGGGGCTTCGAGGAGATTGAACTCCACGCGCAGACCTGGACGATCGGTTTCTACGAGACCCTCGGCTTCGTCGCCGAGGGAGCGGAATTCCTGGAAGCGGAAATCCCGCACCGCCACATGACGCGGCGACGCGGGATCTCGTGAGAGCGTTTCCCGCCCGGAGGCGGATGATCTGCCGATGATCAGGCTTTCTTCTTCGCCGCGGCTTTCTTCTTGGCGGGCGCCTTTTTCCTGGCGGTGTGGCGTCCGGGGAAGGTCAGCTCGGCAATGCCGCTTTTGTCGAGACCTCCGAGGCCCTCTTTCACCATGCGATCATACTGCGCCTGGGCGGCGTCGTTGAGAGGCAGGTTGAGCCGGGCCTTCTTCGCGAGACCGGCGGCGATGCCTGAATCCTTGGCGGCATGCTCGGCGGAAAACCAGCAGTCGTGCTCGCGATTGATCATGTCCTCGGAGTCGGTTTGCAGCACCCGGCTGTTGGCGCCGGTCTGGGAAAAGACTTCGCAGATCATGTTGAGGTCGTGTCCCAGCGCCTTGGCGAGGCCGAGTCCCTCGGCGAGACCGGCGGTGTTGATGTTCATCACCATGTTGACGAGCGCCTTGACCTCTGCGGCTTTGCCGACGGGTCCGATGAGGGCGAGATTCACGCTGAGGTCTTCGAGCAACCGCTTGTTGGCGTCGAAGACATCCTGGTCACCCCCGATCATGAGATACAACTGGCCGGTGCGGGCGTGGCTGATGCTCGACGCCATGCAGGCTTCGAGCGCGTGCGCCTTTTTCCGCTTGGCGCCGGTGGCCACCTTCTTCTGGATCTCGGGGCTGAGCGTGGCGCAGTTGATGAACAACTTTCCGGTCGCTCCGGTGAGGAGATTGTCGCCCTTGCCGAAAAAGATGGCGTCCATGGCCCGGTCGTTGGTCACCACGGTGAAAATGATGTCGGCGGCGGCGGTGACGTCGGCCAGTTTGTCGCAAGCGGTGGCGCCGATCTCCTCCGCGAGCGTGGCGGCGGCGGCTTTGTTCACGTCGTAAACGGCGGTCACCTCGTATTTGAGATCGTTGAGATGCTGGGCCATCGCGGCGCCCATTCTGCCCACGCCGACAAATGCGATCTTCTTGTCGCTCGGACGTTTGTTCTTGGCCTTACCTTTTTTGCCCTTTTTGTCTTTCTTGCTCATGGTGATGTTGGGGTGTGTTTCTGATCCAATGACTGCGTGAATCGCTTTTAACCGAAAGCGGATGCGAACCAAGCACTTTTTCCCGGCGTTGTCATGTGACATGCATGGAGGCGCACAAGAGATGAGTCCCTTCGCGGCCCGGTTATTTTTGCGTTTACACTCATCTGGCAGAGCCTAGGCTGCATCGCTGCTTCACAAGCGGATCGTTTTTCACCCCAACACCACCCTGCCATGCCACGCTCGATTGCGCTTTTGCTTTGCCTCGCCCACGCCGGACTTTTTCTCAGCTCCTGTGCCTCAGACGGCGTCCAGAAACGGGTAGACCAACGCGGCGGCACCCTGGAGAGAATGGGCGAGAACATGGAGATCCGTCGTCAGGCTCGCGACGAGCGCTATGACAGACAATTTGATCGCCTGATGAACTGATCGTCTCACGGCATGCTGCCGAGGACGCTCGCGAAGAGTTCGGCGTCGACATTACCACCGCTGAGCACCAACCCGACGCGTCGTCCGCGATTGGCTTCCCGCTCGTCGGGCAGCAACGCCGCCGCCAAGGGCAGAGCCGCCGCGCCTTCCGCGACCTGGTGACAATCCGTGAAGTAATGGCGCATCGCCGCGCGGATACCGTGCTCGGAAACGCGCGCGACCCGGGAGACGCCCGCCAGGATCTCGGTTAGCGCGGCGGCATCCGGCACCCGACAGGCGACCCCGTCGGCAATGGTCTCGGGCAGGCGCTCGCCCGCCACCGCCCGCCCCGCCGCGAATGATTCAGCGTAGGCCGGAGCGCCCTCGGCGACCACTCCCACGATCTCCGTGTCCAGCCCCAGCGCATCCCGCACGGCGATGGTGCCGCAAATGCCGGAGCCCAATCCGATGGGCACGTAGACGCGATCCAGCGGTGGCGCTCCCCGAAAAAATTCCAGCGCGTAGGTGGCCACCCCGCGGACCAGCCTATCATCGAAAGAAGGAACGAAATGCGAGCCGCGTTGGTCGGCGAGCCGTCTCGCGTGATCCAACGCTTCGGCGAAGTCGCGCCCGTGTTCGATCAGCTCCGCTCCGTGGGCCCGCATGGCCCGGTTTTTCTCCGGACTGTTGCCGTGAGGGATGACGATGGTGGCGCCCAGTCCCCGCGCCCGCGACGCAAAGGCCACGCTTTGGCCATGGTTGCCCCGGGTGGCGGCGACCACGCCGGTGACCTCCGGATGCTCCCTCCGCAGCCAATCCAGATACACCAGCCCGCCCCGCACTTTGAAAGCTCCGGTCGGCAGGTGGTTCTCATGCTTCACCCATACCTCACAACCACAGCGCTCCGCCAGCAGCGGCCAGGCGATCTGCGGGGTGGGCGACAGCATCCGGTAGATGAGGGACGACGCCGATTCGATCTGGGAGAGGGTTTTCAGAATTCCGGGTATCACCTCCGAATAGGCACCCCGACCCGCGCGGCGAGATGGCAGAGCCGGGCGAGCCACGCCCCCAAGTTACTTGGCATGCTCCGCATCGTATTTCTCCAACCATGCCTTGCGAGCCATGAGATTGTCCCGCAGGGCTTTCAACTCTGCTCGGGCGCGATTGAGTTCGTCGTACTTGCGGAAGATGGAAAAGAAATCCTCACGCAAATCGTCACGCTCGCTTCTCACCAACTGATCGACATCGTGCGCCCGCCCCTGATCGACAGGAAATGCTGTGGTGGCATCACCCGATGTGAATTCTTCCAACTGGGCATTGCGCATCGCCATGAGAGCCTTGTTCCGGGCGATTTCCGACTCGTAGAAGTCACGTTCCGTTTCGTTGGTGTCTGGCGACTTGATTTTTTCAGCCAGGTAGGAGTTCCGTTCTTCCAGGTGTTGAATGCTATCCTGCAGCCCCTTGCTCACCCCTTCACGCGCGTCGGCGGTATGACGCTCGTCGCGCCGATTCTGCTTCCATGCTTCGCTGATTTCGATATTCTCGTTGGTCCAACCGAACCAGGAACTCGTTGAGGTGACCTCATATTTCTCAAGCTCCCGGGGATCGGGAAAGGATTTCGCCAATTCCATGATCTGGGCGATCCGCTTCTCGATGCGCTCATCAAAGATGGCGAGATCTTTCTCCAAGGTTTCCCTTGGCAGATCCGATTTTCCCAGGCGGAGTTGTTCACGGAGTGTGTCACGATGTTTCTGATAGTAGTCGATGGTCCGCTTCAGACCGACTATGACGTCTGCTTTGATTTGCGAGATCCGAACTCTCGATGTCTCCGAATCTTTCATCTGGCTGAGCATGGAGACGATCTCGTTGACCCCGTCCTCCACCCGATCATCGAGGGCGCGGATGTCCGTGACAATCTGCCCCAGTCGCTCTTCCCTGCCCGCGATATGGGCCTCAAGGTTGGTAACCGATGCCCGGCGAGAAGCCAGGTCCTCGGCGGACAACTCGGGCGTCCCCTCCTGCGCCCAGGAAGGGCATGAAACCAACACGCCGACGAGGATGGGAAGATGACGGGATATGACTTTCATAGGGAAAGAAAAACAGAATTCAGGGTAAAAAGCGCCAAAAAAAACATGGCCTGCCCGCGACTCTCATCCAACCGCCGCGAGAGACTTGCGGGCGTAGCCATGGAAGCGCCGGTCACACCCGGCCATTGACGAGCGACTCCACCACGCTCGGATCCGCGAGGGTCGAGGTGTCGCCGATCTTGTCGGGCTCGTTTTCGGCGATCTTGCGCAGGATGCGGCGCATGATTTTTCCGGATCGGGTCTTGGGCAGTCCCTCGGTAAACTGGATCTTGTCCGGACTGGCGTGCGGACCGATCTCGGAACGCACCGCCTGGATGATTTCCTTTTTCAGCTCGTCGCTCGGTTGCTCACCGGTCTTCAGGGTGACGTAGGCGTAGATGGCGTTGCCCTTGATGTCGTGCGGGTAGCCCACCACGGCGGCCTCGGCCACGGCGGTGTGGGTACCGATGGCGCCCTCGATCTCGGCCGTGCCGAGATTGTGACCGGAGACAATGATGATGTCGTCCACCCGCCCCGTGATCCAGTAGTAGCCGTCGGCGTCGCGCAGGCAGCCGTCGCCGGAGAAATACTTGCCGGGAAAATGGGTGAAGTAGGTGTCGATGAAACGCTGGTGATCACCGTAAACCGTCCGCATCTGGCCCGGCCATGGCTCTAGGATGCAGAGATTGCCCCGGACTTCGTTACCCTCGATGATCTCGCCTTTTTCATCGACCAGGGCCGGCTTGACACCGAAGAAAGGCAGCGTCGCCGAGCCCGGTTTCGTGGGAATGGCCCCTGGGATCGGCGAGATCATGATGCCGCCGGTCTCCGTCTGCCACCAGGTGTCGACGATGGGGCAACGGCCTTTCCCGACGACTTGATGGTACCAGGTCCACTCGGGAGACTTGATCGGCTCGCCCACGGTACCGAGCAGGCGCAGGGAGGAAAGATCGTGAGCCTCGGGCCAGGAATCGCCTTCCTTCATGAGGGCGCGCAGGGCGGTGGGCGCGGTGTAGAAAATGTTCACCCGATGTTTTTCGACCACCTGCCAGAAACGACCGAAGTCCGGGTAGTTCGGCACGCCCTCGAACATCAGCGTGGTGGCCCGGTTGGCCATGGGGCCGTAGACGATGTAGGAATGCCCGGTGACCCAGCCGATGTCGGCGGTGCACCAGTAGATGTCGCCCGGCTTGTAATCGAAGATGTAGTGGTGAGTCGTCGCCACGTAGACGAGGTAACCGGCGGTGGTGTGCAGCACGCCCTTCGGTTTGCCCGTCGATCCCGAGGTGTAGAGGATAAAAAGCGGATCCTCGGCGTCCATGGGCTCCGGCGCGCAAACCGGATCGGCCGATGCCAGGGCCTCGTGCCACCAACTGTCGCGCCCCTCGGTCATGGCAATCTCCGCGCCGGTGCGCTTCACCACCAGGATCTTCTCCACGCTGGGAGTTTTCTCGATGGCCTTGTCGGCGTAGGCTTTCATCGGGATGTCCAGCTTCGTCCCGCGCACCCCGGTGTCCTGGGTGATGATGGCCTTGCAGTTGGAGTCATTGATCCGGGTGACGAGGCTGTCGGCGGTGAAGGCCCCGAAGACGATGGAGTGGACCGCGCCGATCCGCGCGCAGGCCAGCATGGCGATGGCGAGTTCGGGGATCATCTGCATGTAGATGCAGACCCGGTCGCCTTTCCCGATCCCGATCGCCTTGAGCGCGTTGGCCGCCTTCTGTACCTCGGCGTGGAGTTCCGCATAGGTGTAGCGCTTGCTCTCGTTCGGATCGTTGCCCTCCCAGATCAGCGCCGTGTCACCGCCGTGGCCGCTCTCGACGTGGCGATCGACGCAGTTGTGACAGACGTTGGTTTTGGCGCCGAGGAACCACTTGATGTCGGCTTGTTGGTAATCCCATTCCCGGACCGTGTTCCATTTCTCAAACCAACTGATCCGCTTCGCCTGTTCCGCCCAGAAACCCTCGGGGTCCTCGATCGACCGTTGATAGAGCGCCTGGTACTCCTCCATCGATTTCACATGCGCCCGGGCCGAAAAGTCGGCGGACGGCGGGTAGACGGGGATTTCGTGATGGTGGGATTCGTCGCTCATGATGGATGATGTCTTGGGTAAAAAAACAGTCCCGGCGCCCGGATGACGCGAGTCGGAAAGGGGCGGCAAGGCTAGCAACCCTCTCGGCTCCGCTCAAACAATTTCGCTCTCCGGCTTTGCGGGACACGCGACGACCCAAGAGGGTAGGGTCGATGACTCAACCCTGTTGAGTCCCCTTGGACGCGACCAGCCGAGAATTTGCGGGGCGAATGACTTGAGACGGGACAATGTGTGACCAGGTTGGTCGATGTCACACGGACTTCACGCGATAACGCCGCTCGCATGCGTCGGAAAAACGAGCAAATTGTATACAATTCGCGGACCATGCCGTGTCTGCGGTGATTTCATTGCCAAAAAAATGAAGCCAGCCCTCATAGCCAGCATCGCGTTGCTTCTTCCGATCACGGCACCAGCCGCGGGAGACTCTGTGGATTTCGAGGCCCAGATCGCTCCCATCCTGGCTCGGAAATGCCTCTCCTGCCACACGGCGAATATCGCCAAGGGTGATGTCATCCTCTCCGAAAGCTCCCAGGCGACGGATTTCATCGTTCCCGGCAAGGCGCTCGAGAGCGATCTCTATCTCGTCGCCACGCCGGAGGAGCCGGGCGAAAAGCCCTACATGCCGGAGAAAGGCGATCCGCTCACGGAGCAAGAAGCCGAACTCCTGCGTCGCTGGATCGATCAGGGCGCGGCCTGGCCCAAGGGACTCGTGCTGAAGGAAGCCTCCAAGGCCGATGCGTCCTGGTGGGCCTATCAGCCGCTCGGGGAACCGGCCCACAGCTCGGTCGACGCCTTCATCGACGCAAAATTGACGGAGCAAAATCTCGTCCGCAACCCGCCCGCCGGGCGCCGCGAGCTCATCCGCCGGGCCACCTACGACCTCACCGGCCTGCCACCGACGCCGGAGGAGGTGGACGCCTTTGTGAGCGACACCGATCCGAAGGCCTACGAAACGCTGATCGATCGGCTCCTCGACTCGCCGCATTACGGCGAACGCTGGGGTCGGCACTGGCTCGACGTGATCCGTTTCGGCGAGAGCAACGGCTACGAACGCAACTTCCTCATCAACGACCTCTGGCCCTTCCGCGACTACGTCATCCGTTCGATCAACGAGGACAAACCCTTCGACCAGTTCATCCGCGAGCATCTCGCCGGAGACGTCATCGGCGCGGGCGATCCGGAGCTGGAAGTCGGCAGCGCCTTTCTGGTCGCCGGTCCCTACGACGACGTCGGCAACCAGGATCCCGCCCAAGCGGCCCAGATCCGCGCCAACACGTTGGATGAAATCATCAACGCCACCGGCGAGGCCTTTCTCGGCATGACTCTCGGCTGCGCCAAGTGTCACGACCACAAGTTCGATCCCATCAGCCAGGCTGACTACTACGCCCTTTACGCCACCTTCGCCGGCATCCGTCACGGCTCGGTGCCCTGGGCTTCGGCGGAGGAGAAAAAGGCGCGAGCCGCGAAGTTGAAGCCGCTCGAGGACCGCAAGGCCGCCCTCGAGAAATCGCTCGCCGTGCTCGACGCCGGCATTCTCGAACGCGGGCGGCAAAACCTCGGGGGACACCGCGCCAAGTGGCCGCGCCCGCCCGTGGACCGCACCGGCACGACCGAGACCGTCGCGCCCGTGACCACGAAATTCGTCCGGCTCGTCTGCGAGGCGCAGGACATCAATCCCTCCGCGAAGACCTTCAACATCGATGAATTCGAGGTCTGGTCGGCCGGTCCCGAAGCGGTCAATGTCGCCCTTTCCGCCAAGGGCGGGAAAGCCTCGGGACAGGCGCGGCAGATCGAGGACTTCCCGGGTGCCTACGGTCCCCAGCTCGCCATCGACGGCAAGACCGGGGCGCGCTTCCTTTCCACCGGGGACACCCTGACCATCGAGCTAGCCCGCCCGACGCCGATCGACCGCGTCGTTTTCTCCAGCGCCAAGGGCGAAGAGGAACCGGCGCATCCGAAATTCGCTTTCGTCGCCGAATACCGCATCGAGGTTTCCGCCGATGGCGAAACCTGGACCGAGGTCGCCCACGGACGAGACCGCCGGCCGCACGGGGAAATCCGCAAGGCCCAGGGCGCCGCCCGCAACCAGGCCAACCGGCTTTCGCACCTCGAGTACCGCCTTCTCGCCCTCGAAGAAACGGCGGAGGAAAAACAGAGCCGCGCCGCGACCGCGCGCGATCTCGCCGCGGTGAACGCGGAGATCCGCCGGATCCCCCCGCTGCCCACCCTTTGGATGGGCCGCCGCAGTCCCGAGGACGCGAAGAGCCCCTTTCACCTCTTCATCGGAGGCAATCCCCAGCGTCCCGGCGACGCCGTCGTTCCGGCGAGCCTTTCCACCCTCGCCGCGGTCGCGCCGCCCTATCAATTGCCCGAAACCACGCCCGAAGCCGAGCGTCGCCGCCAGCTTGCCGAGTGGATCACCCATCCGGACAACCCGCTCCCGGCCCGAGTCCTCGCCAACCGCCTCTGGCACTACCACTTCGGGACCGGCATCGTCGATACGCCCAACGATTTCGGCTACATGGGCGGGCGACCGACGCATCCGGAGCTGCTCGATTTCCTCGCCGGAAAGCTGAAGGAGAACGGCTGGCGGCTCAAGCCGATGCACCGGCTCATCATGCTGTCCGAAACCTACCGGCAATCCTCCGATTACCACGAGGAGACCGCGCAGAAGGACGGCGACTCCCGCCTGCTCTGGCGTTTCCCGCCGCGGCGGCTTTCGGCGGAGGAAATCCGCGACACGATCCTGGCCGTGTCAGGAAAGCTCGACCTCACGAAGGGCGGACCCGGCTTCCGGCTCTACCACTTCATGCAGGACAACGTCTCCACCTACGAGCCGCTCGACGAGCACGGTCCCGAGACCTACCGGCGCGCCGTCTACCACCAGAACGCCCGCGCCTCGGTCGTGGACCTGATGACCGATTTCGACCAGCCCGACTGCACCCTGCCCACGCCCCGGCGCGCCCAGACCACCACGCCGCTCCAGGCGCTGACTATGCTCAACCACGACTTCACCGTGGACATGGCCGAGGCCCTCGCCACCCAGGTCGGGAAGGGAACGCCCGCCGAGCAGGCCAGCCGCCTGTTTCATTTCGCCTACCAGCGCGAACCTTCTTCCGACGAGAGCGCCCGCGTCGCCGACACCATCGGGTCCGCCGGCCTCCGCGCCGTCTGCCGCGCGATTCTGAACTCCAGCGAACTCATCTATCTCGACTGACCGCCATGAACGACCTGCTTCACCATTCGCGCCGCCGTTTTCTCGGCAACGTCACCACCGGCCTCATGGGTGTCGGGCTCCAGCAGTTGCTGGCGGCGGAGTCGTCCCGGAAGGCGCATTTTCCCGCAAAGGCCAAGCGCGTCCTCCAGATCTTCTGTCCGGGTGCGGCGTCGCACATGGACCTGTGGGAGCACAAGCCGATGCTCGAGAAGATGGACGGCGAGCCCCTGCCCGGTGAGGAAAACCTCGTCAGCTTCCAGGGAAAGAACGGACCGCTCATGAAGTCGCCTTGGCCCTTCGCCCCGGCGGGTCAGAGCGGGAAGATGATCTCGACGATGCTGCCGAACATGGCGAAACACGTGGACGACATCGCCTTCTTCCACGGCATGACCTCGAAGACCAACACCCACGGTCCCGGATGCGTCTTCGTCAACACCGGCCATCCCACCGAGGGCTTTCCCAGCGCCGGGGCGTGGATCAGCTACGCGCTGGGCAGCATGACCGATAACCTGCCCACCTACGTCGCCATTCCGGACATCCGCGGCGAGCCGCCCAACGGCAAGGCCAACTGGAGCAACGGCTTCCTCCCCGCCCGGCACCAGGCCATTGTCATGGCCGCACACCAGCCGATTCGCAACCTCACGGTTCCGGACCCGGTTTCTCCCGGCGAGGAAAAGGCCACCCGCGATCTCCTCGGTTTCCTCAACCGGTCCCATGCCGCCGCCCGTGCGGGAGAGAGCGAGCTGCAGGCGCGGATGAGCGCCTACGAACTCGCCGCTCGGATGCAACTCTCCGCCCCCGAGGTCAGCGATTTCGCCAGCGAACCCTCACACATCCACCAGCTCTACGGGACCGATTCGTCCAATGAGCTGAAGAGCGCCTACGCCCGCAACTGCCTCCTCGCCCGTCGCCTCCTCGAGCGCGGCGTCCGCTACGTGAACCTCTACTGCGCCTCCCGCGCCAGCGGCGTGGACGGGCTCCTCAACTGGGATGCCCACAAAACCCTCAAGCCCGACTACGAACGCCACTGCCCCGTCTTCGACCAGCCCACCGCCGCCCTGCTCACCGACCTGAAGCAGCGAGGCCTCATGGAGGACACCCTCGTGCTCTGGACCACCGAGTTCGGCCGCATGCCGACGCGGCAAGAAGGCACCGCCGGGCGCGACCACAACCCTGACGGCTTCACCCTCTGGATGATGGGCGCGGGAGTGAAAGGCGGCACGAGCTACGGTGCCACCGACGAGTTCGGCCGCCGTGCCGAGGAGAATCCCACCACGGTCTGGGAATACTACTCAACCGTCCTCCACCTGCTCGGTCTCGATTTCAACCAGCTCAGCTACTACCATAACGGCCTGGACCGGCGCCTCACCGACGTGCATGGCAAGGTCATTCGCAGCATTCTCGCGTGATGAGAAGAACCAACTCACCCCACCAATCCATGACACCAAAACTCCATGTTTCCATCCTCTGCGCTCTCAGCGTCCTCGGTGGTTCCCTCCGCTCCGCCGAACCGCCCGCCACCACCCTCGGCACACCGGAGAAACTCATCGTGGCCAGCGCCTTCGACCAGGACCATCCCAAGACCCGCAAGAAGCCCATCCAGGGCTGGAACGCCGGCATCGGTGAATGGTGGATCGCCGACGGTGCGCTACACGGCGACGAGTTGCCCGAGGACAAACACGCCTCCTCCTGCACCTACGCCACCGAGGCCACCCACCTCGTCATCAATGCCCAGTTCCGTCTTGGCGGCGCCCAGCACATCGCCTTCGGCTGCCGTGACAACATCAAACCGCACCACCACCTCGCCCGCACCTTCATCAGCCGCGACGCCATCTGGATCACACACATGAGCGGCATCGCCAAAACGACGAAGTCGCAAAAGATCGCCGAGCTCAAGACCCCGCTCGATCCCGAGGCTTGGTACACCATCACCATCGAGATCATCGGCGACCATTACCGTGCCACCGTTGGAGATCACCTCGTCGAGGCCGAACACCCGCGCTTCGCCGACACGAAGGGCCTCATTGCTCTCATCACCAAAGGCCAAGGCGCCCAATTCAAAAACGTCGCCCTCTGGCACGCGAGACCGAAGGACTGATCCACATTTCAACCCTCCATCACTCATGATGCGATCCCGCCGCCATTTCCTCCGCAGCAGCAGCGCCCTCGTCGCCCTGCCCCTGCTCGAATCCCTCGGCTTCCGCCGTTTCGCGTCCGCTGCCTCCCAAACGGCGACGCCGCCGAAGCGCATGGTCTTCCTCGGTTTCGGCTGGGGTGTCACCAGGGAGAGCTGGTATCCTGACAAAAACACCCTCGGCACCGGCTACGAACTGCCGAAGGGCCTCGCTCCGCTGAAACGCCACCAGAAGGACATCACCGTCATCCAGGGACTCTCCAACCAGTTCAACAACGAGGCGCACTGGGGCAGCACCTTCTACCTCACCGGTGCGAATCGCTATGCCGAGCCGGGCCAGAGTTTCTCCAACACCATCTCCGCCGACCAGGTCGCCGCCGAGCTCTTCGGCAAGGACACGCGCTTCACCTCCATCCAGCTCGGTTGCGAAAATGCGGAGACCTCCGGTCACGGCCCCGGTCTCTCCCTCGCCTGGAACCGTCAGGGCAAGCCCATCGCCGGACTCAACAACCCCGTCGCCGCCTACCACCGACTCTTTGCCGACGACGGCACGCCGCTGGAGCAGCGCCAGGCCATGCTCAAGGACCAGCGCAGCATCCTCGACACCGTCCTCATCGACGCCCGGAGCCTGAAGCGCGGACTCACGAAAACCGATGTCGACAAACTCGACGAATACTACCAGTCCATCCGCGACATCGAGACGCGGCTGTCGAAGGAGGAACAATGGCTCGGCGTGCCGAAGGCAAAACCGACCGACCCCGTCGAGGAACCCTCCGAGGTCGCGGGCGTCGAGGAAGTGAAAATCATGTATGACCTCATCGTGGCCGCGCTCCAGGCCGACGCCACGCGCGTGCTCACCTACCGCCAGCCGGTGGACAGCTTCATCCGCAGCCTCGGCGCCACCATCACCGGCCACAACATGAGCCACTACCAGCCCGGCATGCGCATGGAGGTTTCCGAAATGCGCGACCGCAAGCAGTCCGAGCTGCTCGCCGGATTGATCGACAAGCTCAAGGCTTCGAAGGAACCCGACGGCTCGAGCCTCTTCGATCACGTCAGCCTCAGCTACGGCAGCAACATCCAGAGCATCCACTACCTCGACAACTGTCCCACCGTCATCACTGGAGGCGGTGCCGGAATGAAGCACGGCCGTCACCTCGTCATGCCCGATCCCAAGACCCCGCTCTGCAACCTCTGGCTCACCCTGCTCAACGGCTGCGGCATCGAGGTCGAGTCCCACGGCGACAGCACGGGCGTGATCTCGGAACTCGTGGGTTAGTTGGTAAAAGATGCTGGGTAAAAGATTTTTAGTCCAAGCCCTCATTTTTTACCCCCAATCTTTTACCAGCCCGATCATGGCTCGCTATTTCTGCCTTTCACTCCTCCTCACCATCACTGCGCCCGCCGCCGAACCTGGCGCTGCCATGCCTCCAAAGCATGCGGAGTTCTTCAAGTCGTTCTGCCTCGACTGCCACAACGCCGACAAGCAAAAGGGCAAGGTCCGGCTCGATGACATTCCCTTCAGCATCGCCGACATCCCCACCGCCGACCGCTGGCAGAAGGTGCTCAACGTCATCAACTCTGGCGAGATGCCGCCCGAGGATGAGAAACAACCCGACGACGACGAAAAGGCCGCCTTTCTCGCGCATCTCACCGACGCCATGGTCGCTGCGAGGAAGCATCTCTCCGACACCGGCGGCGAGATCACCATGCGCCGCCTCAATCGCCGCGAATACGAGAACACGATCCACGATCTGCTCGGCGTCGAGGTCGATGCCAAGGACCTTCCCGCCGACACCAGTTCCGACGGCTTCGATACCTTCGGCTCCTCGCTCTTCTTCTCCAGCGACCAGTTCGAGCAATACCTCGCCCTCGCGCGCAAGGCGCTCGACGCCGCCATCGTCACCGACCCTCGAACCGAGGCGAAAACCGTCCGCATCGAGGCCGAGGAGGAGGCGAACCGACGCGTCCGCATGATCTTCCGCGGCTACCAGAAGCAGGGCTTCATCGCCTGGAAGAAGTGGCAGGCCTCGAAAGGCAAACCGCCGACCGATTTCGGCTTCCCGGACGACAAGGAACTCGAATTCCGCAAGCTCGTCTGGGACCGCGAGTCGCCCGACTTCGCCGACTACCTCAGCCGCGAGGAGACGTTGACCGGCGCCTTTCTCACCGTCTCAAATCCGAATCCCCAGGTCGGGCTCGCCATCGCCGACGAAGCGCCCGCCGGCCGCTACCGCGTCCGCGCGAAGATCGGCATCAACCGCGCCGCCAAGCCCGATCCCTCGCGCACCTTCGTCGAAATCGGCTTCCGCGGCGACGACATCGAAGGCGCCATCGACCTCGTTGACTGCATCAAGGTCAACGCCCCGATGACCAACCCCGAAGTCATCGAGACCGAAGTCGCCCTGCCTCCGCTGACGCGCCCGCTCACCGTCGATGTCGGCGAGCAGACCAAGAAGAAGGTCACGCTCGGCGAGCGCGTCATCGCCTTCCGCCAGCGCCTGCCCAACAACCGCGACGCGGCCCGTTTCCTCCGCTACGAATCGGTAAACGAGACCGGCTTCAACCACGAACCCGCCCTCTGGATCGACTGGGTCGAGTGGGAAGGCCCGCTCGTCGAAGAATGGCCGCCCGCCTCCCACCAGGCGATCTTTTTCAAAGGACTCGACGTGGAGAAAACCGACACCTACGCCCGCGAGATTGTCGAGCGCTTCGCCGCCCGCGCCTTCCGCACCCGCACACCCGCGCCGGAGTTTCTCGATCAACTCATGGGATTCTATCAGGCCGAAACGAAGGCCGGAAAACCCTTCGAGGAAGCGCTCAAAAAGCCGCTCTCCATCGTGCTGTCATCCCCCGGCTTCCTCTACCTCGCCGAGCCCGTGGCAGAGCGCAAAGAAACCATCCTCACACCCCGCGAACTCGCCGTCCGCCTCTCCTATTTCCTCTGGAGCGCCCCGCCGGATGAAGCGCTCCTCGCCGCCGCCAAAAAAGGCGCTCTCGACACGCCCGCCGGCCTCACCCGCCAGGTGGACCGCCTCCTCGCCGACCCACGCGCCGCCGAATTCGTCAGCGGTTTCACCCATCAGTGGCTGCACATGGAGCGGCTCGATTTCTTCAACTACAACTACCGCCTCTACCCCGAGTTTGACGATTCGGTGAAAATGGCCGCGCGCCAGGAGGTTTACCAAACCCTCCTGAACCTGCTCCGCGGCAACCGGCCGCTCGCCGAACTGCTCAAATCCGACACCGTCGTCATCAACGAACTCCTCGCCGACTACTACGGCATCGAGGGCGTGCGCGGCCCCATATTCCGCGAGGTCAAAGTGCCTGCCGACCTGCCGCGCGGCGGCCTCCTCGGCATGGCCGCCATCCTCGCCATGGGCAGCGACGGCGAGCGCTCCTCTCCCGTCGAGCGCGGCGCCTGGGTGATGCGCAAACTCCTCCACAACCCGCCTCCGCCCGCGCCGCCCAACGTGCCTCAGCTCAGCCGCCACGCCGGCAAGCTGCTGCCCGCCCGCGACCTGCTCCAAGCCCACATGGAAGAAGCCCAGTGCGCCCAGTGCCATCGCCGCATCGACCCCATCGGCTACGGCCTCGAGCACTTCAACGCCGTCGGCCTCTGGCGCGAAACCGAATACACCGAGATCGCCGCCAACAACCGCGTCCGCCAGTCGAAGGAGCACCCCATCGACGACGCCGGCACCCTCCCTGACGGCACCGCGTTCGACGGCTTCTTCGAGCTGCGCGACGCCGTTGCCGCCCGCCACGAAGCCTTCGCCCGCGGCTTCGTCGAGCACCTCATCGAGTATGCCCTCGGCCGCCCCTACGGCTTCACCGATCAGGACCTCGCCGACGCCATCCTCGCCCAGGGAGCCCAACAAGGCGCCACCCCCCGCGCCTACCTCCACGCCCTCGTCCAAAGCGAAGCCTTCCGCCGCAAGTGAACCGCCCCCATCTTTTACCCCCAATCTTTTGCCAGCTCCCCAAACCCAACTCAAAAAACATTCCCCTGTCCCATCCCATGCCCACCCGCCTCGCCGCCATCTTCATCGCGCTGCCCCTCGCGGTCTTCGGCGACGACACCTGGCCCGTGCCCGAGTGGCAGAGCGTCCCGCCCGGCGAACGCCTTTTCGCCGAGGCCTCGCTCGCCCCCGTGCTCGCCTTCGCGGAGGAACAGCACACCCGCGCCCTCCTCCTCGTGCGCGGCGGACGCCTCGAAGCGGAGTACTACTTCGACGACTGGTCCGCCGACCAGAACCACAGCCTCGCCTCCGCCACGAAGAGCATCACCAGCCTGCTCACGGGCATCGCCATCGCGGAGAAGCACGTGCCCGGCGTCAAAGCGCCCGTCTCGAACTGGTTCCCCGATTTCCCCAATGCCAACGCCACCCTCGCCGACCTGCTCACGATGCGCGGCGGGCTGCCCTACGACAAGAAGCTGCAAGTCGCCATTCACCGCGCCCCGGACTGGCTCGCCTTCATCCGCTCGCAACCGCTTGCCCGTCCGCCCGGCGAGCGTTTCCTCTACTCCGGCTTCGATCCCATCCTGCTCGCCGCCATTCTCCAAAAAGCCACCGGCCAGCCGCTCAACGCCTACGCGAAGGAAAAACTCTTCACCCCGCTCGGCATCACCGGCACCGTATGGGAAGGCGACGAGCGCGGCCTCATCAACGGCGGTTCGCAGCTCGCGATGACCGCCCGAGACTTCGCCCGCATCGGTCTGCTTTGTCTGCGAAACGGGCGCTGGCAGGACCGCCAGATCGTCCCCGCCGATTGGCTCCAACAATCCACCGCCAATCAGGTCGGCGGCGCTCCCTGGTATGGCTTCTACTGGTGGAAACTCCCCGCCCAGACCGAGGCCAGTGACCCGCGCCTCGCCGGTTGCTATTTCGCCAGCGGGGGAGGCGGCCAGCACCTCATCGTCCTCCCCCGGCTCGACCTCGCCATCGTCCGCCTTGGTGCCGAACCCAAGCTCACTCCCTCCGGCCAAAAATTCGTCCCCGAGCTGCTCCGCCGATTATTCACCAGCGAGCCATGACCCCCAAACTCCCCCTCATCATCCTCTCCGCGTTCCTCTGCGCCCTCTGCGGTGTCTCCCGAGCCGCCGATAAGCCCAACCTCATCCTCATCCTCGTCGACGACCTCGGCTGGGCCGACTTGCCGAGCTATGGAAACCGCTTCCACGAAACCCCGCGCCTTGATCGCTTTGTGGCGGAGGGAATGCGTTTCACCAGTGCCTACGCCGCCGCGGTTTGCTCGCCATCCCGCGCCGCCTTAATGTCGGGCCAATCCACCGCGCGCGTCGGCCTCCACGACTGGATCACCGGCCATTGGCGGCCTTATGAAGCGCTACGCGTTCCGTCCAACCGCAACCAACACCTGCCGCGCGAACTCACCACGATGGCCGAGGTCCTACGCGAGCGCGGCTATGCCACCGCGATGTTCGGCAAATGGCACCTCGGCCACGCGCCGGAGGATCATCCGCTGCGGCGCGGCTTCGACGAGGCGAACGTCGGTCAGGGTTTTCGGAACATCCGCTTCAACCCGCCGCGCGAGGATTCCTCGGACAAGATCATGGCCGATCGACTCACCGATTTCGGCATCGAATTCATCGAGCGCCAAAAGGCCGCCGGGAAGCCTTTCTTCCTGTTTCTTTCGCACTGGGATGTGCATGTCCTCTTCGACGCCGAACCGGAGCTGATCAAAAAATACCAGGCAAAGCCCCGCTTCCCCGGCCATCCCGGCCACGCCGGCTACGCGGCGATGATCGAGCAACTCGACCGCTCCACCGGACGCCTCCTCGACCGGCTAGAAAACCTCGGGCTTGCGGAGAACACCCTCATCGTCTTCACCAGCGACAACGGTGGACAGATCAGCAACGAAGCCTACTTCGGCAGCGCCGAGCACGGCCCGCCCGGCGGGCGCATGAAGCTCATGGTGCCGGAGAAACAAGACCTCCACGCCGGAGAAGCCCGCACCTACATCGCCACGTCGAACGCGCCGTTGCGAGGCGAAAAAGGCACCCTGCACGAGGGCGGTATCCGCGTCCCTCTCCTCGTCCGCTGGCCGGGAAAAATCCCCGCCGGTAGCATCAGCGACGCCCTTACCATCTCCGAGGACTGGTTCCCCACCTTCCTCGAACTCGCCGGGAGCGATCCCGCGAGCTTCGCCAAACAACCTCTCGACGGACGCTCACTCGTGCCCGTGCTAACGCAAAAAGCCGCACCTGATCCCGAGCGTGCGATCTTCTGGCATTACCCAGTCTATCATCATGGCACGCCTGCCGCCGCCGTGCGTCGCGGTCCGTGGAAGCTCATCCGCGACTTCGCAACCGGACACGACACCCTCTACGAGGTCGAAGCCGACCTCTCCGAGACCACCGACCTCGCCGGTGTCTTTCCCGAAGTGGCGAAGGAACTCGCCGCCGCGCTCGACGAACGCCTCGCCGAAACCGGAGCCGAGCTGCCCGAGCCGAATCCGCATTTCGACGCCTCGCGCCACGAAGAATGGGGGCGTCATCCCGACGGCCGCAGCCGGATTCGTCCGGTCAGCCTCACCGAGGATTTCAGCAACGACTTTGATCCGAAGCGTTTCCTCACGCCGATCCCGAACAAGAACACCAAGGTTCGCGACGGCGTGATGTGGACGCGAGGCGACAGCGGCGGCAAATACCCGCCCATGGTATACTTGCCGGTGACCGGGGATGATCTCGACATCTCCTTCCGCTATCGGCATCTCGCAAACGGCGGCTGGCTCTGGTTCTTCGTCGATGGCGACGACGGCCTCGGCGGCACCGATCATCTCCTGCGCGTCAAGCTCCTCCGCGACGCCGTTCAGCTCCAGGTCGACGGCCACACATTCGACCCGAATCATCCGCTCCTGAATCCCGACCGGCCCGCCGACAAGACCAGCGGCCTGCTCCGAACCAACGAGCACCTGCCCGCCGACAAGCTCGATCTTTCCGCCAACGACTGGCACACCGTGCGTCTCGTTTTCGATCACGACGCAGTCACCGTGTCGCTGGACGGAGATCGCTGGCAGAAGACGCTTTGCCGTCCCGGCTTCGCCACCGCCAAGAAAAAGCTCCTCTGGATGCAGAACGGCGGACAAGCTGGGATCGAACTGGACGACGTTACCGTGCAACCCGCTCCTTGATGATACCTACCACGTCACCGTCCGCATCTTCTGCGCTCTCGGCGGCTCCTTCCCAACCCCCACGCGCGCGCGCCACCAAACAGCCTGGATCGACACCACCCCTGATTGGTACCATTGACCGCCTCCAGTCATCCTCCCGATTTCCAGCGTCTCCCCACTGCCCCGTTATCCCGCCCGCCTTGGCGGCCATGTTTTCGACAGTATCGGTTCGCGCGGATCGGCGAGGGGTTCTGCGGACTACAACGACTCGTACTGGACGACCAGAATCCCGCCTGATACCAGAACATGGCACGCAGCCGCGCCCACCGATAGGCATGGCCATGTGCCGAAGGAAATCCTCGCGCAATTCCGACCGTGAAATCCGTCCTCGCCACCTTAACCGCTCTCCTCATCGGGCCGCTGACCGGCTTCACCTCCGTCGCGCAAGTTCCGGTGCCGCTGGAGATCCTCGAGCCTCAAGACCGGGCGGGAATGGTGAGGGAGTTTCCCGTTACCACCGGAATGATCTTCCTGGAGGGCGATATCCAACAGGCTCCGGGGGGCGCGGTGATAGACGATCAGGGTCGCTCGGTACCATTCGACTGGGAGGTGACCGGTTGGTGGTCGCCGGAGAAATCGAGTGTGAAATGGCTGCTCCTGCACTTCAAGGCAAGCGGCGACAGGACCTACGCCTTCGTTCCCGGGGCGGCCCCCGCGATTCCCCTTGGCAAGCCGCTGGCGACGGAGTCGGAGGGCCGCATCGACATCACCACAGGGCCGCTGCGGGCGCGGCTGAGCGCATCGGACGATGGCAGGGCTCCGGTACTCGAGTCGGCGGTGCTGAACGGTCACCCGATGCTCAAGCCGGGCGCGTCTCTCTTTGAGATGATGGACGATGAAGGCCGGAAACTGACCTGCGCGGACTGGCGGCTGACCTTGGAGGAAAACTCGCCGCACCGGTGTGTGGCACTCGCGGAGGGAACGATGAGGCTGAAGGGCAAGGCGCCGTTGGCGAAGCTATCGGTACGCTACCATTTCTTTTCCGGGGAGAGCTTTGTGCGACTGCTACACACCTTTGTCTGGCTGGAGCGGAGTCTCGAACCCGGCGCGAATCAAATCGCGGTGCGCCTGGCTCCGGACTTGGGTGCCCGGCAGGCGGCGAGCGTGGGACTTTCCGATACCACCAACGAGAGACAACAGGCGGTCCTCGGACCGGAGGCGAGCCTGGTGGCGTATCAGGATACCGCGGAGAATTTCTCCATCCGCGAAAGCGGGCGCGAGATCGGCTCCGGCAAAAATCTTGGCGGCTGGATCGGCGTGGAGGGCGAGGATGGTCGCGGCTTGAGCGTGTCGCTGAAGAACGCCTGGCAGACCTACCCGACCACACTGTCTGTGATCGGTGGCGATCTCGTCATCGGCCTCTGGCCTGAGGAGGCGGGGCGTTTCTCGTTCGAGGAGCGGGACATCATGCCCGACAGCCTCTACTACGACGAGCAGTGGGGGCGGCAGGTGGCGTGGACAAAGGAGGGCGGGCCGACTCCTTTCAACACACGCGACATCGAACCGAAGGCCGCGCGGAATTTCCTCCAGACGTTGAAAAGGCAGTCCGCGACCGCCGCGGAGTCGCCGGGCAAACGGATCGTTTCCTTTCTGCCGCCCGAATTACAGACGAGACTCCGGGAGTGGCGGGAGAGCGGCGAAATCACGGATGGATTCCGCGCGCGGATCGCCCATGGGATGAACGCCTTTCTTGAGAAGCCTGAATTTTACGACTCGGCGGCATGGGCCGGAGTGGAACTGAAGGCCAAGACGGCCGGGTTGCTCGCAAAAGGCATCCCGAATCTGAAGAAAGCCGAGTTGGTGTGGCTGAATCGCCTCCTCATCGAGTCGGCCTTTCCGAAAGCAATATCTCCCAGCGACGTCCCGCATTTCATCCACGAAAACTCGCAGTTGGTGAATAGCGGCGGTTTTGTGCAAACCGGCGAAGGCGCCTCGCGCACCCACGAGCTGACGGTGCTGTTCCACGACCGCGACTCGACGCGCACGCCAGCGCAGATGAACTCGCTCACGCAGCATCCTTTCGTAATGCGCCAGTCGCCCGCGCACGCGTTGCGGGTGCCCTTGTTAGGGTTTCATTTTTCGCCGGTGAACCGGGAAAAGCACCCCGACATCGAACGGGCGCTGGATCATTACGGCGACGCCAGCGTGTCGCGCTACGTGGCGACGCACGACTACGGCTTTCTGCGTTTCGGCATGCAGCGGATGAATCATCCCGGCGAGGGCCTCTACCGCTGGTGCGCCGGGATGCAATACAACCAGCAGATCATTCCCTGGCTGCTCTTCCTGCGCGGGGGCGACCAGCGGTTCTACGAGGAGGCGATGAACACGACCACCTACGCCGCCGACATGCATGTGAACCACCACAAGCGCGGCGGAACTCCAGGATCGATGAGCTTCGTGGCGGGTATGCCCATGCCGGAGGGCGGCGGTTTTGCGGCCTACAACATGAAGGTCAATTTCCTCGCCCTTTGCCATCATCTCACCGGCTACCGACGCGCGAAGGAGGCGATGGAACTGGGCATCGAGGGAACGAAGAAGTCCTGGGTCAACCTGCGCTCCGATCCCGTCGCGCGGCAGCTCTACGGCATGAACTCCTACTTTGCCGATGCCTACGAGGAGACGCTCAATCCCGAGATCAAGGCGCTGGCCCGACGCACCCTCGACAAGACTCTAGACACACACTACGACCCGGCGGCCAACGTGTTCGCCGGCAATTCGCAGTATCTTTACAAGGGCCTCGTGCCCCTGCAGACGATCTTCCCCGAGGCCCGGCTCCGCGACACCATGCTCAAGCATCTGTCCGGCCGCGGGCTGCCTGGTTTGGAGTGGGCTGGTCCGACGGCGGGTCCGTCGGATCAACGCGCCGCGATCATGCTGATCGGTGCCGCCTGGGCCTACGAACAAACGAAGGATGAGCGCCACGCCCGCATCCTCTGGGACGTGACGCGGACGCTTGCGGACATCGCCCCGGACCACGACTGGGCGTCACCCGTGCCCGTGGCGTATCCCGAAGGCCATTTCGCGGCCTACTGCCACCGGGTTCTGCCGATGCTGGTCGGTCTCGGCGTGGTGGACAGGCACGGTCTGGAGTTTCCGCTCGACTCCAGTATTCACGATCTCTTCGTCACCCACCGACAGCCCGGAGGCACCGGAACTGCCTACCTTCGCGCGACGACCGATGGCGAGTTGCAGCTCAGGATCAAAGGCAACGCTGGCGAAGATGATGCCCGTATTGAGGTCGCCGCCCACCGCCTCGGCGAAGAGGGGAGACTGGCGGAAACAGTGATCGAACGGCGCAGCGTAAATGTGCTCCCTGCTCTGCGAACGACCACGACGGTGACATCCTTCGAGGGCGTCCTCACCATTCCGCAGGCGAAAAAAGACGCCATTTACCGCATCGCCATGAAAGGCGGGGCCCGCACCACCGGCATCCTCCTGCTGTGTGATGAAGCCAGAGTCGTGCATCACATCACTCCCGACACAATCCAGTTCTATGGGCATTCCTATCAATACTACCTCGGCACCCGCGTCTTCGCGAAGATGCGGGACGATACCCTGCGCCTCACGCGGAACCAATCCGAGGCCGCATTCACCGTGCGCGACGCGCGGACCCACGAGGTTCTTTCCCGCAGCCGCCTGCTCGATCCGCTGACGACGGAACACCGCATCGGCAAGGGCCGCCTTATCGAACTCGTCCTCGGCGCCGGTCGTGACACGAACTGGAAACTCGAAGGCATTGAAGCGTTCGTCAGCGCGCGGGCCGCGGACTGGTTTTCACCCGAGTGACCGACCCGATCAGAAAGTTGTTTTCATGACTCCGAAACTCCATCTCCCCATCCTCTGCGCTCTCAGCGTCCTCAGCGGCTTCACCTCCGCGGCCGAACCAACGCGGTGGACTTTCGACACGAGCTTGGCTTCAGGGCAGACACTGCGGGGCCAGGCAAGCGCGGTCGAGGGCGTTGAGGGCCGGGCCCAGTCTCTCGATGGCCGTTCGCTCTTCGTGGTTCCGGATTCCGACGATCACGCGCCGAACGATCCCGGTTTCACCCTGACGCTGTGGGTCGCTCCCTACGATCCCGGCAACGGCCAGCAGATGCTGGCGGGCAAGAACAGCTACTCGCAAAACCAGCGCGAGTGGGGCGTCATGATCGACAAGGACGGGCGCTTCCGTCTCTACCTCTGGCAGGACAGTTGGAAGACCATCACCGCCGAGACCCGACCGCGGCCCGGCCACTGGCACCAGGTAGGCGTGGTGGTTCGTCCCGGTGAAGCCGAGCTGTGGGTCAACGGTGAGAAAGCCGGAACCATGGCACTGGCCCAACCGCTCCCGCGCACCGGCGCCCGGCTCAGCTTCGGCGGCGTTGATGACGGGATCCGGCAGACCTTTTTCGGCGCGATCGACGAGGCGCAATACCTTGATCGCCCACTCTCGGCCGGGGAAATGTCCGCGCTCTATCAGCCGCACGACGCCACCCTGCCCATCCCCGTGCGCCCCGTCGCCGGGCCGCGACCGACGCCCCACTGGGCCGCCGTCGCTGAGCGCGACGCCGCCGAAGACCGCACCACGCTGATTTTCGACGGGAAGAAACCCGACTCGCTCGCCTGTGACACCACGCTGAGGAAAATGCCGGACGGCTCCTGGGTCATGATCATGCTCGGCGGAGGACACACCGAGCCACTGCCGGAGAACCGCGTCTTTCTCACCCGCAGCCACGACGAGGGGAAAACCTGGTCTCCGCTGGAGCCGCTGGATCTCGGGATCAAGTCGAAGAATCCCGACACCGCCCTGGTGCCGAGCGAGCTGATGATTCACGGCGGGCGCGCCACCCTGTTCGTCGCCACCCACGACGGCACCTTTGCGGACTGGAAGGAATGGATGACCCACAGCGACGACTCGGGCCGGACCTGGAGCGAACTCGCACCCGCGCCCGGCCGGCTTCAGGACCGGACCTTCATCCGCAATCACATCGTCACCCGCGATGGTCGCATCCTGTTGCCCTATCAGCACTACCTCCGCGTCGCCGAGACGCGCGAGATCAACAACGGGCGACGCTTCTCCGCGCCCACCGATCCCCGCAACGGCGTGCTCATGAGCGAGGATGGTGGGAAGACCTGGACCGGGCACGGGGACATTCGCCTCAGCGAGGACGACGACTACCACGGCTGGGCCGAGAACAACATCGTCGAACTGGCCGACGGCCGCATCGCCATGATCATCCGCGCTGATCGCCTCGGCGGCGTGCTCCACTACGCCGAGTCCACCGACGGCGGGCGCACCTGGCCGGAGTTCGCCAAGCCGACTTCTATTCCCAATCCCGGCTCCAAGACAACCCTGTATGGTCTCGGAGGCGACAGGGTTGCCTTGCTCCACAATCCGAATCCGCGCGGTCGGCATCCGCTCGCGCTCTGGATCAGCTTCGACGGGATGAAAACCTGGCCCTATCAGCGCGTCCTCGTGTCCGAGTCGAGCCGGGGACCGGGCAAGGCGCTCAACTACCCCGACGGCTTCGTCAGTGAAGATGGAAAATTCCTCCACTTCGCCTTCGACGATGCCCGCTATCGAGCCGTCTATGTCGGGGCGCGCCTCCCCGAAATTCCCGAGATCTGGGATGAAACCACCGCACTGCCCGCCGCCGTCGATCTGCCCGAACTGGACGATGTCGAATTCCACGTCATCAAGAAATGGGACAAACCGAAGGACGGCTACACCTTTCTCCACGGCGTCGGTCTCGCCTGGCATGGAGGGAAGCTCTACGCCTCGTTTGGGCACAACAAGGGCGCGGAAAACACGGTCACCGAGGAAGCGCAATATCGGGTGAGCGACGACGACGGGAAAAGCTGGGGACCACTCCGGGTCATCGACGCGGGAGACGAGGAAAACCTCGCCGTCAGTCACGGCGTCTTCCTTTCTCACGAGGGAACGCTCTGGGCATTCCACGGCGCCTATCATGGCAGGATGAAGAACATTCACACCCGTGCCTACCGACTCAACGAAGCCGACGATTCCTGGGAAAGTCTGGGCGTCGTGGCGGAAAACGGCTTCTGGCCGATGAACCAGCCGGTGAGAATGGCGGATGGAAACTGGATCATGCCCGGCGGATCTTTCGGCTCCTACTCGAATGAGCGAGTCTTCCCCGCCGCCGTCGCGATCAGCCATGGCGACGACTTCACCCGATGGGATTATGTCGGGATCGATGCCTCCGCGGAAATCCAGCGCATGTGGGGCGAGTCGTCGCTCATCGTCGACGGCCCGAACATTACCAGCATCGCCCGTTATGGCGGCGGCGCCGCGGCACTGGTCGCGACGAGTGGGGACTACGGTCGCACCTGGACCGAGAGTCGGGTCAGCAATCTGCCCATGGCGACCTCGAAGCCCGCCGCGGGCATGCTCACCACCGGTCAGCGCTACCTCATCTGCACCACGGCCAGGGACAACGGCGGCAAACGTTTCCCCCTGACCATCGCGGTGTCGAGACCCGGTGAGGAGCGATTCTCGAAAGTCTTCGTCATCCGCCGCGACGAACACGAGGGAGCCGGCGAATCAGCCGCCGGGCTCGCCCTCTCCTATCCCTGCGCTCTCGAATACGAGGGCAAACTCTACGTCGGCTACTCCAACAACGGTGGCCGGAAGGGCAATCTCAACAGCGCCGAGATGGCGGTGATCCCCGTGGAGGCACTGGCCGTGGAGTGATCGAGCCAATAATAACGACCGCTCCCAAGCCGGCCCGACCCTACCCTGTTTACTCATCGACCCAACAGGGTTGACCGGGAGTGGCGACGGGAGCGAAGCCGTGACTCGCGCAGATCTCCGTCGCCTTCTCTCTGTCGGCGTGGAACAGCTCCCGCAAGGCCCCGTATTCGGCGATTTCTTCCGCCAGCAGTTCCCGCAGACGCGACCGCGCGGCCTCGGGCACGCCGCCCGCTTCTCCGCCGGCGGGGTTGATGCGTTCCTCGAGGTGCTGGTTGAAATACTTTTCCCCGGTCCGCACTCCGAGGAACCGATGCAGCCCCTCGAGCAGGGCGCGCGGCGTCTCGCCGATCATGGAAAAATCGCCGACGAACACATGGCCGGGCCGGAGGACCGAGGTCCAGTTGCGCAGCTGGGACAGGTAGGACGCCAGGTCGCGCTGGCCGGAGGCGCGGAAGAATTTCGCGTATTCGTCCGGAGCCACCTCGTGGGGACGGCGACCGAATTTTCTCACCAGATCCTTGCGGGCATGGGACCAGGCGCGCTCGACGGGATCGCGCAGCATGAGGACGGCCTTGAGGTCCGGACGAATGGTCACCAGCTCGGCGATGATCCCGGGGGCGAGCAGGGCGTTGGTGGCGGTGGCTTCGCCCCGGACGAGGGGTCGGTAGAGTTCGCGGCATTTCCGGAGGCTGTCGTAGTGGCGCTTCAGGATCTGGCGCGGACTCTCGACAAGATGAGCCTCGAGAAAATCGTCGAGGTGGGTGAAAGCGTGGTGGGGATGGTCCGGGCGTCCGAGGGTGCTGAAGTAGTAGGTCTCCTTGGTGCGCGGCAGGGCGATCTGGGGATGTTTCTTGAGGTTGTGGTAGAGCCAGGTGGTGCCGGTGCGCTGGGGGCCGAGGATGAGAAAATCGGGGAAGCGATCCAGCCGGACGCGCGCGGGATCGCGCACCCGGAGATGGCGCGGGGCTCCGGGGCTTTCTTCCGCGGTCGACTGGGCGGGATCGGGGTTCACGGTGGTGGATCGGGTTTTCCAAAGGCGGCGGGCATTGGACAAACGCCTCCCTCCGGGTGAAGGATCTCATGCCCCAGAACGGGCGCGAGAACAACTGAAAGGCTTATGCAATCCGACGACGGTACTCTTCCCGTAAAATCCCCGTGCCTCCGCGTTGTGCGACCCGTGAACAAGTGGTTGGCAACCGGCGCGCTGCTCCTGTCGCTCGGCCTGGCGCCGTTGCTCCGGGCGCATTCGCCGCATGATCACATCGAGGCCTTCGATCTCGGCCCCTCGCGGGAAAATCCCGGTGGTGAGGTGATGCTGATCGTGGTGCGTGGCAATCTGTGGCGTTCGATCAATCACGGCGCGACGTGGAAACGCATCGTGCGCGGCATCGACGCCCGCTGGGAGCTGAACACGCTGGTGATGGCTCCGGCGAAGAGCGGCGCGGTCTGGTATCTGGGCACCGACGGCGACGGCATCTATCGCTCCACCGACGACGGCTGGTCGTGGGTGAAAATGAACGATGGTCTCACCCAGACCAAGGTGCGCGCCATGGCGGCCAGCGCGGGGCGGGTCATCCTCGCCACGACCGACGCGCGGGTCTACGTGGCCGCGCCGGGGGACACGACCTGGCGACAGGTGGCGGGACATCCGGAAAAGGTCACCACGGTGTGGACGGGCGAGAATGGTACCCTGGTGTTCGGCGACGCGAAGGGACGTTTTTTTGAATCCGGTGACGGTGGTCTGACTTGGGCGGAGATTTTCCAGCGTCCCGACCCGGCGGGAGCGTCGGCCTACCATGTGAACGCGGACAACGGGCAAACGCTGTTCGGGTTCGGCACGGCGGGGATCTACGAGAAGGGGGGAAAGGGCGATGCACCGGGGGAACGCAATGCCGGGCTGACGGATCAGCGGATCACCGGCTTCGCGTCGAGTGGGGATCATCTCTACGCGGTGTCGTGGAATGACGGCGTCTTCCGCTCCATCGACGGCGGAGAAAGCTGGGTGCCGGGTGCCGCGGGGCTGACCACCGATGAGCAGGGCGACCGGCGCGGCCTGCCGCAGTTCACGGTGCTGCGTCCCAGCGTGGTCGACGGCACGCTGTTTCTGGCCGGCTACGACGGGCTTTTTCACAGTGTCGATCACGGGGCCAGTTGGGTGGAGATCGAGACGCTGCCGCAGACGCTCTTGATCGATTTCGATGTCTCGCCCGATTTCGCCAACGACCGCGAGTTGGTGGCGATCACCTACTGGAAAGGCGCGGCCCGCTCGCGCGATGCCGGCGCCACCTGGGAGGCGATCAATGGCGATCTGGCGCCCTCGTTCTGGACCCAGGCCAAGCGTCAGCGCGAGGGGAATGACGAGTATGCCCAGATCCAGCGTTTTCACAGCATCGCCTACTCGCCGGACTACGCGGTGGACAGGACCCTTTTCGCCGGTCTGCGAAACTGGTTGCTGGTGTCGGAGGACGGGGGAGACAGTTGGGAGCAGATCGAGCTGACCCGGTTCGCGGGGGGCGAGGATGTGATCCCGGACCGGCTGAGGTTTTCCGACCGCTTCGCCAGCGACGGCGTGCTGCTGTTCTGCTGCCGCTACGGAGAGGGCAAGACGCGGGCGGGCGCGGTGTTTCGCTCCGAGGATCGCGGGCGCACCTGGGTGGAGACGCTCCGCACGGAGGCGAAATACATGCAGTCGCTGGCCTTGTCGCCGCGTTTCTCCGAGGATGGGGTGGCCTACACCAGCTCGGCGCGCGGTGGTGACAACAGCGTGGTGTTTCGCAGCACCGATGGCGGACGTACCTGGTCGGAAATCACCGGCGACCTGGAATTTTCCGATTTCGGGGCCGAGCTGTCGGTGTCGCCGGATTTCGCGGATAACCGAACCGTCTGGGCCGGCACCGAGCACGGTCTCTGGCGCTCGCGCGACGCGGGCGATCACTGGGAGCGCGTGAAGACCGGCGCGTTCAGCGAGGATGGATACATCGACCTGCTGGCGCTTTCCCCCCGCCCGCAGGAGAAAGGCCGCATCATCGTGACGGTGAAAGGCGAGGGCATGTTCCAATCCCTGGACGGCGGCGAGACTTTCGCCCCCTACCGCGGGGAGATCTTCGGGGGGAACCACCAGTTCAATCGACTCTGGTCCTACTCGCCGGGCAAGCTGGTGAAGTTCGCCCCCGGCGGCGCCACGATGGACTCGGAACTCTTCGCCATGAGCGGCGAGGGATTTTACCGACTCTCACCCGGACAAATGGTGGAGCTGCCGCTGCGCCAGGCGGTCCGTCTCCTCGGTACGGTGGATCCGCGACATTGGTGGGGCGCGGTGATCAGTCTCTGCTGCGCCGGGCTGGGCGCGGTCGGGATCGTCATCAGCCTGACGCTCCGGCTGCGGGCGCGGCGGAGACGGCTGGCCGGTGGTGTATGACAAAAACCACGCTTGCGCGCCGGGGCATTCCCGCTATTTTGCACCGAACATCAGGAGCGACTCATCGACGTGAAAGCGGCGGTGAGTCCGGCAACCTGGCGATGGAGAAGCCAAGGTGCCTTGGATGCTGACGGACCCCAAAAGACCGGCAGCCTCCGATGTGCGGGATGAAACAGTTCCCGAACAGTAATTCTCCAGCGAAGCGATCCCCCGGAAAAATCTCGCGACGCCGTCCCTCCTGAATCTCGGAGAGTGACGGCGTTTTTTTTGGTTTATTCGGATGGAGGCGGCTTCGCCAGACATCCTGGTGTGGTTAACCCAAAAACTAACTGCATCAAGACATGAGCTACGAAGACATCCTCGAACTGACGGCCGGCGATGCCGCCGGACAAAAGACGAACGCGAAGGGCGTGCCCGGCCAACTGGCGGTGCGCGTGGATGAGGAAAATCCGAACCACCATCTCTGGAACAACCGGGGGACCTGGTGGTGTCATTTCACCCTGCACAAGCCGGATTACACGGCCGAGCGCGTCCGAGTCTCCCTGAAAACCCGCGACCTGGAGCTGGCCCGTCATCGCCGGGACACTCTCCTGGCCTCGATCTGAACGGAGGGGAAAAAGCATGAGCGTCACCCCGTCCCATTCTCCCCTGCCCGCCAACTTCCCGCTCTGGCCGCGCCCGATGCGGGAGCGCTACCGGCGCCACGTCCTGGGCGGCTCAGCCTCCGCAGGCGCGGAGAATGCCGGCGGCCTTGTGGAGGGTCTCCTCGTACTCCGCCTCGGGGACGGAGTCGGCGACGATGCCGGCGCCGGTGTGGAAATGCAGCTCACCCCGTTCGATGACGGCGGTACGGATGGCGATGTTGAAACGGCTCTCCCCATGGAATCCGAACATGCCAATGGCGCCGGTGTAGAGCCCGCGCGGCTCGGGCTCCAGCTCGGCGATGATCTCACGGGCGCGCTTCTTCGGCGCGCCGGTGATGGAGCCGCCCGGAAAACACGCGGCGAGAGCCTCGATGTGATCGATGCCAGGACGCAGAGCACCCTCCACCGTGGATACGAGGTGGAACACCTGGGCATGGCGCTCCAGTTTCAGTAGATCGGTGGCCCGGACGCTGCCGAATTCGCAGATCTGGCCGAGATCGTTGCGCTCGAGATCGGTGATCATGATGAGCTCGGCGATTTCCTTGGGTGAGGTCAGGAGATCGAAGGCCGATTTTTCGTCGCGGGCGGCGTCGCGAAAGCGCGGGCGCGTGCCCTTGATGGGACGTGTGCGAATGGCGCCGCCGCTGATCTCCAGAAACAATTCGGGAGAGGAGGACAGCACCCGCCGACCCTCCCCGAGTTCCAGAAACGCCGCGAACGGCGCCGGAGAGACATCGCGGAGACGTTCGTAAAGCGCGAAGGCCCCGGCGGCATCGCCGCCAAAAGGCGCGCGGAAACGATGGGAGAGATTCACCTGGTAGATGTCGCCCGCCGCGATGTATTCCTGGGCACGACGCACTCCCGCGCAGAAGGCCTCCCGACTCTGGCCGCTCTCAAAGCGCGGCTCCGTCAGCCCGCTCTCGGACCGGGCGCGCTCGCGGAGTTCCCCGCTGAGTCCGCCACTTTCCAGCCAGGTCTCGTGACGATGATCATAGACCATGACCTCGGGATAGATCCCGAATTGAAATTGCCCATCGTAGCCAATGACCCCGATGGCGCCGCCGACCGGAAAGCCCCGGTCGGGAGTGGGGTGATCGCCTCCCGCGTGGGCGCGCAACCGCTCCCGCAGGTGGTCGCGATCCGGCGGATGAAAAAAATCCCCCGAGAGCCGCTCCACCGGTCGGGCCGCCAGCAGTGAGAACCTGGCGTCGCGCCGAAAGGCCTCGATCTCAGCGGCGGAGGAATCCAGAAACACCAGCCCGGGCAGATGTCGCAGCGCGCGGGCGGCCTCGACCGGAGACAACGACAGGTCGAGCGCGCGCGGGGCCGGCGAGGATCGCCGCTCGGCGGGGTGCGGAGCATTCATGGCGGGATGGGGCGGCCCTACTCTGCGACACTTTGACGCCGACGCAAGGCGCGCCGGGAACGTTGACAGTGATCGCCTTGGTCCGTACCGTGCTTCCTTTCTCGAAGACGGCCCATTTTTCATGGCAAAAGACCACCTCAACGCCCGTCCCGATGGCGGGAAGACCTTTGCCATCGCGATGTGGATCCTCGGCCTGGCGGCTTGCGCCCAGGTGCTGGCGATGGCGTGGGCCCTGGTGACCCGCCCCCCCGTGGAGTCACCGCCATCATCTCCCCCGGCTGTCGCCGAGGCGCCCCCCGCCACGCCCATCGAGCCGCCGACGCCCGCCGTGACGACCGAGACCGTCCCCGAGAGCAGTCCGGCGCCCCGCTTTCCTCCCCTGCCCCCCATGCCCGTACTGGTCGATCCCGACGAGGCGCCGCCCCCCCGTCCGATGGCGGAATCGGCGCCGAGCGAGGGCGATCCCGGAATTTTCACCGGACCGACGCCGGCACCGCCGATAGAGGCAAACCCATTGCCCGCCCCGAGTTTCACCGGTCCCGAGGAGCCCGTGCCGCTATCGGTGGCACTCTCCGAGGCAGCCCTCCAGCGGACGCCGGCGCTCGTCATCGCGGACCCCGCCGTGGAGCATTTGCTGGACACCGGCACCGAGAAACGCGCCAGCGGCAACATGCAGGGGGCGCTCGATGACTTGCGCCAGGCCGAAGTCACCCTGCCCGAGCATCCACGCGTGCTCTCCGAGATCGCCGCCACCTACGGCGAGATGGGCCTGGATCGGCGCGCCTCGCTCTACTGGGAGAGGGTGCGAGACCTCGGGGAGGCGGGCGCCGGTCCCTGGCATCCCATCGCCCTGAAGGCGCTGACCGGAGGGCGCTCCGCCCCCGAGTCCGCCATGCCCCGCATACTCAAACTCGGACGGGTGACCGCCGCTCGCGACGAGACCATCACCCGGGGAGAGCGCGTCGTGCTCAGCGTGCTCGTGGAGGCCGACCCCGCCGCCCGTCCCAATCCCGAGGAGATGGCGATGCTGGTCTATTTCTACGATCTGGTGGACGACGAGCGATCCGAAGCCTCCACCGCCGACACCGCGCAGGAATTTCCCTCCACGCCCTACGACTGGGTAGAAAACGGCCAGGAAACCATCGAAGTCAGTTATCACCAGCCGGAATTTACCGAAGTTCAGAAGCGCGAACTTGGCGAACGGCGCTACTACGGCTACATCATCGAACTCTATTACCGGGACGAACTGCAGGACACCGCCGCTTTCCCCCCCGAACTGACCAGTCTCAATCCCGAATCACCCGCCACTCCGCTCGCGGAGCCACCCATCGGTCCCGACAGTTCCCTGTTTCCCACCACGCCCTCAGACAACGAATGAGCGACACGCCTCATCTCCTGCTCATCGAATCCTCCGCTGCCGATCGGGACGTCCTCCACGGCATCGCCTCCCGCGCCCTGCCCACCGCCACCATCCACCAGGCGGACTCCGCCGAAACCGCCGGGGAAATCGCCGGTCGGCTTGATCGGCTGGAGGTGCTGGTGATCGGATGGCCGGAGGAAGCGAACGCCTCCCACCCGCTGTTCGACCTGCGCGACCGTCTCGCGACCCGATTCGGCCCCCTCGCCGTGGCCCATTGCGGGACCAACGCGGACACCCTGCCCCATGAGAGAGTCGATCCCGCGGAGATGATCTTTTTCAAACCCGTCGGCGACGAGGACCTCGGTGACTGGCTGGGGGATCTCTTCATAGCTCCGGAGCCGCCCGCCGCGGAGGCCGACTCGACCGAACCCCTCGCTCCGCCCGCCGCTGACGAACTTCCCGAAGGACTGCTCCCTCCCGGCACCCAATTGGGCGACTACCGACTGCTCACCGTGATCCAGCACGATGACGACCTCGCCATGTATGAGGCGGAGCAGACCTCCATCGGGCGGAAAGTCGCTCTCAAGACGCTTTTCCGCCGCCATCGGCGCGATCCGGAGTGGGTCGGCCACTTCGCCCACGAAGCCCGGTCGCGCGCCCTGGTATCCCATCCCGGCATCTCCCTGGTCTACGAAGCCGATCAGGATCGCGGCGTCACTTTCTACACTCTCGAACTCATCGCGGGGCACACCCTTTCCCAATTGGCCGCCGCCGGAGAGTCCATCGACGAGCCCACCCTCTGGCGCCTGCTGAAAACCACCGCCGATGTGTTGCGCTACCTGCGCGCCGAGGGGATGGAGTTCCGCCCCCTCTCCGCGGACAATATCTTTCTCGTCGGCGACAGCCAGCCGCGCATCGCCAATCCCATCAAACCCGGCCTCGGCGCCGGCGTGGACGATCATCGGCAGATGACTCTCATCGCCGACGCCATCCAGCCTTTCCTCCGTCCCGGAAATCGCGCCGACAAGCGGCTCGTGACTCTGCTGGAGCGCATGCGAACCCCCGGTCGGGTCGACGGCATTCGCACCGCCGACGGTCTGGCCGAAGCCATCCGCAAACTCGAGGACGAGGCCCTCAAGCCCGAGCCCGCCGAAGTCATCGAGCAGCGGGACAACCGCGCCGCCGTCATCTCCGGCGTCACCATCGGGGGACTCATCGTCGTGGGCCTGCTCATCTGGTATTTCCTCATCGGCAGCCGCCCCGAGGCGCGGGAATTCGAGACCCTGATCCGCATTCCGGAGGGCCCCTTCGTCTATCAGGAGGGCGAGCAGATCGAACTGCCCGCCTTCTGGATCGACGAGTATGAGGTCACCATCGCCCAATACGCCGAATTCCTCGCCGCCATCGCCGCCGAACCCGCCCTGCTCAAAGCCATCCGCCATCCGGATCAACCTGATACCAAGCTCTCGCACGAGCCCGCCCACTGGCATGAGATTCTCGCCGCCGCCATCCGAGGGGGCCGCTACAAGGGCGCCGACATCGATCCCAACTGCCCCGTCACCAACGTTGATTGGTGGGACGCCTACGCCTACGCCCGCTGGCGGGGCAATCGCCTGCCCACCGAGCAGGAGTGGGAAAAGGCCGCCCGCGGACTCGAGGGCAACCTCTATCCTTGGGGCGACGCACTCGACCTTGCCCGCTTCAATTCCGGAGCCGAGGGCAACCAGGACGGCCATCCCTACTGGGCGCCGGTGGATGGGATGAACGCCGACGAAAGCCGCTACGGCGTGCGCGGCATGGCCGGGAACGTCAGCGAATGGACCGCCACCTGGGACAGTCATCCGGACTTTCCCGATCAACAGGTCCCCATGCGGCGAGGGGCCTCCTTCGCCAACAAGGAAAACTTCGAACTCACCGCCCGACGCCCCGCCCCCAGCGCGGGCGACGCCAGCCTCTCGGTGGGATTCCGCACCGCGCGGAGCGATCCACCCCCGCCGCCCGGCACTCCGCCCCAGACCCCCGACGCCCCGGAAGCGGTTGCGCCCGGCCCGGATTCACCGGACGCTGACCCCGCGACCACACCGGCCCCCGCAGGAAACGCCGCCCCCCCCGCCAAACCCGACGCCGCCCCATGAACCTCTCAACCATCCGCCTCCCCCTCGCGGCCATTCTGGCTCTCCTGTGCCTGGGCACGGGCGGCACCGCTTACGCCCAGTTGGACATGGCGCTGGAGCTGGACAAGAAAACCTTCATGACCCACGAGCCTGTCACCGGGGTGCTCACCCTGATCAACCGCGCCGGACGCGAGATCGTCCTCGACGGTCCCCCCAGCGGCGGTCCCTGGCTCGATTTCAACGTCACCGACGGTCGCCAGCGCATGATCACTCCCGTGCCCGGCATCGAGAACCCGAAATCCCTCATCCTGCCCAACGGCCAGCCCCATCGGATCAAAGTGATGGTCAATCACGCCTATCCCATGAGCGAATCCGGTCTCTACCGGGTCAAAGTCCGCGTCTATTTTCCACCCCTCCGGCGCTACTTCGAGACCCGCGTCCACACCGTGAATGTCGTCGATGGCCAGCCAACCTGGGGGCCGCAGGTGTTCGGCGTCCCCCCCGGTTACCCCGCCGCCGGCAGCTACCGCGCCTACACCCTGCTCACCTTTTTTCAGGGAGCCCAGAAACGTTCCCTCTATTTCCGCCTCACTGACCACGATACCGGACGCGTCCGTGCCACCTACTCGCTGGGCGAGTTCATGATGGTGCGCCCGCCCCAACAGGCGGTCGATTCGGAGAGCAAACTTCACGTCCTCCACATGGCCGCCCCCCAGCAGTATTTCTACACCGTCATTGATCCCGGCGGGCAGGTCGTCGAGCAGACCCCCTACCGGGAAAAAGGCCTCAGCCGACCCGAACTCGTGTCCAACTCCCAGACCGGCGAAGTCGCCATCCGCGGGGGCGTCAGCGCCCTCGAAATGGAGACCCCCTACGAGGAACGCGAGTTTCGCCGCCTGTCCGAGCGCCCGCCCGGCATGCCCATCTACTGATCCGGGCAGCGATCATACCCGGGCATTCCCATGGCCTCGCGTCGCCCAATAGGGAGGCGCCACCGCCCTTTTCCGGCGTGGTATAGACGCCGACCCGACTTCCACGGGCCGGAAAGCGCGCGCGACCGCGCCTTATTCCTTGAAAAATTTTAAATTATCCTGATAATTATAGAATAATTTATATTTAGGCCTCGTGGCGACGTTCGCTTCGTTCATGGGGCCCTTTGGAAAGGAACCCGCATGAAATCACCTCGCCTCATTTACCTTCACCAGTGGCTGCCCATCGCGGGCGCGCTCATCGCCCTGGTCGGCCTCGCGGCCCCCGCCGCCCAAGCGTTCAACACCATCGTCATCGATCCCGGACATGGCAGTCACGATCTCGGGGCCACCGACTCCCTCGTCTACGAAAAACACATCAATCTCGACGTGTCGCGACGCCTGGAGCGCACCCTGCGCGCCATGGGATTCCGCACCGTGATGACCCGCTCCGACGACTCCTACATTCCCCTCGACACCCGTGCCGCCATCGCCAACCGCCATCGCAACTCCATCTTCGTCAGTGTCCACTTCAACTCCAGCTACAAGAATACCGTCAGTGGTATCGAGACATTCTACCGCAGCTCACAGAGCAAGCCGCTCGCCGACCTCGTCCAGCGCGAGATCATCCGCAACATTGGCGCCGTCGATCGCGGCGTGAAGACCGCCAACTTCGTGGTCATCAAAAAGCCCATCCATCCCAGCATCCTGGTGGAAGGCGGATTCGTCAGCAATGCCCGCGAACGCGACGCCATGACAGATCCCCGCTACCGGCAGATGATCGCCGACAGCATCGCCCGCGGCATCGTCGCCTACCACCAGTACGCCACCGGGCGGCGCTGATTCCCAGCGGCGCACTCCCGGATTGCTTCCACCAGGATATCCTGCTTAGCTCCCAGCCGGCCCTTCCCCCGGCATGGACTGGTACTACGCCATCAAAGACGAGAAACACGGCCCCGTCTCGGCGACCCGACTCGCCGAACTCGGGCGCGGAGGCACCCTGCTGGCCGACGACCTCGCTTGGCGCGAGGGATTTCTCGAATGGCGCCCCTTTCACCAGGTCGCCGGCGAGATCTTCAGCCAGGGCACCGAAACCCCGGTCGAGACCGCTGTCTGCGCCCACAGTCGACGCGCCCTGCCCGTGGCGGAGATGATTCCCTACGGAGATCACTGGATCGATCCCCAGCACAAGGACGCGTTCCTCCAGATGATAATGGAGAACGGCGACACCGCCACC
>CAYTNL010000065.1:0-38140 GCA_964439145.1 uncultured Verrucomicrobiales bacterium
AAGTGAAAACTTTTCAAATCGTTAATAATTAGCGTGTTGCGATTTTAAGGTTTACACGAATGGGGTCGACCCTGTTGAATCGACCGCATTGGCAGGCTTGTATCGTTCTGGAAACCCGTTAGGATTTCCCCATCGCCATGAGACCTCCGCTCTGCCTGCTGCCACTGTTCGCCGTTATCCTGAGTCTTCCCGCATGCGGCACCGTCGGCGGCGGTTCCGCTCCCGGTGTGACGCCGGCCCTGATTCCGAAAGGTCAATACGGTCGTCACCGCGTCCGGGGCATGAAGCCTCGCTACATCACGATTCATTCGACGCAGAACTTCGGCAGCGGAGCGGGCGCGAGATCCCACGCGCTCATGCTGCAACGCGGCGCCCTCACCGCGAGCAAGAATTCCCTCGGCTACCTGACCTGGCATTACACGGTCGACGATCATTCGATCTATCAATCTCTGCCCGACAACGAGCAGGGCCAGCACGCCGACTACGAGGGACCGGGCAACCGCTCATCGATCGGCATCGAGATGTGCGAAAACCGTGACAACGACCGGACGAAAACGGTCGAGCGCACCGCGCAACTCACGGCTTATCTGATGAGGCAATACAACATCCCGATCGAGAACGTCGTTCCCCACCAGCACTGGCGGATGATCCGCTATGCCGATGGCCGCGACCTCGGGCACAAGAACTGTCCGCACTTCCTCCTCGACAACGGGAAGCCGGGCCCAAAGTGGGAAGCTTTCTTGAGGAAGGTGGAATCGTATTTGTAGTCCTTCGCCGGGAAAACGTCGGAGCCGGGGGGAGAGGTGCTTTTCATCAATCGCCCGCGGGGCATCGGTGGGTGATCGCAAATCGTTCCTCCTGGTTTTCCTCCCTGCCGCACCCGGCTATTTCGCTGCTTTCAGCCCTGCCAACTTGGCCCGCATCCTCTTCGCCTGCTCGGCATCGAGCACCTGCCAGCAGGCGAGACCGTTGCCGACCAGGTCCCATTCATCGAACTGCCAGACGACTTCCTTGTCTTTCGTGATCTCGAATATCTGCGGCTGACCTTCGCCGGCATGGCAGTTGCCGACGACGACGTTGCCGTTGGGCAGTTCCTGCAGGGTCGTCATCCAGCCGAGGGTGATGTCGGTGCCGGGCACGGTCTTGGCGATCTCCCAGACAACCTCCTTTTCCGGCGTCACCTCGACCACGCTGTTGCCGCTGCCGGAACAGATCATGGTGTTGCCGCTCTTCAGCCGAATCGCGCCGTAGACACGGGTGCCGATCTCGTATTCCCAGACGATGTTGCCTTCGCCGTCGTATTCGGTGACCACGCCGGGATTCTCGGCGCAGGCGAGGTAGTGACCGTTGTCGAGGATGCGCATCAGGCGCGTCTTTTCGCGTCCGCCTTCGCCGAGCGGAATCGATTTCACGAGCTTGCCGCTTTCATCGACGTGAATGATCCGGCCGACCCCGCTCTCGACGATCACGGTCTCGCCATTTTCCAGCCGGGCGAAGGCGTGGACATCGACCTTCTTGCCTTCGTTGCCGTTCGCGGTCGCGCTGTCATATTCCCACACCGCTTTTTTCCCGAGCGTGACTTCCCGCGTCTTCGTCCAGGAGTCGTGGAAAAGGATGTTCCCGTTTTCCAAGAGATGGACATCGTGATGGCCAGCGTGGCCCTTTTTCGGTCCCGCGGTATCGAGTTTCCAGAGCACGGTGCCGTCCGCCTCGCAGATGGCGAGCACGTTCTTGCCGTAGGAGGCGCCGAGGAGCACGAGGCGGTCGTCTTTGGCTCTGACATCGCTCCCGGAGGTCCACCAGAGGACACCGAGAAGAACACAACTGAGGATTTGGAATTTCATTGGTGGAAGCAGTCTATACGGCTCCCCCGACTCCTTGAAACGAAAAACGGCGGGCGCGTGAATGGATATTCCCCATCTTGAAGAGTCTTCTGAACGGTGGTAGTCATGGGGCGTGAGTTCCACCATCGCCGTCGACGAATCGGGCAGAGTCGAATTGCCCGAATCCGTGCGAAAGCAATTCCAGCTTTCGGCAGGAAGCTTGTTGCGACTGGAGCCAGTGGGCGATCATCTCGAACTCACACCCGTAACGGAACAAACCTCGGCGGTTTTTCTGAAGGATAAAGGCGGGCTCCTGGTGGTCGGCGCCACCGGATCTCCCTGTGACGCCTCGCTGGTGATCGAAGAATCTCGAGCGGATCGCGAGCGGGCGATGCGGGGTTGAGTTTTTTTTTTCACCCGCCTCACGTCTCGGGTTGGCAAATCTCCGCATCAAAGTCGGCGGCAATGGCAACGAAATGCCGAACGTTGAGGGTATAAAGCTTTTCGACCGCCGCCTTGCGAGCGGTCGCCAGATGGAGCGCATCGTAAATCGCGCCACCTCGGACACCCCAACCCTGGCATTGCCGCAGCATTTCGATCTTCTCGGAAACCGTCAACGGCATCAAAATCATCCTGCCGAGGATGTTGACCTTGATCAGGTGGGACGCCTCTTCGGGAGTCAGCCTCACCGAAAGTCGTCCGCCCGTCAGCATCGAAAAGCACTCCAACAATCCGTGGTCGGAGATAATGCCATCTTCTGTGCGGGCAACCAATTCCGCACACTCGCGATGATGGATCTCGTCCTCCACGAACGCGGCGATCAGGACAGAGGTGTCGAAGTAGCATTTCATGAGGCGAATCCTTCACAGGGCCGAACACATCGGCATTCATGACGTGATGCCGGAAACCCCTCATCTTCTGTCCTGCCTTTCGATCAACAAACAGAAAATCGGAGCATTGTCATTTCCCTCGACCGGGGCCAAAGTTCCCGCCCGCTGGAATTCTCCCCTTTCGCCAGCGGTGTTTCGGTTTTTCTCCTTTCGAGTTCCATGAAAAATCCCGCCCTCCTCGCCAGCGCCCTCGTCGGGGCGTTGCTCTCGCTGTTTCTCCTCGCCGACCGATCCCAGTCTCAGGACGCGAAGCCGGGCTCCGAACCGCTCAAAGTCCTGCTCGTCGCCGGCGGCTGTTGCCACGATTACGAAGGCCAGCACAAGGCGCTCTTCGAGGGCATCCAGGCCCGCGCCAATGTCCGCGTCGATGTCTGGTGGACCGATGACGCCAGCGTGGATCCGCCGCTGACGATCTACGACAAGGCCGACTGGGCCGAGGGCTACGACCTGGTCATCCATGACGAATGCGCTGCCGGCAACAAGGACCTCGAGGTGATGAAGCGCATTCTCGATGTCCACAAGACGATTCCGGCCGTGCATCTCCACTGCGCCATGCACAGTTTTCGCAACGGCACCGACCAGTGGTTCAAGCATCTCGGCATCCAGTCGTCCCGCCACGGACCGCGCAAGCCGATCAAGATCGATTACGTCGACGACCAGCACCCGATCACGGCGACACTGGAGGACTGGACCACCATCGACGAGGAACTCTACAACAACGTCGAGATCTACGACGCCCACCCGTTGGCGATGGGCTACCAGATGGTGCCCAAGGATGGCAAGGAAGTGGAGGAAACCGCCGTCGTCGCCTGGACGAACGAGAAGCAGGGCGCGCGCAGTTTTTCCACTACCATCGGCCACGTGACCGAAACCGTGGCCGACGGACGCTACCTCGACCTCGTCACCCGCGGCCTGCTCTGGGCCGCCGACAAGTTGAACGACGAAACCCTCGGCAAGCCTTACACCGGTGAGAACACGATCACCTTCGTAAAAGGCAAGCCGAAGGAGGAGAAGACCAAGCCGTCTCCGAAGAAGGTCTCCCTCGGCGCGCCACCAAAGGAAGCCACGCTCGTGACGGTCACCGCCAGCAGCGAGGAAACCGGCAAGAGCAACTTCACCTGGCTCGCCGTCGATGGCGACAAGAACACCCGCTGGTGTGCGGGCGGCTCGTCGAAGCCGCAGTGGATTCAGCTCGCATTTGAGAAAGCGCTGGACGTCTCCGGCGCCACCGTCATCTGGGAAAGCCAGGGCACGCCCTACCAGCACAAGATCGAGGGCTCGGCTGACGGAAATAACTGGACGCTGCTCGCCGATGCCACCGGCAACGAGGAGAAGGGCGACTCCAAGCATTCCTTCGACGCCAAAGGCATCCGCTTCCTCAAGCTCACCTGCACCGGCACGACCAATCCCGGCAACTGGGCCAGCGTGCGCGAGATCGCATTGGCCGGGCCGAAGATCACGCAGCTGTTTCCGAAGCTCGACGAAAAGCAGAAAGCCTTCGTGGCGGAAGCCGAGAAAAAGGCCGCCGATCCCCACGCCAAGGAAGGCAACATCACCCCGAAGATCGTCGCCCTTTCTCCCGAGAAGGAAGCCGAGATCCTCAAGGATGTGAAGGTCCCCGAGGGCTTCGACGTCACCCTCTTCGCCAACTCCGCCGCCGCGAACTATCCCGTCTACGTCACCGCCGCCCCGAACGGCGATCTCTACGTGTCCAGCGACGGCAACGGCTCGCTGGGTCGCGATCCCCATCGCGGCCGGGTCGTCCGGCTGCGCGACACCGACGGCGACGGCAAGGCCGACCAGGTCACCGAGTTCGTGAAGGACGTCGATTCGCCCCGTGGCTCGGTCTGGGATCACGACCGACTCATCCTCCTGCATCCACCGCACATCACCGCCTACATCGACAAGGACGGAGACGGTGTGGCCGAGGATTCGCAGCGCCTGATCTCGAACATCGCCTTCGATTTTTCCGGCCGTCCCGCCGACCACACCACCAACGATCTCGAAATGGGAATCGACGGCTGGATCTACATCGCCGGCGGCGATTTCGGTTTTCTGAAAGCCACCGGCACCGACGGTCGCGAGCTTCAACATCGCGGCGGCGGCGTGATTCGCTTTCGCCCCGACGGCACCGGCCTTGAGTTGTTCGCCACCGGAACGCGGAACATCCTCGCGGTGCCCACCAGTCCCCTGCTCGACCAGTTCGCCCGCGACAACACCAACGACGGCGGAGGCTGGGACGTCCGGTTTCACCATTTCACCGGGCTCGAGGATCATGGCTACCCGCGGATGTACAAGAACTTCGGTGACGAACATATTCAGCCGCTCGCCGACTACGGCGGCGGTTCCGGCTGCGGCGGCGTCTACATCCACGAGCCCGGTTTTCCCGACGAGTGGAAGAACGCCCCTTTCACCTGCGACTGGGGCACCGGTGCGCTCTGGAAACACACGGTTCAGCGAGCTGGCGCGACCTTCCAGGAAATCACCGAGCCGCAGCCTTTCATCCGCATGACGCGTCCCACCGACGCCGATGTCGACGGCAACAGCGCCGTCTACCAGGCCAGCTGGAAAGGCGCGACTTTCAAGTGGGAAGGACCCGACGTGGGCTACCTCGTCCGCGTGACGCCGGCGGGATTCCAGGCGGAGCCGCTGCCCGATTTCGAGAAGATGAGCGATGCGGAACTGGTCGCGGCGCTGGAATCGCCCAGCCACGTTCGCACCCTGGCGGCGCAGCGGACCTTGCTTCGACGTGAGCAGAATTCCGAGACCGATCAAACAATGCTCGCGCTGGCAGCGGACGAATCGACAGACCTCGGCGCTCGGGTCGCCGCGCTCTATGCGATCGCACAACGCGGAACGGAATCCGCAGATGCCGACGCTGTTCTCGAAAAACTCACCGCGCTTCCAGATAACGGCGCGCTCGCTCCCTTCGTCTTTCGCGCCATGGGCGATCTGGGAATCGATGCCATCACCGCCGGCAAATCGGGACCCGTTGCGGCGGAGGTTTTCGAACCAGCCCTTCAGAGTCACGATTCCCGCACCATCGTCGAAGGCATGGTCGCCGCCGCACGTCAGAGAGCGGTAGGAACCGCCCCCGCCATTGCCGCGCACCTCGGCGACAAAGATCCTCGCATCGCTCACACCGCCTTTCGCGCTCTCGCCCAACTCGGAGCCTCCGACGCGTGCTTCGCGGTGATTGACGATTCGAATGCGCCAGCGGGACAACGCCAGGGCGCCCTCTTCGCCCTCATGCGCATGCACGATCCCAAGGTCGTCGATGGTCTCCTCTCCCGACTCGCGTCGGAATTCGATGCCGAAAAACGCCGTGGCCTGCTCTCCGCCCTCTGCCGCCTCTATCATCACGAAGGCGAATGGACCGGCGACAGCTGGGGTACCCGACCCGACACGCGCGGACCCTACTACCAGCCGGAGCCTTGGGCGGAAACCGAAAAGATCGATGCCGCCTTGAAACAGCAACTCGCCAAGGCCTCCCCCGAGGACGCGACTTTCCTTGTTCGTGAGATGAGCCGAAATCGCATCCAGTCCAACGACGCCCTTGATCGTGTCCTCACTCTCGCCAAGGAAAACCCGAAGATGATTCCCGAAGCCATGGCGCAGTTGGCCGCCGCCTCCGAACCTCATCCCGAAGGCATGCCGATCCTGATGAAGGCTCTCGGATGGCACAACGATCCCGATCCGGCGCACCACCGAACCCTCGCCGATGCCGTCACCGTCGCCTCGAAACTGAACACCGGTGATGTTGTCATTCCTTCCATCCACGCGATCACCGCCATGCAGCGGAATCTCGGCACGCTGCAGGCGGCCGTGAAGAAAGCGCAGGAAGACCCCGACCCGGTGAAAGCGAAGAGCGACGCGAAGTATGCCCGCCAGGCACTCACCGATGCCCAGAAACAGTATGAAACGGCCCGCGACGCCTTCCTCTCGGCTCCCTGGCTGGAGAATCAGCACCAGCTGATCGAGGATCTCGCCACCCGGAAGTTCGAGAATCCGGAAACCTTCTGGTTCAATGCCGCGCTCCTCAATCTCGCGTCCCGAAAGGGCGGCAGCCCGGAGTCGATCGAGATGACCGGCAAGACTCTGGAGAAAGGCTGGCAAAATCCGCAGCAACGCGTGCTCCTCATCCGCGCCGCTGCGGAAACGAAGAACCGATTCCTAGACGACCGCATCCGCATCGCTCTCAACGATCCGATCAAGGAGGTAGCTCAAGCCGCGAAAGCCGCCGCCAATTCACTCAAAATCCAGGCACCCGGCGCCGACAAAACGCCAAAAATCGCGACGATCGATCCCAAGAAAGCGCAGGAAATGGTGGTAGCCCACCAAGGCGATGTTGCCCTCGGCGAGGCCGTCTTCGCCCGCGCCACCTGCGTCGCCTGCCACACCGTCAGCCAGGACGAGGCCCAGAAAGGCCCCTACCTCGGCAACATCGCCGAAACCTACCAGCGCCCTGAACTGGTACTCGCCATTCTCGATCCCAACGCCTCCATCGCCCAGGGATTCAAGTCCGTCATGATCACTCTCAAAGACGGTACCCTCGGCATGGGTTTCGTCACCGATGAGCAGGGGGAAAAAGTCACCATCCGAGACATCGCTTCTCAGGAACACACCTACCAGAAAAAGGACATCTCCAAACGCGAGGAACTGCCCACCTCGATGATGCCGCCCGGTCTCATGGCCAACTTCACCGTTCACGAGATGGCCAGCTTGGTCGACTATCTCCAGGCGCTGGCGAAGAAAAAGAAATGATTCAGCCTACTTTCTATCCTCACCTGAAGCCACCCATGCGTTTCCTCGCCCCTTTCTTCATCGCCGCCACCGCCCCCCTTGCCGGCGCCGCTGATCCCGTTCCCACTTGGCCCGATCTCGCGCCCGGAGAAAGCACCAAGCAGGCGGGCGAAGCGCAGCCACCTCGCGAGGGCGAAGATCCGCCGGTGACGCGCGTGGTCGGTATCACGCAACCGACCTTCACCGTTCACCTCGCTCCAGAGCCGAACGAGGCTGGCGTCGTCATCCTGCCCGGCGGAGGATTCTCCAAGGTCGTTCCCGACAAGGAAGGGACCGAGGCTGCCGAGTTGCTGAATCGACACGGATTCGCCGCCTTCGTTCTCAGCTACCGGACGAAGAACGGCCCGACCGAGAGCGGCTGGGAAAAGGCGCTCCAAGACGCGCAGCGAACCCTGTCCCTGATCCGCTCGCGCGCGGCCGATTACGATCTCGATCCGGCAAAAATCGGCCTGCTCGGCTTCTCCGCCGGGGGCCAGGTCGCGGCTCGGCTGCTAGCATCGGAAGAACGTCGCACCTACCCGGCCATCGACACTGTCGATGAAACGCCGTTCCGTCCGGACTTCGCCCTGCTCGTCTATCCGTGGAATATTTACGATCCCATGAGCGACGATCTCATCAAGGGTGTCTCCGTTCCCGCCAATTGCCCGCCCACCTTCCTCGTCCACACCGACGACGATCGCTCCTCGTCGCTCGGCGCCGCGCTCTTCTACGCCGGCTTGAAACGCCACGGCATTCCCGCCGAACTCCACGTCTACGGCAACGGCGGGCACGGCTACGGTCTGCGTCCGGTCGAGGGATCGGAGATCGATTCCTGGACCGGCCACGCCGCACATTGGCTGCGGCGCGCGATCTCCAACACTACTCAGTGACATTTTCCTTCACGGATCGTGTCACACTTGGTTGGCGTGGGGAGAAAGAGGAGGCGGGTATTGAATGATGACGCCATTCGACGCATCCTCACAGCCCTCCCTCATTTTTCTCTTCCCATCCATTTTCGTCAGATCCGTGAAACACGCCCCCGCTAGCCTCCTCATCGCCCTCTCCTTCGCGACGCTGGCGCCCACGCCCCCCTCCCTGGCGGATGCCCCCGTCATCGAGGTGCCCGGTTCCCTGCCCACCATACTCGCGCCCATTCCCGACCAGACGCTGACCTGGGAGGGCGCGGCCATCGATCTCTCCGCCCATCTCGGTCTGCCCGCCGTCACCGGACCGATCTACCAAATCGACACCACGCTTGGGATCTTCAATGTGGAGATGCTTCCCGCTTCCGCGCCGATCACCGTCACCAACTTCGGCAACTACGTGAATCTCCGAGTCTGGGACAACATGCTGGTCCATCGGTCCGTGCGCAATTTCGTCATTCAGAGCGGGGGATACAGCGCCACCCTGCCGCCCGTGGCCCTCACCAACTACGGGGCCATCCCCAACGAGTTCGGCGTATCCAACACCCGCGGCACTCTGGCCATGGCCAAGCAGGCTGGTAACCCCAACAGCGCCACCAACCAGTGGTTCGTCAATCTCGCCAACAACTCCGGCGGCAGTGCCAGTCTCGACACCCAGAACGGCGGCTTCACTGTCTTTGCCCGCGTTATCGGCACTGGTATGGATGTGGTCGATGCCATCGCCGCCCTGCCCACCTTCAATGCCGGTGGCAACTACACCCAACTGCCGCTGCGGAACTATGGGACCGACCAGCAATTTGTGGAAACGCGGAATCTTGTCGTCATCAACACCATCCGTCCCGCCACGGAACTGCCCGACGGCTCCGGCAAACCCACGGTGATCCGCTTTGAGGTCATCAACCCCGCGCCCGCGCGCGCCCTGGCGGTCATCGAGGACTCCACCCTGCGCGTCTCCCGCGTCAAAGGCGACGTCACCCTCCGCGTGCAGGCCACAGACACCCATGGCAACCAGACCGAGACCGAGGTACGTGTCAGCGTGCCCAAGTTTGACGCCGCCGTGGCCGAGGACTTTTCCACCGACTTAACCACGCTCAACTGGGGAGCGCCCGCCCTGCGAGTGGTGGGACTCCCGCCCAGCGTGATTTTCGATCCCAACACCCAGAGCCTCGCCGGTTCGCCGCTGGGGGGCGGCACCTTCAACCCCCGCGCCCTGCTCGATCTCGGCAACGGCGCGCGGCGCTGGGAGTATTTTCACATCCGGACCGAGGCCCTGCCCGGCTGGCTCGGCGGACAGTTCGATCTCGTCGCCAGCCGTCACGCAGCGGTCGGCAATGGTCTCGGCGGCGCCGCCACTCTTCGGGTGACCCCGAACGGCATCGCCTCCGGACGTCTCACCTTCGCCGGATCGGCCCTGCCCTTCCGCGCGCCGGTCAGAAAAATCTCCCCGACCGAGGGCCGTCTCACCATCAACTTCGACGCCAACGCCCGCCTGATCGATCCGCTCGCCCTGGAAATCACGCTCAACGATGACGGCTCCGCCACCGGGCGACTCGTCGCCACCGCCGGCGAAGTCTCCCTGAACGGCTGGAAACGGACCTGGCATCCCGTCAGCAATCCCCTTCTCGGCGAGCGGCTCGGTCGTGTGAATCTTCTGGCCGATCTGACCTCCTCGTCCTGGGCCGACGGCCTCGCCTCCGTACCCCAGGGTACCGGTTGGATCATGATGACCACCAACCGCGCGGGAGTCGCCACCCTGCGCGCCAAACTCCCCGACGGCAGCCCGGTCACCGCCGCGACCGTTCTCGGTCCCGCGGGCGAGTTCGCCCTATGGCGACCGCTTTATGGCAACGGCGGCTCCCTCGACGTGATCGGCGCCATCGATGAACTCGGCGTGGCCACCGGCACCGGAGAGTGGACACGCCCCGCCAACGCCAACCCCAATCATCCCTTCTATCCGGCGGGTTTCGGCAACGGCATCGAGGGCCCGGTGCCTCTGACGCTTCAAGGCGGCCGTTGGATCCCTCCCACCGCCGGGAACCTCATCCTCGGCCTGCCCCACAACTCTTCCGCTCCCGAAGCCAACGCCGAAATATCCTGGGCCTCCGGCGGCATCGAGGACAGCGCCACTCTCACCGATCCCCTGCCGCTGATCATCAATCCCGCCCACCGCGCCACCGTGCCCGTCGGCATCGACAACCCCGCCCGCGTCACCGTGCTCAGCCTCAACCGGATCACCGGCCTCGCCGTGGTGCGCCTGCTCCTGGAGGATGATCACCCGCTCCGTCCCGGCATCCCGCTGCGCCGCCCAGTCGTGCAGCAGATCCTCCTGGCCCCGCACCTCGATGGCGACCGTCTCGGCGGCGGCTGTTTCCTCCTCCGACAATTGCCTGCCCCCACCACCATTCTTTCCGGCAAAGCCACCCTGAGCGCGGTCACTCCGCCCGCCTCGTCCTGAATCGTCCGCGTTTTCGGAGATTGACGGGACCGGGCCCCTGATGCGTTGCTTTCAGTGGCCCCCTTCCCCCCCGATGTCACGCGCACCGATTTTCCTGATCCTCTTCCTTTCCCTGCCGCCCACCCTTGGCCGTGCCGCCGAGAGCGGGATCGATTTCAACCGCGACATCCGGCCCATCCTCTCGGACAAGTGCTTTTTCTGCCACGGCCCCGATGAGCACGAGCGCAAGGCCGACCTGCGGCTGGACACCGCCGAGGGCGCCTTTGCCGATCTCGGCGGTTATGCCGCCATCGTGGCCGGGAAACCCGACGCGTCCGAGTTCGTCCTCCGCATCACCGATGCCGAGGACCCCATGCCACCGGAGGATTCCCACAAAAAGCTCAAGCCCGCGGAAATCGCCCTGCTCACTCGCTGGATCGAGCAAGGCGCTGAATACTCGGAACCCTGGGCCTACGTCCCGCCGATAAAAACTCCCCTCCCCGAGGTCTCCGACACCGCCTGGCCGCGCAATGGGGTCGACCACTTCGTCCTCTCCCGACTCGAGGCGGAAAAACTGGAGCCCGCGCCCGATGCCGACCGCGTCACCCTGATTCGGCGTCTCCACTTCGACCTGACAGGGTTGCCTCCGACACCCGACAGGGTTGAGTCGTTCCTCGCCGACGAGCGCGATTTCGAAATCGTCTGGAAAGAACTCGTCGAGGAACTTCTCGCCTCACCGCACTTCGGCGAGCGCCTCGCCATCTACTGGCTCGACCTCGTTCGCTACGCCGACACCGTCGGCTACCATGGCGACCAGGATCACAGCATCTCGCCCTATCGCGACTACGTCATCCGCGCCTTCAACGAGAACCTTCCCTTCGATCAGTTCACCCGCGAGCAACTCGCCGGCGACCTGCTGCCGGAAAGCGGAAAGTGGCAAAAAATCGCCAGCGGCTACAATCGGCTTCTCCAAACCTCGCACGAGGGCGGGGTGCAGTTGAAGGAATACGACGCCATCTACGCCGCCGACCGGGTGCGGAATCTCTCGTCTGTCTGGATGGGGGCCACGGTCGGCTGCGCCCAGTGCCACGACCACAAGTACGATCCTTACACCATCAAGGATCACTACGCGTTGGCGGCCTTCTTCGCGGACATCCACGACCGTGGTTTTTCCGGCAACACCCTGCCCAGCAATCGCCCGCCGGAGATCACCGTGTTTTCCGAAACGCAGGAGCGCGAACTGGCCAGGATCGATCGGGAAATCGACGCCGTTCTTCCCGAGAAATTGCGCCAGACACTGGAGAAACTCGAAGCAGAGAATGCGAAACTGGCCGAGCAGCGCAAGAAGGCCAAGAAGCCCGAGGAACAGGCGAAACTGGACACGCGAATCACCGCAACGATGACCGAGATCGAGAAGGCGGCTCCGGAAGCGAAACGAACCGCCTGGAAGCAGCTCGTCGCGGAGCGCGCCACGATCGAGAAACAGGGGCGACGCACCATGATCACCGTGGCCGGGGAACCGCGCACCATGAGGGTGCTGCCCCGCGGCAACTGGCAGGACGACAGCGGCGAGGTCGTTGAACCGGCGGTACCCGCCTTCCTCGGTGCCGTCGAACCTCGCCAAGGCGAACGCGCCGACCGTCTCGATCTCGCGAACTGGCTCGTCGATCCCGAGAACGGTGCCGGCGGGCTTACCGCCCGCGTCTTCGCCAATCGTTTCTGGTTTCTCTTTTTCGGCAGCGGCATCTCGCGCTCGCTCGACGACTTCGGGGGCCAGGGAGTGCCCCCCGCGAATCCCGCACTGCTCGACCACCTCGCCGTCGCCTTCGTCGGGAGCGGCTGGGACGTGAAGGAAATGATCCGTCTCCTGGTCACCAGCCGCGCCTATCGACAATCCTCGATCGCGTCTCCGGAACTGCGCGAGCGCGACCCGCACAACCAACTCGTCGCGCGCCAGTCCCGCTATCGCCTACCCGCCGAACTGATCCGCGACAACGCTCTCGCCGTGAGCGGGCTTCTCGTCACCGAAACCGGGGAGGGAGCCCTCGATCCAAACTCCCCCGCCGGCCCCAGTGTGAAGCCTTATCAACCGGCCGGCTACTACCGCCACCTGAATTTTCCCACCCGCACCTACCACAGCGACGAAGACGCTCGCCAGTGGCGTCGCGGTGTCTACGTGCATTGGCAGCGAATGTTCCTGCATCCCATGCTCAAGGCCATGGACGCGCCGTCGCGCGAGGAATGCACCGCCGAGCGCCCGCGTTCGAACACGCCCAACGCCGCCCTCGTCCTTCTCAACGATCCAACATTCCTCGAGGCCGCAAGGGTATTCGCCGCCCGACTCCTCGAGGAAAATCCCGACGCTGATTTCGCGGACCGACTTGACCATGCCTACCGACTCGCCCTCTCCCGCTCGCCGGACGATGAAGAGATTCGCCTCATGCAGAACCTCTTCCGCCAGACCCGTGACGAATACGCTTCCCGGTCCGACGAAGCAAAAGCGCTCCTTTCCACCGGCTTGGCTCCCATGCCCCAAACCCTCGACGCCGTCGAACTGGCCTCCTGGACCGCCGTCACCCGCGCCCTTCTCAACCTGAACGAGACCATCACCCGGAATTGATTTTCCTCCACTGGGAGCGCGGGCGTCTCGCCCGCCAGCAGAGCAATCAGCCCCCTCTTCCCATGCACCCCGCCCACCTCCAGCGCCGCGCCTTTCTCCAGCAAACCGGATTCGGCCTCGGCTCCGCCGCGCTGTCCACTTTACTTGGCCATGACATCGCCCGCGCCAACGGCGGTCTCCCCGGCCTGCCCCATTTCGCGGCCAAGGCGAAACGCGTCATCTTTCTCTGCATGTCCGGCGGTCCCTCGCATCTGGAGACTTTCGACTACAAACCGAAGCTCGATGAACTCGACGGTCAGCCCATGCCGGAATCCTTCACCAAAGGCCAGCCCATCGCCCAGCTCCAGGGGCAGGCACTCAAGGTGCAGGGCCACCTGACGAAATTCCAACGCTATGGAAAGAGCGGCCAACTGATCAGCGATTTCCTCCCCTGGACCGCGAAGATGGCCGACGAGATCGCGGTGATCCGCTCCATGGTCACCGAGCAGATCAACCACGATCCGGCCCACACCTTCATGAACACCGGCACCGCCATCAGCGGGCGGCCGTCGATGGGATCCTGGATCAACTACGGGCTCGGGTCGGAAACCGAGGACCTCCCCGGTTTCGTGGTCCTTACCAGCGTCGGCGGACGCAATCCCCAGCCCATCGCCTCGCGCCAGTGGTCGGCCGGATTTCTCCCCAGCCGCTACCAGGGCGTCGAATTCAATTCCTCCGGCGATCCGGTCCACTACGTCCGCAATCCGAAGGGCGTGTCCGCCACCCAGCAGAAGGCGCTGATCGACACCATCTCCGCCCTCAATCGCCGGCGTGACGAACTGGTCGACAATCCCGAGATCCGCACCCGCATCGCCGCCTACGAGATGGCGTTCCGCATGCAGGCTTCGGTGCCCGAATTGATGGACGTTTCCGACGAGCCACAGCGTGTCCTGGATCTCTACGGCGCCACGCCTGGCGACGGAAGCTATGCCTCGAACTGCCTCCTCGCCCGTCGCCTCGCCGAGCGCGGGGTTCGCTTCATTCACCTCTACCACCGCGGTTGGGATCACCACGGCGATCTCGTGAAATACATGAACACCTGCTGCGGCCTCACTGATCGGCCGACCTGGGCGCTGCTGACCGATCTCAAGGAGCGCGGCCTGCTCGACGACACGCTCGTCGTCTGGGGCGGTGAATTCGGTCGCACCCCCATGTTCCAAGGCAAGGGCGGTCCCGGGCGCGATCATCACATCAAGGGATTTTCCATGTGGATGGCCGGCGGCGGTGTGAAAGGCGGGATCAGTCACGGCGCCACCGACGAACTCGGCTATCACTCTGTCGAGGATGTTGTCCACGTCCGCGACCTGCACGCCACCATGCTGCACCTGCTCGGCATCGACTCGGGCCGCTTCAGCTATCCGCACCAGGGACTGGACATGCGCCTCACCGGCGTGGAACCGGCCCGGGTGGTGAAGGAGATTCTCGCCTGAACCTCCCCGGGAGGGCCTGCGTTCCCCCCCGATTCCGCCGCTTGCCAGAACGCTCCCCTGCTGGTAGATCGCGGGGATGAAACTCTCCCCACTCACCCTCTGCGCCGGAGTTGTCTTCGGCGCCATGACCCTGGCCGTTCAGGCCGGCGAACCCAACACCCTCACCGAGGAGGAAAAGGCCGACGGCTGGCAGTTGCTCTTCAACGGCGAGGACCTCTCGAATTTCCGGAACTACAACGGCGAAGGCATCAAGGACGAGTGGCAGGTGAAGGACGGCGAATTCACCCTCACCAAGAAGGGCGGCGGCGACATCATCACGAAGAAGGAATACGGCGCCTTCGAGATCAAGCTCGACTACAAGATCTCCAAAGGTGGCAACAGCGGCCTCATGTATCACGTCACGGAAGTGAAGGGTTCCCCGCCCTGGCACACCGGCCCGGAGATCCAGATCCAGGACAACGTGGACGGTCACGATCCCCAGAAGGCCGGCTGGCTTTACCAGCTCTACCCGGCCGATACCGACGCCACCAAGCCGGCGGGCGAGTGGAACTCGATTCACATCGTCATCACCCCGGAGAAATGCGTCCACACCATGAACGGCGTCAAATACTGCGAGTATGTGAAAGGATCGAAGGACTGGGACGAAAAGGTCGCCGCCAGCAAGTTCTCGAAGTTTCCCAATTTTGGCAAGCCGACCAAGGGTCACATCAACCTGCAGGACCACGGCAACGTGGTGTCCTTCCGCAACGTGAAGATCAAGCCGCTCGACTGAGCGGACCCGCCTTGGCGGTAAGCCTGTTCTCGAAAAAGGCGTTCCCCGGCGGGGAACGCCTTTTATCTTCACTCCGTCAAGCGCCCGGCCTCCCCTGAAGCCTCCCCTTTCCCCTTCAGCGATCCCGGTCTATCCTCCCGGCGTGAAATCCCTCGCCTCTCTCCTTACCGGCGCCGCTACCCTGACCGTCGCGGCAGTTTTCTCTTCAGCCACGGCCCAGACCGAGACCTACGACGTCGTCATCTACGGCGGCACCTCGGCCGGCGTCATCGCCGCGGTCCAGGCGAAGAAAATGGGCAAGACCGCGGTCATCGTCGGCCCCGACAAGCACCTCGGTGGCCTCAGCTCCGGCGGCCTCGGCTGGACCGATACCGGGAACAAGGCGGTCATCGGCGGGCTCTCGCGGGACTTTTATCACCGCATCTGGCTCGAATACCAGAAGCCGGAAACCTGGAAGTGGCAGAAGCACGAGGAATACGGCAACAAGGGCCAGGGAACTCCCGCGATGGACGGGGAAAACCGCACCATGTGGATCTTCGAACCCAGCGTCGCCGAGCGAGTCTTCGAGAGCTACATCGAGGAGTTCGACATTCCCGTGCATCGCGAGGAATACCTCGACCGCGAGAACGGGGTGAAAATGGAAAATGGTCGCATCGTTTCCATCACCATGCTCAGCGGCAAGACCTTCGCCGGGAAGATGTTCATGGACGCCACCTATGAGGGCGACCTCATCGCCACCGCCGGTGTCGATTACCACGTCGGCAGGGAAGGCAAGGACGTCTATGGCGAGGAATGGAACGGCGTCCAGACCGGCGTCCTCCACCACCGTCACCACTTCGGCGCGGTCGACCAGCCGATCAGTCCCTACCGCGTGCCGGGCGATCCCTCCAGCGGCGTGCTGCCCCGCATTTCCACCGAGCATCCGGGCGAAAAACACAGCGGCGACAAGAAGGTCCAGGCCTACTGCTTCCGGATGTGCCTGACCGATCACCCCGAGAACCGCATCCCTTTCCCCAAGCCGGAAGGCTACGATCCCGACCAGTACGAGTTGCTGCTCCGCATCTTCGACGCCGGCTGGCGGGAGACCTTCGGCAAGTTCGATCCCATTCCCAATCACAAGACCGACACCAACAACCACGGTCCCTTCAGCACCGACAACATCGGCTACAACTACGACTACCCCGAGGCCAGCTACGAGCGCCGCGGGGAGATCATCAAGGAACACGAGACCTACCAACTGGGCTGGCTCTACTTCATCGCCAACGATCCCCGCGTTCCCGAAGATGTTCAGAAAGAAATGCGACGCTGGGGGTTGCCCAAGGACGAGTTCACCGACAACGGCAACTGGTCGCACCAGCTCTACATCCGAGAGGCCCGGCGCATGATCGGCAAGTTCGTCATGACCGAGCACGAGCTGCAGAAAAAGCGCCCCACCCCCGAGTCGGTCGGGATGGGATCCTACACCATCGATTCCCACAACGTGCAACGCTACATCACGCCCGAGGGCTACGTGCAGAACGAGGGCGACATCGGCGTCAGCACCTACGGTCCCTACGAGATCGCCTACGGCTCGCTGGTGCCGAAGAAGGAGCAATGCGAGAACCTGTTCGCCCCGGTCTGCGTTTCCAGCTCGCACATCGCCTTCGGTTCCATCCGCATGGAACCCGTCTTCATGATCCTCGGCCAGAGCGCCGCCACCGCCGCCGTCATGGCGATCGATGACGACATCTCCGTGCAGGATGTCTCCTATGAGAAACTGCGCGAGCGCCTCCTCGCCGACGGACAGGTCCTCGAATACGATGGCCCGGTCAGCAGCGCGGGGGTCATGCTGAAAGACCTCGACGGCATCGTCATCGATGATCAGCAGGCAGAGAAAAAGGGTCCCTGGAAGAGCAGCGGCGCCGCGAAGAAGTTCGTGATGCACGGCTACCACCACGACGACAAGAACGCCGATGGAAAATCTACGGTCACCTTCGAAGCCGAACTGCCCAAGACCGGCACCTACGAGGTCCGCTTCGGCTACACGCCCAACAGCAATCGCGCCACCAACGTTCCCGTGACGGTGCATCACGCTGGCGGCGAAAAAACCATCACCGTCGATGAGACGAAAGAACCATCGATCGAGGGACTGTTCGTCTCGTTGGGAGAATTCGAGTTTGCGAAAGACCAGCCCGCCAAGGTTACGATCATCAACGAGGGCACCGACGGTTACCTCGTCATCGACGCCGTTCAATGGATCGCGAAAGATTGAGGCCGCGGTTTTTACCGCTTCCACGCCGATGAAAATCCCCACCCTTCTTCTGCTGGCGGTCTCCTGGGTCGTCACCACGGGCGCCCTAAGTGCGGAACGTCCCCACATCGTGCTGGTGATGGCCGACGACATGGGCTGGGGCCAGACGGGGTATGCTGGCCACCCGATCCTGAAAACGCCGAACCTCGACGCCATGGCCGCGAACGGCTTGCGTTTCGATCGATTCTACGCCGGCGCTCCGAACTGTTCACCGACGCGGGCGAGTGTCATGACCGGACGCTCCAATGATCGCACCGGCGTGGTGGATCACGGCTACGCCCTCCATCGGCAGGAAATCACCATCGCCCGATTGCTGCGCGATGCCGGCTATGTCACCGGGCACTTCGGCAAGTGGCACCTCAACGGTGTCCGTGGCCCCGGAGTTCCGGTACTCGGCGACGATGCGCACAATCCCGGAGCTTTTGGATTCGACGAGTGGCTCTCCACCACCAACTACTTCGATCGCAATCCGCTCTTGAGTCGGATGGGGGCATTCGAATCCTTCGAGGGAGATTCCTCCGAAGTCGTCGTGGCCGAGGCCCTGCAATTCATCGAGGCCCATCGAAAAAGCGGACGCCCCACTTTCACCGTGATCTGGTATGGCACCCCACACAGCCCCTTCAGCGCCGCCGAGACGGACAAGACCGCCTTCGCCGACCTGGACCGGAATTCCGCCAGCCACCATGGGGAACTCGTCGCCATGGACCGCAGCATCGGCGCTCTGCGCGCCGGCCTGCGTGACTTCGGCTTGGCCGGAAACACCCTCGTCTGGTTCAACAGCGACAACGGCGGCCTGCCCGACATCCAACCGGCCACCGTGGGTGGATTGCGCGGATTCAAGAACTCCCTCTTCGAAGGCGGGCTCCGGGTTCCCGCCATCATCGAATGGCCCGAGGGCATCACCGAGGCTCGCATCACCCGATATCCCGCCAGCACCATGGATATCCTGCCCACCCTCGCCGAAGTCGCCGGTCTGGATTCCGCGTCCCTGCCAACGCCACTCGATGGCGTCAGCCTGAAACCGCTCTTCGCCGGCGAGATCGGTCCCCGCGAAAAACCGATCTTTTTCCGACACCAAAAGCGCGGCGCCCTGATCGACAATCAGCACAAGCTACTCTCTGAAGACCTCGGCACGGGCGTGTTTCAGCTCTATGACATCGAAGCCGATCCCCGGGAGACCACGGATCTCGCGACCGACCAACCCGCCATCGCCACGCGGCTCCGCGCGCGGTTCGAGGCCTGGAACGACTCCGTCAACGCCAGTCAACGCGGCACCGACTACCCCGAGGGAGCCATCGATCCGATCTATCCCCTGCGCCGGACCTGGGGAGAGATGCCGGAGTATGGGCCTCATCTCGAACTCTTCAGGAAACGCCCCGAGTACCAGTCACGCTTCAGACCCAAAGAAAAAGCGAAACCATGAGACTGTCCCTGCTACTCGCGATCGCCACCAGCCTCGCGATTTCCGCCATCGCCGCGCCGCCCAACATCGTCGTCATCCTCGTCGATGACATGGGCTACGGCGACGCCCACTGCTACAACGCCGATTCGAAGATCGCGACCCCGCACATCGACCGCATCGCGGCCGAGGGCATGCGATTCACCGACGCCCACGCGCCGGGACCACTCTGCCACATGTCCCGCTATGGGCTCATGACCGGGCGCTATCCCTTTCGCACCGATGTCTCGAAGTGGCCGAAGCAACCGCTCATCGACGAAGACCAGGTCACCGTTCCCTCCCTGCTCGCCGACAGCGGCTACGCCACCGCCATGGTGGGCAAGTGGCATCTCGGCTTCGCGGAAAACGGCTACGAAAATCCCCTGCCCGGTGGCCCGGTCGACCGGGGATTTCACCGCTTTTACGGCATCCGCGCCTCCACCGACATACCGCCGTATTTCTACATCCGGGGCGACCGGGCGGTGAGTCCGCCGACCGATCACATCGACGCCAACCAGAGCGAAGGTTGGTCACCCATCCAGGGGGCCTTCTGGCGCGAGGGAGGCATCGCACCCGACCTCGCCTTGAAAGACGTCCTGCCACGTTTCACCGATGAGGCGATCACTGTCATCGAGGGGCACGAAGCCGAAAAACCGCTGATGCTCTACCTCGCCTACCCGGCCCCGCACACGCCGTGGTTGCCGTCGCCGGAGTTCGCGGGAAAAAGCGGGGCCGGGATGTATGGCGATTTTCTGATGATGGTCGATCACGAAATCGGCCGCGTGATTGACGCGCTCGGGAAAAAGAAACTGCTCGGCGACACCCTGCTGGTCTTCACCTCGGACAACGGTCCGGTCTGGTATCCGGAGGACACGGCGCGGCTCGGTCACGATTCCACCGGCGGCTTGCGCGGGATGAAATCAGACGCCTGGGAAGCGGGGCACCGGATGCCCTTTCTCGTTCGCTGGCCGGGCGTGACCAAAGAGGGTTCGGTCACCGACCATACCCTGTCATTCACCGACCTGCTCGCGACCGTGGCCGAGGTGGTTGGGGCGGCATTGCCCGAAGGCGCCGGTCCCGACAGCTTCAGTTTTCTGCCCGTGTTGAAGGGTGAAACCTCGCCTCGCGCGCCGGTGGTGATGAAATCCGGCGGCGGGTTCATGACGATCCGTTCCGGCAAATGGAAACTGATCGAGGGTCTGGGCTCGGGAGGGTTCTCCGAACCGAAACGGATCAAAGCCGGCCCCGATGATCCCGAAGGGCAACTCTACGACCTGGAAACCGATCTCGCGGAATCGAGGAACCTCTTTGCGGAGAAGCCTGATGTCGTGGCCCGGCTTCGAGCCGAGATGAAAGAGATCGTCGAATCCGGCGCGAGCCGCTGACCGCCTGGAACAGACTCACTCCGCCTCCGGATCGGTCCGCGAAAACAGCCACTTGCCCAACCAGCCGCCGGCCACCGCTCCGAGGATCGGGGCCACGAGATAGACCGTGAGCCATCCGCCGCCGTTCGCGGTGAAGACGTAGCTTTTCCACCCCGCCAGCATGGAGAAGACTCGTGGCGCCAGATCGCGCGCGGGATTGAAACCGGCCATCGATATCGGGGCGAACAGGCAGATCAGGGCGGTCAGCAGCAGCCCGATGGCCAGCGGTGTGAATTTTCCCGCGGCGAAGGGATTGCCCTTCGCCGTCAGCCCGAAGATCCCAAGCGCCAGCAGGGCCGTGCCGAGGAATTCCGCTAAGAACGCCCGCGCCGTTCCGACGATGGCGCTCGAGGTTTCGTCCCATGGTTTGCCGCCGGGATTGGGAAAAAATTCTCCGAAGATCATGGCCGACGCCTCGCTGCCGGGCGCGCCACGCTCGATCCCGTTCGCGCTCTCAAAAACGGCGATAGCCGGTCCGAACATCGCGTAGACCACCGCCGCCGCGAGAAAGGCGCCCGCGAACTGGGCCGCGAAGTAGCCGGCGATGCGTTGCTTGGGAAATTCCGTCCACAGGGCGAAAGCCACCGTGATCGCCGGATTCAGATGCGCGCCACTATGCGGTCCCGTGAGGGTGATGGCCAGGGCCAATCCAAGCCCCCAGACGATCGCCACCTGGAACAGCCCCACCGGAGCGGCCATGACCACCGCCGTGGCCACGCTGCCGCAACCGAAGAGGACGAGGAGAAACGTGCCGAGCAATTCGGACAGGAACCAGTGGGGAGCGGGTTTCATGATCAGTTGTCCCGCCGCATTCCTATGTCCCTCGTCATCTGCTCGAGTCGTAGGCGGTCCAGCTTCTCGAAGGGAAGCGAGGTGAACAACTCCAGGCGGCGGCGAATCTCGAAGGACACCCGCTTGAAGGCCTCGAAGACCTCCTCGTCGGTGCCGTCCACCGCCGCGGGATCCATCGATCCCCAGTGGGCCACCACCGGTTGCCCGGGCCAGAGCGGACAGGTCTCTCGGGCATGATCGCAGACGGTGATCACGAAATCGAACTCGACGCCATTATCCCGGAAGCGATCCCAGCTTTTCGACTCCGCGTCGGAGGCGTCCATCCGGTGAATGTCCTTCAACACCCGGAGCGTCATCGGATGCACCTCCCCTTTCGGATCAGATCCGGCGCTGTATGACTCGAAACGCCCCGGCGCCACGAGTCGGATCAGGTATTCGCCCATCACGGAGCGGGCCGAGTTGCCGGTGCAGAGAAAAAGAATCTTGAAGGGAGCTTTGTCGGTGTCAGTCATCGGGTCTGGGGAGTGGAGGGTTCACAGCAGGAAATCGCGGCTGTCTCCGGGAGACAGGCCGCCGAAGTGTCGAGACGACGGAGTTTTGCCAAATCATCTCGGAAACATTTTGCCTCCGGCGCCAGATCCTGCAGGCACTTGAGATTCTCCGTGAGCAGGGGTGTCACATCCCCGGGCAGCGAGTAGATCCGCCAATTCGCGCGCTTGGTGACGATCACCATCCGATGACGTTTCAGATAGGCCAGTTGCTTGGATACCTTCACCTGGCTCTCGTCGAGGATGTCCTGAAGATGGCAGACACAGAGCGGCCCGTGGCTCAGGAGCGCCAGTATCCTGAGTCTCAACTCGTCACAGAGACATTTGTAAACCGCCAACGTCGATTCCATGGGTTCGGCGGCAGGTTATATCCCATATTTGGTATATTCAAGCGAAGACATTTACTTTTTCCCCTTGGCCGGGAAATCGGCGCACGAAGAAAGGGCAGCCGCACCCCCGGTAAATTGGCGACTGCCCTTTCTCACCCCTACGCAGTATTGGATATGTGGTTCAGGAAGCCTGAACGTGTTGAACATGTCCTCTTCAGCAAATCCAGCAGGAAGCCCCTGAAGTGAACACCGAACTGTTTAGCCGGTACCCCGGCGGGGTAAAACGAATCGCGGTTACGATTCCGTAACGACCCCGGGGTTCGGCACCGATCCCGGTTCGCGGACAAAGAGCAGGCGGAGACTGTTGAGGCACACCAGCACGGTGCTGCCCTCGTGGGCTACCACGCCGAGGGTAAGGTTTTCGGCCAGGCCGAGAATCACGAGACTAACCATCAAGGCCACCGTGCCGAGGGAGATGAAGAGATTCTGCGAGATGATGGCGCGCGCTTTCTGGCTGATGAGGCGGGCGGTCGCCAGTTTCTCGATCTTGTCGTTCATCAGCACCACATCGCTCTGCTCGAGCGCGGCGTCGCTCCCCTTCCCGCCCATGGCCACGCTGACGAAGGCGGCGGCGAGACTGGGGGCGTCATTCACCCCGTCGCCCACCATGGCCACCTTGTGCCCGGCCTCGCCGAGTTCACGAATGACCGCGACTTTATCCTCGGGGTGCAGCCCGGCCCGGACTTCCCCCACCCCGAGACGCTTGGCCACCTCCTCGGCGGCACCGCGACGATCCCCGGTGAGCATGAGGCTGTGGATGCCCCGGGCCTTGAGATGCTCGAGCACGGGGCGGCTCTCCTTTCTCACCTCGTCCTTGAGCAGGATTCTTCCCAGCAGATCCTTGCGCACCACCCAGACCTCGGTGCACTCCAGCGGCGGCTCGGGCACGGAGGCCATCCATTCCGACAACTCGCCGCGATCCATCAGCTCGCGCCTGCCCAGATAGCTCAGCTCGGCACCCACGCGCCCCCGCACGCCCTTCCCGCTCATGGAGCGAAATTCGTCCAGCGCCAGCGCCTCCACCCCCAGCGCCTCGGCGTGGGTCACGATGGCGCGCGCGATGGGGTGGGTGGAATGCCGCTCCAGGGTCAGGGCGATGCCCAGCACCTCGTCCTCCCGGCCCTCGGGAAAACTTTCGATCTTTCCCACCCGGAGTTCGCCCGTGGTCAGGGTGCCGGTCTTGTCCAGGGCCACCGTGTCGACGAGGGCCAGATTCTCCACCGCCGCCCCTCCGCGGAACAGCACCCCGCGCCGCGCCCCGCAGGCGATGGCGGCGAGAATGGCCGAGGGGATCGACAGCACGAGCGCGCAGGGACTGGCGACGACCAGCAGCATCATGGCCCGGTAAAAGGCCGACTTCTCCTCGCCGGCGGGCCGGAATGGCGGGATATCGAAGGCCAGCCACCAGACGAAGAACATCGTCAGCGTCGCTCCGAGAATCCCCCAGGTGTATTTCGTGCCGAAGCGATCCGTGAACCGCTGGCTCGGCGCGCGCAAATGCTGGGCGTCGTGGATCAGCCGCACGATCTTCTGCAAGGCGCTCTCCGACGCCAACCGCGTCACCTCCACCCGGACCGATCCCCACAAATTCAGCGTGCCCCCGTAGACCGCGTCTCCGGTTCGCTTGGGCACCGGCATCGACTCGCCGGTCAGATTCGACTCATCCGCCGCCGATTCCCCCTCGGAGATGGTCCCGTCGGCGGCGAAAGCCTCGTCGGGACGCACCGCGATGACATCACCGACCCGCAGCAGATTGACGGGCCTGTCCTCGACCGAGCCATCCGCCGTCACCACCCGGGCCGATTTCGGAGCCGACTTGGTCAGGGCGTTGATTTCCCGGTGCGTGCGATGCATGGCGTAATGCTCCAGCGCGCCCGAAAGCGAAAACAGAAACAGCAGCAGCGTCCCCTCCGTCCAGGCGCCGATCGCGACCGCCCCGGCCGCGACCGCGAGCATGAGGAAATGGATGTCCAACACCCGCGACCGGAGTTTTTCCCAGGCGTCGATGGCCGCGTCCCAGCCCCCCGCCACCAGGGACACGCCGAAGAGCCCCCGGCTGATCACCGTCAATACCCCTCCCCCGGCGTCGCCCGCGAAGGATCCGGTGATCACCGCCGCGACCAACGCCACCCCGCAGACACCCGCCTGGATGGCCAGCGTTTGCCATTCCTCCCGGCTCTGCTCCTCCAGAGCCTCCGGTTCCGGCCAGGAAAACTCGCGCCACTGCCAGAGCTTCGGGGCGGTGGGACAGGACGGCTTCTCAATCACCGCGCCATGTTCCCGCCGACTGAGATGGACGCCGAAACTCCCCGCGAGGTCCTCCTCGCCGGATCCCAGCGACAGATGCTCGCGATCCAGCCCCTCCAACACCGCCTCCAGCCTGGTCCGCAGGCCCGCCAGATCCACCATCCCAAGCGTCGCCACCGAGATCGTGCCGCGCTCCGGCTCCACCCGCAGAGCCTCCACCTGATCCTCCCGATTCAGAAACTCCACCAGACTCCGCACCCAGAGGGACACTTCCGCCTCGGGCGACAGGGTATCAGATGGGGAAACGTCGCTCATCGACCGCGATGCCGGACAAGTCCATCCGGCCAGCGGAGAATGCCACCGCTTGATCCCATCGCAAGCTTTTTTAGAATGATTCTAAAAAAGCCGGCAAGCAGGCGCGCTCCCGCATTTTGCCCGATGAGACTGTTGAAAAAGGTTGGAATGAAAAACCGCGAGTCATTTTGGTCGGTGGCGAGGCGTGATGAAGGAAGGTGGCGAGCCACCTGACTGAATCGCAACGATGCCAGCGGGCAAAAGGGCCGCGGCCCGAAGGGGCCTCGAAAACCACTCTCGGCAAAGCCGCAAACTTCCCCGTTCTTTCCACCATGGATTTTTCGTTTCAGAGTTTTTCAACAGTCTCCTATGGTGCGGACGTCATGATGCGCCCACTCGCAGCCGCCGCCCTGCTCTTTACCTGCCAGTCGGCCCCGGCCGCCGATGATTTCAGGATTTCCGCCTGGGAACCGATCTTTCGCGGGGTGGAAATGACTCGCGGATCGCGCGAAACAGCGGCCGGTCCGGAAGCCGTCATCGCCCTGCGGATCGATCTCCAGGCCGAAGGGCTGCGCTTTTTCGCCACCGAGGACAACGGCGACGCTCCCCTCGAAACCGATGGAGAAAACGCCGCCCAATTTCTCAAGCGCCACGACCTGCAACTGGCGATCAACACCGCCTTTTTCACTCCCTGCTGTCGCTACTTCGGAAGCGAGCCCCTGGATCTCATCGGCTTCGCGGTTTCGCAGGGAAAAAAGATCTCCTCCTGGAGCGACGCCAAACCCGTGGCCATCACCCTCACACGCGATCACAAAGTCCGGTTCGTCCGCGAGGAGCCGCGAGCCATCGACGACCTCTGGTTCGCCTGCGCGGGCATGGAGTTGCTGCGAGAGGGAAAACCCGCCACCGAGCCCAATGACAACCGCCATCCCCGCACCGCCGCGGGCGTGACCGGCGACGGTCGCCACCTGATCCTGCTCATCATCGACGGTCGCCAGCCGAAGCACAGCATTGGCGCCAGCCTCCACGATACCGCCCGCTGGCTGCTCGCCCTCGGCGCCCGCGACGGCATCAACCTCGATGGTGGAGGCTCCACAATTCTCGTGATCGAGGGTGGCATCGGAGGCGCGAAGATCCTCAACCAACCCAGCGCCGGGCTTCCGAGGATCAACGCCGCTCACCTCGGTGTGTTTGCGGAGGCGTTGCGCTGAGCATTGTTTGCGTCAGGACGACCACGGCTCCCATCGCTTTCGCGGCACTTTCATGGTAGTTTGCTGGGTCATGGACGCCACTGACTCGATCAACAAACTCCACCTGGTATCCTTTCGTTCGTTCGAGGCTGCCGATGAAGCGGATCGGCAGGAACGGTGGGCCATGAGTCAGAACGAGAGATTGGAGTTGCTCGAACGGCTTCGCAGCTATCAATATCCTGACGGTGAAACTGCCCCGCGACTTCAAAGACTTCTTGAGTCTGCTGAATTCCCACCAGGTTGACTACCTGCTGGTGGGGTGGCTATGCCGTCGCCATCCATGGTTTTCCACGATACACCGGAGACATCGACATCTGGATTGCGGTTTCCCCGGAGAATGCAACGCGCGTCGTGGAGACGCTGAAAGAATTCGGCTTCGATCTTCCCGAGCTCGGCCCCGAGCTTTTCCTGAGTGCTGATCGAATGACTCGGCTCGGACGGGAACCCGTCAAAATCGAAATCCTGAACGCGGTCTCAGGACTGGATTTCGAACAAGCCTCGCGGAATGCCATTTCTGTGGATTTCGACGGGATTACCGTTCCGGTCATTTCCCTGAAAGACCTGCGAACGAACAAGCTGGCAAGCGGACGCGCCAAGGATCTCGCCGATCTTGAGAATCTTCCGGAAGGTTGAATCGACGTTGGACTGGACCCGCCGCGCCAGTCCCGCCTCCGCGCCCCTCGATTACGCAAGCCAACAGGGTTGACTCCGTCATCCAACCCTGTTGAGTCGGGGAACGTTTTCCACCTCCCTCTTCACCCATCCCCATGAGCGCCTCTCCTCGTCCCGTCCTCGTCATCGGCGGCGGCATGATCACCCGAGTCCAGGTCCTGCCGTCGCTCTACCAACTCCAGAGACTCGGCAAAATCGGCGAGATCACCGTCACGGCCCGGCGGAAATCCACCCTCGCTCCCCTGCTCGGTGACGCCTCGCTCAAAGCCGCTTTCCCCGAGCATTCTTTCATCCCCAGACCGGGACCGGACGACAGCGACGATCCGCAGCCGGATCTCTACAAGCAGTTGCTCGATGAACTCCCCGAGCAATCCATCGTCTACATCGCCATTCCCGATCAGAACCACTACGAGGTGCTCCGCGAGACCATCGACCGCGGGCATCACGTGGTCTGCGTGAAACCGCTCGTCCTCACCCACGAGCACGCCCTCGACATCCAGCGGCGCGCGCACGAAAAGGGCGTCTTCGTGGGAGTCGAGTACCACAAGCGCTACGACGACAAGAACTGGATCGCCCGGAAAAAATACCGTTCCGGCCAGCTCGGCGAGTTCAAGCTCGGACAGGCGCGACTGCACGAGAAATGGTGGTACCGCGACTCCAACTTCATGAACTGGTGCACCACCGACCAGACCGATTTTTTCGTCTACATCGGTTGCCACTACGTGGATCTCGTCGCCTTCATCACCGGGCTGAAACCGGTGGCGGTTTCCGTGCACGGCATCGAGGACGCCTTTCCCAACGGCAACGTCGGCTACCTCTACACCGATGCCCGCGTCATCTGGGAAAACGGCGCCGTCCTCAACGTCCAGAATGGCATCGCCTACCCCAACCAGGCCTCGGCCGGGAACGACCAGGGCATGACGCTCTACACCAAGGACGAAGCCTCCGGCGTCGGAGGATTCATCTCCCACTCCGACAACATCCGCGGCGCCGAATACTGCGCCATCGCCCCCGGCGAGGATCCCGGCGACACGGCCCACCATTTCGTGAACCCCGACTATTTCCAGATGATCGAGCGTCCCGACGGCCCCGGTTTGCGACCGGTGGGCTACGGCTATCGCGCCATCGAGCAGTTGGTGGACAGTGCCGGACTCGTGGCCGACGCGGGAAATCTGGAGGCGCGACGGCGGAAGCTGCTCGATATCGACGCCGCCGGCTGGCACGCGACGCCGGCGAACAGTTTCTACAACGAACTCGTGGTCGAGGCGGGTCGGCTTTCCATCCTCAACGGCGGCAAACGCGTCGATATCCACTACGGCGACCGGCCGGGGATCCAGTTCGCCTGAAATGAACCGCCTCACTGCCGCGGAGCGGAGGGCGCTGACGGCGCTGCTGGTCCTGGTGATCGCCCTGGTGGCGGCGCGGTGGTGGCAGACGCGACAGACGACGCTGAAAAACCGCGATAACGCCCGCCTGGAACCCGCCAGAGAGGCCCCGCCATTTCAGCCACTCTCTGACGATGAGTGAGCCGCGCCCCGTCTCCCCGCGTCTCGGCCACCTGGTCGCGCGGACTCAAGCGCGCCGAATCTCGGAATTCACCCGCCTTTGTCTTGACGAACCGCCCCGGTCTGTCTGATAGAAGGGGCACCGCCACTGATGAAAAAAGTCCCTTTCCCAGAAGCCATCCGCGCCATCCGCGCGAATGATCCCCGGTTCGACCCGGACGCCTATCTTTTTCTGCGGGACTCGCTTGATTTCACGGTCAAAAAACTGCGTGGCGAGGAATCCGAGGAGCATCGGCATGTCTGCGGACCGGAGCTGCTCAATGGTCTGCGGGAATTCGCCCTCAAGGAGTTCGGTCCCCTGGCGGCGACGGTGCTGGAGAGCTGGGGCATCACCCGCTGCGAGGATGTCGGCGACATGGTGTTTCAGCTGATCGAGGTCGGCGCCTTTGGAAAATCCGACGAGGACGATCCGGCTGACTTCGCCGGTGTCTTCGATTTCGACGAGGCCTTTCGCGAGCCCTTCCGCCCCCGGCGCACGCTGGAAATCCGGCCCCGGAACCAGGGCGCCGAGGCGACTCCCCGCCCGCGCGGCATGACGCCGGAGCCCGCGACCCCGGCCGAGGAAAACCCGAAGCAGACCCTGAACTGACCGGCGAACCGCGCCCGGCAGTCGACTTCTCTCTCTCCCGCCCCCGGCCGTGCCCGACTCGGAGCTGATCGTTTTTCCCCGCACCTCGGCGACGGTGTCGACGCTGCCCAACGGGCTCGAGATCATCGTCAAGGAAGACCGCTCCTCACCGGTGGTCAGCCTCCAGGCCTGGTGCCGCACGGGCAGCATCCACGAGGGCGAGTGGCTGGGCGCGGGGCTGTCGCATTTCCTCGAGCACATGCTGTTCAAGGGCACCTCGCGCCGCGACGCCAGCGAGATCGCCCAGACGGTGCAGGCGGCGGGCGGCTACGTGAACGCCTACACCTCGTTCGACCGGACGGTGTATTGGATCGACACCCCCGCGGAGGGATTTGAGACCTGTCTCGACGTGCTCTGCGACGTGGTCGCCGACTCGCGACTGCCGGAGGAGGAGTTCGCCAAGGAGGCGGAGGTGATCCGGCGGGAATTCGCCATGGGCGACGACAATCCCGATTCGGTGCTCAGCAAGCTGCTGTTCCGCACCGCTTTCGCGGAAAATCCCTGCCGCCATCCGGTCATCGGCCATCTCGACCTGTTCAACCAACTCACCCGCGACGACCTCGCCGCCTACTACCACCGCCAGTATTCGCCGGACAATCTCTTCCTGGTCATCGTCGGCGACGTCGATGCCGACCACGCCCGGGAGCTGGTGGCCGGTCACCTCGGGGGACTGACACGGGGACGGCGGCGGCATCACGAGGTCATTCCCGCCGAGCCCCGCCAGCTAGGCAGACGCGAGGCGCGGGAGGAATTTCCCACCGAACTCAGCCGGATCGAAATCGCCTGGCATACTCCCGACGTGTCGCACCCCGACATGCCGGCGCTGGATCTGCTGGCCACCATCGCCGGCGGCGGGCGCAGCTCGCGCCTCTATCGCGAGGTCCGCGAACGACGCGGGCTGGCCCACAGTGTGTCCGCCTACTCCTACACCCCGGCGCACGCGGGACTTTTCATCGTCAGCGCCGACACCGAGCCGCGGCATCGCGACCAGGTCATCGAGGCCTCTCTCGATTGTCTGAAGCGGATCGCCGTCGACGGACCGGCACCGGAGGAGCGGGAAACCGCGACGCGGCAATCGCTGTCCGCGCAGTTCCGCACCCTGGTGACGATGAACGGCCAGGCCGGCGATCTGGGGTCCAACTGGATCCTGACCCGCAATCTCGACTTCACCCGCGACTACATCGAGGCCACCCAGGCCACCACCGCCGACGACATCGTCGAAGCGGCCCGCCGTTACCTGCTGGAGGACGCGATGACCATCGTGTCGTTGAACCCGGCCAACCAGAACCCCACTCCCAAGCCGCCCGTCGCCGCGCGTCGCGACCTGTCCGAGGCGGTGAAGAAAATCACCCTGGAAAACGGCCTCACCCTCCTGCTGCTGGCGGATGATCGTGTCCCGCTGGTGACCACCCACGCCACCTTTCGCGGAGGCATGCTCTCCGCCCGCCCCGAGACCGCGGGCATCGCGCCCCTGCTGACGCGACTGCTAACCAAGGACGCCGGCGACCGCTCGGCCGAGGAAGTGGCCCGGCTCGTGGAATCCGCGGGCGGCAGCATCGGCGCCGGCAGCGGTCGGAACACCTTCCACGTCAGCGCCGGCGTCATGCGGCCCGACCTCGATCTGGCGATCGATCTGGTGGGCGACGCGCTCCTGCTTCCCGCGCTGAAAGACGACGTCCTCGAGCGCGAGCGCGGCTATCAGGTCGCCGCCATCAAGGCCGAGGAAGACCGACCCTTCACCGTCGCCATCCAGGCTCTGAGAGAACGGATTTTCGGTCGATCACATCCCTACGGGCTCCCCCCGTCGGGCACGGCGAACACCCTCGCCTCGCTCGACCGCGAGGCTTTGGCGGCCCTCCGCGCCGACACTGTCTGCGGGCGCAACGGTGTGATCGCCGTTTACGGGGACATCGATCCGGCACGGACGGAGGATGTGCTCCGGGCGCGCTTCGAGACGACCATGCCCGTCGGCGTGACCGCCCACGCCGACGGCAGATCATCGGACATCGCGCCCCCGCCGATCGATCCCGCCCCCTTGACGCTTTATCATCAAAAAGAGCAAGCCATCCTGCTCGTCGGCTATCGCACCGGCGGGATATTCTCCCCGGATCGCCACGCCCTCGATTTGCTGGACGAGGCATGCAGCGACATGGCCTCCCGCGTCTTCATCCGCATCCGCGAGGAACTGGGCCTGGCCTATTCCGTCGGCGCCAGCCAGCTCGCGGGATTGGACACCGGCCTGTTCCTTTTCTATGTCGCCACCGCCCCGGAGCAGTTGGATCGGGTGCGCGAGGAGTTACTCGATGAGATCGGCCTGCTCCGGAGAGAGGGACTCGGGACCGAGGAGTTTGATCGGGCAAAAAGTTCTTTTCTCGGCCGTGAAATCATGAGCCGCCAGTCGGCCAGCCAACTCGCGGCCCGCTCGGCGGTGGACGAGTTGCTGGGCCTGGGCTGGGATCACTACCGCGCCACTCCCGAAGCCGTTCGCGCCCTCACCCCCGAGCAGGTGCAAGCGACCGCCGCCCGATATTTCGCCGAAGAGGCCCGGGTCGTGGTGCAACTGACGCGGGAGTGAGAGTCGGCGAATAACAGGAGAATCAGTCACCCTCTAACCGGTGTATCGCCTCCACTGGACACTCGTCTCTAGCCAGTTCCGCATTAGTTTCAGCTTCGGGTGAGTCGGGCTGATGATGAACAATGTGGAAGGCTCTGGAAGCATCCGGGCCGAAGTTATCGGGAGCGATCTCTCCACAGATACCACAGATGATGCAGTCATCGGTGGTGTACCAGGGACCTGGGACATTATCAGGGAGTCGATTGAGCAAGTGCATGGACATCTTTGTTCGGTCTAATTTGTTGGGATTCGGCAGAAAAGAGGCTTTCCCCGCCTGCGGAAAGATCGTGCCCGCGAACTATTGAGTATTGAAATTCATTTTTATCAGTTATTAATGCATCATATGAATCAATACCGCATAGCGGACGGTATCAACCTCCACTCATTGCAAATATTCCGAGCTGTTGTTGAGGCGGGCGGATTCACTGCTGCCGGCCAAAACTGCGGCCTGACTCAAAGTGCCGTCACTCGCCAGATTCAGACGCTGGAAGATATCTTGGGCACCCGTTTGTTTGAGCGTACCACCAGACGGGTCAGAATGACCGAAGCTGGCCAGGCTCTCTATCAAGAAACGGGTAGGATTCTTTCCGATTTTCACCACACTCTAAGTTCTTTTCAGAGAGTGCATGGAACCCGATCTCTCCAAGTGCGCACAGGCATCGCCCGTTCTGTAGCCTTTGCCTATTTGCCGGGATTCTTCACGGCATTTCGGAGAGAATATCCAAATGTGGAGATTCATTTTACCTACTCTGATGGAGATTTCATCCTCGAACAGATCAAGAACGCTGAACTCGATATCGGGATCTGCTGTGATCGCATCAGACTCCCATCGGGCTTGGAAAAAACCCACGAATTCGTTGATCGATTCACCGCCATCTTGCCACCGGGCATCGATTACATTGATCCCAAAGCCCGGTTTCGCGAAGGCCCATTCATCGGCTTGTCACAAGAATCGGAAACTGGTCGTCGCCTTGCGAATTGGCTCAAATCGAATGCGCTAGATCCCACCCCAACCGTGCAGACGGACAGTTTCGATTTGATGATCAATCTCGTGTCTCTTGGCTTCGGAGTCGCGGTGGTTCCGATCCGCGCTCTGGCGATCTATGGGCGGCGCAAAGCCGTCACACGCATCAGCCTTGGCTCGACATTTGAACGCAAATTAATCGCGGTAGCGCGACGAGACCGCAAGAGGCCTGATCATCTGGATAGGTTCATCAGCAAGATTCTCTTCTGAGGCATTTTCCATCCACAACCCTCTCACAAAGCCCAGCAAAGCAGGGGACGCTTGGGCTTTCTGGTCCGGGCGGAGGTGCCGCGCTTCTGGAGCTCGTAGATGTCGCCGTTCCGGTTCATCACGAACAATTCCCCCGATGGTCCGGGGCGGATGCCCGTGATCCCGCTCACGGTGAGAGCCGCCTGGTTGCCAACCAGCAGCCGCTCGATGCCGCCTTTGCCATCCGTCCGCGACACCATCAGCCGCCCATCGGCGCCGCTGAACACCAGACGACCGTGCAGAGCGGGAAACTGCCCCCCCCGATAGATGAATCCACCGGTGACACGATTCCCTCCCTGGCCGGGAAACTCCACCCGCGGCCCGATGACACCTTCCGACGGCTTGCGCCCCTTTGACGGCGGATAGAAATAGCTGCCCTCGCACAGGTCCCAACCGAAATGCTCTCCGCCGGTCTCGCTGATGTTCACCTCCTCGATGCCATCCTGACCGAGATCCACGATGCTCAGCCAGTCACGGTAGGGATCGAACTCGATGCGACGGGGATCCCGGAGGCCATAGCACCAGATTTCCGGCAGGGCCTGATCGATGACCAGGAACGGATTCCGCGGCGGCACTCCATACTTTCCATTGGCCGAATTGTCACCGAGAGGATCGATGCGCAGCACTTTGCCGTAGGCGTTGAGGAGAGACATCGCGTTGCGTGAAGCCTGGCGACGACCCGGCTCGCAGGCGGCCCCGTCACCCACCGCCACGAAGAGCCGGCCCATGCGATCGAAAACCAGATCATTCACATTGTGATCCGCCCCGGGTTGGCTGAAACGGGCCAGCACTTTGCGCGAGCCGGTGAAAGTGCGGGCATCCGGCTGCTGGGTCCGGTACTCCACTAGGGCGTCCTGATGATGCTCGACATCGGCCCCGAACTCGGGGGAGAAATCCGGAATCCCCGTGGCCGCTCTCTCGGGCTCCACGGTGTAGAAGCGACCGTAGCCCCGCGAGTCGGGATCGAGAAATCCCGGATGCAAGGCCATGGTGCGGAAAGGCACCGCTCGCTCGGTGTGATCGTTGGGAAGGATCAGCCACGGCACCGAGTCGCGGCCGCCACCGTTGGGCTTGATGCGAAACACCAGGCCTTTCTCGTCAAGGACGTAGCCGACGCCTTCGGAATCGAATTCCAGGTCGGTCGGACCCGTCGTCACCGTGGTCATCAGCACCGCGTCGCCCTCGACCAGGATCTCTCCCAGAGGCTCGAAATCGATTCCCAACCCCGAGTTCAGTTCGGTGATCGCCTCCGCGTCTCCCTGTCGGGCCAGCAGGTTGGTGCCGACGGAGTAAATCACGGCGCCGATCACGGCCCAGAGAAGGAAGAGGCCGAGGCCCTTGGCGAGGAATTTGAGTGTGGCGACCATCGGAATTCGGGGATTGCGGTCCAAAAATGAGAGATAATTTTGGTAATTATATTCATCTTTGCGATAAGTTGCAATCCTGATTTTCGATTTCGCGAATTTTTTCCGGTCGATTTCTCTCTTCTGACGGCTGAACGATTCGCCCCGCACTCCCCCGGTCGCTCCGGATGCGCGGGCACAAAAAAAGCCGCCCGGTGAATCTCACCGGACGGCTGATGAACTTTCGGGAATGGGGGCCGGAGGATCAGACCTCGCCGGGCTTCGGGCCTTTGGGGCCTTCCGGTTTCGGGCGCTTCCCTTCCGGACCAGCACCGGGCTTGCCCTCGCCACCGCCGCGACGCTCTTCGGAGAAGACGGAACCGAGTTCCTCCTTGCTCACCAGACCGTCGGCGTTCTTGTCGGCTTTGGCGAGACGCGCCCACATCTCTTCGGAGACTTCCTCCTTGGAGAGTTTCTGGTCACCGTCCTTGTCGTAGCGGTCAAAAATCGCCGTCGACTGTCCGCCGCCTTCTCCGCCCGGACCGCCGCCGGGACGACCTCCCGAGCCGCCCGGACCTCCCGGCCCTCCGCGTCCGGGTCCCATCTGGGGCAGCTCGTCGCGGGAGATGGCGCCGTCGCTGTTCTTGTCGAGTTGGGACATCCGCTCCCAGCGCTCGCCCAGCTCCTCGGAGGTGAGCTTGCCATCCTGATTCTTGTCGGCCATCTCAAAGAGACGCCCGCCATCGGGACGCCCGCCCTCGGGACCACCGGGACGCGCGCCACCGGCCCGCTCGCGAAAATGCGCCGCCAGCTCCTCTTTCGTCACCGCCTTGTCGCCGTCCTTGTCCGCCTCGGCCATTCTCGCCCAAGCCTGCTCGGGCACCTCGTCCTGGGTCAACTTGCCGTCGCTGTTCTTGTCGGCGGTTTCGAAAAACTGGGCTCCGCCGCGCGGACCGCCACCGGGAGCTCCGGGCCCCTGGGGACCACCGGGACGCCCGGCCATGGCCGCGAACTCTTCTTTGCTCACGACCTTGTCGCCGTTGCTGTCGAGGCGGGCCATGCGCTCCCAGCGCTCTCCGGCTTCCGCCTGGGAGATCGCGCCGTCGCCGTCGGTGTCGAGTTGCTTGAGCATGTCGCCCGGACCTCCGGGACCGCCCGGACGCTCTCCGCCGCCCGGAGGACGCGGACGCTCGGGTTTCTCCGGCGCGGGCTTGTCGCCTTTCGGCTTGTCATTCTCGGCCAGCGCGAGGCCGCCGCCGGTCGCCAGGATGGCCAGGGTGAGATACAGATGCTTCGTTTTCATATCGCGGGATGGGAGTTCTGTGGAGTTTACGGTGGTATAAACCGGCCACCGTCCCGCGAGTTGCGGCACGCTTCCATATTTCCCGCCCCGGCGACGCCGCGATCAGCGGTTCACCATCTGCGTCACCCGACCCGCGATGTCGGCAAACGCCCCGCTGATGGGGTTTTCGGTCGCGTCCACCAGGGCCACCGGCTCGCCGCGATCCGCCCGGTCGCGCGTGGCGATATCGATGGGGATCCGCCCCAACAACGCCACGCCGAGCCGCTCCGCCTCCGCCTGGCCGCCGCCCTCGCCAAAGATGGGATAGCGCGTGCCATGCTCGCACTCGAACCACGCCATGTTCTCCACGATGCCGAGGATGGGCACATTCACCTTCTCGAACATCGTCACCGCCTTGCGGGCATCGATCAGGGCCACCTCCTGCGGCGTGGTCACCACCACCGCCCCGTCCAGCGCCACCGTCTGCACGATGGTCAGCTGAATGTCCCCGGTGCCGGGTGGCAGATCCAGCACCAGATAGTCCAGCTCGCCCCAGGCGCATTGACGGAGAAACTGCTGCACGTACCGCGTGGCCAACGGTCCGCGGACGATGGCCGGGGCGTCGTCCCCGAGCATGTATCCCATCGAGATCAGCTTCAGTCCGTGCGCCTCCACTGGCAGGATCTCGTTGCGATCATTGGCCATCAACTGCTCATCCTTGGTGCCGAACATCAGGGCAATGCTCGGCCCGTAGAGATCGCAATCGCACAGCCCCACCGAGGCCCCCGTCTTCGACAGGGCCACCGCGAGATTCGCCGCCACCGTCGATTTTCCCACGCCGCCCTTGCCGCTGGCCACCGCGATGATTTTCCGGATGCCCGGGATGCTGGAGGTGCCCAGACCGCCGCCGGCGCTGGCCGCTTGGGGCGGTTCCTTGATGTCGAATTCCACATGGACGTTACCGATGCCGTCGATGGCCCCGAGGACGGCGCGCGCGTCCCGGTTGATCTGGTCGGGAATCTGCGGGTCCCGTGTCGCCAGAGAGAGCTTCACGGTGACATTGTCGCCCTCCACCCAGATCCGCTGGATCAGGCCGAACGACACGATATCGCGGCTGAAACCGGGGTATTTGACTTCCTTGAGCTTTTCCCGGATGAGGTCTTCGGTCATCATGATGGGGCTGGACTTGATAGAGGGATGAAAGGAATGCGAACAGAGAGAGACTTTCTATCCTGTAGGCCAATACGACCGGAAATCCAGCCGAGAGGCGGCCAGCCACCCAATCTCCCCCGGTTTTGAAACCCGCACCCACCAGGCTCATGCGTCAGGAGGCCCAGCGCCTCTTCCCCGACGACGCCCCCCGCGCCGACGCCTTCCTGGCGGCCCTGCTCAGTCCCGGGGACTTCGCCCCCTGCGTGCTCTGGACGGGTGACGCGGCGGAAAAAGCCGCCTTCCTCACCCGCCACCCGCTCGCCCCCCGGGATCCCCGGCTCGATTGGCTGCCCGACTTCGTGCTCCGTCTCGCGCCCGGTGCCGAGCCCGGTCGCGATCCCCTCCACGCCGATGGCGCGCTCTACTGCCTCGACTTTTCCTCCGTCTGGGCCGCTTCGGCCCTGCTCGCCCTACCGCCCCACGGGGGAGCGCGCGTCCTCGACGTCTGCGCCGCCCCGGGAGGAAAGAGCGTCTTCGCCTCCCTCGCCCTCCGCCCCGGTCTGCTCCTTTCCAACGAAGTCATCGGCAAACGCCTCGCCATCCTCCGGCACAACCTCGGCCGCTGCCGCATCGCCAACGCCCACACCCAGCGCCTCGACCCCCGCGACTTGGCGGAAAAGGCCCCCGGCGCCTTCGACGTCGTCATCGTCGACGCCCCCTGCTCCGGCCAATCCCTCCCCGCCAAAGGCATCGAAAATCCCGGCGCCTTCCATCCCGCCTCCGTCAAAGGCAACGCCAAGCGCCAGGCCGGCATCCTCACCGCCGCCGCCCAATGCGTCGCTCCCGGCGGCTGGCTGCTCTACTCCACCTGCACCTTCGCAGAACGCGAAAACGAACGCGTCATCGCCCGCCTCCTGTCGCGGCGTCCCGACTTCGAAGCCGTTCCCGTGGAGCATCTCGCCATGTGGTGCTCGCCCCACGCCGAATTCCCCGCTTATCGGCTTTATCCGCATGAAGGGCAAGGTGCGGGCGCGTTTGTCTGTTTGTTGAGGCGGGAAGGAGTATCGGATCACGAGTCACTACCTGCGCTCGATCCCGATCTCACCGCGCATCCGGTTTGACGCGAACTACTCCGCCCAATCCGCGCAGAGCAGCTCAGCTTGAGCCAACACCGTCGTAAGCGGAGTAAACGCGCCCCTCTTGACAGGGACCATCACGCAGCGTGA
>CAYTNL010000066.1:0-37901 GCA_964439145.1 uncultured Verrucomicrobiales bacterium
AAGTGTAGCGATCACCCATCGCTTCGATAGATGCTGCGTATGAGACGCTTACGGTTGAAAGCCCTGCGCGTCGAGCCCCGCGTCTCCCTCCTCCGCGACCTGGCCGGCTACCGCATCGGCATCCACCAGGACATCCGCGAAAAAGTCATCACCACCCAGATCTACCTGCCCCGCGACGACTCCCGCGCCCACCTCGGCACCGCGTTTTATCGGAGAAAAGAACCGAAAACCGACCAACCGAAAACCGGGGAACCCCTCGTGAAAACCGGGGAACCGTTTGAATTGTCCAAGCGAGTTCCCTTCTTGCCAAACACCGGCTATTCCTTCACCGTGGGCGCCGAGAGCTGGCACGGGGTGGATCCCTTGGCGGAAGAGGATGCGCCGCGGGATTCGGTGATGGTGGTGTATTACACACAATAGCAATCTGTGAAAATTCAGCTCAGGTCACCGTAAGGATCTGTAGAGGAATCTTCAGATTTTCAGACACCCTGCGCGCGCAAGATTTCTCGAATTGCTGGAATTCCTTCACAAGTTTCACATCCCAAGGCTTGCCATCCCTTGCCTGCAAGCGCTCTGAAATGAGCTTTGGAGGCGCCTCAAGAAGAATTAGAATTTCGGGATCAATTTGCTCAAATACCGAGTCCTCTACCGATACAAACGATCCATCGCGCTGAATCAAAGAAAAATGTCCGTCGAGGATTATCCTCGCAAATTTAACCCGCTCCTTCAATAGTTCAGAAACTAAGGCGACCTGGTTGTCCTCAACGTGTGCGACCCTTTTTGATTTACTCAATTCCATTCCATGTCTTTTGATAAGGGAGCTTGCTGTAACGCAATGGTAGTCATCAGCCGAAAGGCCACCACACAACATTGTTTTCCCTGAACCGTGAATCCCCCCGAGAAATACCAGCCAATGCGCCTTGCCGGAAAGCGAACTGAGAATGAATTTGAGATCATTCATGTTTCAATGATTCTTTCCCGTAAGATAACAAAACGATTGCGGAGGTGAAGCATTGAAGGATTTCGAAAGCTCTTTTGGACGCTTGTAACGTCTTGTCTTCTTAATCTTGATCGCGAAAGCGATTTCGCGCCGAGAAAAATAATCAAAGAAAAATTCTTCGGAGATCCCTGATTCTTTATGGGTCTTTTTCCATAGCTCTTTCGGCTCGTCGGACAAAACCTCTTCTATATCAAATTCGCCTATCACTAGAGAGACTGGAGAGGATGCATAAACTACTACGGTTTTCACATTGGGATCTTTGAATATTGCCTTTCGAAATTCATACTTTTTCGTGCCATTGAATATTTTTTCCGCGAATTGAGGTTTAATCGACAATAAGACGTTCATTGCTTTGCGATGCGGTTAAGATTTTTCTGAAACTGTCCGGCGAGATTCGGTGAAAGCCACGCGGCGCTGAGTTTATATCCCGAATCACGCCAAGTTCAATCAGTTTCTTAAGATTGGGTCGTTTAGGAAAGGAATAACAATACAAGAAATTTACAATGAATGGGCGGCTTGAGGATTGATACTCCCAGTGTCTCTGAAGTGCTGAATCAGAGAAGACGCTTCGTTTTCGGCACTTGAGAATAAAATCGTCCACATCAGCGAACTCTTTTACCACTGCCTCGACAATTCCAACGGTGGTGACCACCGCCTTATGAAGGCCGCCTGTGCGATAGAAAACAATTGCATCCCCGGGGTGGAGATCGCGGAAAATTGACCGTGAAATATAGACCTTCCGGAGCGCGTTACGATGAGGCTCGCTCTCCTTAAAGTTGAAAGCGGATTCATTTGTGAGTATTGAGTCCGGAAAAAGTTCTGTATGATATTCCGGGTATATTGCGCAGAGGTAGGTGGGCGCATTTACAGAAAAGTGAGGAAATGTAGATTTCGGATTTTCACTTGAAGCATTTTTGGAGAAATCCCGTACAAGAACCAATTCGTTACCATTTTCCGTGGACTTATGCCCATGATGTTTAAAACCCCATTCTGATAAGAGCTGAATAAGTCTGTTCTGATCGGGGTTGCGGTTGAATACCGTTACATAGATCTCTTCGACTTGATGCAGGATCGCGTTGTCGAAAATGATTTTCAAAAACCTCTCTCCCAGTCGGACACCGTTACTAACAACTTTGAAAGTGCCAATTTTTAATCTTTTCTTGGGCCTAAATACAGGCTCAATCTCGGAATAGTTTTCCTTTTCAGATTCTGCCTTTAAATACAAAAATGAGAGTATACGGTTATCCTTGTATGTAACGTAGGCGACTTCATCGGCCTTCTTGTTGAACCACTTGTTGAATTCTTTGTAGTCAGATCGAAAAGAATCGAAGAAGTTGTCTCTCAAATCGATTTCTCCGAAATACATTTTCTGAACACTCAGGACTTTGTAGTCAAGGAGATCCGGGTTTTCCGCGACAACCTTTTCTAGAAAGCTGTCAATTCTGAATACTCGATCATCAATCCCGAGCTCGAACGCCTTGAGGTGAATCTTCTTGTCCTCGCTGATCAAAATTTCAACACGACTGTTGAATACTTCATTTAAAAGCATCGAGTCATTCTTATCATTTTCAGTTTTGTCATACCGATCGGAAACTTTTTGAATCGGAAGAGCTACTGGCGCAATTGTCTTCAATACCTCGTAACTATGTAGTTTTACGTTTAGATTTTGACGAGCTCTCTCGTCTCTGTGCTTTTGTAGTTCGGAAACAGTTATTGGGTGGATGCATTTCTCGTATCCCGACTTGTCTAGCCATTTGAAGAGCGTTCCGATGTCTTGATTTATACCGGCGGATGCCTCGCGGTGAATTACAATGTTTGTGTCAAGGAGAGCGCGCATATTCTAAGATCTCTTTAGTAGTTTGACTGCATGTTCCCGAAATGCAATCTCTTAACAGAGAGGCCTCGGGCTTGTGTGCCGCTAACACCGAGCTAGGCTGGGCGCCGTTGCGGGTATCGTCCTGATACTGTGTCTCAGACTTCTGTCTGCTATTCGCTCCTATCGAGTCTTCGCGGCCATAATGGAGAGAGAGTGAGGAGTGAGTTATGAGATTAGTGCCCTCCTTAGATTGACAATCGCTTGCCATTGGTTCGAGCGCCAAACACCCCCGTATTCAAAACCACCTCCCCGCCCCCGAACCGCTCAAACACGCGCCGGTAATTCTCCCGGTGGGCGTCGTGGAGGAGGATGACGCCGCCCTCGGCGAGGCAGTGGCGTGCGACGGCGGCGCAGTCGGCCCGGAGGCGGCCGTCGATGAAGATGAGATCGTATTTCACGTCGGGCGCCTCGTAGTTTGGCCAGGTCACGTAGATCTCCGCGCGGGCTGAACCAGCGGATCACGAATGGGGCGAAATGCGATCGTCAGGCGCCGGTTCGACATCGGGAGCCCGATCAAGGATCTGCTTCAGGCGCTCGGCGCTGCCCCGTTCAGCGCGACTGCGGACATAGGAATCCGCCTCCGCCACCGCCATCCGCTGTGAGAGCACCGTGGCGATGAAATCCTCCACCGAAACGCCGTCTTCCCGAGCCATGCGCTCGATCCCTTCGCGAACGGAATCGGGGAGAGTGACAGACAAAGTACTCATGCCGATAAGTTTTGCAGAATATCGCCGGGTGTCACGACCGAAAGTCCGAATCGGTCGAGGTCCGGAAAGTCCTTCAGGTTATGGGTGACCAGATGCGAGGCCCCTGCCGCCAACGCGCACTCGAACACGAGGTCGTCGCCGGGATCCGGCAAAAAGGGGCGCCAGCGAAAGTAAATGAACGCCTCGCGAGCGACCGCGCAGATCGAATCGAGGAAATCATCGATCTCCCCGTGCGAATAGTCAGGAATCAGCCCCGGCCGGTGCAGGACGTCGTCGTATTCCAGCACCAACGCCGTCGAAACGGCGATTTCGAGTTCTCCACCAGCCACGCGCCGGAGCAGTTCGTTGGAAGCGCCCCTGCGTGACATCAGGGCCGCTACCAGAATGTTGCTGTCGAGTACCGCCAACATGGATCGATCGTGGGAATCGACGGGATAGCTTCAAGAGCCGTTTTCGAGAGGATCGCTTTCGAAAATCCCCGTATTCAAAACCACCTCCCCGCCCCCGAACAGCTCAAACACGCGCCCGTAATTCTCCCGGTGGGCGTCGTGGAGGAGGATGACGCCGCCCTCGGCGAGGCAGTGGCGGGCGACGGCGGCGCAGTCGGCCCGGAGGCGGCCGTCGATGAAGATGAGGTCGTATTTCATGTCGGGCGCCTCGTGGTAGGGCCAGGGCACGTAGTTCCCATAAACTTCGGTGGCCACCAAGGCGGTGGAGCTGGTGTCCGGAGTAGCGAGGGCGACGGCGTTCCTCAGGCGTGCGAGGGGTACGCTCCCGGCTACCGTCATATCGTGTGTCACGCTCACGCGTGGAGAAATAGCGGATAAGAGCGGAGGCGGAAAGCGTTTTCTGTTAGGCGTGGAGCGTGGAGCGTGGAGCGTGGAGCGTGGAGCGTGGAGCGGTTCGCTTCGTTCTCTGGGAGTGCGGACCGTTGCGCCCGCATCGTCGATCCTCCTCAGGAAGTCCGGGACAATTGCCGCCGCGCCCGGGATGGTCGAAATGGCGTCCGGGATGGTGTAAGTGGCGTCCGAGGTAGTCAAAGAAGCGTCCGAGGGCGTCAAAGAAGCGTCCGAGGGTGTCAAAGAAGCGTCCGAGGGCGACAAAGAAGCGAGAGAAGGCGTTAAAAAAGCGACAGATGGTGTCAAAGAAGCGTCCGGGGGCAGCAAAGAAGCGTCCGGAGGCGGCAAAGAAGCGACCAAAGGCGTCAAAGAAGCGACCGAAGGCGTCAAAGAAGCGACCGAGGGCGGCAAAGATGCGGCCGAAGGCGTCAAAGAAGCGACCGAGGGCGGCAAAGATGCGACCGAGGGCGGCAAAGAAGCGTCCGGGATAGTCGAAATGGCGTCCGGGACGGTCGAAATGGCGTCCGGGGCCTCAGAAGCGGGCGGGAGGGCCGCGCTCCCGGCGGGGAGGCGGCGCCGCCGGGAGAGGCAACAGGGTTGGGTCGCGGACTGAAGAGGGTAGGGTGCCGGACCCAAGAGGGGCGGGTCAGGCGACGGGCTGGATTTCCCAGCCTTCGCGATAGTCGCGGGTGACCCAGCGGTTGGCTTCCTCAAGGTTGGTGACTTTGAGGTTGGCGGAGTCCCACTTGAGGGTCTGGCCTTTGTAGCGCACGGCGATGTTGCCAAGGAGCACGGCCTCGGTGAGCAGGGCGCCGTAGTCGAAGCCGTCGCTGGGCTGTTTGCCGCTGAGGCAGCCGTCGACCCAGCCGTGGTAGTGGTTCTGGTTGTCGGCTTTGACGAGGGCGCTGTCGTCGGGCGCGGTGGCATCCTGGAGCCAGACGCTGGGGGCGCCGACATGGGGCAGCACGAGGGAGCCGGTCTCGCCGATGAAGAGGGAGCCGCTGCGGGGCAGGGCGCGGGTGGCGGGGACGTGGGAGCCTTTGGTGCTGGGGATGAGGCCGCCGTCGTACCAGGTGATCTTGAGCCGGTCGCCGACGGTGTGGGCGGTGCCGGGGACGGTGAAGTGGATGGTGTTCTGCGCGGCCCAGACTTCATCGTTCATGCCGGTGTGGTCGCTGCACTGGATGTCGTCGGAGGGGCCGGCGATGGCGAGGGCGGTGTAGACGGGATCGAGGATGTGGCAGCCGAAGTCGCCGAGGGCTCCGTTGCCGAAGTCCTGAAAGTCGCGCCAGCCCCAGGGATGGTAGCAGCGGAGCTGGGCGTCGACGAAGGGGCGCATGGGGGCGACGCCGATCCAACTGTCCCAAGCGATGGTGTCGGGGGCGGTGCTGGTCTGTTTGGGCCGGTCGATGAATCCGGATTTGCCGTGGCCGGTGGTGCCGACCCAGGAGTGGACGCGGGTGATTTTCCCGATCTTGCCGGCCTGGATGGTCTGGACGGCGGTGCGGTAGTATTCGTGGGAGTGGATCTGGTTGCCGAGGCGGGTGATGACGCCGGACTTGGCGGCTTGGAGTTTGACCTGGCGGCTTTCCCAGACGTTGTGGGTGAGGGGTTTCTGGCAGTAGACATGCTTGCCCTGGCGCATGGCGTCGAGGGTGATGTAGGCGTGCATGTGGTCGGGGGTGGAGACGGTGACGGCGTCGATCTTGTCGCCGAGCTGGGCGAGCATCTCGCGGTAGTCCTGGAAGATGGGGGCATCGGGCCGGAGTTTGCGCACGTTGAGGGTGCGGTTGAGGTCGATGTCGCAGAAGGCGACGTGCTCGACGGTATCGTGGGTGGCCATCTCCCGGGTGTCGGACCAGCCTTTGCCGTCGGAGCCGATGGAGGCGAGCTGGAGTTTGGAGTTGAGGTTCTGCCCGCGCACGATGGCGGGGGCGGCGAGGAGGCTGGACAGGGCGGCGGTGCTTTTGACGAAATCTCTGCGGGTGGTCATGGGAAAGCGGGTGCTGGGGTGAATGGTGTGTGGGGCCACTATGCCCGCTGGGCGGCGGGGGAGTCGACCGGGAAATGGGCACGCATTCGCGCGCGGAGGGGGCACGAAAAAAGCCGACCCGCGCGGGTGGCGGATCGGCTTTTCGGAAAGGGGCCGTGGGTGCCCCGGGCGGGCCGGGGATCAGTCGACGGCGCCGACGATGGCGGCGGCGGCTTTCTGGAGTTCCATGAGCAGGCTCTTGGCTTCGTTGGCGACCTGTTGGGCGGCGGCGGCGGCCTTTTGGGCATCGGCGGCGGCCTGTTGGGCGGCGGCGGCGGCTTTCTGGGCTTCGGCGGCGGTCTTCTGGGCGCCGTCGGCGGTGGCTTTGGCCTCGGTGGCGACCTTCACGGCGTTGGCGGCGGCGCTGTTGGCTTCGCCGGAGGTTTTCCCGGCGGCGGTGGCGGCGCTGCTGGCGGCGTCGGAGGTGCTCTTGGCGGCGGCGGCGATGCTTTTGGCCTCGTCGGCGACTTTACCGGCGTTGCCGGACGCGGCGGCGGCGGCGGCGGCGACGCTCTTGGCTTCGGTGGAGGCGGTCTTGGCTTCCGTCAGCGCCTTGGTGATGGCTTCGCCGAGGTCGGCAAAGGTCGGGGCTGCGGCGGGCTTGGCCGGCTCAGTCTTGGCGGGCGCGGGGGCCGGAGTGGGCGCGGGTTTGGCCGGCTCGGTCTTGGCGGGAGCCGGCGTGGGAGTGGGCGCGGGTTTGGCGGGAGCGGGTGCCGGAGTGGGCGCTGGCTTGGCGGGCTCGGTCTTGGCGGGAGCCGGGGTGGGAGTGGGCGCGGGTTTGGCCGGCTCGGTCTTGGCGGGAGCCGGGGTGGGAGTGGGCGCGGGTTTGGCGGGAGCCGGAGTAGGGGTCGGCGCGGGTTTGGCGGGTTCCTCTTTCTTGACCGGGGCGGCCGGGGCGGGGGTCGCGGGCGCGGCGGGTTTTGCGGCGTCGGCGGTGTTGGCGGCGAGGACGACGGGTTTGGCTGCGGGCTCCTGCCAGCCGATGTTGATGTCGATGCCGGTGAGGGCTCCGGCGAGTTTCTTGGCGCCTTCGGGGGTCACTTTGGTCTGCCAGACGAAGAGTTTCTTGAGATTCTTGAGTCCGGCGAGTTTCTGGATGCCGGCGTCGGTGACACCGGTGCCGTAGAGGTTGAGGTACTCGAGGCTGCCGAGTCCTTTGAGGTGATCGAGCCCGGCGTCGGTGATCTTGGTGTTCTCCAGGTGCAGGCGGGTGAGGTTTTTCATCCCGGCGAGATGGGCGAGCCCGGCGTCGGTGACCTGGGTGCGGGCGAGGTCCATCCATTTCACCTGGGCGGCCACGGGTTTGAGCAGTTCGAGGTTCTTATCGCTGTAGTCTTTGGCGACATTGAGCGCGCTGAAGCGCAGGTCGGGGGTGTCCTGGGCGATGGCCATGAGGGAGGCGCCCTCTTTCTCGACGCGGCCGATGGTTTCCTCGGCGAGTTTCACCTGGGCGGGATCGATCTGTTTGGCGGCCTGGGCGGCGGCGAGCGCGGCGGGCATTTTGGGCGGGTTGGCCAGCACGACTTTGATGGCGTTGGCGGCGTCTCCGGTGGGCTTGAGGTCGCCGATCTTGGCGTCGCCCTTGGCTCCGGACATGACCCAGAATTTCAGCACTTCGATCTCCTCTTTGGTGAGCGGCTCCTCGTCCTCGGGTGGCATGACTTCGTCGTCGTCCTTGGGCAGGGTGACGCGGAAGGTGAGCAGGCTGTCGTCGAGTTTGCCGGGGATGACGTTTTCGCCATCGCTGCCTTTCATGATCTCCTCGAGTGAGTCGAGGCGCAGCTTGCCTTTCTGTTTGTCGGCTCCGTGGCAGCCGACGCATTTGGCGTTGAGGATGGGCTGCACCAGGTCGGTGTAGAGCACCTTGGCATCATCGGCGCGGGCGCCGGCGGGAAGAAGGGCAAGGGAGGCGAAAAGTAAGGAGTTCCTGAAAATCTGGTTCATTTGGGCAGGTGTGGTTTTTCTGGCAGTTTGACTATGCGGCCAAATTGACGTTGAGGCAAGCCAAAGGGGTGACGTATTGGCGCGATCATCGGATGCCGATGGTCGGGGGCGGGGAGGAGGTGGTGGGGGGGGCGATCAGGCGACTTCGTGGACGGCCCAGCCCTGGCGGTAGGTCTTGGTGAGGAAGGCGTTGGCCTCGGGGACATTGGTGACGCGCAGGTTGGCGGCATCCCACTCGAGGGTCTGGCCGGGAAAGCGGACGGCGACGTTGCCGAGTTGCACCGCTTCGGTGAGGGGGCCGGCGTAGGCGAAGTTGTCGGAAAGGCCGGTGTCGCCCGCCAGGCAGGCGTCGACCCAGTCGTGGTAGTGGTGCGCCTTGCCGGGATCGGGCAGGGGGTAGTCGGCGAAGTCTTTTTCCGGATAGAGTTTCGGCGTGCCCCAGTGGGGGACGAGGAGGTGGCCTTTTTCCCCGATGATGAGGGAGGCGGGCTGGAGAAGGCTGTCGGCGGGGGGGAGGCCGGGAATTTTCCAGGAGGGACGCCGTCCGCCGTCGTACCAGGTGATCTTGAGCCGGTCTCCGGCGGTGTGCTCGGTGCCGGGGAAGAGGTAGGTGAGGGTCTCCTGCGCCGGCCAGATGTGATCGTTCATGCCGCTGTGCTCGGCGGAGATGGAGAGGGGCGCGGTGAGATTCAGCGCGGTGAAGAGGGGATCGAGCAGGTGGCAGCCGTTGTCGCCGATGGAGCCCGAGCCGAAGACCTGCCAGTCTCGCCAACTGCGCGGGTGGTAGACATTTTCGCCGCCGTATTCCCGCCAGGGAGCCGGGCCCAGCCATTGGTCCCAATCCACCTCCGGGGGCGCCGGGGCGGGGCTGGCGGGTGGCTGGAGCAGACCGGAACGACCGTGACCGGCGGCGGAGATCCAGGTGTGGACCTCCTTGACCTTTCCGATGGCTCGATCCTCCTGAATGATGAGCCGGGTGGCGCGGTATTGATACTCGGAGTGGATCTGATTTCCCATGCGGTTGACGGTGCCGGCGCGGGCGGCGAGTTTCGCGATCTGGCGGGCTTCCCAGACGGTGTGGGTGAGGGGCTTTTCGCAGTAGACATGGAGTCCGCGCTCCAGGGCCGCCTGGGTGATGACGGCGTGCTGGTGATCGGGCACGGAGACATTCACGGCGTCGATCTCCGAGCCGAGCGTGTCGAGCATTTTCCGGAAATCGGAGAATTTCGGCTTCCCGGGCCAGGCTTTTTCCACTTTGTCGAAGTGGCGGCGGTCGATATCGCAGAACGCGACCATCTCGACGGCGGGGTGGGTGCCGATGCGGGAAATGTCGGCCCAGCCCTGGCGCTGGCAGCCGATCCCGGCGAAGCGGAGTTTATTCGAGGGCATGGGGTCAGTAGACAGCGGAACGGTCCCGCTGACGAGTCCGGAGCCATCACGCGAACACGCTCACGAGATCGCGGATCGCCGAAGGCGCTCAGCGATTGTAGACTTTCCACCAGTCATCGACCGTCATCGACGCCAGCATGGCGAGGCAATGGGGATGCTTGGCGCGGGAGGCGAGAATCTTGCGGCTTTCGTGGAAGCTGCCGAATTCCAGCACCTCGATTTCCACCCAGCGAACGCCCCAGTTGTTCATGCGTTGTCGGGTGTCGAAATAGATGTCGATGGTGCGCGATCCCGTCAGCGCCTTGCCGTAGTCATCGACGACGAAGAGGCGGTCGTAGCCCTTGATGCGAAATTTCGTCCCGAGGGGAAAGCGGGACCAGTCGGCGGCGGAGGAGTGGTATTCCGGGGAGTAGCGCAGCTCGGTGCCGAGGGCGGTTTTCTTGCCGTATTTGAGGTGGTCGGCCTCCGTGTGGGTGTAGGCGGTGGTGCGGACGGTGGTGACGATGAGTGGTTCTCCCTCGGTCTCGCTGGGAGTGGTGCCCTCGGCGCGTGCCGATGCCGGGGCGCCCGCGAGCAGCAGGCCCAGAGCGAGCAGGGGGGGAGTGACACGAAGAGGAGGCACGGCGGGAGCGGTGAGTAAAAAAAGGGAAACGCATTTTGCCGTCGCTGACAACGGGCAAATTGCCCTGGAGGGAGCGAGGTCCCAGTCGCGGGCTTGGAAGCCCACGTGACGGGCACGGACTTGGAAGTCCATGCTACGGTACTGTTTCCGTGTACCCCGGGTCGGGGTGATCATTGGGCGGTTGTTCGCAGGTAATCGACTCCGTAGTCTTCGGGCAGGGGGGTGACTTGCTGAGCCTCCGCCCACTGGTCCCAGGCTGAGGAGAGACGTTTCACGACCTCGGGGTGCCGGGCGGCGACATCGCTCATTTCGGTGCGGGTCCGCGAGAAATCGTGGAGTTCCCACGGTTGGCCGCGCAGAGCGACCAGTTTCCAATTCCGATCCCGTACCGCCCGATTGCCTTCGTGTTCAAAAAACAGCAGACGGGAAGACGGCTTGGAAATCAGCTCCAGCAGACTCGTGCCCGGACCGTCGAACTCGGCGTCGGCGGCATGCGCGAGGGTGGGCATCAGATCGATGAGATGGGCGGGCTCCTCGCTGAGCGTGCCCGCGAGTTTCGGATCCATTCCGGTCGGCCAGTGTATGATGCAGGGCGAGTTGATGCCCCCTTCATGATTGAAGTGCTTGTAGAGCCGCCACGGGGTGTTCGAGGCGTTGGCCCAGCCCGAGCCGGCGCTGTGGAAGGTGCCGGGTTGGCCCATTTCATTCAGGGCCGCTTCCTCATGCAGGATGTTGTCGTTGCTCGACTGGTGATCGAAGCCGCGCGGATCCCACTCGGCGCAGGCGCCGTTGTCGGAGAGGAAGAGGATGAGGGTGTTCTCCCATTCACCGGCCTGCTCGAGGTCGGCGAGGACGCGACCGATCTGGCGATCCATGCGATCAACCATGGCGGCGTAGATGGCCATGCGGCGGGCGAGGTCGTGGCGGCGATTCTCGGGCAGGGAATCCCACGCCGGATTGGTGCCGGTTTCGGTTTCGCCGTAGTTCCAGTAGGGTGAGCGCGGTGTGAGTTCGGTTGCGGCGGAAATGATGCCGAGCGTCTTCATGCGGGCGAGGCGTTCCCCGCGCAGCGCGTCCCAGCCTGTTTGGTAGCGGTCGGCGTATTCGGCGATGTCCTCGGGAAAGGCGTGGAGCGGAAAATGGGGGGCGTGGTAGGCGAGATAGAGAAACCAGGGCTTTTCCGGAGTCTCCCGGGCCTGGCCGAGAAACTGGAGCGCGTGATCGGTGACGGCATCGGTGGCGTAGAACTCTCCGTCGGGATAAGTGATCTTTTCCCGATCCTTCGGCAGGCGAATAAGGTGCTCGGGATCGAAGAAACGCTTGGCGCTGACCAGGGTGCCGTAGAATTCCTCGAATCCGTGTTGCGTCGGGTCTTCGGTGCCGAGATGCCATTTTCCCGAAATGAACGAGCGATACCCTGCCGGTGCGAGCACCTCGGCGATGGTGCGGGCTTCCCCGGAAACCCGACCGCGGTAGCCGGGTTGCCCGATGTCCTGGGTCATGTGCCCGAGTCCGACCGCGTGGGGATACCGGCCGGTGAGGATGGAGGCGCGGGACGGACAACAGCGTCCGGTGTTGTAGAACTGGGTCAGACGAACGCCGCCGGCGGCGAGCCGGTCGAGGTTCGGCGTCTCGATCTCGCCGCCGTAGCAACCGAGGTCCGAGTAGCCGAGGTCGTCGGCGACGATGAGGAGGAAGTTGGGCTTTTCCGCGGAGGCGGTGGCGAGTGCGCCGACGAGGACGAGAGGTAGAAAAAGGAGCGGGCGACGGATCATGGGGGAGCGAGCCACTGTCGGAAAAATGCGACGCGCTGTCACGGCGGAAAGTGAGCCGCGCGTCCAAGCCCGCGAGAGGATCCCGGGAAGGCTATGACGCCGCCGCCGCGCGCCGATCGAGCGCTCCTTTCATCATCTCCAGTCCCGTGAGCAGGTGCGCACGGGGACAGCCGAAGTTGAAGCGCACATGCTGCCGGTCGCCGAAGGGACCGCCATCAGTCAGGAAGATGCCGGCTTCTTTCGCGAAGAACTGGCAAGGATTCGGCACTTCGAGGGCCGAGGCGTCGATCCAGTAGAGGTAGGTGGCGGCGTGCTCGTGGATGATCAGTTCCGGCATTTCGCGGCGCACGAAATCGGCGAGCGCGTCGCGGTTTTCACGAAGGTAGGCGACGAGATCGCGGCGCCACGGTTCGCCGTCGCGGTAGGCGGCTTCGGCGGCGAACATGGCAAGCGCGTTGATCTCCGGAACGGTGCAGCCCTTGGCGGCGTTGAACTTTCTCCGCAGTTCGTCGTCCTCGATCACCGCGAAGGTGTAGCCGAGTCCTGCGATGTTCCAGGTCTTGCTGGGCGCCATCAGGGTGATGAGGCGTTCGCGGAAGGATTCGGGGAGACGGAGGGCGCTGAAATGGGTTTGGTCCGGCTCGAGGATGAGATCACAATGAATCTCGTCGGCGACGAGGACGAGGTCGTGCCGTTCGCAGAAATCGGCGAGACGCCGGATTTCGTTTTCCGAGAAGACGCGCCCCAGGGGATTCTGCGGATTGCAGAGAATGAGCAGACGGGTCCGTGGAGTGACCGCCGCCTCCATCGTCTCCCAATCGAATCGCCAGGTCTCCGGTGTGCCGTCCTCCTCGCCGCGAATGTGGGGAACGTCGATCAACTCGGCTCCGGCATCGGCGGCGACCTTGAAGAAGGGGTAGTAGACCGGCGAACTGATCATGACCGAGTCACCCGGTTCGCAGACCGCCCGACAGGCCAGCGAAAGGGCCAGGACCATGCCCGGCAGGTGAACGAGATGCTGTCCGGAGAGTCGGTCGGCTCCATGGACGCGAGCGAGGTAGCCGAGCACTGCTTCCTCGAGCCCGGCATGGGCATTGGCGTAACCAAAGACCCCGTGATCGACGCGTCGGTGCAGCGCCTCGACGATGCAGTCCGGCGACCGAAAATCCATGTCCGCCACCCAGTAGGGCACGTAGTCGGGAAAGCGATCCCACTTGATCGCCCCGGTTCCCCGGCGCTCGGGCATCTGGTCGAAATCGAAGTCGGTTTCAGGCATGGGCGATTGACGCATTGCCCGGGCGGTTCGTCCAGAGGGTATGACGGGATCGTTCGTTCGGATCACGAGCGCCCTGTTCCCGTGATTGACAGGAACCGCGTTTTTTCGGGACACTTTTCCAAATGTTTCTTTATCTCGTGTGCCCATGAAAACCCCGCTTCCGGAATCCCTCGCCAACATTTCCCTGGCGCTGGTCTCGTTTCTATTCCCGTCTCTCCTCCAAGCACAGGAGCAGGTCACACCGGAGCCGGCCCGGATGGCCGGAGTGCATGGCGGTGCCGTCGTGCAGGTCGGAGCCGAGGACACTTTGCTCGCTTCCGACCTCGCAAAGACCGGGCGCTACATCGTGAACGTTTTCGACGCGGATGCCGCGGCCATCGAGAAGGTTCGGGCCGCCCTTCATCGGGAAAATCTCTACGGTGTCGCTTCCGTGGAGCCGTTGGACGATGCCTCGCGCCTTCCCTACACGGAGCATCTGGTCAATCTGGTCGTGGTCGATGAGGCGTTGGTCCCGCTCGCTGAGATCCTCCGGGTGCTGGCTCCCGGAGGCTCGATCCTGATTCGGAATCCCGGTGATCTGACTCCGCCGGATCTCGACACGGCCGGTTTCCACCAGGCAAAGGCGGTCGCGTCTTCCGCCGGGGCCGAGTGGCTCCTGGCCCTCAAGCCCTGGCCCGAGAACATGGGGCGCTGGACGCATTCCCGGCACGATGCCGACGGTAACGCGGTGTCCCCGGATACGGCGGTCGGTGAACCAAAGCGAATTCGCTGGATCGCGGCCCATTCCGGTCGCGAGGTCGAGGGCATGGTCACCGACGGCGGGCGCAACTTCTACGGGCAGGTGCTGACTCGTGACAGCTTCAATGGGCTCCGTCTCTGGCACCGCGATCTGTCGCTGCCGGAGGAAAAGATGGACCCGGCGAGCTTCGAGATGAAGCCGCTGCATCATGAGTTCGCCCGGCCGGTGGCCACGGAGAACTATCTCTTCGCGGTCGCGTTCCCGACCCGCCAACTCGCCGCTTTCGACGCCGCCACCGGGGAGATCGCCCATTCCTTTCCCGACGTCGTCAATCCCAAGGAACTGGTGCAGCACAAGGGCATCGTGGTGGCCACGGCCGAGAAGGGGATCTACGCCTTCAGCCACGCCACCGGCGAGCTGGTGTGGAAGAAGGAGTCGTCCGATCCCCGGGCCATGGTCGCGGGCGAGGACCGGGTCAGCTACATCCAGGGGCAGCCGCGTCGCGGCGAGAAGGCCGAGGCCGTGACCGTCGATCTCTACTCCGGTGACGTGCTCTGGAAGAACGACGAATATGCCTGGCTGGGCAAGGTGGAGCGCACCGTGATGCACGGGGATCAACTGTCCTACGAAGTCTCTTCCTTCAACGATTTTGACACCGACACCGGCATCCACCTCCTCGATGCGAAGACCGGCAAGCTGCAGTGGGAGAAGCTCTATTCGCCCGGAATGAATCACGCCCGCCAAGCCCGGGCGATGTTCATCGGTGACGATCTCTGGATCCAGCAAGGAGGAAAAGTCGGTTATCCCGACCGGGAAACGAAAGCGAACTTTCAGGCCGTCGAAGTCACGTCCCTCGACCCGGAGACCGGCGAGACCCGGCGAACCCTTGCCGGCGGTCTCGGTCACTGCGCGCCGCCGGTGGCGACGGTGAACATGATGTTCTCCGGCGTCGTCGAGATCACCGACCTGAAGACCGGCGAGATGATGGTCAATTCCATCACCAAGTCGAACTGCTCCCGCGAGAACGGATTCATCCCCGCCAATGGCCTGATCTACTCCACGCCCAAGCATTGCACCTGTTGGCCCATGCTGCGCGGCTACGTGGCCATGGCGCCGGATCATCCGTCGGCCGAGAAGGGCGAATACCTTCCCGCCCGGCCCGTGGAGGAGATCGAGTTTCCCCTCGTGAAAGGAAACGTGACGGCGGCTCCCGATGCGGCGGGTCCGACCGAAGGCGACTGGCCCCTGTATCGACACGACGAGTGGCGCAGCGGCAGCGCCACGGTGCCGGGTCCGGTCAGCCCGACCGCACTCTGGGAAGCCGGGATCGCTTCGCAGGGACACTCGCTTTCGGAGAGCAGCGCGCTCCGCGGAGACTGGGAAGACAACCCCTTCGTGAAAGGACTCCTCAGCCCGCCGACCATCGCCAATGGCCTCGCCTACGTGACTCGGCCCGACGCCCACGAGGTGGTCGCCGTGAAAACGGACAGCGGTGAGATCGCCTGGCGGTTCATCGCGCGAGGACGGGTCGACACTCCGCCGACGCTCCACGGAGGGCTCTGTCTCTTTGGTGACCATTCCGGTTATGTTCACGCCCTCCGCGCCGACACCGGGGAAACCGTCTGGCGTCTGCGGGCGGCACCGCTCGACGAGCGCATGGGAGCCTACGGGCAGCTCGAATCGGCCTGGCCGGTGGCGGGCTCGGTGTTGGTGATGGACGACCGCGCCTACTTCGCGGCGGGCCGGCAGCAGCTCTCCGACGGAGGCGTTTTCATCTTCTCCATCGACCCCCTGACCGGCGAACGCCACTGGGTGCACAAGCTCAATGAGATTCCCCAGAAGGGCTATGAGGGCGAAACCGGCGACTCTTTCGGTTTCTACAAGAATTCCGGGCTCGAGTTCGATCCCGTCGACCTGCTCCACAAGGAAGGCGACCGCATCGCGCTGTCTCGCTGGCTCATCTCGCTGGATGGCGAGGACGTCGAGGTCGATACCTGGGATGCCTTCGCGAAATTGAACACTGGCAATGGCGCCGTCTTCGCGCCGCGCGGCACCTGGACCTACGGCTTCCGCCAGATCCACCGCTTTGGCAACGAGGCCTTCAAGCGCTCGCTCTGCGTCTACCGCGACCACACCATCGTCGGCGCGCTCGACTCGACCACTGCTCTCTACCGGCGCGACTTCGATCTCGAGAACGGCGAGGAGTTCAATCGCAAGTGGATCACGGGCTGGGAAGCGGCCACGAAGGGAAGAAAAGGGGAACGCCCCTACCGCAGCGATCGCATCGCGGAGAAAGCGAAGTGGACGGTCAATCCCTGGGCCGAGGACGACTCGCCGGAGTCCCTCCTGAAGCTGACGACCGCGGAAGGTTCACCGCAGCAGGAAAACAAGCTCTATGGCATGGTGATGGATTCCGCCAATCGGCTCTATGTGGTCCACCAGGACGGCACCCTCAAGGTCATCGACACTACCGACGGCAAGGAACTGTCTTCCCACCAGGTTGCCGAGCCGATCTGGGACGGCCTGGCGCTGGCGAACGGGAAGCTGTTCCTCAGTGCCCGCGACGGTCGACTGGTCTGCCTCGGTGACCGGAACGCGGTGGCCGAGGCGCGGTGAATTCCGCGCCGCCGCAATCCCTGATCCCGGGTGGCAGATCAGACAGGGTAGGGTCTTCCATTCAACCCTCTTCAATTTCGCGGGCAGGGGACGGAGGAGGCTTGCATCGCCCGGGGATTGGCGAAAGTTGATTCGTGTTTTCAAGATCGTCGCAAAGCCCTCGAACGCGGAGAGACGTAATCTTGATAACACCATTTCGTTTCTCTCCTTTCATTCCCCGCCCGTCATGGCCAACCCATCCCCCTCCTCGTCCCCGTCCCGGCGCAATGTCCAGATCGAGCCGCCGGATACGCATACCGGCATCCGGCTGGGAAAGCCGAAGGATCAGGCCGCCGGGCTGCCGGCGGTGTTGTCCTCTTTCAAGCATGTCTTCGGTCTCGCCGGGTTGAAAAAAGGCGCCACCGGGATGGCGAAGCTGAACCAGACGGACGGCTTCGATTGCCCCTCCTGCGCCTGGCCCGATCCAGATGACGAGCGCGCGGCGACGGAGTTCTGCGAGAACGGAGCCAAGGCCCTGGCTTCGGAAACCACCCAGCGGCGAGTGACGCCGGAGTTTTTCCGGAAACACTCGGTCGCGGAGATCTCGGCGCAGTCGGACTACTGGATGGAGCAGCAGGGGCGGCTCACCCACCCAATGGTGCTGCGCGAGGGCGCCACGCACTACGAACCGATCAACTGGGACGAGGCCTTCGCCCTCATCGCGGGGGAGTTGAACGCGCTCGCCTCCCCCCACGAGGCGATTTTCTACACCTCGGGCCGGACGGTGAACGAGGCGGCTTTTCTCTATCAACTCTTCGTCCGCATGTATGGCACCAACAATCTGCCGGACTGCTCGAACATGTGTCACGAATCGAGCGGCGCGGCGATGATGGCCAGCGTGGGTGTGGGCAAGGGCACGGTGACGCTGGAGGATATCCGGAAGGCCGATGTCCTCCTCGTGGTGGGACAGAATCCGGGGACGAATCATCCCAGAATGCTGAGCGCACTCCAGGAAGCCGTCCGCGAGGGTGCCGAGATTGTCGCGATCAATCCGATGAAGGAGGCGGGTCTGGTCGGTTTCGCGCATCCCCAGGAGTTCAAGGGCGCTCTCGGGCAGGCGACGCCGCTGGCCTGTGATTTCCTGCCGGTGAAGATCAACGGCGATCAGGCCATCTTTCAGGGAATCGGCAAGGCTTTGCTCGAGTGGGAAGAGGACGCGCCCGGCACGGTGATCGACCGGGAATTCATCGAGGAGTCGACCCACGGCTACGAGGCGTATCGTGAAAACATCCGGCAAGTCTCCTGGGCGGAGATCGTGGAGCGATCAGGCATCGACGAGGAGGCGATCCGCCGCACCGCCGACCGGTTGCTCCGCGGTGAGGGCCGGCTGATCACCTGTTGGGCGATGGGCTTGACCCAGCATCGCAACGCGGTGGCGACGATCCGGGAGGTGATCAATGTGCACCTGCTCCTCGGCGCGATAGGCCGGGAAGGTGCGGGGCTCTGCCCGGTGCGCGGACACAGCAATGTGCAGGGAGACCGGACCATGGGCATTTTCGAGAAGATGCCGGCCTGGTTCCATGATGCTCTCGATGCCGAGTTCGGTTTCACCTCGCCGCGCGAGATCGGCTACGACACCGTGGGCGCGATCCAGGCGATGCACGGCGGGAAAGCGTCCGTGTTTTTGGGGATGGGGGGGAATTTTCTCCAGGCCACGCCCGACACGGGTTACACCGCCGAGGCGCTGCGTCGTTGCCGACTGACCGCGCATGTTTCCACGAAGCTGAATCGCGGTCATCTCGTCACCGGAAAGATCGGTCTCATCCTGCCCTGTCTGGGGCGGAGCGAGATTGATCGCAACGACGCGGGTGAGGAACAGTTCGCCACGGTGGAAAACTCGATGAGCGTGGTGCATCAAACGCGGGGTGTTTTCAAGCCGGCATCCGAGCACTTGCTGAGCGAGACGCGGATCGTGGCAAGGCTGGCGAGGGCGGTGCTGGGCGCGCGGGCGACGGTCGATTTCGAGGAACTGGCGGCGGACAATGATCGCATCCGCGAACGGATCGAGCGGGTCGCCCCCGGCTTCGAGGATTTCAACCGTCGAGTCCGCGAGCCCGGCGGCTTCTACCTGCCCAACGCGGCCCGGGAACGGCGCTTCGAAACCGTTTCCGGCAAGGCGGAGTTTTCCATCGCGCCACTGACTTCGGCCGATCTGGACGAGGGGGAGTTGATGCTGATGACGGTGCGGAGCCACGATCAGTTCAACACCACCGTCTACGGGCTCAATGATCGCTATCGCGGGATCGGGAACGAGCGTCGGGTCCTGTTCATGCACCCGCGGGACATGGAGGAGCGCGGGCTGAAGCCACTGGATGAGATCGACATCGTCGGCGTGTCCGACGACCGGGAACGGGTGGCGCGTCGATTCCTCGCCATTCCTTACGAGATCCCGCGGAGGGCGGTGGCGGGATATTTTCCCGAACTGAACCCGCTGGTGCCCATAGCCCTGGTGGCGGAGATTTCCAACACGCCCTGTTCCAAATCTATCCCGGTCAGAGTGACCCGGAGCGCGCGCGAGATCGATGTCGCGGCCATCGCTGGCGCCGCGATGGCGGCGACGTGACGGCAGCCCTGATTCCGGGATTGGCAGAGCCGGGCAAAGCCGCTACATGAGTGACATCATGAGAACCTCTTACCCGGCCCTCCTCTCTCTCGTCGCCCTGATGCCCACCGTCGGCGCGGTGGAGTATGAGGAGGATATCATGCCCATTTTCATGAAGAAATGCGCGGACTGTCACAGCGACGAGTCGGGCAAGGCCAAGGGGGGATTGAAATTTGACGATCCGGCGCATTTTCACCGTCGTTTCGCGGAGAACAGCGTGGTGGTGCCGGGTGACTGGGATGCCAGCTACCTGTTTCTGACCTTGTTCCGTCCCGCCGACGACAAGGAAGCGATGCCGCCGAAGGGCAAGGGCGAACGGCTGACCCGCGAGGAGGTGACTCTGGTGATGCAATGGATCGCCGAGGGCGCGCCCATCAATGGCGAGCGGGGGGAGCGCGGGGAGATGCCGGAGAATCTCGCGGATCTGCTCCAGGATTTGCCGCCGAGCGCGGGCGGCACGGCGGGCACGGGGATGAAACCGAGCCTGGCCGATGGCGAACTGCCGAAGCGACCGGAAGAGGAGGACTGGACGAACACCGAGGGCCGCACCATCCGGGCGGCGCTGCTCGGGGTGGAGGGAGACACGGCCCTGCTGCGCACCGCGGATGGCAGGGTGCACCGCTATCCGGTCGCGAATCTGTCGGAGGAAAGCCGGAAGAAGCTCGAGGGCCGCTGACGGGGGGAGTCAGCGGAACTGCTGCCGGACCCAATCCACGATGAGCGTACTGCCGCGGGGATCGGTGCCGGTGTGGAGTTCGTTGGTAATGCCGATCTCGTCGAGTCGCTCCTTCAAGGCCGCGCCGAATTGGGGATGATGGATGAGATGCCCGGTGGTGGCGGTCGCGGGCAGCGGCACGGGTTCCATCGGCTGGTTGTAGACCATGAAGGTCGGCGGATCGTCGGGGCTGAGGTGTACCCAGGGGTTCGACGCGTCGATAAGGCTCTTGATTTCCGGTCTGTCGAATCCCTCACTGGTGCCCAGTAGTTTCGGCAGGCTGCCGTGGATGTGCGGTGGACCGCCGAGGTGCGAGCGGATCCAGTGGGGATCGAGATTGGTGGGCCCGTTGATGGGGGCGATACAACGCACGCGGGTGGATTGGCGCGCGACGGGATCTTCGCTGTCGGGATCGGCGAGATCATCGAGGTAGCCGATCCAGAGAGCGATGACGGCGCCGGCGGAGCTGCCACTGACGCAGATTTTATCCGGATCGAGATTCCATTCCCCGGCGCGGGATCTCAGGGTCTGGATGACGCGGGCGGCGTCCCGCATGGGGGTGGGGCTGAGCGTTTCCGAGCCGTCGACAAAGCGGTAGTTACCCGACACCACCGCGAGCCCGGCGGAGAGAAAAGGCCGCGGATCGAAGCCGGATTTGTCTCCCGCCACAAAGCCGCCGCCGTGGAAATAGACATGGACGGGCACCGGGATACCGGGCTTCTCGGGATTTTCCGGCAGCCAGAGATCGAAGACATTCCTATCATGCTCGCCATAGCGCACGTCCGCGTGGGTGGGGGTGGGGATCTGGGCGCGGGCGGCTTGGTTGCGGTTGCCCTTCATCTCCTCACGATAGGCGACGGCTTCCTCTCTGGTGAGGGTGCCGTCCCGGTTGGCGTCGGCGTCGGGAAAGCGGGCCAGCAGTTTCCTCAGTTGGGCCTCGCCACCGGTGGCGGTCGACTCGGCGGCGATGGTCGCGTGGAGGGACAGAGAGAGTGCGAGGAGAGGGAGAAGGGCGGGGATTTTCATTGCAAAGGCCTCGATATGCGGGTTGCTGCGCGGGAATGAAACACCAGAACGAGGCGAAGATCGCGTGGAAAATCAAACGCGGGTCGACCTTTCGATCATGACGCCGATGGAGATCGAGTTTTCCCTGTCACAGATCGGCCTCGCGCTCCTTGGGGCTTTCTGTCTGGGAGTGTCAAAGACGGGGTTCCCCGGGCTGGCGATCGTGAACGTCCTCATCATCGCCGAGCTGTTCGGGGCGCGGGAGTCGGTGGGGATCATCCTGCCGCTGCTGATCGTGTGCGATTTGATCGTTTACCCCATGTTTCGCCGCTATGCCAGTTGGCGTCAGGTCTGGCCGCTGATGGCTCCCGCACTGCTGGGCATCGTCGGGGGCGTGTGGTTGCTGGCCCGGATCGGGAATGACACCGCCAGGCCCATCATCGGCGGCATCATTCTGACCATGGTCGGGCTGCAACTGCTCCGGGAGTATCGGCGGGGCTTTCTCGAGCACCTGCCGGATTCCAAGCCCTTTCTCTGGATCAGCGGAGGCGGTATCGGGGTATCGACGATGTTGGCCAACGCGGCCGGTCCGGTCTATTCCATCTACGCGCTGGTGCACAAACTGAAAAAGGAGGATTTCCTCGGCATCGGGGCGCGCTTTTTCATGCTGTTGAATGTGCTGAAATTTCCCATCCTCGCCTCCGGCATTCCCGGCGTGGGCAGGCTGGATCTGATCAACGCGCGCTCGCTGCTGCTGGATCTGCTCCTGCTGCCGGGCATCGTGGGGGGCATCCTGCTGGGACGAAAGCTGATCGCCCTGGTGCCGCAGCGCGTTTTCGAGTGGTTGCTCTACGCCTTTTCACTGGTCGCGGGGCTGCGAATGGTGCTGAGTTGAGGGCTACCGATGATCCTCGAAATCCTGCGCGACATCTGCCTGCCCATCCTGTTGGTGATGGGAGTGGGGTGGGGCATTGACCGGAAGTTCCGGCTCAGTCTCGAGACGCTGGTGAAGCTGAATCTCTATCTCTTCGTCCCGGCCTTCATCTTCACCCGGCTGTCGACTTCGGAGATGAATGACGCGGTCGGGTTGAGGGTCATCGCCTTTACCGTGGGGGTCATCCTGGTGATGGGCCTGATCAGTTGGGTCGTGGCGCGGGATCGCCGGGAGCGCATCGCGATGCAACTCGGGACCATGTTCTACAACTGCGGGAATTGGGGCATTCCCCTCATGGCGCTGGCGTTCCCCGATCAGGGGCCGGTGGTGCAGGTATTCGTGCTGGCGACCATGAATGTCTCCATGTTCACCCTCGGCATCACCCTGGCCGGCTTGCAGGCGGAGGACGAGGCGGGTGTCGAGCGTCCGCCCGCCTGGCGTCGTTTGCTGCCCATACTGAGACAGCCGTCCCTCTACGCCATCCTCTGCGCGCTGCTGGCGCGACGATTCGGCAATCCGGTGGAGGATATCGTGTTTCTCTGGAAACCGCTGAGCTATGTGGCCGACGCCCTGGTCGGCTTCGCCCTCATCACTCTCGGGGTGCAACTGTCGCAAACGCGACCGCCACGCGTCGGCGGCCGTCTCGCCTGGGCCCTGGGCATCCGGCTCCTGGGTGGTCCCCTGGTGGCGGTGGGGCTGACGTGGATTTTCGGATTCCGGGGCGAGATCGCCGCGATCCTCATCCTTGGCGCCGCCTCACCCACAGCGGTGAACGCCGCGCTGGTGGCGCATGAGTTCAAGGGTGACAGCCGATTCGCCGCCGCGGTGGTCTTTTACACCACTCTCCTGGCCAGTCTGGTGGTGACATTGCTGCTGGCGGCATTGCGCGCGGGATGGATTCCCTGGGCCATTTGAAATGAGACGGGAGGTGAATTCCTAACCAATTAGGCATTCAGGTCCTTGACGAAATCTATAATTACTGTAAATTCAGTTCTTGGTCCAGGTTTCAAAACTCATCTCCTAATTGCTTGAGCAAGCTCGAATCCAAAGCGGGTGGTCGCGTTCTCATTGTGGACGACGATCCCATGAACATTCAAATCGTGACATCGGTGCTGTCGATGTCGGGGTTTCTGGTCGATTCCGCCATGGATGGCCGCCAGGCGCTGCCCCGGATGGAAGATTTCCAGCCCGACGCCGTCCTGCTGGACTTGATGATGCCGGGCCGTGACGGCTTCGAGCTGTGTCGACTCATTCGGGTGAATCCGCGCCTGGCCCGCACCAGTGTCATCATCGTGACCGGGCTGCAGGATATCGAGGCCCGTCAGCGGGGCTTGAGCTGCGGGGCCACCGACTATGTGCTCAAGCCGTGGAAGCCGGAAGATCTCGTGCTCCGCGTGCGCAACGCCGTGGAAATGAAGCGTGCCGCCGAGGAGCTGGAGCTGGCCTACCGGGAGATTGATCGGCTGCGGGACCAGGTGCGGGAGATCGCCCAAGCGCTGTCTGCCGCCCGCGACGGCGTGGCATTGCCGAGCTGAGTGCCCGGCTCACTATTCAAGATTTCGCCGCCAGCTCCGGCACTTGGGCGCGGATCTCGTTGCCGTGATCTCGTTCGGCGATTTCGAGATCGTACTGAGCCTGGAGGCGCATCCAAATGCCGGCCGAGGTGCCGAAATAGCGGGCAAGTCGCATCGCGGTGTCCGCTGATATGCCGCGCTTTCCTCTCACGATCTCACTAATACGCAGAGGGGGCACACCAATGTCGGTGGCAACGCGGTACTGGCTTAAACCGAGGGGGATCATGAAATCCTCAAGTAGAACTTCGCCGGGATGGACTGGCTCGAGCAGCGTTGTTTTCATGGATTCTGGATTCAATGATAATCGACAATACGGACTTCATGGGCGTTTCCCGCCTTCCATTGGAAACAGATTCGCCACTGCTGGTTGATTCGGATACTGAAGGAACCCGCGAGGTCTCCCTTGAGAGCCTCAAGTCGGTTCCCTGGAGGTGAACGCAAATCGCTGAGGTCGTTTGCTTCGTTCAGGTAGATGAGTTTTCGCCGCGCCGTCTGCTGAATCGCGGGGGGGATTTTCCTTGATCGATGGCCTCGGAAAATAGATGCCGTTTCCGAGCAGGAGAAGGACTCGATCATTATCGCGAAAGCATACCGGATCGGGATATTACCGTCAAACGATAGTAACGGGCGGCCATCTTTCGCTTCGAGCCATTGTGTGTGACGAAAGCGTCGGGATCACTCATCCCCTCCCATCAAATCCCGGTGCCGGAAATAGCGCACTCTCGCGTCGCCGGGCTCCAGATAGCCATCGAGCGCGGCTCCCATGTCCTCGATGATGAAGGGGCGCAGGAGACTGAGGCCGTTTTTGGAATAGACCAGATCATCCGCGAGATAGGAGCAGGCGTGGAGAGGTTCGCCGTCGCTGATTCTCTCCACCAGCACGAGATCGCCGAAGAGCAGCGGCGGGCGCACCTCCAGCCAGCGGGTGCCGATGAGGCGGCTTACCGGAAAATCAAGATTCCGATCCGAGGCCTCCGGCTCGAGAAAGTTGAATGAGGTCCAATAGCAATCCGGGAAATCGTTTCCCACCGCCATGGAGGGGCGGGCGTAGGCGTAGAGCAGTTGACGCGGAGTGGGCGGCAGCAGGTGTACCAGATCGAGGTACTGCACATCACTGGTCTGGGCGACCGCGTCCAGAATGGGCAGCACGTCGCGGTTCCGCCGCCGGGCCGACCAGTAGTTGCGCAACTGACCGAGGTCCGACTCGGGCGTGATCTTGAGCCGCACCATGAAGGAGCGCGCCCTCATGAGTAGCTTGGTCATTTCGATACGCGATTCCATGTCGGGCAACTGGCGCATCACCAGCGGGTAATCGCTCAGCACCCACTGGGGGCCCCGGTGATAGATCAGGCGGTTGGCGTAGTCGATGACGGACTCCGGGATGCGGTGTCGGCCCGCGTCGGCCAGCGAGCGGACGGTGTCGCCTCCCAGGGCGAAGGGTTTGGCCATGAAGCGGTTGATGGGCCATTCGCCCAGCAGGCCATAAAGTCGCTGGCGTGTCTCCGGGGTGAGACTTTCGACCAGTGACGGGGGCGGATCGATCTCGACCCCTTTTGGCGAGGAAAGGACGCGGCCTTCGGTGAAAATCTGGTCGATCTGGGTGTCGGTGAGTCCTCCCGAAGCCAGGTAGGTGCGCAACTGGATGGGCGGCATCGGCGGGGTGCGCCAGGCCGTCGATTCGTTCAGATAACCGGACGACATCAGCAGCTGGGTGGGAGGCTCCAGCCAGATCTCCCAATACTCCAACTCTCCCCAGGGCCCGGGCTTCGCCCGGGTGATCTGGGTCCGGCTTTGCGCGGTCTGCGCCAGCGCCGAGCCCGCCATCAGCGCTAACGCTGTCAGCAGACATGGTAAGCGGAGGCTCATGGGCGGATCAGGCCGTGCCGGCCGCCTCGCGCGCGGCCTGGGCCATGGCGGCCGCCTCGGCGGCCTTGCGCTGTATCTCCTCGGGCGAGGGCAGGGAGGCGAGGTCCAACTCCGCGAGCACCTCGGCCGGAATGATGCCGCTCTGTTGCAGTTTCGTCAGGCAGCGTTTCCGCTCATCCAGCGCCTTGTCGGGGCTGCGTTCCTTGGAGAATCGCGATTTCGCCGCCTCGCTGCGATCCCGCAGGCGGGAATAGATGTCGCCGCCGAGCAGCGAACTGATGTCGACTTTCATTTTTTCCCGTTCCAGATCAGCCTGGTTGACGACATCGCCGTTGATCGGGCCGGCGCTGTATTTCGGAAACATGATGGCCACCTCGGGACAGACCCGCGAGCAGGCGGGGCAGTTGGTCTTGCAGTTGTCCTGGTTCTTGACCTGGATTTTTTTCTCCTCATCGACTCCGTAGACATCGAAGAGGCAAAAGCTCAGGCACTGCATGCAGTTGGTGCAGCGGTCGTAGTCGATGACGGGAAACCAAGGTTTCCACATGCCCGAGACGCCGGGCTGATTCAACCCTCTTTGGTCGGCGACCCGACCCTGTTCGATCAGTTCCAGCACCGCGTCGGGTGAAAGTCCGCCGATGTCGTGGGTGGCGATCTCGGTGCGGCCGCCGGCGTCTTCGAGGGCCGGGGCCGATCCGCCGAAATTCCCGATCACGATCAGCGGGATCTCCGGGGCGGGAGCCCGCAGGGCGGAGCCCTCGGTGCCGGTCACGCGCATCACGGCGTAGCCCTTGTCGAGCAGCATCGTCATCACGGCGAAGCGCTCGCTGCCGCCGAGGGGCGAGGCGCCGGCGCCTTCGTAGAGGACGACTTGGAAAGGGGAGGTGTCCGTTTTCATGGTTGGGGAGTGGGGGGAGACGGAATCAGGAATCAGGCATCGGTGAGTTGGTCAATGATCGCGTCGGCGCTTTGCTCGCGCATATTGAGGACTTCGACCTTGCCGGACTCGTCGTCGGGAAAGGGCACGCCGGCATTGTGAAACAGCCACTTCACGGCCCGGGGGAAACAGGCGGCGATCTTGATCGGTTCGTCGCCGTCGATCAATTCGGCCAAGCGGGGATCCCTCCGCGCCGCCATCTCACAGAGGTCGGCCACGGTCTCGAAACTCGCGCCGGATTCGCACAGCTTTTCCAGCACGGCATCCTTGGTCTCCTGGGGGACGACTTGGGCGAAGGCGCAGCGGCAATAGAGGATCTTGGACATCCGGGGTGTTTCCGTTTTCAGAATTCAGTGTTCAGTCAGGCGACAGCGGCGGGCTCGGATGGTGACGAGGCCTTGGGGGCGGCGGAGGCGTCGAGCTGTTGATAGACCCCGAAGTCGTTGAACCAGATTCGTTTTGCCCACCGGTAGACGGGATGTTTTTCCGGGATCTCATCGCCGGACGGCAGCCACTGGCTGTTGCGCGGGGTCATGGATTCGATCTCGGCCATGGCGGACTGCCGCAGGGTCGTGTCGCGGGCGCCGTGTTTTTCGGCGAGTTGTTTCACGAGATCGGGACGCTCCAGCACAACACAGCCCCGAGTGTGCCGGGCGGAGACTTCGCGGAAATCCTTGAGAAACTCGGACTGGGTGAGGGTTTCAAAGATGCCCTTGTCCCGGATATTCTCCGTGGCGAACTGGAGGATGGGGCAGGGCTCGACGGCTCCGGTGGGGGAGATGTGATGGGAGATGCCGGTCGCCATCGGGCAGAGGGCGCGGCCCTCGCCATCGTAGTAGGCGTCGATGATGCCGAGGGGCAGTTTCACCCGCATGTCGACCACGAACTGACGCACGCGTCTGGCTTGCTCGGGGGTGAGGGCGAGTTCCTCGTGGATCTGGGGACCGACAGGCCGGTAGGTGTGGTACCAGGCGTAGTGGACTCCGCGATCAATGAGCTGGCGCAGCCACTTTTCCGTCAACAGATCGTCGATGTTTGTCTGGCAGAGACTGGTGGCGACACCGGTGAGCAGTCTCGCATTCAGGCAGTTGTCGAGTCCGCGCAGGGTGCGGTTGAGCACGTCCTTGCCGCCGCGGCGCTCGTTGGCGACGACTTCGGTGCCCTCGATGGAGATGAGCGGGGTGGCATTACCGATCTTGCGGAGTTGCTCGGCTTTTTTCTCTGTGATCATCTGACCGTTGGTGAACACCTGGAAGAAGCAGTCGGGATGTTCGGCGAGAAAATCGAGCAACTCGGGGTGCATGAAGGGCTCGCCCCCGAGAATGCCGAAGAAGCTGTTCCCGTGCGCCTTGGCGTCGTTGACGAGTTTGTTGAGTTCGTCGAATTCGATCTTCACCTGCGGTTTATCGACATCGACCCAGCAGCCCTGGCAGCGGAGGTTGCAGCTGTTGAGGATGGAGATGTAGAGAAAGGGCGGGAAGTGGACGCCCTCTTTGAGGCGTTTCTTGAACAGGTTCACCGAGCGGACGCCCTTGACGCCGAAATTCCACATGAACTTCGCCAGGTGGCGCTTGTCGGCGGTGCGGAGGGTGCGCGCGGCGTATTGCAGACTGGGAACGATCATTGCGGAGGAAGAGGGGCGAAGACGGTCCCGGCACTGAAACCGGAAACGGCGGGGAATCAAGGGCAACCGGGCCTCGCGGGATCAGGGAGTGGCGGGACGTTCGCGAAGCCAGAAGGTCAGTGTCTTGGGCGATTCCTCGGTTTCACCGATTTCTCTCCAGCCCAATTCGCAGCGGAGATCGGGTCGTTTCACGTAGCCTTGTCGAATCCAGAACTCGTCGAGTGGTCGATAGTCGGCCGGGCGCCGGGGATGGTCGTCGGGGCGATCCACGGCGCAGAAGGCGGTGACGCGGATGCCGGGCAGGGAATCGGCGTGGGCTTGCCGGAGCGCGAAGAATTGTTTGCCAATGCCCCGGCCACGATACCCGGGCAGAAGGATGGATTCTCCGAAGTAGCAGACGCTTTCCACCGGTATGCCGGCCTCATGAAAGGGGGCCTGAAAGTCGGGCACTTCGTCGATCAGCGGGAGGCAGGTGGTGGCGCCGACGAGGCGATCTTCATCAAAGGCCAATGCCACGAGACTGCGGGGCGTCTCGAGGTAGGTGGCCAGGTAGCGGCGCTCGTAGTCGAGCGATCCGTCGTATAGATAGGGGAACTCGTGGAAGACCGCGATGCGCAATTCGCCGAGCGCGTCGAGGTGCGGGGCCAGCTCCGGGCCGCGGAAAGTCTGTAGTCTGGGGGACAAGGGCGCGATGGGATGGGTGGGCGGTCACTCCAGGATGATCTCCCAGCTATCGGTGCGGAATGGCGAGCCGGGAAGACCGGCGTCGTTGGCGAAGTTGACATTCTCCGGATTGTTCGACCAGGCGTAACGGACGGCGCGAGGATCGGGGACATCCGGACTGCTGACCACGAGGCGGTCCCCGTCGATCTCGGCGTCAGCTTTGACGAAAATGCTGTCCGCCCCCGCGATGGCGAAGTGGCGGAGCGGCTGCCGGTCGGTGGAAACGAGACCGCCGCCGGTGTGACGGAATTTCAGGATGGCCTTGCCGCCCTCGATGGTGATCGTGTCGTAGATCGGACCGCTGGAGACGATGTCCTCGCGGTAGGTGTGGGCGCGGGCGAAGCGGGCGAGGCGTTCGCCGACGGGTTTCTTGTTCCGGGGATGGATGTCATCGGCATCCCCGACATCGATGGCCACGACCATGCCGGTGTCTTTGCCCTCCTGCCAGAATTTCAGCATCTGTTCGCGGATCACCGGCCAGCCTTGCTCGTGACCGCCGCCGTAGTTGGGTAGTTGGACGAGGTAGAAAGGGAAATCGCGTCGCTCGGCTCCGGGTGAGTTGGCGGCCCAGTCGGCGCGCCAGTCCTCGACCAGGGCGAACATGAGGTCGCGATACTGCGGGGCGAAAGGTGGGCGGGAGTTGGCCTCGCCCTGGTACCAGAGCGCGCCGCGAAAGGCGACCGGCTGGAGCGGGGCGATCATGGCGTTGTAGTGGCCGGCGGGACGCTTCACGTGGTCCGGGCCCAGTGGTTCGCGCGGCGCCCGTCCGGCTGGGGCTGGCTGACCGGCGTCGCGGGCGGCCTTCACTTTGTCTTTCCATGCGGCGAGGTTTTTCTGGTAGGCGGTCATGGCCGCCGGATATCGCTCCACGGTGGATTTCCAGTGATCGCGCGTGACGGCGGCCACGGGATCGTGGAGCAGGGTGTCGGTATTGATCCACGAGTTCGCGTTGGTGCCGCCGTTGGCGCTTTGGATCAGGCCTACGGGCACATCGCGGGCGGCGGAGAGTGCGCGGCCGAAATAGAAGGCCGCCGCGGAAAACCGGGGCACGCTGCTCTCGGTGCAGGTTTCCCACTGTGCTTTGACAGTGTCCCGCCGTTCATCGGCTCCATCGACGGGTACTTTGAACAGGCGGATTTTTCCGAATTTGCCAGCCTTCGCCTCAGCGATCATCGATTCGGCGTCGAGTGTGCCGCCGACCGCCATGGCCATGTTGGATTGACCGGAGCAGATCCAGACTTCGCCGACCAGGAGATCCGGCACGGTCAAGCTCGCCTCGCCGCTGCTCACGCGCAGGGTGGCGCCCTCGGCGCTGGCGGCGAGAGGATCGAGCGTCACCATCCAGGAGCCGCCATCATCGACGGTGGTTTCTTTTTTCTGGTCGGCGAATTGCACCACCACCCTGGCTCCCGGCTCGTGCCAGCCCCAGACCGGGACGGGCAGCGCTTGCTGGAGCACGGCGTGTTCGGTGAAAAGCGGGTGCAACAGCAGTTCGGCCCGGAGTGAGGCTGTCAGGGGCATCCAGACTCCGAGGCAGATGGACAGGAATCGTGGTAGGAGAGAGGAGTTTTTCATGAAGCCGGGGGAGGGGACGGGCATGGGTTGGACATGACAATGACGCCTTCCCGGAGGGGAAAAGTCAATGTCACGATGGCTCAAAAAAACGCGGTCCGATCAGGCCAGTCCGAGCACCCGATCCATCCGCGCGGCGATGTCGGCCAGTCGGGTCCGATCTCCCGCTCCGACCTCGGCGGTGGCCCAGCCCTGGTAGCCGATCTTTTTCAGCGCGGCCCGGACCTGGTCCCATTCGATGGTTCCCTCACCGATGGGGGAGCTGAAGCCTTTGGAGAGTCCCTCGGCCCGATGCTTGCGCTCATCCCATTCCTTGATGTCGAGTTTGCCGATCCTGGGTCCGAGCAGTTCGATCCAGTGTTGGGGCACACCCCAGCGGACGTTGTTGCCGACGTCGAAGTAGGAGCCGAACCAGGGATGGTCGATCTCATCCACGAAGCGAACGGTGTCGAGCGCGCTGATGAGGAACCCGGCCCAGACATTTTCCACCAGGATTTTCACCTGATGTTTCTCCGCGGCGGGTAATCCCCGTCGGATCACGTCCTGGGTTTCCTTCCAGCTATCCATGAGGGGGCGCTTCTTGTCATAGGGCGCCACGTAGAGCACGCTGTCTCCCCCGACGCTGGCGGCAAACTCGACCGCTCCCGCGAGGTCGGGGTTCGACGAGTTCACGATCCCGTGGATGGGCAGCCCCGTCTTTTCCGCAGCCTTGATGTATTCGGTCGTGTTTTCCTTGTCATCCGTCCTCAACTCGGTCCCGTCGAAACCGAGATCCTTTACCAGTTTGAATCGATCCTCGATGCTCAGAGCAGGCTCGTTGACATCGCGGAATTTGACCGCCTTGCGAATGACTCCGGTGAACTCGCCCGCCTTCGTGTTCTCGGGAGAGAGGAGAGGGAGGCCGGGTGTGGCGGTGGCGAGGAGACCGAGGGAGGATTTTTTAAAGAAACGGCGGCGATTCATGGTGGGCGAACCCTAGCATTCCCGCGCTTCGTCCGTTAAGAGGAAAGGGATCACGCAAACAGGGTGATGAAAATTGATGTGACAGAATGGCACGAGCCTCTTGCGCCTGAGAAAAAAAATGTTAGGGTTTATGGAGTTTCATTAATTTTTTCGCAAATTTATTTCGCAGTTGTTGGAATTTTTAGGGAGTTGGCAACTGCGAATACGGGACGGTCAGACAAGTTTAAAGATTTGACCGTGAAACCAGATCAGCACATCCGATGTCGGCGATAATCGAAGGAAAAATCTCATTCGACTGTCCGAGTTGCGCCGCCCACCTGCAGGTGCCGGCTCGACTGGCGGGCGTGACCGGTCCCTGTCCCAAATGCGGGGCGACCATTGTGGCGCCCAAACAAGGGGCGAAGCCTTCAGGTGGGAATGGATCCGCGACCGCGTCGCATCACGAGGATCCCGGTTCGGGAAGGAAGCGGGATTTTACTTCACTACGCCGTCGCCGGACCCCGGTCGAGGCTCCAGAGAGGGAATTGCGCACGATCTCCGGCCTGGGGCGTTCGGAGGTGGAGCGTTTCGATGACGTGTCGACGCCTTTCAATCAGCTCGCGCCTGATTCCGGTGAGCCCGCGACCGAGGCGCCCCCCGAGGACATCCGGGCGCCGGAAATGGAAAGCGCCGACTTGGCGCACGACTCTGAACCCGCTGCGGAGGTGTCCGCTCCTCAAGAGCCCTCTGCCAAGCCGGTAGCGGTCTCGGCCTCTCCCTCCTTGCTTTTTGATTCGGGGAAATCCGCCTCGCGTCCCCCCATCAATCTGAAACGAGCCACTCCCGTCGAGCCCACGGTCGAAAAGCCGAGCGCGGAAGCCCCGTCCCCGGACCCTGCGGAGGTCGCCGCGAACGAATCCACCGCCGAGGACGCTCCCGTGCCCGAGGATTCCGGCCAATGGCCCTGGGAGACAGGGCAACCGATGGCCGAACAGAAATCCGAGACCGAGGTCGTGCCGCCACTGGCGGAGGCCCCTGCTGGTGATGATTTTGAATGGTTGCTCACCGATGAGTCGGAGGGAGCGCCTCCCCTCGCTCCGCCGCTCTCAAGCCAGGATCCGCCGTCAATGTCACCCGCCGCCCTGGTGGATCCCGAGCAGGATCTGGACGAGATCGTGAGTCGCCGCGAGGAGACCGACAACCCGCCACCCGCCCCGGGCCCTTTCCCGAAATGGAGCGCGCTCGGCGCCGATTTGCCGATCAAGGGTTTCAAAAACCCCTCGCCGGAAGCGGACTCGTCCGGGATGGAGGAAAGTCCCGCGGAGACCGCGCCCAGCCCCGTCAGCGAGGCGCCCGATCTGCCGCCTCCCATCGATCCCTGGTCGCCGCCGGCGGTGCCCGTCGCCGATGCCGAGGAGGCGATTCCCGTCCCCCTGCGGTCGGCCCGCCTCCGCGAGACCGAGGGGGATCGACCGTCTCCCGCCGGATTGAGCGGAAGTCCGCTGCGATTGACGGCCGCGATTCAGGGACCGGCGTCGGAAAAATCCGCCCCGGGCGATTCGCTCACGCCTCCCTCGGATCTGACACTTAGAAGCGCCACGCCGCCCGTCTCCGAGGCGCCGCCCGTCGCTCCCTGGCTGATGCCGAGCGCGCCCCCGGTGGTGGAGGAAAAAGCTCCCGTGTCAGAAGAAGCGCCGCCCACGCTGGATCCCGCTTCACCTCCCGATGAAGCGTCGGAAGCCGCCCCGCCTGTTGCCTCCGGGCCTCCCCCCATTTCCAGCCTGCCGCGTTTCCTGGGAGGCAGCGCCAGCCCGGTCGCGGCCCCCGCGCCCCCGCCATTGGAGGCGGCCGGTGCCGAGTCCGCGACTCCCCAAACGGAGGACTCACCGCCTCCCGCGCCGGTTACAGAACCCCCGGCTTATCTTCCACAGCACAAGGATTTCACCAATCCTCCCGCCTTGGGATTACAGGCTTTTGGCGAAGGCGAGCCGCCGCGTCCCGGCGAACGCGCCTCCGCGCCATCCCAGAGGATCAATCTTCCGCAAATTGCCGATGGATTCGCGCCCTCGGTCGCCAAGGCGGTGGTTTCCCCGGTGACCCGCGAGGACGTGCGGGAATTCGCGCCCCTCGATGAGCCATCGGAGGAAACGGTACAGGACGAGGCTCCGCCGCGGCTGGATCTCGACGAGCACCCGGCTCCGGTGAACGAAACCGTGATCGAGCCGGATCTGGAAAGCACTGTGGTCGGGAAGATTACCGATGCCACCCTATCCATGGATCAGCCGGTTTCGGGGCGCGGCATCGACCAGTCCGAGACTTTCCTGGCTGCTCGCGCCAAAGCGGCGGCCGCCTCTCTGGCGTTGAACGAGCGCCTCCGGGACGCGGAAGACGCCACCGAGTCGGAGACACCGCCACCGGTAACTCCGGAAGTGGTCTCCGTGCCCGCCGCCGGCTCCCGCTTCCGGGGCGAGGATGCGGCGGCTCGCCAATCTGGCGCGCCGACATTGGATGTGGAGCCCGAGCAAGAGGACGCCACGCCCACCGACACGGCGGATGCCGACGACAATCAGGGGGAGGAAGACGGCCTCGCCCGTGTTCTCGGACTCATGCCCCGTACCAGGAAAACGCCTCTCGGCGGAGAACCAAGGACGAAAGACAAGGCGGTCGGACTCGGCGAGGTTGTGGAAAACGCGGTCGCCTCCGGCAAGGAGCCGAAATCGACCGGCACCGAACTGCCTTCCATCGACGATGTGCTCGAGGGGCGCACTCTTACCAGACCGACGCCTCGCGCCAGTTGGACCGAGCGCGCCAGGGATCAGTTTTCCGATATGGAACCACGCCGCAAGGCCGTGATCCTGGGCGCCGCGGCGGCGGCAACCGTGTCGGTCATCGGCATTGTCGGCCTGGGCGCGGGATGGTTCGGTGGTGGTGAAGAAACCGTGGCGGAACCCGCCGGCGGGGAATCGCCCGTGGTCACCCAAACGCCGGACAACCCGCCAGCGACTGACACCACCCCGCCTCCGGTGTCCCCGGCGACGGAGACACCACCCCCGGCACCGGCACCTGCGGAGGTGAAAAAGAACTCACTCGTCATCATCGATTCCGGAGTCGAGGAACCCGCTCCGGCGGACGCGCCTCCCGCCACCAACTCGACGGGAGCGGTCGGCAACACGGCGCCGGCGATGTCGTCGCTGATTCCGGGCGATCCCGACGCGCCCTCGAAAATCGCCGAAGGCATCGCCTGGTCCGGCCAGGATGATTCTCAGCCACCGGTGAAAGTCGAACCCAAACCCACCCCCGCCAACGAGCTGGTGTTGCCGACGGTGGGACCGGCGACCGATGGTGGCGACAAGTCGGATCCGCTGGTGGAGACCCCGTCCTCCGCCGCCGAGGCGGCGATGACGGAAGTCGGTGGCGCCGCGCTGGGCGGACTTGATACCAGCTACACCGAGATCGGCGGAGTGGGCGAAAACGCCCAGGCCCCCACCGGCACGCCCATGGCCACGGAAACGGGGGCGGATCTCGACGACGCTCTCGCCCGCCAGGAGGAGCGCTTGCAGAGTGTGGCACCCATCGCGACCGATGACGGCGCGGCTCAGTCCGCGTCCCCGGACACCGCTTCCCAGGAGCCTTTCGATCAGGCCAAGGTCGCTCTGGAGAAATTTCTCGCCCAGCCCAGTTGGAAAGACCGTTTGCCCCACATCTACGAGGCGGACCGTCTCAGATCGAGAATCGAGGCTTACTATCGCACGGCTCCCGACGGGCCTATCGCGCAGTCGGTTTCCAAGTTCTTCGACATGGATGAGAATCCCGCCGACGGTGGCGATCCCTTCTACGCCTTCTACCTGTTCCTCGAAGGCGTCGAGACGGAATTTCCCGTGGTGGTGAGAAAGACCGGCGAAGGGTACAAGGTCGATTGGGAACTCTTCGTCGAGTGCAAGGATCGGCTGTTCACCGAGTTTCGCGACGGCCAGAGCGACGGACCCGCCACCTTCCGCTTCGTGATGCAGCGTCACAGCTACTGGGGCTCGGATCGCAACGCTTTCACCAACAGCAACGACTATCTCTGCTACAAGGTCGAGCCGCCTTACCCGGGTGGAGAGGCTTTCGTGTTCGTGGAGAAGGATTCGGCACTGGCCGCCGAGGTGGAAAAGATCGCCACCTGGGGCATGCCGCCCGTGGATGTGGTGCTGACGCTGGAACGGAAGGAGTTCCCCCACGGAGTGAAGCACTTCGTGATCAAATCGCTCGACAAACCCAGCTGGGTGGCGCCGTGATCGATTCTCCTTACCCCCAATCCAAAGGTGCGAGCAGGGTTCGAGCACTCGACTGTCGGCGAGCTGCGGCGCTCTGTTGGTGAAGAATCCTCAGAGTCACTCATTCAGGTAGCTGATCGGTAGAGTCCGTAAACCCTTCCATTCGGGATCAAAAGCGATCAGCCTGGCAAAAACTTGCGGACTTCTTGTCCGCGCATCGCAGAAGAAGCACTTCGACGGGCCCTCCCGCCGCCATGCTATCGGCCATCACCGCGATGGGTGAGGGCATCATCCTATCGGTGCCGATCCGACTTCATAGGTAAGGGATACTCGTACAGGGTCAGGTCCGCGACCAAACCCTCTTGAGTCCGATCTTGCGGGCCGTTTCTTCCGTTCCGCTCCCCGCGGGAGGCATTCGCAACACCGAAAGACTCTCTTACACTTCCGAAATCGTATCTTACATCTACGAAATCGTATCTTTTACACCCGAAAGAGTCTCTTTTGCCACCGAAATTGGCACTTTGACATTTGTAACTGCCTTATTAACTGACGTAATTTGCAATTTATAATTCGTAACTCACTATTGCAGCGCCGAATTGCTGTTTTTTATTACCGAAACCATCCTTTTTGCTGGCGAAACTCAATCTTTACTTTCAGAAATCCATTCTTTACATTCCGAATTCCTTTCTTCATTCTCCGAAACGCCCCCTTTCCCCTCCCGAATTCACCCACCCGACCCATGACCTCCGGGCAGGAAGATCGATTATCCATGTTCCTCACCGTCGAAGCCGCCTGCCAGCGGCACCAGGCGGTGTGGGAGACGGGTTCCCCGGCGTTTGCGCAGGCGTTTGCCGAATTTCAGGAGCACCTCGCCGAGATCCGGCGGCTCAGTCGCGATCAGCGCGGCGCGGTTCGCGGCGCGGCGCGACAAAAATCCCGCGCCCGCCGCGCCATGGAGAGCAGCGCCCACCGGCTCGGCGGCGCCCTCTCCGCCTGGGCGGTGGTGAACGGCCAACAGCAACTCGCCGAACGCGTCCACCTCTCGCCCAATGCCTGGCGCAAACTCCGCGACACCGTCAGCCTGACGCGTGCCAGCTTGGTTTTGAAAGAAGGCCGCGCCCGGCTCGATGATCTGGCCGACTACGGGGTCACGGAGCCGGCGCTCGATGAGCTGTCCGGCTTGATCGATGCCTACCGCGCCGAGTTGGCCGGGCCGCGCGCGGCCATCATCACCCGCAAAGGCGCCACCGCCGGCCTGCGGACCCGCTTCGCGGCCGCCAGCGGGCTGCTGCGCGCCCGGATGGACGCCCTCCTGCCCCTGCTCGCCGCCAGTCATCCCGCCTTCGGCGCGGACTACCGCCACGCCCGCATCATCGTGGACTCCGGCGGGCGGCGACGCCCGGTCGAGGGAGGCTAGCCGTCCCGCCGCCCCTGGGGATAGAGTGGAAAATACCCTGAAACGAAAAATTCCCCGGGAGAGATGAGCCGTCGGGCCGCAGCGCATATACAAGGAGGGGCGATTTTCAATCGCCCGCCAAGCCACGCCCGTGGCATGGGCTTCCAGCCCATGGAACCTAGCCAACCGCCAACCGCCAACCGCTAACCGCTAACCGCTAACCGCTAACCGCTAACCGTCACATATTCCAGCGTGTCCAGTGGACTCCGCACCCCCAGGCCATTCGCCTCCAAAGCCACATGCAGGTAGATCTCGGTAGTGGTGATGTTCTCGTGCCCCATCAATTCCTGGATTCGACGAAGATCCAGGCCGTCCTCCAGCAGGTGAGTGGCAAACGAATGGCGCAGGGCGTGGCTGGTCACCCGTTTGTGAATTCCCGCCGCATTCGCCGCCCGCTTGATCGCCTCGTTGTAGACCTTTCCGTGCAGGTGATGACGCCGCTCGATCCCGCACTCCGGATCGATCGAGGTCTGCCGGGCGGGAAAGACCCAATACCACTCGAAACTCTCCGCCGCCCGGCGGAACTTCCGCGAGAGGGCTCCCGGGAGGTGGACACCGGCCAGATTCGCCTCCCGATCCCGCTGCCAGACCGCCCGCGCCTCCTCGATCTGATCGGCCAGCTCCTTTACCAGGGACTTGGGTAGCACGGTCATCCTATCCTTTCCGCCTTTGCCCTGGCGCACCGTCACTGTCCCTCGGTCCAGGTCCACATCCTTCACCCGAAGGCGCACCAGTTCCGAAAGCCGGAGGCCCCCGCCATACTGGAGTTTCGCCGCCAGACGATACCGGTTCACCGTCTTGTCGGTCTCCTCCCGCGAGTCCTCCAAATGCGTGAACAACC
>CAYTNL010000067.1:0-2441 GCA_964439145.1 uncultured Verrucomicrobiales bacterium
TCATCGCGCCTCGCCACCGACCAAAATGACTCGCGGTTTTTCATTCCAGCCTTTTACAACAGTCTCTTAGAGAGAAAGCAAATGACCTCAGAAGCGATCAAAGCCGAAGTCCTCGCCATGGGTGTGCTCGCCCGGGCGGCGTCCCATGAATTGGCGAAATTATCCACCGCCCGGAAGAACGACATCCTCCTCGCCATGGCGGATGCGCTGGAGGCCGACACGGACACGCTGCTCGAAGCCAATGGCCGGGACATCGCCGCTGCGCGGGAGAATGGACTGACTGCCGCGATGATGGATCGTCTCCTCCTGACTCCCGAGCGCATCACCGGCATCGCCACCGGCATCCGGGAAGTCGCCGCTTTGAGGGATCCGGTGGGTGAGGTGATTCGCGAATGGACGCGCCCCAACGGCATCCGCATCGTGAAGAAGAGGACCCCGATCGGTGTCATCGGGATCATCTTCGAAAGCCGCCCGAACGTCACCGCTGACGCCGCCGTCCTGTGTTTCAAGACCGGCAACGCCACGATACTGAGAGGCGGCAAGGAAGCCATCCACTCCAACCGGTCCATCGCCTCGGCGCTGCAATCGGGCGGGGAGATCGCCGGTCTGCCTCCCCACAGCATTCAACTCATCCCGTTCACCGACAGAGACAGCGTCAGGCACATGGCTGAGATGGATCGTTATCTGGATCTCATCATTCCACGCGGAGGGGCCGGCCTCATCGAAACCGTGGTTTCGCTCGCCCGCATGCCGGTGATCAAGCACTACGACGGGGTTTGCCACACTTACGTCGACCGGTTGGCTGATCTGGAAATGGCCAACGACATCGCTGTCAACGCCAAGACCCAGAAACCGAGCGTATGCAATACCATGGAGACGCTGCTCATTGATCGTGTCGTGGCGGCGGAGTTTTCCCCCCGGATCGCCGCTTCGCTGCGGGAGAAAGGGGTCGAACTGCGGGGCGACGAGGAGTTTGCCCGGCTTGCCGGTGCGGGGATGGATGTGAAACCGGCCGCCGAGGCCGACTGGACGACCGAATACCTCGACCTGATCCTGTCGGTGAAAGTGGTCGACGGGCTGGATGCGGCGATCGAACATATCAACCAATACGGATCCCATCACAGCGATTGCATCGTGACCTCCGACGCGGAAGCCGCTGAGAGATTTCTCAATGAGGTGGACTCCGCCACCGTCTTCTGGAACGCCTCCACGCGATTCAGTGATGGAGGGGAGTTCGGTTTCGGAGCGGAGATCGGCATCAGCACCGACAAGCTGCACGCACGCGGACCGATGGCGCTGGAGGAGCTGACCAGTTACAAATACCGCGTCTATGGCGACGGCCAGGTACGCGGCTGAGTGAGGCCCACTCAGGGAGCCGCGTCGCCAAGCGCGGCAGCCAGGTTGGCGCCCAACTGACGGGCCAACTCATCGGGCACCGGAGCGCCGACGAAGAAGCTGGCGCAGGCGCCTCCGGCTTGACTGTCCGCGGTCACCACGCACAACCAGCGCCCATCGCTCAAGGCGATCTGCACTAGCCCATCCCGGGACGCGTTGAGATCGTCAGCCAGCAGCCCATACCAATGTGCCAGACGCAGGGCGGAATGCGCGGGCGTGACGGTCTCGCCATCTGGCAGCAAGGGGTAACTCTGGAAATCACTGAGCGCGACCCTGTCCGTGCCCGTCCGGGAGATGGTGTCCTCCACGAAAGCGGTCAGCCGGGCGCGTAGCGAGGAGGCGGAGGATGACGCGCGGAGTGGCGCCTCGTCTTCGCGGGTTTCGGCGACTTCCGGTGCGCTCGGCTGCTGAGGCATTTCCTGGTCGGCGACGATCACCGGGGCTTCGGCACTCGGTTCCGTCATTTCCGGAATGGGCGGGTCGACCGCCTCATCAGCCTCATCGGCAAGAAGCGTGGCCTCCGGGGCGTCGGAGTCCTCCATTGATTCCAACGAATCGCTGTCGTCGAAATAGGGAGGCGTATCCGATCCGAGCGCGGTGGACTCTGAGCTTGCGACTGCCGCGGGGAAAGACGGCTTCAACAATCCCCCAATCTGAGCCCGGTCACGCGCGCGTTCCAAAGCCTCGGCTGCCTGCACCGCGGCGGTCTGACGGAGCGGAGTAATGGGAGATTCCTGGTTGGGAAGAGAGGGGGCCGGGAAAGGCGCCGCCTCATAGGCCTGAGTTTCGTCGAAATCGAGTGTTCCCTGGCTTACCGGCGCCAACTCCTCACCCTCCTCGGGGGGATCCGGATACAGTGCGGGAGCGGGTTCAGGCTCCGATGCCTCATCCTCCGCGGCATGTTCCGTTTCGGTAAGATCCGATGGAGCTCCATTCTCATCCATTGCCTCTGGCAGATCAGCCGACGAGGTGCCCAGAATTTCGCTGCCATGGGAGAAATCACGTCCCTCGGGCTCGATCTCGGTTTCCGACTCTTCAGCGAGTGG
>CAYTNL010000067.1:2541-37400 GCA_964439145.1 uncultured Verrucomicrobiales bacterium
CTCTGGCTCTGGCTCTGGCTCTGGCTCTGGCTCTGGCTCTGGCTCTGGCTCTGGCTCTGGCAGGGGATCGGAGGTCGCGTCTTCGCCGGAGTCGGGTTCGTCAACCTCCGAAATGGATAACGTATTTACCTCATCCTCATTCTCACCATCATCGTCGCGGGCGGCTCCTTCCGGGTCGCAATCCACCTCAGCCGCCACCTCCGGCTCCGTGACGGGATACTCCGTCGCGGTGTGGTCGTCAGATGGCGCGTCCGGTGGGGGGTTATCCGTTACCGGGTTCTCCGTAGTCGTCGACTCGGGAGACGGCACCAGGTCGGCCACGACTTTGGCGAGTTCTTCGCGATCAATCCATGAGTCGAGTGTACTCATCGCTATCCTCCTGGTTGGTCGTCTTGGCGAGTTTCATCCGCGTCTCCAACTCGGCGGCGAGTTGATCGAAGCTTTCCGCCGCCGCCGCCGGCTGTCGATGCAGCAGGCCCACGGGCACCCCCACTTGGCTGGCCCTGAGAAAGGCCGCGTCTCGGGGGATTTCGGTGTCGAGTATCATTCCGGCGGGCAGCATGGAGCGAATGCCATTTTCGATCTCTCCACTGACCGGGTCATCCCGTCTCACCATGGTCAGCAACAGCCCCGCCAACCGGGGAGTCTGCGTGGCTTCGCCCAACTCGCGTTTGAGCGATGAAATATGGCGGAGCAGGCGCGGCATGGAGCGGGCGCTCAGAGGCTCCGCTTGCTGGGGCAGCACCAGGTAATCCGCCACCGCGATCATGGACCGGGTGAGGCCGTGGATACCGGCTTCCGTGTCGATGACCACCACGTCATAACCGGAAAAGTGGGAAATCAAGCCGCGCAGGCGTTCCCGCAGCTCGGGTGTGTCCGAGGGCTCATCCCCGTGCATCAACAGATCGGCGTTGCCGCTCACCAGCAGTCGGAACTCCGGGAGTCGTGTCGCCAGCACCAGAGACTCGGGATTCTCGGCGGCTTCGCCGCCCAGCCAGTTGAAAAAGCCCCTCGCGTCTTTGGCTTTTTCAGACAACGAAAATCCCACCCCGCCTTGTGGGTCGGCATCCATGAGCAGGACGCGCCAACCTCGGCGGGCTAGTGAGTAGGCCAGGTTGACCGCGACAGTGGTCTTCCCGACGCCTCCTTTTTGACTGGAAATGACGAGTGTCGTCACAGCGAGCGCCGAATCTAAACCACAAAGCCCCCATTTGCCCGCGAAAAACCGAAAATCGCGATACCTGAAATACAGGGAATTGAAAAGGAAGGAAAAATTGTTTTGTCCCGGCGTGGGGGTTTCCGCTAGATTGAGGGGCTGAATTGCTTTCTCGCGCCTCTGTCGCGATCCCGATACCACCGAGTCATCCTGATCGAATCCATGAAATCCGCTCCCCTTCGCCTGAGAATTTTCCTGTTCGCCCCCCTGTTGGCGGCGAGCGCGCTGCTGGTTGGCCCCGTAACTTCCCTGGCTGATACCGTCAAACTGAACAATGGTCAGTCCCTTGAAGGAAGAATCACCTACGAGGGATCCGATTTTATCAAATTGGAAATCGCGGTGTCCGCAACCATCAAAGACACCAAGGTCATTCCCAAAACCGATATCGCGGAGATCATCAAGGCCGCGCCCGACGACGTCGCGCTCTCCGAACTCAGGAAAACCCTGCCCGCTCCGTCCCTGATGTCGGCCGAGGGCTATCGCTCGCTCATTGACAACGGTCCGAAAAAATTCCTCACCCAGTTTCCCGGGAGCAAGCATACCGAGGAAGTGCGGAAGATACTCGCCGAGCTTGAGACCGAACTCGACCAAGTCGAGCGGGGAGGATTGAAGATCGACGGAGAGTGGGTCAACGCCAAGGATCGGCAGCAATTCAAAGCCCTGACGGAGTCCCGCATCCGCGGCGTTTCCTTCAAACGCAAGGTTGCCCAGCGCGATCTACTCGGCGCGCTGAGGGATTTCGAGGTACTCGAAGAACGCTATTTGGGAGCCCCCGCCCATGTGGAGGCCATTGAGACAACGAAGCAGTTGCTCCCCGCTTTCGGCGACGAATTGACGCGCATGCTGCGCGATGTGGAGTATCGGAACAAGAAGTGGGAAGAGGACAAAGGCCTGCTCGATGAGGTCGAACGCGCGCGCGTGGAGAATGCCCGCGCCCAGGAGATCGCCAATTATGATCGCGCCGTGGCCCAGGAAAAAGCGGCCGGTATCAAGTGGCTGAGCATCAATCAGAATTCCGACCAGAGCCTCGGCGGGACCATCTCGTTGGTGAGAGCGGAGATCGAGCGCCTGGGCGCCATCGATATTGCCGCCCTTCGATCCATGTCGGAGCGCCTGGTCGAGGCGGACAAGATGATTGCCGAAAACAAGCTGGACGACGCCAGAACCGCCATAGCCGAGGCCAACGCTCTTTTCTCCGGCAAAGACTTGGACCCGAAGGCGAAGTCCAAGCCCCGCAAGCCCAGCAGTTCCTCCAAGAAAGGCTCCACGGACAAGGAACCGCCGGTGCCCACTTCCTACACCGAGGCGCTGAATTACAAAATTGCCGAAACCGAGGAAGCCATCAAACTCGCCAAGGAGCAGGAGGCCATCGCCGCGAAGGGTGACGCCGTTTCCGGAGTGATCTCCGCGTCCGATGCCCCGGTCGACGCTGTTGCTGGCGATGCCGCCGATGCCGGAGACGCGAGTGCCGCCGATGGCGGCAGTGCCTTGGCCGACTTGATGGGATCCACGAAAAAAACCGAAGAGAAAGAGGAGGATACCAAGAAAAAGCCCACTTCCACCAAGAAATCCTCCAGCGCCAAATCCTCGGCGGCAGATGACGATGAGGATGGGGAGGAAAAACCCAGCCGTCCCGCCGTGGTCGCGGATGAAGGCGGAGGCATCAGTTTCCAGATGATCATGATCGGTGTCGCCGTGCTGATGGCGGTGGCCATCGGAGTGATGAAGCTGCTGGGTATCGGTGGCAAAAAAGAAGAATCCTGAAAGCCGGCGCCCATAGTTCTCCGAAATTGCGGGGCTGTGATCGGGCGCTATAGTGGCCCATGATCCAGCCCCGAGCCGCCACCGTACATCGCAAGACAGGCGAGACCGAAGTCACCGTCACCGTCGGACTCGATGGCACCGGCGAGGCGACCATCGGCACCGGGGTCCCCTTCCTCGATCACATGCTGCATCTGTTCGCCAAGCACGGCCGCATCGATCTGAACGTGGCCGCCAAAGGCGATATCGAGGTAGATTTTCACCACACCGTGGAGGACACCGGCATTGTCCTCGGCCAGGCCATCCGCGAGGCACTGGGCGACAAGCGCGGCATCTGTCGCTACGGCTTCTCCCTCTTGCCCATGGACGAAACCCTCGCGCGGGTGGTGGTGGACTTCAGCGGCCGGCCCTTTCTCGAGTATCGGGCGCCCACCGGAGTTGACAACATTGGCGGTAACTTTGCCTTCACCCTGGTGGAGGAGTTTCTCCGGGCTTTTGCCTTCAACGCCCTCATCAATCTCCATGTCGAGATCCTCTATGGACGCGATGGCCACCACATGGCGGAGGCCGTGTTCAAGGGGCTGGCTCGCGCCGTGGATCCCGCCATCCGCGTAGACCCCCGGATCGCGGATATCGTGCCCAGCACGAAAGACGTCATCTGATCGAGCCTGTCACACCCGGATGAATTCATCGATCGGAGTCATCGACTACGGCGCGGGAAATCTGCGCAACGTCCTCAACGCCCTCGCCATCATCGGCGCGGAGGGAAAACTGGTGGCCTCGCCGGATGACTTCGAGGGGATTGACCGGCTCATCTTTCCCGGCGTGGGGGCGTTTGGCGACTGCGTCGCCCAGCTCGACGAGCGGGGATTGCGGGAGCCGCTCCGGGCCTGGCTGGCGGAGGGGCGGCCCTTCTTCGGGATCTGTATCGGGTATCAGGTGCTGTTCGAGGGGAGCGAGGAATGTCCGGGCGTGGCCGGTCTGGGACATTTCAAGGGGCGGGTCAGGCATTTCCCGCCTTCCGATCTCAAAGTGCCGCACATGGGGTGGAACACGGTCACCCTTATAGATCCGGCCGATCCGGTCTGGGCCGGCCTGCCGAAAGAGCCTTACCTCTATTTCGTGCACTCGTATTTTCCCGTGCCGGAGGAGGAGGGCATCATCGCCGCCACCGCCCACTACGGGATCGATTTCGCCGCGGCGGTGAGACAGGGCGCCATCTTCGCGTCGCAGTTCCATCCCGAGCGAAGCCAGTCGGCCGGCCTACGGGTGCTGCGAAATTTTCTCGATGAGGCCGGGGACTGACGGATCCAACAGGGTTGAGTCCGCGACCCGACCCTGTTGAATGGGGGTGCGGTCGATCCCGCGAGGCGGAAGAATCCGGCCCTCAGTTGGTGACCCGCATGGGCATCAACACGTAGATGAAGGGCTCGTCGATCTTGATCACGCCCGGGCTCATCTCGTCGATCAGGTCGATGAAGATCTCGTCCTGGGAGAGGTTTCGCAGCGGGGCCATCATGAACTCCGGATTGAAGGCGATGGCCATGTTGGGCCCCTTGTAGTTGATGTGCAGGGTTTCCAAGGCCTCGCCGATCTCGGGGGAGTTGGCGGAGATGTGGAGCTGATCCTGGGCGAAGGACAGCTTGATAGAATTGGACTTGTCGGAGGTCAGCAGGGCGACACGCTTGACGGCGTTGTGCAGCACTTCCCGCTCCAGGGTGATGCGCTGTTTGGCTTCGCCGGGAATGACCTGGCGGAAGTTCGGGTAGTTGCCCTCGATCAGTTTGCTGACGAGTATGCTGTCATTCAACTCGAAGGAGATCTGGCTGTCGGAGATGCGGACGCGGACCTCGCCGTCCTCGTCGAGGAGGCGTTGGAGTTCGTTGATCGCCTTGGTCGGGACGATGACATCCACCTCGTTGCTTTTGGGGAACTCGACCTCCTGCTCGACCATGGCTAGGCGGCGGCCATCGGTGGCCACCAAGGTGAGGGAGTTGTCCTTGAAGGAGCAGTAGATGCCGTTGAGTACGTAGCGGGTCTCGTCCGTGGAGATTGCGTAGGAAGTTTTTTTCAGCGCGTCGCGCAATTTCGACTGTTCAATGACGAACTCGCGAGCTTCGTCGAAGGAGGGGAGGGGGGGGAATTCCTCCTGGTCGAGTCCCAGAATCTTGAAGAAGCTCGGACCGCTGCGGACGGAGGTGACATTGTCGGCGTCGACCTCCACGCTGACATCGGGGCTGGAGAGCTCGCGGATGATCATGACCAGCCTCCGGGCGGGCAGGGTGGTGGCGCCGCCGCGTTCGATCTGGGCTTTCACCTGCCCGCTGATGCCGACATCCAGATCGGTGGTGGTGAGTTTGAGGGTGTCACCATCCGCCTCGATCAGCACATTGGAGAGGATGGGCAGCGTGGTACGGGTGCTGACCACGTGTTGGACCTGTTGCAGCGCTTCGAGGAATGCGTCCCTTTCGATCTGAAATTTCATGACACCTTTGATCACTCCGGCCGGTTGAAATCCAATAGCGCGAAGGCGCCGGAACCGGGGTGGAAACGGGTGAACTTTGAACGCAATTGCCGGGGCTGTCTAATGTAAAAATCCCCGGAATTTCAACTGTTGTGGCGACATGGTCGGGGGGTCAGTCATCCCGCTCCCGAAAGTCGCGCCGGGGGCCTTTGGATCGCCGTGTGCTTTGCCCGGAAAGCAGGGAGCGACGGAGAAATTCCATCGCCCGGCGGATGGATGGCTGGTTTTCGGCTTTGGCCGCCACTTTCTTGCAGGCGTTGATCACGGTGCCATGGTCGCGGCCGCCGAATTCCTTTCCGATCTCGGTGAGGGAGAGGTCGGTGCGCTCCCTCGCCAGGGCCATGGCCACATGACGGGCGTCGACGAGCCGACTGGTGCGGCGTCTCCCGTTGATATCCCGGACGGTGACGTCGAAATGTTCGGCGACCAATTCCTGGATTTCGTGAACGCTGACCTGGCGGGCGGTCTCGGCGTCGGTGAAGGGCGCGAGGAGCTCCTCCAGAGTGGGTTCGTCGATGGACTCGGGATCCTCCTCGTTGATGGAGCCGAGGGTGGCGGCCCGGATGAGGGCGCCTTCCATGGCTCGCACGTTGCTGGTCACATGGTTGGAGATGTACTCGATCACCCAGTCCGGGACGTTGGCTTTTCGTTCCTCGCGCTTGCGACGGAGGATGGCGATGCGGGTTTCGATGGTCGGCACCACGATCTCGGCGGTCATTCCCCATTGGAAACGGGAAACGAGGCGGTCCTCCAGCTCGCGGATCTCGGTGGCGGGCCGGTCGCTGGCGAGCACGATTTGTTTGTGGCGGTCGGTGAGGCTGTTGAAGGTGTGGAAGAACTCCTCCTGCATGCCCTCTTTGCCGGAGAGGAACTGGATGTCATCGATCAGCAGCACGTCGGCCTGGCGGTAGCGTTTGCGGAAGGCGACGAGGTCGTGTTTCTGGATGGCTTCGATGTATTCGTTGGCGAAGCGTTCGGCGGACAGATAGATGACTTTGGAACGGGGCCGACGGCGCAGGGCCTCCAACCCGATGGCGTGGAGGAGGTGGGTCTTGCCGAGTCCGGAGGCGGAGTGGATGAAGAGGGGGTGGTAGGTGCGGCCGGGTTTTTCCGCAACGGCTCGGGCGGCGGCGGCGGCGAGTCGATTCGCGGAGCCGACCACGAAGTTATCGAATTGGTATTCGAAGATCAGGCCGGCGGCGCGCGCGCTGGTCTTCCATTTGCGGAGTTCCACATCGGTGTCCGCGACGAGATCATCGCTCTCGGACGGCATCGGCTCGGTCGCGACCGGGACGAGGTCCGGTTTTTGCCCCGGGGTATCAATGGTCGCGGTGACGGTGGCCGACTCCGGTTCCGGGAGGAGCGAGGGCGCGGAATCCGGGGCGAGGTCGGGGGAAGTCAAACTTCCCGCAACCGAAGGGGCGATTTCGAAACGGATGGGCGGATGGGAGGGGAGCTGGAGGGCGACGGCGGCCTCGAGTTCGCCGAGGTAGTTCTCCTCGATCCAGAGGGAATAGATGGTGTTCGGCGCCGAAAACCAGAGCGCCTCCACGTCGAGTCTAACCAATTTAACCGGAGAGAACCATCGGTCGAACTGGGCTTTTCCAAGGCGTTTGATCAGTTCTCCACAAACGAGTTTCCAGAGAGTACCGAGGGCTGTGGATTTGGAAAAGGGGTCATCATGTTCGGAGGATGGCGTTTGCATTACTTGACGTCGGGGATCTGGCGGTTGCGTGGTCGGCTGGGGGCGTGTCGGGAAAAAATGCCGCGAGGGACGGAATAATCAATGCATTTGATAATTAACGAGTTGCGCGGTTTTTTCCGGGATTCGGGCGCAAAAGTGCCCTTGAGGAAGGGATACTCTCGTCTCCGAGACCCTAGTGGAAACCGCCCGAATCCCGGCGAAGTAGGGGGACAATTCGCCTGAATGATGCGGGCCGCTTTCCGGTGCTTCCTGTTGCCCTGCTGCGGTGGAATTGTCTTACGAGAAAACCGCTCAGGCCTCAAACAAAACTTTGCGGAAACGGCTTATTTTTTTTGAAGCGCGCGCTAATCGGTCCATTTAATCCAACTGAACGAAAGCGAGCGGAAAAACCATAAATTTTTACCGATTAAGACTGTCGAAGTTTGTGAAATTCGGAATTGGCTGGGTTTCAGGTCCTCGCGGCCCTCTGGTCGGCTCAGGGGGGGGGGATGTTCTCGCTTGGGTGGGCTTTCCCGAAGACGAGACCGCAGACCACGGTGAGGAGGCAGGAAATGGGGAACATCCAGGCCCAGTGAATGTCGGGTTGGAGCTGGTCGATCCTCTCGTCGCTTATGCGTGTAAGTGTTTGCAGGAGAGTGACTCCCTGCGGTTGCAGCCAGAGGGTAAACAGGACCGCTAGCGAGACGCCGATGCCGAGTCCGAGCGGGCTGCTGCGACGGAAGACGGCGGCGAGCAGAAAGATGCCGAGCAGGGGACCGTAGGTGTAGGCCAGCATGCCGAAGGCGAGGGTGATGAGATCCTCGTTTTGGCTGACTTGGTAGAGCAGCCAGGTGAAGGAGGTGAGCCCTACGCCCCAGGCGCACACCACCAGGCGGGAGGCTCCGACGAGCCGGGAGTCGCTGTCGCCTGCGGCGGCTCTTTTGGAGAAGAGTGAGAGCGAGGTCTGCGACAGGGCGGCGAGGACGGAATCCAGGCTGGAGATGGCGGCGGCGAAGGCCCCGGCAAGGATGAGACCGCTGACGCCGACGGGCAGATGGGTGATGATCCAGATGGGGAAGATGGTGTTGCGTTCTTCTGTGACCATGGAGGCCTGTTCCGCGGGAAGGGGATGTTGCTGGTAGTAGACGAAGAGTCCCGCCCCGATCATGAGCATGATCAGGGTGATGATCTGTGAGAGGCCACTGGTGATGATGGCTTTGCGTGCATCGCCCGCGTCGCGGCAGCAAAACATCCGCTGGGCCATCAGTTGGTCGAGCCCGAAGGCGGTCACATTCTGAAAGGGCATCGCCAGAATGCCGATCCAGAGCGTGTAAGCCTCGGTGGCGCTGAGCCGGGTGTCGAGCCAGCGGAATTTCCCCGCCTCCGCCGCGATGCTGGTGTAGTCCGACCAGCCGCCCACATGCCACACCAGGAGGCCGAGACAGACGATACCACCCACGAAGAAGATGAAAAACTGCACCACATCGGTCCAGATCACGGTGCGCATCCCGCCCATCAGGGTCCAGAGGATGGCGAAGACGCCGACGATGGCGATGCAGCCCTCCACCGGGAGTCCGGTGGTGGCTTTGAGAATGATGGCGGTGACCAGTACCCGGACGCTCTGGCCAAGCACGGCACCGAGCCAGAAAAGGATGGTGGTGGTGGTCTTGGCGTGGGAGCCGAGGACATTGCCAATGTAGTCGTAGGGGCTGTAGATCTCCCGCTCGTAGTAGAGCCGGACGAAATAGACGCCCACGATGATGCGGGCGATGATGGATCCGAAGGCCCACTGGATGTAGCGGAAATCACCGCCATCGGCGAACACGTTGGCCGGAACGGCGATGAAGGTGAGGGCGCTGATCTCTGTGGCGATGATGGAGCCGCAGACGGCGAGCCAGGGTAGGGAACGACCGCCGAGGAAGAAGTCCCGGATGGTCGCCTGCTTGCCCCGCATCCGGTGGCCGATCCAGGTGGTGAGCAGCAGGTAGGCGCCCACCACCGCCCAATCCCAGATCGTGAAAAGCTCGTGCACGTGCATCGGGCCTTGATACACGCTGGCTCGTGGCGATGCCAGCCGGTTTTCTCCCGAGGGACTGGTCGTTGCCGTGAACCGGGCCGCGCGCTACGGTAAGGGCTGGCAAACCCGCCTATCACCACCATGAGAGCATCTCCCCCGAAAGAGGAACTGGAAGCGCTGGCCGGATTGCTGCGTCACCGCTTGCGCGTGATCGCCGACACCGAGCGGCGGGATCGGGATCCGAAGGGCCATCTGGAGGGGCTGAGGGAAGTATCCGAACAGATCATGGCCTGGCATCAGGCGCGGCGCGGGGGGCTGCCGCCTCGACTCGAGCATTTCCTCACCAGTTGCAGTTACGAAAAAGCCCTCGCCCTTATCGAAAATGAATTGATTTCTTGAAATTACTTTAGATTTCCGAAATAAATAGAGTTTCTTCATTTTCGATTCCTCACCTCATCGCTCGCAATGGCAGCCGACTACACCGAAGACCACATCCGCTCACTTGAGCCACGGGAGCACATCCGGCTGCGACCGGGGATGTACATCGGCAAGCTGGGGGATGGATCCAGCGCCGACGACGGCATCTACATTCTGCTCAAGGAGGTGATCGACAACGCCATCGACGAGTTTGTGATGGGGCACGGCAAGGTCATCGAGATCGAGCTCGACGACAAGCGGATGCGGGTGCGCGACTACGGGCGCGGTATTCCGCTCGGCAAATTGATGGACTGCGCGTCGGTGATCAACACCGGGGCCAAGTATGACAGCGAGGCGTTCAAGAAATCCGTCGGCTTGAATGGGGTCGGCATCAAGGCGGCGAACTTTCTCTCCAGCTTTTTCGAGATCCAGGCGATCCGGGAGCACAAGACCAAGGCGATCGAGTTCGCCCACGGCTTGGTCGTGGAGGAGATGAAAAAGCCCCATCCTTCCGACGAGCCCAGCGGCACGGTGGTGACCTTCGAGCCCGACACCGAGGTCTTCGGCGAGTATGCCTGGAAAGAGGAGTTCATCGAGCAGATGCTCCGCAACTACGCCTACCTGAACACGGGCCTGACGCTGGATTTCAACGGCAAGAAGTTCAAATCCAAGGACGGGCTGCTCGATCTCCTCAACGAGAATCTACGAGGTTCCGAGCCGCCGCTGTATCCCATCATCCATCTGGTGGACCACGATATCGAGGTGGCTTTCACCCACACCGAGCAGAGCGGCGAGGAGTATTACAGTTTCGTCAACGGACAGAACACCACCATGGGCGGCACTCATCTCGCGGCTTTTCGCGAGGGCATCGTCAACACCATCCGCACCCATTTCAAAAAGCAGTTCGAGGCATCGGACATTCGCTCCGGCATCGTGGCCGCGGTGAGCATCAAGGTGGAGGAGCCGGTTTTTGAATCGCAGACCAAGACCAAGCTCGGCTCCTCCCAGATCGCTCCCCAGGGTGAGACGGTCCGCACCTTCATCGGCAATTTCCTGGGACGCCACCTCGACAACTGGCTGCACCGGAACCGCGAGACCGCCGGCACCATGCAGGAAAAGATCAACCGCTCCGAGCGCGAGCGCAAAGAGCTCAAAGGCATCAAGCAACTGGCTCGCGAACGCGCCAAGCAGACCAAGGTCCACAACAAGAAGTTGCGGGACTGCCGGGCCCACTACAACACCAAGCACAAGCAGGCCGACGACACCATGCTCTTCCTCACCGAGGGCGACTCAGCCAGCGGCACCATCACCCGCGCCCGCGATGTGGAGACCCAGGCGGTATTTTCCCTCCGGGGCAAGCCGCTCAACACCTTCGGCATGACCCGCAAGGTGGTCTATCAGAACGAGGAGTTCAACCTGCTCCAGTCCGCCCTGGATATCGAGAACGGGATGGAGAGCCTGCGATACAACAAAGTCGTCATCGCCACCGACGCCGATGTCGACGGCATGCACATCCGACTGCTGCTGATCACCTTCTTCATCCAGTTTTTCCCCGATCTCATCCGCGAGGGCCACGTCTACATCCTGCAGACGCCCCTGTTTCGGGTGCGCAACAAGAAGAAGACCCTCTACTGCTACTCGGAGGACGAGCGCCGCTCCGCGATGGAGGAGCTCAAGCCCAATCCCGAGATCACCCGGTTCAAAGGTCTTGGTGAGATCGACCTTGCCGAGTTCAAGAATTTCATCGGCCCGGACATCCGCCTCGACCCCGTGGAGATGCCGCCCAGGCCGAAGACCATCGAGGAGCTGCTGACCTTCTACATGGGCAAGAACACGCCTGATCGGCAGGAATTCATCATCAAGAATCTGCGCGTCGAGACCGACGTGATCGAAGAGGAAATCGAGGAGCGGGTCGAGATCGAGGCCCCCGCCAGCGCCGCTTGAGTGGGACTGGGAACTCTCGCCCGCAGGAAACATGTCCGACATCGCCACAGGAGAGACCCCGCTGGGCGGCATGTATGCCGACTGGTTTCTCGACTACGCCAGCTACGTCATCCTCGAGCGGGCGGTGCCCCATCTCAACGACGGGCTCAAACCCGTGCAGAGACGCATCCTGCATTCGTTGAAAGAGAAGGACGATGGCCGCTTCAACAAGGTGGCCAACATCATCGGCCACACCATGCAGTATCACCCGCACGGCGACGCCGCCATCGGCGACGCGCTGGTGAACATGGGTCAGAAAGGCTTCGTGGTCGATACCCAGGGGAACTGGGGCAACATCCTCACCGGCGACAACGCCGCCGCCGCCCGCTACATCGAAGTGCGGCTCTCGAAGTTCGCCAACGAGGTCATCTTCAATCCCAAGACCACCCAATGGGCGGCCAGCTACGACGGCCGCAACAAGGAGCCGGTGACCCTGCCGGTGAAATTCCCCCTCCTGCTCGTCCACGGCGCGGAGGGCATCGCCGTGGGCCTCGCCTGCAAGATTCTGCCGCATAACTTCAACGAATTGGCCGACGCCTGTGTCGCCGCGCTGCGAAAGGAGGCCTTCGAGATCTACCCCGATTTTCCCCAGGGAGGCATCGCCGATGTGTCCGACTACAACGACGGCCTGCGCGGCGGCCGCGTCCGGGTGCGTGCGAAGATCGAGCAACACAAGTCGCGCCACCTCATCATCCGCGAGATCCCCTTCGGCACCACCGCCGGCAGCCTCTGCGACTCCATCCTGAAGGCCAACGACCAGGGCAAAGTCAAGGTGTCCCGTATCGAGGATTGCACCGCGGAGTTCGTCGAAATCCACGTCCATCTGCCCGCCGGCACCGACACCGAGCAGGCCGTCCAGGCGCTCTACGCCTTTTCCGACTGCGAGGTATCGATCTCCCCCAACGCCTGTGTCATCGAGGATCAACAGCCCAAATTCCTCGGCGTGTCCGAGATCCTGAGACGCAACGCCGCGCTGACCCGGGAGCTGCTCAGGCAGGAGCTGGAGATCCGGCTTCACGAGCTGGAGGAGAAATGGCATTTCTCCAGCCTTGAGAAAATCTTCATCGAGAAACGTGTCTATCGCCGCATCGAGGAATGCGAAACCTGGGAGGCCGTCATCGAGGAGATCTGGAAAGGGCTCAAGCCCTATCTCGGAATGCTCAGACGCGAGGTGACCGACGACGACATCCTCCGACTCACCGAGATCAAGATCAAGCGCATCTCGAAGTTCGACTCCTTCAAGGCCGATGAGTACCTGCGCGGATTGGAGGATCAGATCTCCGAGACGAAGCGGAATCTCAAGAACCTCACCAAATACACCATCAAGTGGTTCGAGGGTCTCAAGGCTCGCTACGGCAAGGAGCATCCACGGCGCACCGAGCTTTCGACCTTTGATCGTGTCGATGCCCGGGAGGTCGTCATCGCCAACGACACCCTCTACGTGAACCGCAAGGAGGGCTTCGCCGGATACGGCATGAAGCGCGACGAGGCGGTGTGCAAATGCTCGCGGATGGACGACATCATCGCCTTCTCAAAAGACGGTGCCATGCGCGTGGTGAAGGTCGCCGACAAGGTCTTCATCGGGAAAGACAACCTTATCGTCAACGTCTTCCGAAAAGACGAACCCAAAGTCTACAACATGCTCTACGTGGACGGGCGCGGCGGCCGGGTCATGGCCAAGCGTTTCCAGGTTTCCGGCGTGACGCGGGAAAAACTCTACGACCTCACCAAAGGCACGCCCGGCACCCGGGTACTCTGGCTCAGTGAACACGACAACGAGGAAGATGCGGGCATCGTCGTCCGCATCCACCTCAAGCCCGCCCTGCGTTTGCGCAACGTCCAGATCGATTTCAACTTCGGCGAAGTCGCCGTCAAAGGCCGCTCTTCCCAGGGCAATCTGGTCACCAAACACCTCGTTGACCGAGTTTCCCGCATCGCCAAAGCCGAGCAGGAGGAAATCATCGCCAAGAGTGGCAACTGATCGCCCTCACCGGGTCGTCAGCCGATAGATCGTCGTCTGCTGGTAGGTCTCGCCCGGTCGCAGCACCGGCGAGGGAAAGTCGGGCCGGTTAGGGGAATTCGGGAAGGTCTGCGCCTCCAGGCAGAAGCCCTCGCGGTAGGCGTAGGGTTTGCCGCCTTTGCCGGACATGGGCTCGTCCTTGGGCAGGTAGTTGCCGACGTAGAGCTGGAGACCCGGCTCGTCGCTGTGGACTTCCAGCACCCGGCCGCTATCGGGATCACGCACCGTGGCCACATGCTGGAGTTTCCCATCGCGCGCTTCTTTGATCACGAAGTTGTGATCGTAGCCGATGCCGTTTTTCAACTGTTCGTCGTCCTGATCAATGCGGGCTCCGATGACTGTGGGCTGGCGGAAATCGAAAGGCGTGCCCTCCACCGGCATCAGCTCCTCCAGTGGGATGCCGGAGGCGTCGGTGGGCGTGAAGCGGTCGGCCGCGATCTTCAGCTCGTGGTCCAGGATGGTGCCGGTGCCGTGGCCCCCGAGATTGAAATACGCGTGGTTGGTCAGGTTGAGCACCGTGGGCTTGTCTGTGGTGGCCTCGTAGTCGATTTTCAGCCCGTTGTCGGCCAGCAAGGTGTAGGTGACCTTCACACTGAGGGTGCCGGGGTAGCCTTCGTCGCCATCGGGGCTGGTGTGGGTCAGCTCCAGCGAGGGACCGTCGACCGTCTCCTTCGGCGTGGCTTTCCAGACTTGCTTGTCGAAGCCCTTGAGTCCGCCGTGGAGGTGATTGGGATCGTTGTTGATTGCCAGCGAGTATTCCTGGCCGTCGAGGGTGAACTTTCCGGCGGCGATGCGGTTGGCGTAGCGCCCCGTGATGCAGCCGAAGTAGGGACTCTCCTTGCTCACATACTCGTCGGCGGTGTCAAACCCGAGACAGACATCTCCCATCTCCCCGTTCTTGTCCGGGCCTATGAAAGACACGATGATGCCGCCGTAGTCGGAAATTCCGGCCTGGACTCCGTTGGCATTGGTCAGGGTGTAAAGTTTCACCGACTGACCATCGATGGTGCCGAACGGCTCTTCAGAAATGGGGGGATTTTGCACGGTGTTTTCGGTTGTGGCGGAACGTTCGCAGCCGATCTGGGAAAAAGCCGCGGCCATCAGCGCGGTGAGAGATGGAATGAGCTGGGGTTTCATGGGGCGACAAGAGAACCAGATTGGCGAAGTTTCGGCAAGGGGTTTCCCGCACGGCGCGGATGGCGTATTTTCCTTGAGTGATCGCGGCACACCAATCTACCTACCCCGCCAGACTTTCCCGCTCGGAAAGTCGGCGCGCGGTCGCGGTGCGTTTTTCCTCCGCCGCGCGGTCCCGATCCCGAATTGGCCGTTGATTCGGTGTGGCGCTCACCTGACCCTGTTGGGTCTCGGACCTGACAGGGTTGAATGCGCCCCTCCTCCGGCGAGACCGGGGGAAATCTCTCTCTTTTTCCCAATAATCATCACCTGTTTCTGACATGAATGCTGAACTTCCTCATCTGGTCATCCTCGGCGCCGGTTTTGCCGGGGTGGAATGCGCGAAGGCGTTGCGCGGTCGCGACGATGTCCGCATCACCGTGGTGGATCGACAGAACCACCACCTCTTTCAACCGCTCCTCTATCAAGTGGCGTCGGCGGGACTGGCGGCTCCGGAGATCGCGCATCCGGTGCGCAGTATTTTCGCCGATCAGCCCAATGTCACCGTGCTGATGGACGAGGTGCGGGCCATCGATCTGGCCGCGCGCCGCGTCACCCTGGGCGGGCGGGCGTTGGACTACGATCATCTGGTCATCGGCCTGGGGGTGAAGACCGGATACTTTGGTCATGATGACTGGGCCGGGCACACCATGGGGCTGAAGAGTCTCGATGACGCCACGGAGATGCGTCGCCGGGTGCTCACCGCCTTCGAGCGAGCCGAGATGTGCGAGGATCCTGCCGAAAAGCGTCGTCTGATGACCATCGCCATCGTCGGTGGCGGTCCCACGGGGGTCGAGTTGGCGGGGGCTTTCGCGGAACTGGCGCGTCATGTGCTGCGCCGGGATTTCCGCGTCATCGACACCCGGCAGGCGCGCATTGTGCTGATCGAGGCGATGCCGCGACTCTTGACGATGTATGAGCCGGCGCTCTCGGAGTACACCCGGGAGAAACTCGAATCGATGGGAGTCACCGTGCTGACCGGCGCGCCGGTGCGTCGGGTGCGAGAGCGTGCCATCGAGCTGCCCGGGGAAACAGTGGAGGCGGAGAACATCGTCTGGGCCGCCGGAGTCGAGGCGGTGCCCCTGACCAGAACACTGGGCGTGGAGGTCGACGCGGCGGGGCGCCTGATGGTGGAGACCGATCTCAGTCTGCCAGGTTATCCCGAGGTGTTCGCGGTGGGCGACATCGCCCATTGCGTCGATCAGGCCGGCGTGCGGGTGCCGGGGCTGTGTCCGGCGGCCATGCAGATGGGCAAACACGCCGCGCGGGTGATCTCGGAAGATCTGGGCAAGCGCCGGGGCGGCGGTGCCGGGAAGGTGGGCGGCTACGGGGTTCGTCCGCAATTCCGCTACTTCGACAAAGGCAGCATGGCGACCATAGGGCGGAGCGCGGCGGTGGCGGAAAGCATGGGGATGAGAGTGCGCGGGTTCGCGGCCTGGTTGATGTGGCTTTTCGTCCACCTCCTGTTCCTCGTCGGCTTCCGCAACAAGTTGGCGGTGCTGCTCCAGTGGTTTTACGCCTATGTGCGCTACCGACGCGGCGCGAGGATCATCACCGGGGTGCCGGGCGACTCGTGAGCCGGCTCGCGGCGGCTTGTGGTTTCCGGCTGAGGGAATAAGTTCGGGAGTGAATTTCTACACCCGCAAGCGGAGCACCCCGGCGGTGCCGATCATCTCCTTGATCGACATCCTGGCGATCCTGCTGATTTTCTTCATCGCCACCACTACCTTCAAGAAGCGGGAGTCGCTGGTCAACGTGGCGTTGCCGCAGTCCAGTGAGATGGAGGCGAGCGCGGACACCCGTCCGCGGGTGGCCCTGATTTTGACCAAGGACGAGAAGATCGCCCTCGGCGACCAGCCCTTGACGCTGGAGGGCCTGCCCGAAGCGCTGAGACGGCACAAAGCGGCGAATCCGGAGGGGAAACTGGAGCTGAAGGCCGACCAGGAGGTGCCCATCGGGCTACTGGTGAAAGTGTGGGACGCGGCCAGCCAGGCGGAGGTGAAGCTGGACGGGATTCCGCTCCGCATTCCCCTGCAACCCGGGGGTGGATGATGGGGCGGGGGGGAGGTTTTCGCCGTGGCGGGGGCGGGGATGTGTGGTTTACTGCGGGCCACCATGATACGCGAAATCGTTCTCTACGGGGATCCGGTGCTCCGCCGCAGGGGCGACCGGGTGGAATCCGTGACGCCCGAGATCCGGCGGCTGGCCGAGGATATGATCGAGACCATGATCGACGCCCACGGGGTGGGATTGGCGGCGCCCCAGGTGGGTGAGTCGATCCAGCTCGCGGTGGTCGATGTCTCGCACGATGAGGAATGCGTCACCTACCTGCGTGTGAACGGCGCCGAGGCGACCTTGGCGGACATCAGTCCGCTGGTGTTCATCAATCCCGAAGTGGAGGGAGGAAAGCGCAAGGAGACGGACACCGAGGGCTGCCTTTCCTTTCCGGATCTGCGCGGCGAGATCACGCGCCCGGCGGAGATCCGGGCGCGATTGGAGACGCTGGATGGCGAGATCCTGGAGATCGAAACCGACGGCCTGTTGGCGCGGGCGATCCAGCACGAGGTCGATCACCTTTTTGGGAAACTGTTCATCGACCGGATGAGCAGCGCGCGAAAGTTGTCGCTCAAGCGCGTGCTGCGGGAGATGCAGATGGAGTGGGAGGAGACGCGGGCGCGTCGCTGACCGGGCTCACGACTCCGGCGTCCGGGATTTCGGCACCGGGATGGCCTCGCAAAGGTCGCGCCAACCGGGGAAATTCCAGCGGTTGGGAAAGCCGCGACACTGGTCGGGTTTCACCGGATTGATGGAGCAGTCGTTGCCCTCGAGAAAGATGCAGGCGCCGTCGGGTTTGTCGATCAGGGTCAGGCCGGCGCGGTTGAGTCTCAGGCTGGTGTATTGCTCGATGAAGATCGTCTCCGGAATGCCGAGGTAAGCCGCGATGGCCCGAATCTCCCCGGCATCCACCGGCACCTCTCCCGGCCAGCGGCAGCAGTTCGCGCAGCGCTGGCAGACGTAGTGGACATCGTCATTTTTTTCCACCCGGTCCGCGTTGGACGGGGAGGGGTCTGAGGGAAGTGGCGACATGGGAGGGATTGGCTCCACCCTTCCCGGAAAATCAGCCAGCGGCAAGGCGGAAAGGAGCCAAGCCTCCGTCAGGGGTGACGGCATCGGGAGGCATCGGTCGAGCCTGGCTGGAGAGGAATCCGCCGCTTTACAGGCGGAGCCAAGCGAACGACACTAGCAGCTTTCCGGTTGCGGGCTTTTTCGGCTGAAATTTCCCGGATCGGAAACCCGTTTTCTCAGGATGGCGGGACCGCCACGGTTTTCACCGACGGTGGTGGTTTTTTTTTCAGGCTAGGCGATTCACCTCCAAACAAAGGCACTATATGTTCGGCAGACTCTTCGGGCTACTCTCGACCGATATCGGGATCGATCTGGGCACGGCCAACACCCTCGTGAATCTGAAGGATCACGGCATCGTCCTGCGGGAGCCCTCGGTGGTCGCGGTGAAGGCGGGGACGAACCAAGTGATGGCGGTGGGGGACGACGCCAAGCGCATGCTCGGGCGCACACCGGGCAACATCGTCGCCATCCGGCCGCTCAAGGACGGAGTCATCGCCGACTTCGAGGTGACGGAGGCGATGCTGAAGCATTTCATGCGCAAAGTGCTGACCCGCAAGCGCATGGGCAAGCCCAGGGTGGTCATAGCGGTGCCCTCCGGGATCACGGGCGTGGAGAAGCGCGCCGTGATCGAGAGCGGCATCAACGCCGGCGCCCGCGAGGTGCATCTGATCGAGGAGCCGATGGCGGCGGCGATCGGGGTGGGGTTGCCGGTGCAGGAGGCGGCGGCCAACATGATCGTGGACATCGGCGGCGGCACCACGGAGGTGGCGATCATTTCCCTCTCCGGCATCGTCTACAGCCGAAGTGTGCGGGTGGCGGGTGACGAGTTGGACGAGGCCATCGCGCAATACATGAAGCGGGCCTACAATCTCATGATCGGGGAGCGCACCGCCGAAGAGATCAAGATCCGGATGGGCTCGGCCTATCCGCAGGGCAAGGAGACCTCGGTGGAGGTGAAGGGACGCGACCTGGTGGCGGGCTTGCCGAAGACGGTGACCGTGACTTCATCGGAGGTGCGCGAGGCGATGCTGGACCCGCTCAACATGATCGTGGATTCCGTGCGGGTGACGCTGGAGCGCTGCCCGCCGGAGTTGTCGGCGGATCTGGTGGACCGCGGCATCATGCTGGCGGGGGGCGGGGCGCTGCTCCGCGGACTGGACCGGCTGCTGATGGAGGAGACCGGGCTCCCGGTCCATGTGGCCGAGGATCCCCTGAGCGCGGTGGCGGAGGGGACGGGGAAAGTGCTGGAAGAGCTGGCCTTTCTGAAAAAAGTTTCGAATCACCGAAGCTGAGCGATCTTGTGGAAAATCGGCGTGAAGGCTTCGCAATCAACCCATTCGCGACAGGCGAGAGGCGCCGCGCCGCGTGACAACCCAACGGTCGCCGGGCGACCCGTCTGACCAGACAGCATGAGTCGGATCAACATCATCGTCCTCATCGGTTTCGTCGGATTGCTCGTCTGGATCTTTCTGTTCGGGCAGAGCACGGTCTCGAACATCCAGCGGGGTGCGCAGGAATTTTTCGGCCCGGTGATATCCGGCGCCAACCGGGTGGAGGAGACGGTGTCCGGATTCGGGAAGGAAACGCTGACAGCGGTGGAGATGCGGGCCCGGCTCGAGGAGGCGGAGCGTGACCGCGACCGGCTCCGTCTGGAGGCGATGAAGCTCGACGAGTTGGTGGAGGAAAACAATGCCCTGCGTCAGGCGCTCAACTACGTGGAGAGATCGCCGTTGAAACTCGTCCCCGCCCGGGTCATCAGTCGCAAGCCGTCGAATTGGTACAACACGCTCGTCATCGACAAGGGGCACGCCGCCGCCATCGCCCCGGACAGTCCGGTGATCGTCCCGGTGGGCGAGCGCGCGGGGCTGGTGGGCAAGGTCTCGGAGGTGGTGGGCGACGACTCGTCCATCGTCATCCTGCTCTCGGACGAGGTCTGCCAGGTCTCGGCGCGCATCGAGGGCACCACCGAGCAGGGCATCCTCTCCGGGCAGCGCGGCGCCCTCAGCATCATGCCCGATCTCCATCTGCGCTATCTCTCCAAAGACGCCGTGGCGCCGGTCGGGCGGCTGGTGATCACCTCCGGGGCGGGCGGATTGTTCCCGGAGAACCTGCTGCTGGGGCGGGTGAAGGAGTTTGTCCCCGGAGCCATCAACGGGGAGGCGGTGGTCGAGGCGGCGGTGAATTTCGATGTCCTCAAGAATGTCTTCGTGATACTGCCCGAGCCGGCGGATGCCGCGGAGGCGGTGACCCCGACCGGCTTGTCGGGCAACGGTTCCGAGCCATGATTTATTTTCTGCTGGTGATCCTGGTGCTGGTGGCGAGTTTTCTCGGGCAGGAGTTCGTTCCCGCCGTCGAGTGGGCTTACCACGCGCGATTGTTGCTGGTGCAGACGACGTTTTACTGTGCCGCCGTGACCTTGCCCTATCCGGTGATGCTGCTGCTGGCGGCGGCGACGGGCTTTGTCTGGGATGCCCGCTATCATGTGCCCGTGTATCCCGGCGGGGGCGAGCACGCCGAGTTGGACTTCGGTTTCACCATCTTTCTCTTTGGGCTCATGGGATCGCTGATACAGGGGGTGAGGCCGCTTTTTCGCCGTGGGCGCTGGGAGCTGCCCGTCTTCCTCATCGGGATTTGCACATTTCTGAGTCTGGTGATTCAGTATCTGGTGATCAGCTTTCACCGGGGCGGCTTGTATCTGTCGATGGAGATGTGGTTTCAGATGTTGATGACGTCCCTGTTTTCGATGCTGGCGGCCCCCTTCATCCTGTTGCTGCTCAGCAGGCTGGCGAGGTGGACCGGTTACCGCATCCGGCTGGAGGGAATCACGAGGAATTACAGCTATGGTGACTCGATTTAGACTGCGGCTCTACCTGCTCGCGTTGTGCATCATCGGCGGGTTCAGCCTGCTGGTGCTCCGACTGTATCGGGTGCAGATCGAGGAGCACGAGGACTACGTCCGCAGGCTCCCCGCGCAGAAAATCGAGACCGTGCGCATCCCCGGTATCCGCGGTGAGATCAAGGATCGCAACGGTGTGGTACTCGCGGAGAACGTGGCCAACTATGAGGTGCGCTTCGATCTGAAGGCCATCGTCGAGGATTATCGCAAGAACCACGGCGCCCTGCCGAAGCGGAAATGGGTCCGCTATCGGCGTGGCCAGCCCTCCGAGGAGGAGGAGACGGACATCGTCATGATTGTGGAAAAGACCGTGTTTCCCGGCCTGGCGGATCTCGGCATGCTGGAGGATTACAACGCGAACCAGCTCCGGGTCCACTACCGCAGCAATGGGGGGGTGGTCCCCTTCACCTATCGACGCGACCTCAGTTTCGAGGAGTTCGCCACTTTCGCCGAGCACAATCTGGGCCTGCCCGGTGTGACCGTCACCGCGACCGGTCGTCGGCGTTATCTCTACGACGCCCTCGCCTGCCATATCCTCGGCTACGTGAATCTGCCAGATATTGAGAAGGTCGATGCCGCCAAGCGTGATGAGTTCGACTATTACGTGGGCGATGATTACGGCGTCCATGGAGTCGAGCGCACCATGGACCATTACCTGCAGGGAGTGCCCGGCATGCGTCGGCTGAAAAAAGACGAGAAAGGGAAATTCATCGGCGAGGACAGCTACACCGCGCCGGAACCGGGTGCCGATGTCCATCTGACCATAGACGCCCGCATCCAGTCCATCGTCGAGGAGTCCCTCCGCAAAGTGGGCCGCGGCGCGGCGGTCGTCATCGATCCGAGCAACGGCGAGGTGCTGGCCATGGCCTCGGTGCCGTCGTTCAATCCGAACGTCTTCATTCCCTCCGTCGGTATCGACGATTGGAAACGCTACACGGAGGACAAGACCAGCCCCATGTTCAACCGGGCGATCAATCCCAACGCGCCCGGCTCCACCTACAAGATACCGGTCTCTCTGGCGGGCGGGCTTTCCTCCTCATTCGACAAGCGCTTTGCCTGCGGGGGAGGCCAGCAGTATGGCAAGCATTTCATGAAATGCTGGTGCGCCGGCAAAGGCTACACCCATGGCAGCCCCAATGTCGGCGAGGCTATCAAAGTGTCGTGCAACGGATTCTACTACCGTTACGCCAATGACGTGGGCATTCGCAACATCCTCACCATGTGCGACCTGCTCGGCCTCGGCCGCACCACCGGCATCAAGATCACCGGGGAGCAGTCGGGCAACGCCCCCGGCCCCGAGTGGATGCGCATGCAGGGACTGGTCTGGACCGAATCCTACACCGCCATGACCGGCATCGGCCAGGGCTTCGTCGAAGCCACCCCGCTGCAAATGGCCAGCGTCACCGCCACCGTCGCCAACGGCGGCAAAGTCTACCAGCCCCGCATCGTGAAAAAGGTGATGCGGCGCGACGGCGAGATCGTTTGGGAGGAGCCGCCCAATCTCCGCCACGACCTCACCAAGGAGGGGCTTACCGCCGATCAGGTCGAGACCGTGAAACGTGGCATGTGGCGCGTCGTCAACGAGGGCGGCGGCACCGCCGGGCGGGCCGCCTCGCAGATCACCGTCATTTCCGGAAAGACCGGCACCGCCCAGACAGGCATCCTCAACCAGCCGACCAACGCCTGGTTCATCGCTTTCGCTCCCTACGACAATCCGGAACTCGCCGTATGCGTGTTCGTGGAAAATGGCAACTCCGGAGGCGCCGCCGCTTCACCGATCGCGAAAAACATCATCGAGGAGACCATCGCCATGCGCAAAGGTCAGCACGAGGTGAATCTGACGAAACTTGAGGAGGCCGAGGGAAACTTCGACCGCATCATGTCCGTTTCTTTTGATGGAGAAGGCGTCGTCCTCGCCTCCTCTGACGATCCCGACGCGGTGGATGTGGGCGATTTCGTCCCCGACTCCCTACGGCAGAGGGAGATCCAGCGCGGTCCCGAGGCGGCGAAACCGTCCATCCGGAGCCGCGCGGACGCCGAAGGATCGGTTTCCGGCCAGAATACCGACAGCCGGAGAAAGTTCCGGCCTTTCAAATGGCTTGGTATTCGGCGATGAATTCTCTAATTAGGTGATGATGACAAGGTGGGCACAGGCAACAGGAGACCCGGATCACGGCTTGATCCGGGCCATCGGCGTGTGGTGGTGGGAAAAAGATTCAACATTCATTTTCAAAGACAATGTTAAGCAAAATTCGCAAATTCTTCGGACCCAAGAAGCTGTCCGAAGGCAACAAAATCGTCCTGAATTGTGAAAAACTCGAAACCCGCGTCGCGCTGCTCGAGAATGGATCTCTCGAGGAGTACAACGTGGAACGCACCGACGACACCAACATCGTCGGCTCGATCTTCAAGGGGGTGGTCCGCAATATCGAACCGGGCCTGAAGGCCATGTTCGTGGATATCGGCATCGAGAAAAACGCCTTTCTCCACTTCTGGGACGCCATTCCCGAGGCTCTCGACGCCAGCCTCGAGGAGGTGCAGCGCACCGGTTCCAAAAAGAAACAGCCCCGCATCCAGGCCAAGGACATCCCCGACCTCTACCCGGTCGGGTCCGAGGTCCTGGTCCAGGTGACCAAAGGCCCCATCGGCACCAAGGGACCCCGCATCACCACCAACATCTCCCTGGCGGGCCGCTACATGGTCCTGATGCCGCGCAACGACCAGTTCGGCATCTCCCGGAAGATCGAGGATCCCAAGGAGCGCGCCCGGCTGCGGAAACTGATGGAAAAACTCACCGTCCCCGAGGGCATGGGCATCATCCTGCGGACCGTGTCCATGGGGCAGAAATACCGCTACTTCGTTCGCGATCTCAGCATCCTCGTGGATCAGTGGCGCGAGATCGAGGAAATCGCCAAGACCCAGAAACCGCCCGTCTGCGCCTTCCGCGAGCCCGATCTCATTGAGCGGACCGTCCGCGACTTCCTCACCGACGAGATCGACGAGGTCCTCTGCGACAACGAGGCCGCCTCCGAGCGGATGAAAGAACTCGCCGGGATCATCTCCCGCCGTTCCCGCAAGCGCATCACCCATTTCCAGAGTCCGACACCGATCTTCGACAAACTCGGCATCCAACGCCAGATAGATGACGCCTTCTACCGCCAGGTCTGGCTCCCCAGCGGTGGCTATCTGGTCATCGACGAGACCGAGGCCCTCATCGCCATCGACGTGAACACCGGCCGCGCCAAGAACGTGGAGAAAATGATCCTCCAGACCAACGTCGAGGCCGCCGTCGAAGTCGCCCGCCAACTGCGCCTCCGAAACATCGGCGGACTCATCGTCGTCGATTTCATCGACATGAAAAGCCGGCGCGACCAGCAGCAGGTCTACAAGGCGATGAAGGATCGGCTCAAACGCGACCGCGCCAAGACCCAGATCCTGCCCATCTCCCAACTCGGCTTGATGGAGATGACCCGTCAGCGACTCAGCGAAAGCCTGAGCGTGACCCACAACGAGCCCTGCAGCCACTGCCAGGGGCGCGGCATGGTGAAGTCCGCCACCTCCATGAGCGTGGAACTCCAGCGTCGCATCAGTGGCATCTTCGCCCAGCATGGCCACCTGCACGAACTCATCATCGTGGTCCATCCCGACGTCATGGAGCGGCTCCGCACCAAGGACAGCGAACTGCTCGTGGAACTCGAGCGCCGTCACAACGCCCGCCTCACCTTCCGCAGCGATCCCTCCTTCTACCGCGAGCAGGTCATGTTCGCCGACGCCAAGACGGGGCAGGAGATCACGGATTGACCACTTTGGCCTTTCCACGGAAGCGGACCACAGCCGCGACCGCGCAGGCCAGAGCCACCAGCCCGAGAGACACCGAAAAGGCGTCGCCGTGGCGCGCGTAGAGCGTGAGCGGCGGTGCCTTCATCAGCGTCAGCGTCGTCGGCAGCGTTCCGGTGGTGAACGTGTTGCCCGTCAACGGATCCTGCACCACCCGCAGGCGCTCGTGACCCCGGTCGCGCGGGCCGGCGTCGGGATACTCCAGGCTGCCGTAGGCGTCGATGAAACCGCTCACTCCCGTGTTGGCCGCGCGGGCCATCGGGCGTCGCAGCTCCACACAGCGGAATTTCGCGTTCACCAGATGCTGCCGAGCCGCGTCACTTTGATAAAACCAGCCATCATTGGTCACATTGACCAGCAACTGGGGACCGGAACGGATGAACTTCCGCGCCACCCGCCCCACCGTGTCCTCGAAACAGATCAGCGGCACGATGCCGATCTCCGGACTCTCCAGCCGCAGCGGCTCGAAACTTGAGCCGGCCGAGAAATCCATCGGCACCATCCCTCCCGCGATCCATTCCATCGGCGGAAACACCCGCCGCAAGGGGAGATACTCGCCGAAGGGCACCCGGTGGATCTTTCGATGCAACGTCGCGCTCTCCGTGGTGCCGCGCATCACCGCCAGGCAGTTGAAGATCTCCTCCAAACTCTCGTCGAAAGCCTCATCCTCGATCCCGAGGATCAGCGAAAAATCTCCCGCCGACAGGATGTGATCGTTCAGATAAGTCTGCACCCAGGGGAAAGTCCACCGCCCCGGCAGCGCCGTCTCCGGCCAGATGACCAGGTCGTAGTCTGACGACTCCACATAGCCGCGAGTGAGGTCGCGGTAATCCTCGATGATTTGCTGGGCGTGGTCCTGATCCCATTTCTCATCGATGGGCGTGTTCAGCTGCACCAGCAGCGCCCGCAGATCGAGGGAATTTTCCTCCGTCGCTTCGGGACGGGACGACAGCTTGGCCAGTCCGTAGAGGAACACCGCGATGATGAGCGCCATGGCGACCGCGAAATCCAGGTGCGGGCGCATCCGCCGCCGCACCGTCGACTCCCGGACGATTCGCACCACCGTCGCCAGTCCGACCACATTCGCGAACACCACCACGAAGGAAAGACCCGCCACCCCGACGATGTCGGCGGCCTGGATCAGATAGAGATTTTCGTGCATCGCCACCCCGAGGCCATTCCAGCCAAAACCCGTCAGCGCCAGTCCGCGCAGCCATTCCAGACCGCACCAGGCCGCGCCGCAGAGAAACGCGGAGCGCAACACCCGCAGCGACGGGCCGAACATCTCGCCGCTGAATAGCACCCCGCTCTCCGGAGCCCGGTCGCTCTCACCTTTCTCGCCAGACCGGGGATCCCAGCGCCCCACCGTGGCGGCAAAAGCGCCCCAGACGCCGAAATACACCGCGAGATAGGCGGGCAGGGCGAACCACGCTCCCAGGCCCGCCGCCGTGCTGCCGACCACACGCCGCAGCTCGAAAAGCCAGCTCAGGTTGATCAGAAAAAAGGTCAGCCCCGCCACATAGCCCAGCGCCAGACCGTGGCGCCAGCGCTTCGCGGGATCTCCCGACCGGTGCCCGGAAAACCACAGCGCCGCGAGCAGTGGTGTCTGCCAGACCCAGACCCATTCCCCCTGATCCCAACCGGGATAGCAGAGCGCCAGCAGCCCTCCCGACAGCACCGCCGCCAGCCAGGGCCATAGGGCGCGGAGTCTCTGCTTCAGGACGGGTGACATAAGAGGGTCAGGTCGCGGAGCATACAGGGTTGAGTCGGCGGTGGGGAGTCCGCTTCCCGAGCGGCTCCGAGTTCACGACAATGCCTCCAGCCGGCTCCTCATGTCGGCGATCACCGCGGCCTGCAGAGCTTCGTAGGCGGCGTCTCCCCGCGCCCTGGCCGCCGACAGATCTTCGGGGGCGATGGTCGAGTCTCCGCCCGGAGCCGGCCGCTGGTAGAAGTAGAATTTGATCTTCGGTTCCGTTCCCGAGGGTCGCACGGCGAAGGCCCTGCCGTCGGCGAGATCGACGAAGAGCATCTTTTCCTTCGGCAGCAGGTCGCCCTCCTCGTCGTGGATGTCCTCCTTGGAGAAATCGCGCACCCGCGTCACCGCAACGCCGTCGAGTTCGGTCGGCGGAGCCTCGCTGTAGTTCCGGGCCAGCGCCTGGATCTTGGCGGCGCCGTCGGCGCCCTCCAGTTTCTCGGAATGCTGTCCCTCGCGGTGGTAGCCGTAGCGCAGGTAGAGACCGTCGAGCAGTTCGGGAATGGTCAGCGCCTTCGATTTCGCGTAGGCGGCCAGCTCGGCGAACATGACCACGGCGCCGTTGCCGTCCTTGTCGCGCAGGAAATCGGCCCCGAGATAGCCATAGCTTTCCTCGCCGCCGAAGAGAAAGAACTTCGAATGTTGCAGGCGCAGGGTCCGGGTCTGGCTGTCGGAGAGCGACCGGTAGTGCTTTCTCAGGTCTTCGGGAATGGCGAGTTCATACTTGCCGAGTTTTTCGCCGATATACTTGAAACCGGTCAGGGTATTGACGCAGGGAATGCCGTAGTCGTCGGCGATGGCGCCCTGGAGTTCGGTGGTGACGAAGGTCTTCACCAGGACGGTGTGGGCCTTGTTGGCGTCGGTGACGATGCCCTGTTCGGTGAACGTCTTGATGCGATACCAGGCCATGAGGGAACCAATCTGGTTACCGGTGATGAGTTGCATTTTTCCCTCGGCGTTGCGCACCGCCACGCCCATGCGGTCGCAGTCGGGATCGGTGGCGATGACGATGTCGCAGCCGTCGCGCTCCGCCTGGGCGATGCCCATTTCCAGGGCCTCGGCGTTTTCCGGATTCGGCGATTTCACCGTGGGAAACCAGCCGTCCTCGGTGTCCTGCTCCGGCACGGTGTCGCAACGGAACCCGAGCCGGCGCAGCATCCGCGGGGCGATGGTCCCACCGGTCCCGTGCAGATTGGTGAAGACGATCTTGAGCGACTCGCGTTGCGACTGGACCAGCTCGGGATCGAGCAGCAGGGATTCGAGTCGGGTCATGTAGGCTTCGTCGATCTCGGTGCCGAGGTCGGTCACGATGCCGCGCTCGTTTTCCGGGACCGGTTCATAGGATTCCGAGACGATGGCGTTGACCTCGCCGATGATGCCCGAGGCGTGCGGCTCCACGACCTGGGCGCCGTCGTTCCAGTAGACCTTGTAGCCGTTGTCCGGCGGGGGATTGTGACTGGCGGTGAGGACGATCCCGGCGCCGGCGCCGAGGTGACGAACGGCGAAGGAAAGCTCGGGCGTGCTCCGCGGTTCCACGAAGCGAAAAACGTCGCAGCCGTTTTCCGTGGCCACCTTGGCGACCTGGTCGGCGAAGGCGGCCCCGAAGTGGCGGGTGTCGCGGGCCACCGCGAGGGAAGGGCGGCCTTCGCGGGCCTCACGTTCATGGGCGGCCTTGAGGTAGCGCACCAGGCCGAGGGTGGCGCGGGTGATGTTGTAGAAGTTGAGGGCGTTGGTGCCGACGCAGGGATGCTCGGGGCGTTCGCCTTCGCCCGCCGAGCCGCGTTCGGCGGCGGTGATGATTGAGGAGATGGTGCGGCTGCGGAGCCCGCCGGTGCCGAAGGCGAGCTTCTTGAAGAATCGGTCGTTCAGTTCGCGCCACTCGCCGGCCTCGGCCAGTTCGGAGACGGAGGCCTCGTTGACCGGATCGTCGGAGGCGCCGAGGAGCTGGGCGATGTTTTCGTGGCTGGATTCCAGCAGGTCCCCGCGGTTGCGGGCTGCGTCGAGAAGGGCGGCGAGGTCGGACTTCATTTGCCTTGAACTGTAGGGACCGGTATGGAGATTGCAAACCCCGCGAATGAAACACTGGCGTGACCAACTACGACCCGCTCCCGGCGGCGACACCACCGCGTGGCGCTGTTTCCACGGCACCGGTTCGCGGTGGGGCGGCGTCTGGATCGACGACTTCGACGGCCGCTGGCTGGTGCAGACGGAAAGGACGCGTTTTCCCGAAGAATTTCGCGAAGCGGTCGATGGCGGCGTAGCCCGGTCGCTCTACTGGAAACCGCGCGACAAAGACGCCAAGACCGCGCCGGAATGGGTGGCGGGGGAAAAGGTGACCGAGCCCTTCCTGGTGCGGGAAAACGGGCTCGCCTTCCGGATCGATTTCGAGGCCGGCTACTCGCAGGGCATCTTTCTCGATCAGCGGGAAAACCGGCGCCGGGTGCGGGAGCGGGCGCGCCCGGGCGACCGAGTGCTGAACACCTTCGCCTACACCTGCGCCTTTTCCGTGGCGGCCGCGGCGGGTGGGGCCGTCACCAGCAGTCTCGACCTCTCTCGTCCCTACCTCGACTGGGGAAAGCGAAACCTTGAGGCCAACGGGATCGATCCCGCCGATCACTTTTTCTGCAAGGGCGATGTCTTCGAATGGCTGGCGACCTTTCGACGCCAGGGCCGAACTTTCCACGGCGTCATTCTCGATCCGCCAACCTTTTCCCGGAACGGCAAGGGACAGGTCTTCCAGGCGGATCGCGACTATGCCGACCTCGTGTCGCTGGCCTGCGGCGTGATCGAGAAGGACGGCTGGCTGCTCTGCACCGGCAACACCCACCGGCTCGATCAGCGCGATTTCGAGAAGGCGGTGCGCCAGGGAGTCCGGGCCGCGGTCCGTCGGGCGAGTGATTTGGAATCCCGCCCCATGCCGCCGGAATTCAACGGCGACGACTACCTCAAGACCGTCTGGGCGGCGGTGGGGTGAGTGCGGGACTGCGAGCTCTCAACAAGACAGGAAAACCGGGATCCCTCAGGCTTGCGTCAATGATTGTCGCCGGGTCCCTGTTGGCGAATGTTCGTTCAGTCGCAGGATCTCCTACTGCATATCGAGCGACTTTTTACTGATCTGGCAGACGCGGAAATAGTTCGATAGGGGCAAACCAAGGGCTCGGCAGGCCGCCGCCGAGCTTCTCAGTCCCTTTTCCAAGGAATCGTCTTGAGGAGACCTGATTCGGCATCAGTACATCATCGCCGGGTCGTTGTAGTGTTTGAACTCCAGCAGATTGTTCGAGGGATCGACCAGGAAGAAGGTGGAGTGCTCCTCGCGTTTGCCTTCAAATCGTGTGAACGGCTCCTTGAAGAATGGGAGACCCTGCTCGCGTGCCCTTCGGATGAGTTCATCAAAGGGCTCCCGATGACGGAAGGTCACGCCGAAGTGTCGGGGATACATCGTTGCCACATCGTCGATGGAATCTGGAGACAGGTGACAGACCACTTGATCGCCGAAGAAGTTGAGAGTCAATCGGTCGTCGTAGCGACGTCCGAGCTCGCAGCCCATCTGATCAACGTAGAAGGCTTGGGTGGCATCGAGGTCGGCACAGGGGATGGCGAGGTGGAAGACGTTTTCGGGAGCTCTCATGATTCAACCAAGTGGGAGAAGCTATGGTCCATCATCGGTCTGCGAAGATCTCTCGACGGTATTTGAAGTAGAGGTAGGACTGGACGAAAAAAGGAAGGGGATCGTCGAGATGGAAATCCATGAAGGAATCGTCATCGAAGTCGAGATGCTTTTTCAGGTCCGCAAAGAAATGCCCACGGCGCTTCTTTTTGAAGAAGCTGATCACATCACCTGCTATCCAGCGCGCTTTGTGCCCGATGGGGTAGTCGGGGTTCCGTTCGAAGGGGATATCGTGGGCGAGACAGTACTGGTAGAAGGGATAATCAATCCCGCAATTGAGATCGTGCGGTGTGGTCCCCCAGTAGCGGGGATTGACCTCCATCAGCCAGTAGTGATCCGTGGTCGGATCCACCAGGAACTCGAACATGGCCACGCCTGAATAGCCGAGATGCTTTACCATGCGGCTTGCGTCCTCCAAGGCACTGGGGAACCGGATGCTCTCGCACTTCACCGCGGCACCGCCGAAGGACTCCTTCTCCCGGATGTTTCTGCGGGCGAAGCTCGCTTTCACTTCCCCCTTCTCGGCCAATACCATCACGGTCTGAATCTGGCCGTTGAGGAACTCCTGCACGACCGGAGGTGGATCCGATTTACGGCGCCGGTCATTGGTGGTGATCCACTTTTCCCTCAATTCCGTCCGCCCTTCGTAGAAGGCAACTCCGTGGGAGCCGTGACTGTATGGGGCTTTGATGACTCCTTTGATGGGAAGGTCGGGCATTCGCTGATCGAGCTCCTCGAGATTCTGAATCGCGATGGTCTGAGGGTGAGGGATGCCCAGTCGATCAGCGAGCTGTTGGGCTCGGAGCTTGTGGTCCAGGGTGTGGATCGCTTCGTAGTCCCCGAGGGCGAGATGTACGGAATCCGGGAATCGGTCTCGATGACGGGCTACCACGAACCCCTCTTCATGCGAGGGAATGTAGACCCCGATATCGTGTTTCTCGATGTAGTCGACGAGGCTCTGGAGAAACCCGTCCGGATTCTCATGGAAATGGGGATATTGAAACCAGCCCGAACAGTAACGGGAGTAGCGGCTCATGAAGACTGCTTGATGATCTCCGGCGTGAACCTCGAGGCCGTGGCGGGCGAGATTGCGGATCAGGGCGCATGAACTGCGGACCCACGCATAGGTGACAAGGACCCGTGGATTGGGCGGATTGCCACGAGAACTCAAGATGGGAGGGAGATGGGTGATCGAAGTGCTCACGGCGTTTTCTGAACGGCGGATTTCTGTGAGCGGCAGATGGATTTCCTGGTAGACCTGTCCGTGTCTGGCGGGTTTCGATACCATCGCCGAGCCTTGTCGTTTCCGCCTGCGGAATTCGGCGTGCTCCGTGAATCGATTCTTCCCCGCCACCGCGCGTCGACCCGGGCTTGGAGGAACTTGGTGTTTACTCCGGATATTACGCCTGCAACAGGTCTGCCCAGAGCCGTCGGACGAGCCCTTCGGGTAGACAAACTGCTATTGCGGATTTTTGCGGAGTAACTGCCAGAAGACCTGGCAATGTATCATAGCGGGCAACAGCCTAAGTATATAAAGGTTCGGATCATTTGTCAGTAAAGCCCTGTCCTGCGGCGTGATCGAGAAGGGCGGCTGGCGGCTCTGCAGCGCCAACACCCACCGGCTCGATCAGCGGTGGCGCCGTGCGTAATGCTTCCCTCTTTCAGGCAGAGGAGTAATCAGTTCCTGAATGCATATCCCTATCGTCCCGACGACAAATGCCTTGTTTCAGCGACATCTTGTCAATCGATGGCCTGCGAACCCTATATCCCGGATAAACCTCTTACTCTGCCAAATTCATGGGGCAGGCTCCGGCTCGGCTTCCAGATCACGTAGCGGACCCGCGATCACTTGACGGTCGCTGAAGGTGAGAACGAGGGCGGTCCGGTCGGAGGCGACTGGTGTGCCGAAGCCCTTGCTGAGGACACCCGTGGGTTCGCTGGGGATCAGCATTTTGAATGTGGTGAGTACACTAGCCGTTCCGGCTGCTCCATGGTAATCCTGTTTGCGAAGACTGAGTCGAATGCTCGGGGCAAGCGAGGGAGCTATCCGCCATAGGGCGAGGTTGCGTTTGGCTGGGCCTCCGACAATGGAAGTGATGACCGCCAAGCGGCCAGAGCCAGGTTCTCGGTCGATTTGGAAGATAGTGCCAATTTTTTGACCTCCCGTATCCGGGGCGATGGCTCCTTCCCGCATGAGAAGTCGAAATCGACGAGTGAAATCCGGAGGGCCGTCAATGCTGACAAAAAGGATGGCGCCGTCATTGCTCTGATTGACTCCGGGTCCCGAGAGCTTGACGTGGAAAACCACGCCCCCGATGAAGATATCTCCGCCGTAATGAAGGAAGCGGGAGATGCGAACACCGTCGGGGAGGCCGGGAAACTCCGAGCCCTTTTGCACAAGAACGACAGGGCCGACAAAAATTGAACTTCCCGCTATGCATTCATTTTGGGCCGTGCTTGCCTCGTTCAGGGTAGCACGGAAGAGGATTCCACCACTTGTTTCTGTTTGACCCAGGAAAGAGCGGAAGCTGGCAGTGGCGGGGGCCGCGCCACTGAAGACGTCACCTTTTCTTGCGATAACGGAGTTGGTAGATACTCTCATTATGGCGCAGTTGGTGGCGGTATTCCCAGACAGAAAGGTTGTGACACTGGCGGAGGTGCCATTGGTCCTCATCCCGATCTGCGGGATGATTTGACCGATGGTTGTGCCGAATTCTGGCCCGGGGTCGCCTTCTCGCAGGATGGCAGATGGGGTGTCGGTATCTAAGGGCGAAACGAAGGCGGCCGAATCATTGGCTCGGGTGACGACAACGGAACCGGGGCCACCGGCAGAGCGAAGGCTGGCATTGAACGCCATGTGTGATCCGCTAGCCACAAGCTGGCCGAAACTCTTGATCACGCGCCCGTCCACGACACCGGCCGAGAGAGGGGCACCCTCTGCATAAGACAGATTGGGTGGGCTGACGACGCCGGTGCCGCTAACGTCTGAGACAGCGATGCCGCCGTCATTGAGAGCATTGACGCCCGCGCCCGTGCGTTGGCCGAAGAAAACAAGCTTGTCGGCATTTGCGCAAACAGGCTGGAAAATCCTGGAAAAGGTGTTGCCACCGAAGCGTTCGTTGGTGATGACACTGGGGTTGGGGATGATGCCGCCGAAAAGGCCGGAGCGCCCGGCGGGCCTGCCTTTCAGACGGGTCTGCAAAAGCACCCGGGCACTGGAACCAAAGCCGAAAATCTGGTAGGCGTCGATGGGGCCGACAGTGCGGTCACCCGCGCCACTGATACCGTCGCCCATTTTGACGAGGGTGGAAATGGGGAGTTCCCGAATCAAACCGCGAATGACGAATACCTGGTCATCGCCATCCGTGATCAGACCTGTGCTGCCCGCGATTTTAACATCAAGGCCAAAGCCCGTGGGTCCGGGATCAAAAGGTCGAATGGTGCGGACGACGCGGGCGGTGTTGGTGTCGATGAGGAAAACATCGCTCCCGCTGAGAGCCCCCTGAGCCTGGCCGGAAAGCGCGAGGCCACCGTCGAGAGCGAGGGATGAACCGAGGGAAACCCCGGCCTGGATGCGACGGAGTTGAGTTCGGGTTGTCGCGTCAAAAAGATAGAGGGCGGAGGGCAGCAGCGGGTCGGCACTGCCCAGATCTGAAGCGGATCCAATGGCGATGATGTTTCCAGAAATGGCCACGGATCGCCCAAAGAATTTTTTGCTGGCACCGTCGCTGGCGCGAAGCGTGCCGAAGTTAAAAAATCCCAGGAAACTTTGGCCTTCGATGCCAATGTCGAAAAGGTGCGCCGCTCCGGCGTTTATCCCACGGACATCATCATTGAGAGCCCCAATGACGGCAAGATCACCGCTGAGGGCGACGGAGCAGCCAAAGCGGTCTCCGGCTTGCCCACTGAAAGGGAGGATTTTCCTTGGGCCGGACGGTGAGGCGAGATCGAAGAGGATGGCGGCTCCGGCTTCGGCTCCTCTGGTATCGTCGCCCGTTGAAGAAGCCAGAATGCGCCGGCCGCTCATGGCGACTTTTTCGCCCATCAAGTCGCCAGCGAGCGCGGTGGGATTGGTGAGTTTCTGGACCAGGGTTCCATTGGCGAGGTTGAAGACGAAAACCGCACCTGCGTTCGTCGCGATCTCCCCGTCTTTGGGTGTCCCGACCGCAAGCAGATCACCTTCGACAGCGATATCAAAAATCGTGCCAGTGAGCGGGATGCGGCGTTTGAACCGGAGGGTGGCGGTCTCATAGACGAAAGCGGCGCCCACCGTATTTCCGGATCCTGGCTCGATGAAGACACCGGTTGCGACGATCCATTTGTCAGAGAGGGCACAGAGCGGCGGTCGATCTGAAAAGGTGCCTTGACCAGCTGGCGGCGAGGGCAGTGGCACTATTGTGGGCTCAACACCATGAGTGTGACTGAGGGCAAAGACGAGGAAGAGGAAGTGAAATTGCAGTGCGTTCAGCTTGATATTCATAAGATAAACTTTTGAAGACTGTCACACTGCCAATGTCGTGGAGTGGGATTCCGTTTATTGAGGTTTCTCCGATGCTAATCTTTGATTCGACGCTGACAACCCAAACTATCGTTGCTGAGGATGCGTTTTTTAACATCGCCGCTCCGATGCGGCGCATCGCCTCCGCTTGAGGGGGGGCTGCGGTCGATGGTGGGGCCGCCTATGGGCAGGGGCTTCATTGGCCGGGGCTTGCTTGGAGTTTCTCACGTGTCTGCTCCAGTTCCCGTTTCTGCTCGGCGAGGGCTTGTTCCAGATTGGCGACCGCT
>CAYTNL010000068.1:0-37082 GCA_964439145.1 uncultured Verrucomicrobiales bacterium
GTCACACCGGGGATTTCCCGGGATTCTGCCTCCCGGACTCCCCGCTGGATATCACGGCGGGCGGTCATACGAATAAGGACTGATAGGCTAAAGAAATGAAGGTGCTGTATTATTTGATGCCTCTGGGGATAGTAATTGTAGTAGCGACTCAATTTAAACCGAGAACCATGGACGATACGTCGGCTTACATACCTTCTGAAGCAGAGAAGGCTAAGGCGATTGCCTTGGCAGATGAGCGTGCTCGTGTTGTCGAATATCGTGAGGCAACCTTCGAGAAATATGATGACAACTGGTTCCATGCAGTTCAGACGATCGAATTTGGCGGAGAACCATTAACGCTTTCTATCCAGACCGACGGCACTGAACCTACAGAATCTCATTTTCAATTGCTTGATTGGATCTGGGAAAGAAGGGATAAGATCAATTCATCCATCGAGACAGAGGCTTATCGTTACTATAATTCTGTAAGGGATTCGGAGTATCAAAAGATGAGCAAGTTTTGGGATTCATCAACAGCAGGCATCATCTTACCTGTAATCAATAGCGAGAGTGAGATTTGGCGAGTGTGCGGTTACTCAACCATCGAACTCCCAATTCAGATGAACGCAACACTATCGTTTAAGATACGCCTGCTTTGCAACTGGGATGATGAGAATGGGCTTGAGGTAAGGTTTCGGGGCGATGAGATTGTAGAATTTGGTGTAGGAACTTGGTAGCGTCTAACGTGACCTTCGCAGGCCTATCAAGCCGACGCTGGTAAGCCCAATCCCGCTGCGAGTTGATTGACTTCCTTAACTCGTATCCTTAACCTCTTACCGAGACCCCGCCCTACGATTTGGCTACCAGGTCTCAGACGTTCTGCCAAAAATTATGACAAGCAAGACATTTAGGCCGAGCATGTTCGTTCATCTCATTGGAATCGGCATGCCTGCATTCATGGCGTATCTAGCTTACAGATCTTGCATCGACGAGTTCGTGATTGGTGGCCTTCCGTTGCGAATCGTTCTCGTTGGATCATGCATCGCCTTGGGAATCCTCACATTTTGGCTTTATGCTCGGAGTGGGCTTCTTGTTTACACCGTGACCGATGCCGGTCTGGAACTCCGTCGTCTGATGCACCGCAGAGTAATTCCTTGGGATAAGATTACTGAGGTCAGATGGAATCGTCCACTTCACTATTTCACTATTCGAGGCTCGGATGGCATAATTAGCTTCACTTCGACCGATGGATTCCCCAACGCAGGCGACTTTCTTGACCAAGTCCACCAACGTAGCCAATGCAAGTTGCCTGAACACCTGAGAGCTGCGATGTATGGCCCCGCAAGCCAATAGAAGAGGCAGAACACCTATTAAGCCCGGAATAGCAAGCGGCCAATAGACTCCCGAGGCAGTTTTTTTCGAACTGCCTTTCGCCAGAGAAAGAAGCGAGCGCTCTCCGCTTGGATTCGGTTGCTACGGCTCGGAACTCTCGGCTCCGTCTAAACACCTATTCGAGCTCTGTCCGGCCGGTGCGCAACGGGAGTTGCGCGCGGCCTTCTGCCGGATTCTCGCGCCATTGGACTGCGGAACCAGGCGGCTCAGAAACATACATGCAGGTTTCCCGCCGACTATCCATGCAAGGGCAAAGATGGCTGCGGGATCTCGGAGGATACCGCTCCAGTGGGATGGGGACTTGTCGTCGGGGCGGATCGAGCCAGGCAGGGCCTCTTTCTCGAAAGGTTGGGCAAAGGGGAGTGGTGACCCCGGAGTGTCAGCCCACTTTCTTCACAAAGCAGGCCTTCAGCGCGATGGCGATGCCATCCATCTTGCAGGAGATCTCGTGATCACCGTCCACGAGGCGGATGGGTCTGGATTTGGTGCCGACTTTGAGGACCTGGGAGGTGCCTCCCAGTTTGAGGTCTTTGACCATCGCGACGATGTCGCCGTCGGCGAGGACGTTGCCATGGGCATCCTTGACGACGCGCTCCTCGGCGGCTTCCTCGCGGGGCCACTCGTGGCCGCAGGTCACGCATTCGAAGTGGTCGGGGAGATCCAACACCTCGTCCATCTCGCACATCGGGCAGGCGGGTTTGTTCATAGGCGTCCACCCTTTGCCGGGAGAGGGGGATTGACAAGGCGGGATTGGACCGGTCTCCGCGTTGACTTTGCCATCTATCGCCGCTTGGCTGGGGTATCCGCCGATGAAAGCCATCCTCTGTCGCCGCTACGGTCCCCCGGATACGCTCTGTCTGGAGGAGGTCCCGCCGCCGCCGACTCCCGGTGTCGGGGAGGTGATGGTGCGGATCCACGCGACCTCAATCAACGCGGGTGACCGGCATCTGATGCGGGGCAGCCCGCCACCGGTGCGGTTGATGTTCGGCATGCGCCGGCTGAAGCATCCGATCCTGGGCTCGGATTTCGCGGGTCGGGTGGAGTCGGTGGGCGAGGGTGTCTCGCGTTTCCAGGTGGGCGACGGGGTGATGGGGGATCTCTCCGAACACGGCTTCGGGGCTTTTGCGGAATACGCCCGCGTGCCCGAGTCGGCGCTGGCCGCGAAGCCCGACGCGCTAACGCACGAACAGGCGGCGGCGTTGCCGGTGGCGGCCGTCACGGCGCTCCAGGGTCTGCGGGATCATGGCGGCATCCGGGCGGGACAGCGGGTGCTGATTCACGGGGCCTCCGGCGGGGTCGGCACTTACGCCGTGCAACTGGCCAAGGCGTTCGGCGCCGAGGTGACGGGCGTGTGCCGCGCGGAAAAGGCCGCGCGGGTGCGGGCGCTGGGCGCGGATCACGTGATCGATCACACCCGGGAGGAGGTGACGCAATGCGGGGTCCGCTACGATCTGATACTCGACACGGCGGCGCGGCATTCGGTGTTCCGCCTGCGTCATCTGCTCACGCCGGGAGGGCGGTATGTCCTGGTGGGGGGCCCGTTCAGGCGTCTGTTGGGGGCGATGGTTTTCGGCCCCTGGATTTCGCGGGCCGGGGGCCGGAAACTGGGCGCCATGCTCGCGAAACCCCGTCTCGGGGATGTGGAAACGGTCCGTGACCTGGCGGTGTCGGGCGCGATCCGGCCGGCGATCGACCGCGTGTTCGCTCTCGGGGAGGTGCCCGAAGCGATCGCGTATCTGGAATCCGGCAAGGCTTTCGGCAAGCTGGTGGTCCGGGTGGGGAGCGATTGACGCACTACCGGGACTGGGCCTTCATGGCGCGCAACTGCTCAAGCAGGGCGTTGGCCTGGGGGTCGCCGGGATTGAGGGCGGCGAGTTTTTCGGCGGCGGCGATGGCTTCGTCAAAGCGACCGGCATCGCGGCAGATGGTGGCGAGGCCGGCGAGGTATTCGGGATTGGCGGGCTGAAGATCCCGGGCTTTGCGGAGGTAGCCGAGGGCGTCTTCGAAGTGGCCGGTGGAGTTCAGCGCCACGCCGAGGAAGTACTGGATCTGGGCATTCTCCGGCAACAGGCGGGCGGCTTCCTTGAGTTCGGCGACTCCCTCGTCGTAGCGTTTCAGCCGGATGAGGAATCGCGCGAGGGCATCGTGGGCGACGCCGCGGTTTTCTTCCATGCTGGCGTTTTCCACGGCGCCGCGGAAGGCGGTCTCGGCCTCGGCGTGTCGCTGCTGCTGGTAGAGGAGTTCCCCGAGGTTGACCCACACGGGCACGGCGTCGGGCTCGATGGTGGTGGCTTTGCGGTAGGCGGCCTCGGCGTCGGTGAGTCGACCGAGATCGGCGTAGTAGAGCGCCAGCCGGAGGTGGCCGGCGGCGCGATCGGCGATGGCGCGCTGTTTGGTCTCGAACTCGGCGGCTGCCCGGTCGAAGGCGGTTTTTTGCGTCTCGTCCAGCAAGCGGGCGGCGGCGGCCAACACGCGGGCGGCCTCGGCGCGGACGGCGGTCGACGGGTCGTGGAGCAGGGGGGCGACGGGGGCGACGCGCTCGGCGGGGGAGAGCCGCTCCATGAGAGCGACGGCTTCTGCGCGCACGAGGGGATCGGGGTCCTGGAGGCGTCCGGTGGCGACCTGGATCTGGCCGTGATCGATGGATTGTTGCGCGAGGTCGTTCAAGGCGGTGGCGCGGACGATGCCGGGCCGGTCGAGGTCGTTGGCCAGGGCGAGGAGTTTGTCCGCGGAGCCGGGCAGGCCGCGTCGGGCGGAGGCGAGGATCTCCCCGTAGTGGGCGTTGCGCGGGCCTTTGCCCCACCATTGGTGAAAGGCGTCGGTGGCCCAGTCCACGGTCTGGTCGGTGTGGCACTGGTTGCAGGCGTTGGGGGTGCCGAGCTTTTTGGTCAGGTCGGGCCGGGGCACGCGCAGGCTGTGGTCGCGGCGGTCATCGACGACCATGTAGGTCTTGTGCGGCATGTGGCACTCGACACAGCTGGCGCCGGTGCTGTCCACGGGATGGAAATGGTGGGCGGGGGTGTCGTATTTCTCGGGCACGTGGCAGCGCACGCAAAGGGCGTTCCCCGCCGCGAGAGGCTTCATGGTGTGGGGATGGTGGCAGTCGGTGCAGCGGACTCCGGCGTGATACATCTTGCTCTGGACGAAGGAGCCGTAGACGTAGACTTCCTCATCGACCTGGCCGTCGTGGTGGTAGAGCTGATCTGTCAGGACCGAGGGCACATGGGTATCGAGAAAGGGCAGGCCGGGCCGGAAGGCCGGCTCCATGAGCTGACGATGGGAATGGCAACGGGCGCAGGTGTCGACCTGCACGGTGCTGTTGAGCGGGGCGGTGCGGCGGGGCTGGCCGCTCTCCGGATCGACGGCCCAGCCGGCTTCGACGGGCTCTTTCAGCGTGACCACCAGCCCCTTGCTCTGGAGGTAGTTGGAAAGTTCGCCGGTCTCGGGGGCGGCGGACGTTCCGCCCTCCGATTTCACCAGCTCGGCGGCGGCCCACTCCAGGTGCTTCGAGGCGGGGCCGTGGCAGGCTTCGCAGCTGACATTCATCTCCGACCAGGTGGTGTGGTAGTCGTCGGCCTCGGGATCGTAGTTCTTGTGGAGATCGGTCGAGTGGCAGTCGGCGCACATGAAGTTCCAGTTGAAGTGGATGCCGGTCCAGTGAAGCAGATCGCCGGGAGGCACCTCCTCGTCGGGGTAGAGGTGATACCAGCGCTGACCGCCCTCCTCGGCCGGTCGCGAATCCCAACAGACCTGGAGAGCCTGGTAGCGACCTCCGGGAAAGGGAATGAGATACTGCTGGAGCGGCTCGAAGCCGAAGGTGTAGTCGATCTTGAAATCCCGCCGCACCCCCTCGCCATCCTCGGCATTGACCCAGTACTCGTCGCCTTTCCGGAAAAAGCGCCAGGTGCGGCCGAAATGCTCGAAGGTGGTGTCGTTGAAATCCCCCAGCACCGTCTCGGGGTTGGCGGGTTCCATGGCGCGGTGGTGATCGCTCTGGAGCCAGTCGTTGAACTCGGCCTCGTGACAGGCCCGGCAGCTCGCGGCCCCGACATAGGTGGCGCCGGGATGCTCGTGATAGGGCGACACCGATTTCGCGACCTCTTCGGGCGGGGGTTTTTCCCCGCCACCGCATCCGGGCAGCAGCCAGGGGAGCGCGAGGCTGGCGACGGCGGCGGCGAGGGAGGAGATCGGGGGAAAACGGCGCATGAAAATCGGCGAGAGGAGAGAACCCGACACCGCCGGAGGCGTCAAGCCGCATCGGAGGAGAGTTGCCTTGCCCCGACGCGGATGACGGGGGAGGGTCGCGGACTCAAGAGACGGTTGAGACACGCCCCCACATCCTCAGACGGCCCGGATCTACGGGCCTGGCTCGACACGCTGTTTCGGGAGAATGGCGGGGCGATTTCGTTCGAGCGTTTCATGGCCGAGGCGCTCTACCATCCCGCGTTCGGCTACTACACCCGCCACATCCGCACCGTGGGCGGGTCCCGCGGGGACTTCGCGACCTCGGCGACGCTCTCATCCCTGCTCGGGGAGGCCATCGCGGCGTGGATCGTGGACGAAACCCGGGCGCTCGGTCTCCGGACTCCGGTGCCGGTGATCGAAATCGGCGGCGGCGAGGGATCGCTGATGCGCGAGGTCATCGCCGCGCTCGACCGGCGGGAACCTTTCTGGAAACGTCGCCTGCCCGGCGGGGGCGACCACCGCTTTCACCTGGTGGAAATCTCCCCCCGCCTCCGCGAGCGCCAGCGCGAGACCTTGTCCCACCACCGCCGCCGCGTCCGCTGGCACGACAGCATCCCCTCCGCGCTCGCCGCCGCGGGCGGGAACGCGCTGGTGTTTTCCAACGAACTGGTCGACGCCTTCCCCGTCATCGCCCTGCGCCGGGAGGCGCGCGGAGGATGGTCCGAGCTGACCGTCTCCTACGATCCCGATCACGGCCTGCGCGAGATCGCCCGGCCCCTGGAGGAAGGTCGCCCGGAGCTGCCGCGCGAGGTCTTTTCCGCCCTCGCCGAAGCCGACTGGCCGGAAGGGCAGCGGATCGAGTTGCACGACTCCTTCCGCCGCTGGCAGGCCGACTGGATGCCCTCGATCCGCCGGGGCGCGAGCCTGATCATCGACTACGGCGCCGACCATCCCCGCGCCATCTACCATCGTCGGCCCGGCGGTACCCTGCGAGCCTATTACCGGCATCAGCGCCTGACCGGTGCGGGACTCTACCGGATGTTCGGTCGCCAGGATCTCACCGCCGACGTCTGTTTCGCGGATCTCGCGAGTTGGGGCGAGTCGCACGGCTGGAGCACGACGCTGAGTCTGAGCCAGACCGATTTCCTCCGGCAGTTCGCCGGCGATGCCTGCTCGCTGGCGGCGACCGAAGATCGCGCGGCGGCCTTCCTGCTCGAGCCCGAGGGCGCCGGTGAGGCTTTCCGGGTGCTGGCGCAGCGACGCCGGACTGACTGATTCACGCGACCGGCCGGGCCGCCGCCAGCAGCCCCGCCAGATCCGGATGCTCATCGGCGGGGAGCCCGATCCAGGAACGGCAACCGCCGAATCCCTTCCGATCCCGCAACACCCACGGCTCCGGCAGCAGCCAGACCCGCAATCTCGCCAGACCGATGCCTTTTTCCTCATCGCCCCACTCGTAGCGATCCCGGATCACCTCTTCCGTCCAGAGATGCTCCGGCGCCAGTGCGCGGATTTCCTCCCAATCCGTCAGGTGCCGCGTCTCGATCGTCTCCGCGAAGAGCCGGATCTCGATCTCCTCGCCCCCCGCCCGTTCGGGTCGAAAAGTCCGCGGACGCCCCTCGGCATCGGGCTTCACCTGGGCGACCTGCTCGTGGAAAAAGGTGGGGAACAGGAAAAAGCGCTCGTGCAGCCACTGGAAGCCGTGCTTGCCCTCGGAGATGCCCCCTTTGCGGAGGATGATGGATTGCTCGCCGCTCTCCAGAGCGTCGCAGATCACCTGCCATTCCTTGAAGGCGAAGGGTTTGAAATCGGGCGGGATGGTGGGCATGGGCGGGAAAATAGGGGACGGGGCGGGATTGGCAACGCGCCCCTTCACTCCGTCTCCGCAAACTTTGCGAACTCGGCCTCCAGGGCTTCCGCGTTCGCCTTGCCCGGATGGATCAGCACCCGGTATCTCAGCGTCAGGCTGTCCCCGTGCTTGATGGTGTGGTTGCCCGCGTCTTTCGGGGCGTCTTTTTCAAAACTGCCCTGGCCGAAGGGATTCACCGCGAAGAGCCCGTAATGGCGCGCGTGCCACCAGCTGGGATGACGAAAACTGCCGGGATGATCAAAGATCGCGATGCCCAGCTCCCGACCCTGGCCATCGACACCGTGATAGTCCACCCACCGCGCCCGACGACCCCAGGCCGCCTTGCCGATATCCCCCTCGCTGTTGAGAATGCCGCCCTTCGCGCGGTCGCCTTCCAACCGCAGGGTCGGCATGACCCGCAGGGCGAGCGCGCCCTCCTTGTCATCCTCGATGGTCACGTCGCCCTCGCTGGCCTCCATCACCAGGGTCACATCGAGCGTCAGCGCCCCGTCGTCGCGCCGCTGCAGGCGGAAGACGCGCCGGTCCTGGCAGACCTTGATCCCGTCGTCCCAGCCCACCCAGTCGGTGCGCGTCCTCAGGGTGATGGCGTTTTCCGCGCCCTGGATCTGCATCCCGTTGAGACCGGCATGTATCGTCCGGCCGAAGCGGTGATCCTCCTTGCCCTTGCTCCCGGGCTCGTGCCAGAAGTCATAACCGTTCACCTTTCCCAATCCGAACCAGAGCGAGCGATGGTGCACGTGATCGGTCTCCTCGCCCTCGACGCCCTCCCGCATCGGCCAGTGGCGGGTCACGTTTTCCCCCGTGGGACCGATGAGCGGATAAAAATACGGTTTCGGGAGATCCTGCCCCGTCTGATAAGCCGTCACCAGTTCCCCGGCCCAGCGGATTTCGATCGGATCCGTGCCGGTGACCGTCCAGCCGCCCGACCGGATGTTCGCCCCCGAGCCGATGGACACCTGGGCGTGGGCCGCCGGGGCCGTGAGGACCAGCATCCCGATGAGCAGAGAGAGCGGGAGTTTCGCGCGCATACAGGGACTATCTCAACTCTTGTCGCTCCCGGCAAGACCGGATAGGCTTTGGCCCAGATGCAACGCCGCGCCTTTCTCCGCCACTCCGTCTCCACCGCCGCCACCCTGGCCGCGGGCGTCAGCCTACCCACCGTCGCGCCTGGCGCCACCGGGGGGAAAAGCTCGCCCCGCTTCCGGTTCTGCACCTTCACCAAATCCCTCCAGCATCTCGACTACGATGCCCTGGCGGAAAAGATCGCCGCGCTCGGCTTCGACGGCATCGAGGCGCCCATCCGCCCCGGCGGACACATCGAGCCCGCCCGCGTCGAGGACGAGTTGCCGAAAATGGTGGCCGCCCTGAAAAAACGCGGGCTGGAAATCACCGTGCTGACCTCCGGCATCAACGAAGTCAGCGAGGAACAACGCACCGAGGCCGTGCTGCGCACCGCCGCCGGACTCGGGATCGAGCGCTTCCGGATGTCCTACTACAAATACGACCTGAAAAAACCCATCCTGCCCCAGGTCGATGAATTCCGACCCCGTCTCAAGGATCTCGTGGCGGCGGCCAGGGAGATCGGGATCAAGCCCGTCTACCAGAATCACTCCGGCAAAGACTATTTCGGCGCGCCGGTCTGGGACCTGGCGGACACCCTCAGCGTCTTTGATCCCGCCGAAGTGGGCATTGCCTTCGACATCGGCCACGCCACCACCGAGGGGTCGAAATGCTGGCCCCTCCATTGGGCCGTCTGCGGCGATCATATCGACACCGTCTACATCAAAGAACCCCACTGGACCGAGCCCGGCAAGCCGCCCAAGGTCGGCCCGCTCGGCGAGGGCGGCATTGACAAAGGCTTCTACCAGACCCTGCTGAACAGCGATTTCTCCGGTCCCATCAGCCTGCACGTCGAGTACTTCGATCACAAGGATCCGGCGCAGGAGAAGCCCTTCCTCGAGGCGGTGGCGAAGGATTTCTCGACGCTGCGCGGGTTGCTGCGCCTGCCGGGGTGAGGCGGCGCACCGCCGCGCACTCAACCCTCTTGCATCGCGGACCAAACCCTCTTTGATTGGCGCCGCGTGCCAGCCTACTCCACGATCCTCCTCGCCCTGGTCCCGGTGTTTCTGGTGATGATCACCGGGGCCGTGTTCCAGAAACGCGATCTGCTCTCCGAGGAGCTGGAGACGGGGATGATGCGCCTGTCGCTGAACTTGCTGGCTCCTTGCCTGATTTTCACCAAGGTAACGGGGAATCCGGCGCTGGAATCCTTGGCCACGGCGGGATGGGCGATAGGGCTGGGGCTGGTGCTGATATTGATCGGTTATGGAATCGCTTTCGTGACCGCGACCATCGCGCGCTTCAAGAAGGGCCACGGATTGCGCACATTCACCATCACGGCGGGGATACAGAACTACGGGTTCATGGCGTTGCCGGTGGTGATGGAGCTGTGGCCGGACGACCCGGGGCCGGCCGGACTGATTTTCGTTCACGGGATGGGTATCGAGTTGGCGATCTGGACGGTGGGCATTTTCATCATGTCCCATCACGTCGGGGCGCCGTGGCGGAAGCTCATCAACGGGCCGTTCATCGCGGTGGTGGTGAGCCTGGTGCTGAACTACTCGGGTGGCCACGTCATGGTGCCGGAGGTGGTGAAGACGGCGATGCGGTGGCTGGGGGACTGCTCGATTCCCATGGCGCTGTTCATGATCGGGGCCACGATCGGCCGCTTTCTGAAATGGGAGTTCTGGGACGACGCCGCGCGCGTGTGCCTCTCCAGTGTCGCGGCGCGCATGGTTCTGCACCCTATGGCGATCCTGGCGGCGGCGAAGTTCCTACCACTGCCACCGGAGCTGCAGAAAGTGATGATCGTCCAAGCCGGGATGCCGGCCGCCGTGTTTCCCATCGTGATCGCTCGCCTCTACGGCGGGCACCCGCAGACCGCGATTCAGGTGGTGCTGGCCACCACACTGGCGAGCATCGTCACCGCCCCGCTGGTGATCGCATTCGGGATGGTGTGGGTGGGGCTGTGAGCCGGAAAAAAGAAAACCGCGCCCGGGCGGTGCCGGACGCGGTTTCCTGAAGAATGTGATTTGGGGGAAACCCGACGGATCACTCCGTGGCTTCCTTCACTTCGGTGGCGGCTTTGTTGACCGCTTCCTTGGCGGCGTCGCCAGCTTCCTTGGCGGCTTCTTTCACCGCTTCACCGGCTTCCTTCACGGCTTCGCCGGCCTTTTCGGCGGCGTCACCAGCGGCTTCCTTGGCGTCACCGGCGGCTTCTTCAGCGGCGCCCGCGGCGTCACCGGCGGCTTCTTCGGCTTTTTCGCAGGAGACGGTCGCGAAAGCGAATCCAACGGCGGCGAAGACGCCAAGAACTTTGAGAATCAGATTGTTAAGTTTCATGTTGTTTTTGGGATTAAGTTAAACCGATACGCTTCTACCTGTGACATAGGATTCAAGCATTTCAAGGAATCCGTTCGCTTTCTCGCATGAAGTTTCCGTTACCGGGGCGGAAAAGGCTGTGCTATCCTCCGGGGTTCGCCGCCCGGATTCCGGTGCGGCGTTTTTCACCCTTGTCCCCAACCCAGATTGTCATGAGTCAGAGCCTGTTTGAGAAAGTGTGGGACGCCCACACGGTGCGTCGCTTGTCCAATGGTCAAACTCAACTTCTCATTGGCACCCACCTGATTCACGAGGTCACCAGCCCTCAGGCTTTCGGCATGATGCGGGATCTCGGGCTCAAGGTGAAGTATCCCCACCGCACTTTCGCCACGGTGGATCACATCGTCCCCACCCAATCGCAGGTCGAGCCTTTCGCCGATCCGCTGGCGCAGGAGATGATCGACGCGCTGAGGAAGAACTGCGAGGAGTTCGGCGTGACCTTTTTCGACCTGAACACGGGACACCAGGGCATCGTACATGTGGTCGGCCCCGAGCAGGGCATCACCCAGCCGGGCACGACGATCGCCTGCGGGGACTCCCACACCGCGACGCACGGGGCCTTCGGCGCCATCGCTTTCGGCATCGGCACCACCCAGATCCGCGACCTGCTCGCCACCCAGACCATGGCGATGACGAAGCTCAAGGTGCGCCGCATCAATGTGGACGGCACACTGCCCCCCGGCGTCTACGCGAAGGACGTGATCCTCCACATCATCAAACTGCTCGGCGCCAAGGGCGGCATCGGTTACGCCTACGAATACGGCGGCAGCGTCTTCGACGACTTCTCGATGGAGGAGCGGATGACGGTCTGCAACATGTCCATCGAGGGCGGGGCTCGTTGCGGCTATGTGAATCCCGACGAAAAAACCTTCGAGTACCTCAAGGGTCGTCCCTACTGCCCTCAGGGGGATGAGTGGGACGCCGCCGTGGAGCGCTGGCGCGCGATGGCTTCCGATTCCGATTGTCACTACGACGACATCGTCAACATCCGCGCCGAGGACATCGCCCCTTCGGTGACCTGGGGCATCTCGCCCGATCACGGCATCTTCGTGAACGAAACCATTCCCGATCCGGCGTTGGAAAGCGACGCCGACAAGCGGATCTCCATCGAGGAAGCGCTCGAATACATGAAACTCCCCGCCGGCGCGCCCATCGCGGGCACCCCGGTGGATGTCTGTTTCATCGGCAGCTGCACCAACGGGCGGCTCTCGGATTTCCGCGAAGCGGCGCATTACCTGAAAGGTCAGAAAGTGGCCGAGGGCGTGAAGGCCATCGCCGTGCCCGGCTCGCAGGTCGTCGATCAACTCTGCAAGAACGAGGGCATCGACCAGATCTTTCGCGACGCCGGCTTCGAATGGCGCGAGGCGGGCTGCTCCATGTGTCTGGCGATGAATCCCGACAAGCTCATCGGCGACCAGCTCTGCGCCAGCAGCTCGAACCGCAATTTCAAGGGTCGCCAGGGCAGTCCGACCGGCCGGACCATCCTCATGTCTCCGGTCATGGTCGCCGCCGCCGCCGTCACCGGCAAAGTCAGCGACGCCCGCGAGGTCTTCCACGTCGGCGAAACCGCCGCCGCCTGATCGGGCCTGAAAACTGAACTCTGTAAACTTTCCGAAAATGGCTCTCGAAAAGATCACCTCCGTCACCGGCCGGGGCGTTTATGTGCCCGGCTCCGACATCGACACCGACCGCATCATTCCGGCGCGCTTCATGAAGTGCGTCACCTTCGACGGTTTGGGCGAATATCTATTTTACGACGTCCGCCATCACGAGGATGGCGCGCTCAAGGAGCACCCGCTCAACGATCCCAAGCACGCCGGGGCGACGATACTCCTCTCCGGCGTCAACTTCGGCTGCGGCAGCTCCCGCGAGCACGCCCCGCAGGCGCTGCACAAGGCCGGTTTCCGCGCCGTCATCGCCCAGAGTTTCGCCGAGATCTTCTTCGGCAACTGCGGCACCCTCGGCATGCCCTGCGTCGCCGCCACGGCCGAGGACATCGAGAAACTGGGAGCCGCGGTGCGAGCGAACCCCGAGTTGGAGATCACCATCGATGTGGAAAAGAACCGCGTCTTTTTCGGGAACGACAATTTCACCGTCCACCTGCCCGATTCCGCCCGCGAGGGCTTCCTGAGCGCGCGCTGGGATCCCATCGGCGAGCTGCTAGAGGGCGAGGCCGACATCGACGCCACCGCCTCCAGGCTGCCCTACATGGCGCGCTGAACCGGCCGGGAGTATCCACGCCCGCTTCAACCCTGTCGGGTCCGCGACCTGACAGGGTTGCTTTTTTTCAGTCGCTCACCGTCCCAGCGTCCCGCGAGGCACCCAGCCGCGCTCCAGGGTATCCAGCTGCACATGGGCAAAGCCGCGGCGGTGGTCGAGCAGGCGCAGCGGGGTGTTGCGCGGCAGAGTGGCGTTGGGCATGATCCAGAGACCCTGGGCTTTGGGCGGAAACTCCTGCCAGAAGGGCGTGACGACAGGCTTGGTGTGGCGATTCGGCTCCCACGCCGCCTGACTGGTGGCGGGCGCGGTGGCGCACCCGTTGAGCGTGAACAGGCTGAGTATCGACGCCAACACGCGGAGCCGGATAGGGACGGGGGGGAGTTTCATGAAAGGGCGTGAACGCTCCCCACCCTCCGCCATCCCAGGCACTTCCCGCAAGGCAATTCCACCTTGCGTTGGCGCCCTTCGTTCCCCATGGTGGCCGCTATTTTGCGGATCGGACGGCTCCGATCCCGACCGAAACACGCCCAACGCCAGACCCATGCTACAGGGAAAAAAGATCGCCGTCGTCATGCCCGGTTACTTCGCCGAGAAGACGCTCGAGAAAACCGTCGCCGAAATCCCGAAGGAAATCGCGGACGCCATCATCCTCAGTGACGACTGCTCGAAAGACCGCACCGTCGAGATCGCCCAGCAGATCGGCATCGAGGTCCACGTCAACAACCCGAACCTCGGCTACGGCGGCAATGTGAAGAAGTGTCTCCAGCATGGACTCGACTCCGGCGCCGACATCATCATCCTGCTGCATCCGGACTACCAGTACTCACCCAAACTGATACCCGCGATGGCCGGCATGCTGCTGCTGGACGGCACCTACGATCTCGTGCTCGCCTCCCGCACTTCCGGACGCGGCGCTCTCAGCGGGGGAATGCCGGTGTGGAAGTACCTGGCGAACTGGTTCATCACCAACTACATGGACCTATGCCTCGGCCGCCGTCACACCGAGTATCACACCGGATATCGCGCCTATTCGCGTCGTTTGCTGGAATCGATCGATTTCCACGGACTCAGCGACGACTTCATTTTCGACAACAACCTGCTCGTCGCCGCCGTCGATCACGGCTACGGCACCTGCGAGATCACCTGTCCGACCCGATACGAGGAGGACAGCAGTTCCATCAGCTTCCAAAAAGCGCTCAAATACGGCGTCCTCTGCATGGTCATCGCGACAAAACAATTTTTCCGCCGCTGGGAGCGCAAGCTCAGCGGGGAAAAACCACGCCTGCTCCAGCAACAGGAAGAGCAACGGGACGCGTCCTCCCGGTGACGCCCGTCACGGCGCGGCGGAGGCGGTGGTATCGGGATTGGTCCGGCTGATAGGGAGCAGATCCGGCGGGCGAGTTCTCGACATGCCCGGTGGCAGGGCGCGGGACATACCGATGGCGACTTTCAGCTCCAATCGCGATTGCTGGTCTCTGAGTTTCAATTCCGAAGAGGTGACGTCGAGAATTTCCAGCTTGTAGCGGCGTTGCTCGTATTCGATGACGATCTCATCGCCGACCCCAAGATTTTTCGCCCCCACCATGATCTGTTTCGTCTTGGGAAAAGCGCCGGCAATCTTCATCTTGGCGGTCGCCGCCCGCAGCGCCCCCAGATAGGCCCGCTCATCGAGTTCCGCCTGCTCGACCGCCGCCGCGATGGCATCCTCGGTGGCGGACTCGCCCTGGATCACATCGACTTCTTTCACCGCCACATCCATGGCGGCGGGATGGGGCGCGGCGGGTTCCTCCTCCTCCTCGACCAGGCCGGCGGGCAGGTAGTCCGAGATCAGGTTCTTGAAGCGGCTGGCCAAGGAGGTCATTCCCTTGGTGCGGCGGTTCTGATCTTCGATGGCCCGATTGAGATCCTCCTCCTGGGCGACGGCGTTTCCCGCCGCCAACAGTCCGCAGACGACCAGCAATCCGAAAGGCACCGCGACAATAGGGTTCGACTTCATGGCAATCCGAGCGCTTCGCTCCACGCGGAAGCATTCGGATGAGACACTCGTTTAAATTATGGAAATTACAATATTATTCGTTTGGATGCGGTTCCCGGACTCGCGGGCACGCGAGTTTCAGCAGCGCGAACATCACCGCCATCTGCAGGGCGGCTCGGAAATATCCCGAACCGATGCTGCCCCCCACCGCCTCGAAGCCCAGCGTCATCGGCCCGGCCACGTATAGCGCCCCGCGCGCCAGATCGACGCGGGAGAAAAAGCGTTCGTGCAGCCAGCGGAGCAGTCCTCCCAAGGCGAAGGAGCCCACGAGGATGCCCGGCCAGCCGAAATTCCAGTACCACTCCGCCACCATCCCGGGCGGCACCCCGGCGACGGGTTGATCGTAGACCGCGCGACCGATTTCCGGTCCCGGAGGTATCACCGGCTTGTCCGGCCAGAGGCTGCGGGGTATCGGCGCCAGCACCCAGCGCGCGAGGGTTTTTCCCCATTGCGGAGGCAGCTCGTCGGGCACCGCGGCGAGAATGTGCGCGGTTTTGGGTACATCGATCTGATTGCGATTGATCACCGCCGCCTCGAACAGGCCCGGCAGCGTGGCGCCGCCGGCGGGATTCGACGGACGCATCACCGTCACCGTCCACACGCCCACCATCGCGGTGACCAGAGCGGTGGACAGGACCACGACGCGAGTCCGGGGTTGTCCGTATAGCGTGAACATGGCGGCCGACATTGCCAGATTCATCGCCAGGGGCGTGCGCAGGCTGGCGTAGAATGGCACCACACATGCCATGACCAGCAGGGAGAGGGCGAGTATCCCCAGCCACCAGCGGTTCTTTGCCGAGGTGCCCGGAGTCAATAACGGCACCAGCACCAGCAAATGACCGAACATCGCCAGCGAGGCGAGGAATCGCATCCCGCCATGGCTCTGATAGCCGCTCCCGGCCAGTTCAAGATCGGGAATCACGGTCCGCTTCGCCGACCAATCGCCCGACTCCAGCCCTCCCGTTCGCTGAATGTAGATCACCGTCGCCGCCGTCGAGATCGCCAGCGTCAGCAGGGCCAGCGCCACCAGCTTTCCCGGATCGCAGCGCATCGGACGCGACGACTTGGCTCGGGACGGGACCGCCAGCCATCCCAGTGTCAGCATCATCAGACCCAGCAGCAGCCAGGCGGCGGCCGGATAGAAATACGCCGGCTCCCGCCCGAGAAAAAACAGCGCGTCCAGTCTCTGCCCGTCGGGAAATCCCAGGCTCAGACATGCTCCCCGCAGGGTGACCCCGATCCCCGCGGTCAGCAGCACGAAGGACCACATCGAAAACAGGGGGTAATCCCGATCCCGCGCCACCGGTAGCAGCAGAATCGCCAACGCCCACAGACCCGTGGCCAGGAACAATAAACGCCCCTCGATCAACGCGCCCACGGAAGCCACCACCGCCCCGAGCGTGACCACTCCCATCAGCCGCGCGGCCGGTGGATGGCGAAGCGCCCTCATCGTGGTGCCTCCTCCCCGCGATCATCTCTCGCCACCCAGAGCGGCCGCTCCCGGCCACACCATTCCGCCAGTGTCTCCGCCTCCGGACGCAGCATTTCCTCCAGTTCCCGCAGAGTCTCCCGCGAGGGTGGCGCGGGACGCGGCGGTGGTGTCGGCAACAGACGGGCGCGTATGCGGTCCCGCCACTCCAGCGGCAACCAGGGGCGCAGCAGCCTTCGATAGAACGCGTTCCCCATCACCCGTCTCCAAAACGGAGTCGCTACCGGACGCGCGTCACCGGCATTGTAAACCGTCCCGACCCGGACGCGTGTCGCGTCGAAATCTTCAGCACCGAGAAACGCCATCAGCTCCCGCACGGTGCCCACGCGATCCACCACATAGTCCTCGAAGCGGACCACCCGTATCGCCTCCATCCCGAAACTCTCCCTCCACGGTCGCAGCCGCGTCGCGTAGCGGCTGGTCTCCACCAACTCGGGAAAATCCCCCAGGCTGGCTTCCAGATCGGTCGTCATCCCGCCCGGATTCCCGGCACCATGCTGGGTGCTGATGAAATGGTGGTGACTCCGCAGCCGCTCTATCGGTTCCCTCACCAGATAGATCAGCCTTGGGGCCGGTCGCCCCCGATACAGAACCCGCGCCACCGCCGCCGCCCGCTCTTCGCTGCCGGGCTTGGTGTAATCCGGGCAGACCTCGCCCCTCCGGACTCCGGATGGCGCCCCCGCGAACAACCTACGATAGGCCGCCACCGCATCCTCCGCGAGCAGCGCGTTGCTTTCCTTGTCCGGCAGGCGGAGGCCGGGTTGGGATCTCAGGTCGTGATACAGCGTCGTGGTGCCCGCTTTCATCGCGCCGATCACCAGAAAATCGGGCAGCGGGGTATCTGAGAATGGCGGCGGGTCCGGTGGCACTGCCGCAGCATAGGAAAAGCGGGGCCGCTTGCAACGTCTCGACTCGCAAGCTAGCCTCACGACGACCCCATGAGCCCCGCGCCCGACCATGACGCCTGCCGCGATCTGCCCGACCTCTGCCGCGTGGCCGTCGCCCGATTCCGTCTCATCGCCCTCACCGCCATCGCCTTCGCCGCACTGGCGGTCGTGATCACCTCGATCCGGGGGCGCGTCCACGAAGCCACCGCCTTTCTCGAAATCGACGATCCCGCCGAGGTGACGACCATCGAGGAAAAACTGCGCTTTCCCTCGCTCTATCGTCGGGTGACCGAGAATGCCGCCGATCTGCAACAACGTACCCGGGTGAAAGCCCGGCGCGGCAGCCGTATCATTGCCGTGACCGTGACCCACGCCGACGCCCCGACCGCCGCGCGCGAGGCCGACGCGGTGGCGCGCGCGTTCCTCGAGCCCGCCGACTCTCTCTCCGTCGCATCGTTGCCCGAGCCCGATGAGGCCGATTCCCCTGAGTCCCTCGCCAAAGCCTGGCGCGCCCAGTCAGCCGAGTATGAAAAACTGTCGGCCCGCTACGACCACGACGCCACCCACCCCGCCGTGAAAGGCGCCGCCGAGCGGTTGGCCGCGTTTCGGGATCGCCTGACGAAACAACTCGCCGCATATGACGCGGACGACACGCGGCCTCTGGAGGCCCGGCTGGAGACCCTGATCGCCTCCCGCCAACCCGGACCCGCCACCGCGCCCGGCGCGCGACTCGTCGAGTCCGCCACCGTCCCCCGCGACCCCGCCGGACCGCGCCCCGCGCTCGTCTGGCTGGCCGCTCTCATCCTCGGCGCCCTCGCCGGTTTCATCGCCGCGCTTTGTGGACCGTACAGGGTTGAGTGTTCGACACAACACGGTTGATTGGGGACAGTCTGCCGATCCCGCATGGATGCGGGGGCGCGTGTGACAATTCCCAAATAATGGGGAGTAAACCTTGCCATATTCTCAATCTCTGGAAGTCTGGGTCCGCGAGTCGGTGGTGGATGAGCTGCTGCCGGACCTCAAGAACCGATTCCCCACTCGCGCGTTAGTCTGAGAAATCCCGGGTTTTTTTGAAGTATTTCTGAAGTCAGAGTCATCGGATCCTCATGATCCGCCGTCTTCGGCGGCCTTGATGCCCCTCCCCGCATTTTCAGGCGGGATTCACGGAATCGAACCCGTCTTTTTTTCGCGGGTGACAGATTCCTTCCGGCATGGCCAGGCCTGGGCGCTCACCCCTCTCCCCCGCAATAGATGAGGACCTTGTACATCCATGTAGGCCACGGCAAGACCGGGTCGAGCTATCTGCAGTCTCTATTCGCGACCAACGCCTCTCACCTGGAAGAGCGGGGCATCCATTATCCGATGGATGAAACCACGACCGCCGCGGTGAAGGGCCGCATCACCACCGGCAACGGCCATCTCCTGATCCGGGAACTGCTCGGCCAGACAGAGGTGAAAACCTCCTCATCGGTGTTCTACAGCTCGGAATTTCTGTTCCCATACCTGATGGAAGCGCGGTTTCCTCTCAACCATCCCTTCTGGGCCGAGGAGAGAACTGCCTTGGAGCCGGACATCCGGTGGGAACGACTCGTGTCCTGGGCGGCCGGGCGGGGGTTCGACCGCATTCGATTCCTGCTATTCATCCGAGATCCCGTTTCGCACGCGGTATCCCTCTACCAACAGAGGATCAAACGAGGAGGTGCCACCGGCACCCTGGCGGAGTCGATGGCCCACTACGAGATCCCACTCCGGGTGGCGCATTTTCTCGATCTGACGGACGCCTGCGCGATGGTCGATACGACGGTGCGGAACTATTCCCGAGTCAGAAGCCGGCTCCCGCGGATCGTCGAGGACTGGCTGGGCTTGGAGGAGGGGGGGCTACGGCAACTTTCGGACTCCAGAGTGAATCGAACGATGACAGTCTCCGAATTGGAGCTGCTGCGCCATCTGAATCATCAGCTCCATCGCAAGACGACAGTCTTGTCCGACGCTCTCTGTCACCGCATACCCGATCTGGAGACGGAGAAATACCTTCCATCGCGCGAACTACAGAAAGAACTCTGGGAACGAAACCGAGGGGCCATCGAGCGAGTGAATGCGCGACTGCCCCCGGAAAGTTGCTACCGGTTCGACGAGGGGCCGCCCTCGGCGGACCGGACCCGGTATCACTTTTCGATGGAACAACTGAAAGTCATCGCGGAATGCCTGGGCAGCGAGATCGCGGAACTCGGCTCCCAGTTGGAGGAGAAGTCCGTGGAACAGGATCTGCTCCTGGATGAACACAAGGAGAAGATCGGTGAACTGAAGCGGGAGATCCGCGAGTTGAAGGCCTTCAAAAAAAGGGCCAAGAGACGGATACAGCGGCTTGGAAATCGTAAGAGATGCCAATTGCGCGGGGTTCGCTATCGCCTCAAGCGCCTCTTGAGAAACTGTTGCATACACTATCCGTATTGACTGACCCTTACCCAAGAATCCCGATCAGCCTCCGATCTATGGTGTATCTCGCCGAGTAGTTTATGGCGGCGGGGGAATTTGTGGTCAGATTCCCGCCAAGTGACGATTATTCACCCCATCCCCCCGCCGCGCCGCCCACTTTGGGTGAAGTGTGGTGGCGGAGCTGTGCGGTTAATATAGCAAATCCCTGGCGCGACATCGACGGTTGATATGAAAGCAAATCAAATAGTGTGTTTGATTTTCGCGCTTTCATCGCCCTGCTGTTCATCGATTCCAGATACCATGGACCCTTTCCACTACGATGCTCCGAGAGAACATCGGAGGACGCCTTTTTACAAGGTATGGAAGGACTGATCGTGGCCGTGAATTCCGTGTTGAGCGCAGTGGCTAAGGCGGCCGCGATCGCAATATCGCCTCTTGGTGGAATGTATTGAATACAGGTCTCGCTTTGGACGAGAGACCGGAACCTAATGAGCCTCACCCGTAATTTTCGAGTACGGGTTCTGCCGACAAGGGTCAGTTGATCATTGTTGAACATTCAACCACTTTTCGTGTCGCGTCTCTACTCGCTCAATCACTAGGCCACCCAAAGACGGGACGCCGCTGGCGGGCTACGAAGGGGCTGCACCGGTGGCGATGCTGTTTTCAAAGGTCCCCCCCCGCTGATCACCCCATCTCAATCCCCGGCATCGTCCCTTTCCCGGTCGCGAACTCGTCGGCCTCGATGCCGAGGTGCTGGAGGTAGTTTACGAACAAGCTGGCCAGGGGCGGGGTCTTGCCTTCTTCCTCGCCCGCGAAGGCGAGGTGGCCGGCGTGTTTCAGGCGACCGCCGGCGGTGATGATGGGGAGGTTGGTGTTGTTGTGGCTGGAGGCGTTGCCGAGGTTGGAGCCTAGGAGGATGGCGCTCTGGTCGAGGAGGGTGCGGTCGCCCTCCCTGACTTCACCGAGCCGGGTCAGCAATTCGGCGAAAAGGCGCATCTCCTCGCGCTCGATGATGGCGAGTTGCTCGATCTTGGCGGGGTCCTTGCCGTGATGACTGAGATTGTGCCAGCCATCGTCGACGCCATCGAGGGAGACGACCTCGTTGCCACCGGCGCCACAAAAGGTGATGAGACGCGTGGAATCGGTCCGGAAGGCGAGGAAGATGAGGTCGTACATGAGCTTCATCCGTCCGGTGAAGTTGGCGCGGTCCTCGATGTCGGTGGGGGGCTCCATCTCGACCTCGGGCTTCGGCTTCTTGGCCCAGTCCTCGGCTAGCACGAGCCGCTGTTCCAGCTCGCGGACGCTGGTCAGGTACTGGTCCAGGGTGTCGTGGTCATTGCGGCCCAATTTTTTCGTCACCCGCCGGGTCTGATCCATGACGAGATCCATGATGCTCTGGCCGTCCTGGATGCGGCGCATCTGGGCGGCTTTCTCGGATTCGGTGCCCTCGAGGAAAAGTCGGGCGAAGAGTTTCGAGGGTCGGCCCTCGGCGGGAATAGGGACGCCGGACCGGGTGTAGGACAGGCTGGTGGTGTTCGCCGAGAGGACGAGTGAGGGGACGCGGGTGAGGTGGCCGATGCGCTCGGCGGCGAACTGGTCCAGTGAGATGGTGTTGCGGAAACTCGGCTGGCCGGGGTGGGCGGCGCCGGTGAGGAAGCTTTTTTCCGCGGAATGGCCGCCATCGACATCGGGGTGATGGATGCCGGAGATGACGGTGAACTTTCCGCGATGCGCCGCCAGCGGCTCCAGATAAGGCGTCAGCTCGTGGTCTTTGCCTGTCTTTTCAGGAAACAGGAAGGGGGTGTGAATACCGAGGGGGGAACAGATGGTCAGCAAACGCCGGACGTCCGTGGTCGCGCCGCCGACGGCGCGCAGGCTCCGGGGCATCATGCCGTCGAGGAGTGGCAGGCCGATGGCGACTCCGGTGCCCCGGAGGAAGGTGCGTCGGGAAAGGGGGCTGGCGGGGCTGTTCATGGGAGGGTGAAGAGTTCGTTTTCGACGACGGCTTTGAGCAGATCACGGAGACCGTATCCGTCGGCACCGGCCCGGGCGAGTAGCGCGTCGACGGCGGGACTATCGGCGGCGGTGAGGGGGCGGCCGGTGGCGTAGACGAGCATTTTTTCGGTGAAGGCGCGGAGGAAAGGTTCGGGTCTGGCGGAGAGCTGTTGGCGGAAATCGACGAAGCCGGTGAAGGCGATGCCGCCGGGCATCTCTCCATCGGAGGAGACGGCGGGACCGAGTTTGTAGGTTGGCTTGCGGATGCCCTCGGGCGTGTCTCCCTCGCCGAGGCTGCGGTAGCGATCCCGGAAGCCGCCGATGGGATCGAACGCTTCCAGGGCGAAGCCGGGCGGATCGATGCGGGCGTGGCAACGGGCACAGGAGGCGTCCTCGCTGTGTCGGCTGAGCTGATCGCGTATGGAGACGGCGCCGCGGATGTCGGGTTCGACGGCGGGGACGCCGGGTGGCGGGGGAGGCGCGGGCTGGCCGAGAATGTGGTCCAGCACCCAGACGCCGCGCAGAACGGGTGAGGTGGTGGTGCCGTTGGCGGTGACTTTCAGCACGGCGGCCTGGGCGAGGACTCCGCCGCGGACGCTGTCATCGGGCAGAGGCACGACGCGGAAGGTCTCGTGGCCTTTGACACTGGGAATGCCGTAGTGATCGGCGAGACGCTGGTTGAGGACGGTGAAATCGGAGTCGATGAAATTAACGATGGACAGGTTTTCGGTCAGGAGATGGCGGAAAAAGCCGCGGGCCTCACCGAGCATCGACTCCCGCAGCAGGGGATCGAACTCGGGGTAGAGCTTGGCGTCGGGCGTGGTGAACTCGATCTCGCGCAGGTCGAGCCATTGGCCGGTGAAATTCCCGATGAAACGCTCCGCCTTGCCGTCGGCGAGGAGGCGGTCCACCTGGGCGCGTCGAACGCGGGGATCCATGAGCTTCCCGGCCTCGGCGAGATGGAGCAGCTCTTCGTCTGGCATTGAGGACCAGAGGAAGTAGGAGAGTCGCGAGGCGAGGGTGTGGTCGTCCACTTCGGGTTCGCGATTGAGGAGGAGAAATTGCGGCGCGCACAGCACGGCGGTCACCCCGGCACGGACGGCCTGTTCGAAAGTCCGGCCCTCATCCAGCCGGGTCAGGGTGAGATCAACGAAGGGGCGCAGGGTGTCCTCATCGACGGGGCGGCGGAAAGCGCGGCGCGCCAGGTCGCGGATGACGCGTTCGGCGTCCTCGCGCGGCTGGTCGGAGACGACGTCGTGAGATTTGACGTTCTTCCGATAGCGCATCCAGACAGGCACCGCCTCGTGGAGTCGGATGGTGGGGCTGTCGCCGAACAGGGCCCGCTGCGCCCGCGAGGGAAAGTCCTGGTCGAGGGGGCCGTGGGTCTCCACCCATTGGATGGCCACGCCCGGTTGTTTCTCGACGTCCTTGTCCCGCCAGGTGACGTGTTCGGGATGGATCCAGGGGACGAGGTGGATGGCTTCCTCGGCTTTGAATCGGGTGGTGAACTCCACGATGCGGGGTTCGGCGGCGGTGCCGGTGACATCGAACATTCCCTCGAAGCGCAGCTTGCCGGGACCAAACTGCGGGCCGGTGTAGATGGCGAGGGCCAGGGTCCGATTGTCGCCGGGGTCGTGCGGCCAGACGGCGACACGGCAGCGGTAGACGCCGTCCTCGATCGGCTTGGCTTCATCGGCCCGGACCGGCGGCCAGCCGGGGGAAAATTTCACGAACGAGTTGGCGACTTCGATGGTGCCGCCTTTTTTCTTGTTCACGGAGTCGATGTTTTCCTTTTCCTCCATGGCCACCGCCCGGCGGGTCTCGGGCGGGAGGGGCGCGATGCGTCGGATGGTAGCCTCGAAGGCGGTGTCGGCGGCCTCCAGATAGCGCTCCATGAGGATGGAGGAAATGCTGAGCCCGCCACCCGCCACGTTGTCGAAGCCCTGGGTGCCGCCGTCCTCGGGCAGGAGATCCGCCAGCGGGGTATCGATGCCGAGGAGATCGTGGACGGTGTTCTCGTACTCGAATCGATTCAGCCGTCGCAGAGCGATTGGCCGCTCCGTCGAGGCGGCCAGGTGCGCGGCGAGCAGATCGAGAGTCTTGGACCGTTCCTCATCGGTTGGATGGGATTCCGCCTTCTTCGGCGGCATGTCCCGCACATCGATGACGTCGAAGACGAGGGAAAGGGTATCCGCGTCGATGACCCCGTCGAGCCGGACATCGCCCTTCTCCTCGTCGGGGCCATGGCAGGAAACGCAGTGCGCCTCCAGAAAGGGGCGAAGCTCCTCGACGACATCGGCATGCGCGAGAACGGCGGCATTGGCCGATAATAGCGGCGCCGCGGCCAGGAGGGTTCGAAGAAAACGGGGATTCATCGACGGAGAAAAAACGAGGGCGCGGAAATCGTCTCTCATTCTCGCCGAGCTGACAACCCGGAAGCGAAGGCGCGGGTGGTTTGATACGCGGTGCCAAACACGGCGCCGAGCCGAGACCTCCGCATTCAAACTTCGGTAGGGACGCACCATCGGGCCGTCCGCCTCGAGGAGAAATCGGTAGCCGGTCTGCTCACGAAACCTTCAGTCCGTCCATCTCGCCTGTGCTGGTGGCGAAGGCATCGTCCTGAAGACCGAGTCGATGCAGGGCGCTGAGGTAGAGATTGGGCAGCGGGTAGTTGTCCTTCTGATCAAAGGCGAGGTGCCGGCCGTGCTGGAAGCCGCCACCGGCGAACAGCACGGGCATGTTCTTGTTGTCGTGGCTGGAGGCGTTGCCCAGGTTCGACGTCAGGAGCACCATGGTATCGTCGAGCATTTCGTCGGCCTTGAGCTTGCGGAGGAAACCGCCCCACTCGTTGATCACTCCGCTCTCCACGATGGAGAGCTGGCGGAGTTTTTCCTCGTCCATACCGTGGTGGCTGAGTCCGTGGTAGCTTTCGTCGACACCCTCGAGGCCGTTCACCGAGTTGCCGGTCACGTGCAGGGTGATGAATCGGGTGGAGTCCGTGGCCAGGGCCATGTGGATGATGTCGAGAAAGATGCGCTCGACGATGACCTCGTTGTCGCGGGGGATCCGGGTGGGTTTCTCCAGCGGCACCTTGGGCTTGGGTCGGTGGATCCACTCCTCGTTGGCGACGAGGCGCTGCTCCAGTTCGCGCACGCTGGTGAACCAGGCGTCGAGCTTGTCACGGTCGGCGGCGCCCACTTCGCGCTGGAGCGCCTTGGCCTCCTCGCCCACAACATCCATGACGCTGCGGCCCTGGCGAAGTAGCTCGGCCTGGCGTTCCTGCTCGACCGGGCCGTCATCGACGAAGAGTTTGGTGAAGAGGCGCACCGCGTCGTTGACCGCCGGAATCATGGCGCCGTTTTCGGTGTAGGACGGGCTGGTCTGGCTGTTGGTGTTGAGCACCAGCGAGGGGAAACGGGTCTCATGGCCGAGGTGTTTGGCCATCAGCTGATCCAGGGAGATGGTGTTGCGGGTGGTAGCCCCGCGCATGTTGGGGCACGCGGAGAAGATGCTGCCCTCGGCGGTGTGGCCGCCGGTGACGCCCGGGTGTGACGAGCCGGAGATCACGGTGAAGTCGTCGCGGATATCCTGGAGAGATTGGAGATAGAGCGACGGCGTGTAGTCTTTGCCGGTCGTCTTCGGCACCAGATTGGGATTGTGAAGACCGAGCGAGAGGCTGACCCCGACGAAGCGTTTCGCGGTGGTGGACTCCGGTATTTTCGAGAAGGCGGGCCTCATCGCGTCGAGGAGCGGCAGGCCGAGGGAGATTCCCGCGCCACGCAATACGGCGCGTCGGGAGAGGTGTTTCTGAAAGGAAATAGTGGCCATGGGACAACGGTGGGGCGGGGAGTGACGGGGAGACTTGCTACTTACTCAGGAAAATGGGGCTGACGACAGCGGCGCGAATGAGTGATCGGATGCCGTGTCCGGAATCGCCCGACTCGGCCACGATGGCCTCGATCTGTTCGGCGTCGCTGAAGCGCGGCGCGGCCCCGGTGGCGTAGGTCAGAAACTGCCGGGCGAATCCCCCGGCGAGGGAATCCGCTCGCGATTGGTAGATCCGTTTCCACGCCCGCACCCCGGCGAAGACGTCGCCCTCGGGAGTGACGCCGGCGGGATTCACGGGCGCGCCCTTGCCACCTACTCCGTACTTCACCCGCCAGCCGCCGATAGGATCGAAATTTTCCAGGGCGAAACCGGGAGGGTCGATGGTCTGGTGGCAGGAGGCGCAGGATTCGCTGTCGCGGTGCTTCTCCAACTGATCGCGGATCGAGGTGGCGCCGCGAATGTCGGGCTCGATCGCGGGCACACCGGGCGGTGGCGGCGGAATGTGGGCGCCGAGGATGCGTTCGTTGATGAAGACCCCGCGGACCACCGGCGAGGTGTGGGTGCCGTCTGCGGTGACCTTGAGGATGGCTCCCTGGGTCACGAGCCCGCCGCGCACGGTGTCGTTTTCGGCGGGAAAGACCGCCTTCTGCAGGCCGGCGCCCGGTTTCAGCGGCAGATCCAGTTGGTAATGCCGCGCCAGACGACCGTTGAGAAAAGCGAAGTCGGAATCGACCAGGTGGGTCACGCCGAGGTCGCCCCGGATCAACTCCGCCACATAGGCGCGGGTCTCGGCGAGAAAGGACTCCTGCAACACCGGATCGAAGGTCCGGAATTGGCGGGGATCGGGGGCGGTGAAATCGATCTGCTTCAGCTTCAGCCACTGGTCGGTGAAGCTCTCGATGAAACGTCCGGCTCTCGCATCGCCCAGCATGCGATCCACCTCGCCCGCGAGCGTGTCCGGCCGCCGCAGCGCGCCCTCGGCGGCGAGGCCGAGCAGCCGCTCATCCGGCGGGCCCACCCACAGCGCGTAGCTGAGCCGGGAGGCGATGGCGTAGTCGTCCAACTCGCCGGGGGCCTCCACAAAGGACAGGAAACGCGGCGAGCACAGGATGGCTCGGTAGCTGGCCCGGAGAGCCTCGGTCAGGGAGCCGCCCTCCGCCAGCGATTCTCTGCCGATCTCCAGATAAGGAGCCAGACGCTCCCCGGTGACGGGGCGGCGAAAGGCGCGCCCGGCGAAGCGGCTGACCAATTTCCTCAGCCCTGCGTCCGGGTCCGCCTCCCATTTCGCGAGATCTTCCTCGCCGAACAGGCGTCGACGGACGCCCGCCTGATCCGCCATCGGGTAGATGCGCTCCATCTCGATGCCCGCGTGGGCGATGCCGGCGTAGCCCTCCTTGCGCAGATTGCGTCCCTTGAAGGAAACGTTGCCGCCCTTGGCGCCGGTGGGCGCTTTCTTCAACTCGGCGTCATTGGGTTTCAGCTCCAGCTGGTGCCCTTTGCGGATCCAGGCTTCGAAGACGATATCCCGGGGTTCGGGCGCGGCCTCCACCAGCCCGACCATGTAGAGCATGGGCGCGTTGGAATCGCACGCGCCCGACCGCAGTGTGCCCCAAACGGCGCCGTCCTTCCCGGGATTGATGGCCTCGACATCGCGCAGGGTGATCCGGTACCAGCCGTCGGCGGGGACGGCGGTCGCGCGCATGCGGCCGAAAAACTGGAGCGTGATGGGCCAGCTGACGCTCTTGCCGTCACGCAGATCCGGCCCGCGGTAGTTCCCCCCGCGATTCTTGAGCAGATCTTCCGGGGTGAGGAATTTACGGTAGGAAACGTCCCCCTCCAGCGCGCGTCCGAAGGCCTCCGAGAGAGCCAGGTCGGCGACATCCAGATAGCTGGCGAGCTGATGATGGGAGAGCTGCTGGCCCTCGGCCACGGTCTCGAAGCCGTGGGTCTCCGGGTCCTCCGGCAACAGATCCACGAGGGGAGGATCGATGCCCAGCAGCTCATGGATGGTGTGCTCGTACTCCACCCGGGTCAGTCTCCGAGAGCGAACCCGGCCGTTTTCCGTGATGTCCGCGCGGTCGGTCTCGAGGAGCGGCTCCCCCAGATCGGCGAGGAATGCCTCGCGTTCCCCCGCCTCCGGGCGCGGCTTCTTTGCCGGAGGCATCTCGCCGTCGCGCACGCGTTCGAAGACGCGTTGCCAGGTCTTGAAATTCGCGGAGTTCTCCGGGTGAAAATCGAGATCCAGCAGGTTGAGCCCGCCCTTGGTGGTGGTGTCATCGTGGCATTCCAGACAATGCCGATCAGTGAACGTCGTCAGCGTTTCCGGGATGCCTTCTGCGGCGAGGGCGGTGACCCCCAGCGTCCAAGAGAGCGCAATGGGCAGGAAGGGCGGTCGTTTCATCGGGAGAAGCATACCCGAAATCTCACGGAGTTTCCCCGTCGAGCAGATAGCGCGAGGCCTGCTCCACATCCTTGTCGCCCCGACCGGAGAGATTGACCACGATGACCTGGTCCTTGCCCATGGTCGGCGCGACCTTGCGCACCTCGGCGAGAGCGTGGCTGCTCTCGAGCGCGGGGATGATGCCCTCGCATTCGCAGAGTTCGCGGAAAGCCGCCAGTGCCTCGTCGTCCGTGGCGTAGGTGTAGTCGACACGGCCCTCGCTTTGGAGATAGGCGTGTTCCGGGCCGATGGCGGCGTAGTCCAGACCGGCGGACACGGAGTGGGTCAGCTCGATCTGTCCGTCCTCGTTGGCCAGCAGCCAGGTCTTGGTCCCCTGGAGGACGCCGAGTTTGCCGCCCTGGAACCGGGCCGCGTGTTCGCCCTGGCGGATGCCGTGGCCGCCGGCCTCCACGCCGGTCATTTTCACGCCCTCATCGCCGAGGAAAGGGTGGAACAGCCCGATGGAGTTGCTGCCGCCTCCGACACAGGCGACGAGGAGATCGGGCAATTTTTCCTCGCGCTCCAGGATCTGGCGGCGGGCTTCCTGACCGATGACGCGATGGAAATCGCGGACCATCATCGGGTAGGGATGTGGTCCCAGGGCGCTGCCGAGGATGTAGTGGGTGGTGCGCACATTGGTGACCCAGTCGCGGAGGGCCTCGTTGACAGCCTCCTTGAGCGTGCGCTGTCCGGCCTCCACCCCGCGGACCTCGGACCCGAGCAGGCGCATGCGGACCACATTGAGGTGTTGGCGTTCCATGTCCACCGCGCCCATGTAGACCACACACTCCAGCCCGAAGCGCGCGGCCACCGTGGCGGTGGCGACGCCGTGCTGGCCGGCGCCGGTCTCCGCGATGATGCGTTGCTTGCCGAGTCGCCGGGCCACGAGGATCTGGCCGAGGGCGTTGTTGATCTTGTGCGCGCCGGTGTGGAGTAGATCCTCGCGTTTGAGGTAGACGCGCGCGCCGCCGAGCCGCTCTGTCCAGCGCTCGGCGAAATAGAGCGGGGTGGGGCGGCCCACATACTCGCGGAGGAGCCGGTCGAGCTCTTCCTGAAAGTGTGGATCCGCCTTGGCGCGGTGGTATTCCGCCGTCAGCTCGTCGAGGGCGGCGACCAGGGTCTCGGGCACAAAGCGCCCGCCGAAGGTGCCGAAATGGCCGCTCTCATCGGGAAGGGTGGGTATCTGCTGGGTGTCGCTCATGGATCGGAGGGGAAATAAACCACGGAAGACGGGGAAGACACGGAAAATTGGGGCGCGCGCCTCGGTTCAGGGTTGGAGTGTGAAATCGTTGTCGTTGTCGTGATTTTCGATCATCCGATTGACGGCTTTTCGGAACGGCGAAGGCATGGCGATATCGGGATACTCGGTCTCGAGATCGATCCATTGTCGCGGCGGATGCTCATTCAACAGGGTTGGGTCCGCGACCCGACCTTCTTTGGTCGTCGCACTGTGGACGATGAGGTCGACCCGGTGATGGGTGATGGCGTATTTCGATCTCAGCAACACGGGCAGGCCGGCGGCGCCCTTTTCCGTCAGCAGGGGCAGCCGCCAGAGTCCCTTTCGCCGACTGCCGCTTTCCTGCTCGAGCAGGATCCGGCCCCCGGACATCGCGAAGAGGGCGTGCTCGACGATGTAGACGGTTTCGCGGGCGGCCTTTTTCCTCGGCAGGGATTCGGGCGAGCGGGTGCGGCAGAAGCTGGAAACCGGGCAGGCGAGGCAATCCGGCGCGGCTTTGCGGCAGATGCGCTGCCCCAGTTCCATGAGGGCGGAGTTGTATTCGCGGACCCGGTTTGGTGGCAGGAGGGTTTCCGCCCAGGACCAGAGACTTTTCTGCGTGGCGGGCAGCTCGATGGCGGCGCGGTGATCGAAAAGCCGGGCGAAGACCCGGGCGACATTGCCGTCCACCAGCGGCGCGGGCTTGTCATGGGCAAAGCTCATCACGGCGCCGGCGGTGTAGGGTCCCACTCCGGGCAGGGCGCGCAGGGCCGCGAGTTGATCCGGAAAGACGCCGCCATGTTCTTCGATCACGGCGCGGGCGGCTTTTTGCAGATTCCGGGCGCGGTTGTAGTAGCCGAGACCTTCCCAAAGTCTCAACAGCTCGCTCTCCGGGGCCTCGGCCAGGGTATGGATGTCGGGAAAGCGCTCCAGCCAGCGCTGGAAATAGCCGCGCTCCAGCACCGTGGGGACCTGGGTCTGCTGGAGCATGATCTCCGAGACCAGGATGGCGTAGGGATCGGTGGTCCGGCGCCAGGGGTAGTCGCGTCCCTCGGTTTCGAACCAGGCGATCAGGGCCCGCTGGAATTCGGCGGGTTGGGTGAGGGGCTCTATGGTCTGGACAGGGTTTCTCGGTCACGGGTGGCCGGATTTTCTTGGATTTTTCGGGAATGTCAGGGGATGAATGCGGCTCGGCACCGCCCGAATGTCTCCCCATGGCGAAACCGCTCAACAGCTATACGGCACCGATAGGCGAATTGCAGGCGCGACAGCTTCGCGATCTGCTGGTCGACCGTGGTTTCGAGTTTTCGGAGAAACCCTACGCGCTTTTTGCGGCGAAAAAGGGGAAGCTCAATGTGACGGTTTACGAAAAGGGACCCAAGGTGCTGGTGCAGGGGCGGGAGACGGAGGATTTCGTGAGGTTCACCCTGGAGCCGGAGGTGCTGGGGGAGGCGAAGGTCGGCTACGAGGAGATCCATCAGCCGGAAATGTTCGCGCCTCACCTCGGGATCGATGAGAGCGGCAAGGGGGATTTTTTTGGCCCGCTGGTGATCGCCGGTGTCTACACGGACGCGGACATCGCCCGGACCCTGATCGACGCGGGGGTCACCGACAGCAAGAAAATCTCCTCCGACGCGCGCATTCGGAAGCTGGCGGAGACGATCCGGGAGACTCCGGGAGTCATCAGCCAGGTGGTGCGCATCGGTCCGACGCGCTACAACGAGCTCTATGATCGCTTTCGCAACCTGAACCGCCTGCTGGCCTGGGGACACGCCCTCACCATCGAGAGTCTCCTGGAAAAGCGGCCGGATTGTCCGCGGGCATTGAGCGACCAGTTCGCCAACCCGCGGGAGCTGAAGCGTGCCCTGATGGAGCGGGGCCGCTCCATCGAGCTGCAGCAGCGCACCAAGGCGGAGAGCGATGTGGCGGTGGCGGCGGCGTCCATCCTGGCGCGGGAATCCTTCATCGACTGGCTGCGGGAGGCGAGGGAGAAACTGGGGCTGGATCTGCCGAAAGGCGCGTCCGCCCAGGTGAAGAGCATGGGCCTGGAAATAGCGAGAACTCACGGGGCGGCGGGTCTGTCGAAGGTGGCGAAAATGCACTTCAAGACGGCGGCGGAAATTCTCTCCCAAGTTGGCTGAGTCCCCGGGGATCTTCCGAACCCTTCACAAAGAAGCGGTTGCAGGATGCGGGAAGACGGTGACGTTAGTCAGTATTCCCCGGAACTGGCTCGGAATCTGCTGTTAGGTGAGGGAACGTATACTTCTGGAGGAACCGGAAATTCGAAACGAGCGACCTAACTCCAACAAATCATCAGCACATGGCAACTATCACGAAACGGGATCTGGTCGTGAAGATCAGCAACGAGACGGGCATGACACAACAACAGGTGTTCGATGTCGTGCAGCATTTCATCGAGGAGATCACCGCGAATCTCGCCAAGAACGACGAGGTGGTGCTCCGCAATTTCGGCGCCTTTCAGGTCCGCCAGACCAAGCCGAAGGTGGGCCGCAACCCCAACAAGCCGGAGGCCGCGGTGCCGATTCCGGCTCGGGCCATCGTCAAGTTCAAACCCGGCAAGGAACTCAAGGAGCGGGTCGCCAAACTGCTCCCGGAGCTGAAGGGCTGAGAGCGGACGCCGGTTTTCCCCGGGTCTCAGGCGTGGATCTGGTCGGCGACAAAGTCGGCCAGGGTGTCGATATCGGTTTCCGACAGGATGCCGGCCTCGAACTTTTCACGCCCGGAGCGATCCTCGGGCAACTGGCCCGGGGCCAGCTCGCCGACACGACCCAGGAATCCCTCGCGCCAGATCCAGGCGTCCCGCCGCCAGGGGCCCACCATCAGCGGGTCGGTCCAGGTGTGCAGGGACAACAGCCGACCGGTGAGCGCCGCCGCCAGGTGCATGGGGCCGGAATCGACACTGACCACGAAACGGGCCCGGCGCATCAGCCAGATGAGTTGGGTGAGGCTGGTCTGGTTGAGGAGATCGATCAGACCCTCGGGTTTGGCGGTTTCGCCCGCCGCGGGCCAGGAGACGCCGGCGCCGACGATCACGACGGGCATGGTGCCGCAGGGGCCGCGCTCCCATTGGCGGCAGAACGCGGCGGTCTCGGAGAAGTTCAGCGATTTGCCGCGGCCGCGGGAAAAGGGATGGAGGAGGAGGAAATCCCCGTCGAAGGAGATGCCCGGATGGGTGACCGGATCGCCCTCCGGCAGTGGGAAGAGCGCTTCGGGATCATCGGAATCCCGAGTCGGGACGCCGAGGGCTTCGACGAGGGCGAGGTAGCGGTCCACCGCGTGGGTGGCGCCCCAGTCGGCGATGGGAATTTTCTGATCGTAGAGCAAGGAGGCGCCCTCGCGCGCCTGTTGAAAACCGACGAGGTGACGGCCGCCGGAGGCTTTGGCCAGCAGACCGCTGCGGAGCAGCCCCTGGAAATCGAGCACCAGATCGGGCCGGAGCGGGCCGAGAGTCTCGCGGGCCCAGCGTCTTGCCTTGGGCAGGTCGCGCCAGCCGCGCCATTCTCGCCGGGGCATGGGAATGACGCGTCGCAGGGCGGGGTGGTCGCGGAGCAGGGGCGCCCATTCGGTGTTCACGACCCAGTCGATGGCGAGGTCGGGCCGGTGCTGATGGAGTCGGGTGACGGCCGGCAGGGTGTGGATGACATCGCCCAGAGAGCTGGGTTTGATCACGAGCGCGTCGCGGGCGGCGCCGAGATCGAAGCGTGGGGAGGTATCCGGCATCGCTGGGGGAGAGGTCCGGCCCGCGGGTTGGGGATAAGTCCCTACTTTCCCACCGCCAAACGGTTCGCCAGCATCTCCGGAAGGCCGGCGTCGATGATTTTCTGCTGGGCGGTGGCGATGTCGTACTCCAGGCGCCGGATCTGCACGCGCTGGTTTTCCACATCGTAGATGGCGTAGGAGGAGCGCCAATCGCCGTCGCGCGGCTGGCCGGTGCTGCCGACGTTGATGAAGTATTTTTTTCCCAGGGCGATCCGCACCTCGGTCTCTTCGAGGGCCTCGACGGAGTCGCCCTTCACATAGATGCGGGGGGTGTGGGTGTGGCCGTAGAAGCAGACCGGGGTGAACTGGTAGCTGAAGCTCGCCATGGCGTCGAACTTGTTGGTCACGTAGCCCCAGTTGCCCGGTGTGTCGAGGGTGGCGTGGACGATGGTGAAATCGCGCACCTGGCGCACGAGCTTGAGTCCGGCGAGCCACTCGCGGTCCTCGGTCGAGAGGCTTTTGCGGGTCCACTCCAGAGCGTGTTTGGCGAGGGGGTTGAGTCCCTCCAGCGGAGTGTCGAGGGAGGCCTCCTCGTCGTGGTTGCCTTTGACCACGGGGCAATCCAGATCGCGCACCAGATTGAGGCATTCACTCGGATTGGCGTTGTAGCCGACGATGTCGCCGATGCACACGAAATCCGTGCAGTCGTGATCGGCCGCGTCGAGCATCACCGCCTCGAGGGCCTCGAGGTTGGCGTGGATGTCTCCAAAGATGGCGTATTTCATCCGCTCGATGGGTTTTCAGGCGACGGCGTGACCGCCGGTGGGCATGGTGGGCAAAAAGGTGTCGACGGGCAAGCCCGCGAGGTGGGGAGTTGGGCGCCGGAATTGGTGCAAGCCGCCAAATAAGCACAGCGCGGGGGAATGCGCAAACAGACGGGGACTCAAATGTGCGGCGATCAAGGCAACTGGGCGTTCGGATAGCGGCGGCGGATCTCCAGATCGGGATCGGGATCAGGAATGCGATGGGTGGCGGGGATGGAGAGTTTTTCCTCCAGCTCCTTCACCCGCTGTATCAGGGTGGGGAGGCGTTCATGCCGGCCGCGATGGTAGAGTTCCATCAGGTAGTCGTAGGCTTCTCTCTCCCGCCCCGGGCAGCGGGCCAGGAAGTAGCCGTAGAAGCGGTGGACGAATGACCGCGGATGATCGCCCTCCATCGCCAGCCGATAGTGACGGGCCGCGAGACAGGGCTCGTCGAGTTTTTCCCGATAGATGTCCGCCAGTTCCTGATGGAGGATGGCGGAGCGGGGGTTCTGCTCGACGCCGCGTTTCATGAACTCGACGCCTTTGAGCACCCAGTCGCGGCTGTTTTTTTCCCGAACCGCGGTGGGGATGGAGGAGTCGTCGAACAGCTCCGAGGCGGAAGCGTTGTAGGCCATGTGCCAGGCGCCGGTCTTCCACGAGTCGGTATCCTCGGGCATGAGGGTGGTGATGAGGCGGTAGTCGCGCTCCACCACATCCCACTGCCGGAAGGTCCACGCGTCGAAGGCGTGCAGGGTGGTGTAGATGGCCACCAGCGGGCGCAGACCGCCGAGCAGGGCGAGCGCGGCCGAGCGGCCCACGGTGCTTCTCAGATCGGTGGTGGCGATCTCGAGCAGCAGCCCCTCATCCACGAAACGCCGGGTGAGCCCGTCCTCCCACCGCGCCCGCACCATCCCGAAGACGAGCAGGATCGCGAGCGCCGTCAGGGTCTTGCGGGCGTTGCGTGGGAGTTTCATGACTGCGGGTAGGGTTACGGTCGCGATCAGAATTCCTTGTCGATGAAAAGATACAGCGCCACGGCGGAGTAGACCGCCACGTAGAGCAGCGCCAGACCGGCCAGCGACAACAGGGTCAGCGCCGTCACCGGAGCGCCCCCGACGATGTTTTCCGTGATGTCGAAAACGCGTAAGTCCGGGATCACCATGACGAGGGGCTTGATGACCAGTCTGACCACGAGATTCTCGCCTAGCTCGTGGATCCAGTAACCCGCCGCCAGTTTGTGGAAATGGCCGACCACGAAGATGATCGTCGCCACGATCATGGTGAACAGGGTGCTCGAGGCGAAGGTGGAGACCAGCATGGTGACCGACGCCACCACGGCGGCTTTCAGGAAGATGGCGAGCAATGCGTAGAGCAATTGCCACTGCACCCCCTGGGCGCGGACCAGCTCCAGGGCGGACTCGATGTCCTCGGGAGACAGCCCCCGGGCCTCCAGCGCCTGGCGCTCCTCCGCCAGCACCGTGACCTCGCGGAGAAACAGAAATCCCGTGAACAACACCTGCATCACCACCAGCGCCACCGCGATGGTGAGCAGCACGCCGAACAACTTCCCGAGCAGGTACTCCAGCCGCGGTACCGGTTTGGCGAGGATGGTGTAGAGCGTGCGGTCCTCGAGATCCCGAGGGATGAGCACCGCCGTCGCCGCGATGGCGAACAGCCAGGAAAAGATCGACATGGCGCCGAATGACGCGTCCTTCAGCATCCGCAGCTTCTGGGCGGAGGTGTAGAGCAGGTCGAGATTGCTCGCGGCGGCGGCCAGGATGGCGAAGATGATGAGAAAGTAAAAGGTCTTCATCCGCACCAGCTGGGTGAAGGTGCTGGCGGTGATGACCCAGATGCGCCCGGGGGAAAATAGCGGCGTCCGCGGGATGGCGGTGGATTCGGTCTCGCTCATGGAGTCACGGGTGGATGGGGAAATCGCTCATTTCTTCGAGGCTTTCTCGCGGTCCTCTTTCGCCTTCACCTCGCGACTCTCGCGGACGATGTCGAGAAACAACCGCTCCAGGGTGGTGCGCGGGTGGCCGCTGCGGATCAGCTCGGCCCCGCCCGTGTCGGCGGCCACCAGATCCGAGATCCGCGCCAACAGCTCGGGCGAGGCGTCGCGCAGCGTCAGCTCGGTCTGGTCCTCGATCGCGATCAGCTCGTGCAGGGGACCCTCGCGCCACATGCGGCCGTTGGCGATGATGCCGACCCGGTCGCAGACCTCCTGCACCTGCTCCAGCAGATGCGAGCAGAGGAAGACCGAGATACCGTCCTCCTTCATTTTGAAAATCAGGTCGCGTATCTGCCGCGAACCCACGGGATCCACCCCCGCGGTGGGCTCGTCCAGCACCACCAGCCGCGGCCGCTGGATCATGGCCTGGGCCAGACCGATGCGCTGGAGCATTCCCTTCGAGTAGCCGCCCAATCGCCGATCCCGCGCCCCCTCCAGGTCCACCAGCGCCAACATCTCATCGGCCCGATCCCTCAACTCCCGCCCGCGCAGACCGCAGAGCCGACCATAGAACTTCAGCGTCTCCAGTCCGGTGAGGTGCTTGTAAAAGTAGGGATTCTCCGGCAGGAAACCGATCTGATGCCGACTGCGCACATCGCGGCTCTCGATGCCGAAAACTTTGGTCGACCCCGTCGTCGGCGCCATCAGTCCCAGCACCACCTTCATCGTGGTCGATTTCCCCGAACCATTCGGCCCGATGAGCCCGTAGACCTCGCCGGCGTTCACCGTGAGGGAGAGATCCTCCACCGCCACGAGGTATTCCTTCTTCAGCGACAGCGGAAAGACCTTGGTCAGATGACGGACTTCGACGGCGGGCGCGCTCATGGCATCTGAGTCGGATAGGATGGGAAAGACTTAACGAATGGAGAATCCACTGACATCGGCGAGCGGGGGGATGTGGCGCTCCTCCTGTTCCTGAATGTGGTGACCCAGCGGGCTGTCATGGATTTCCTCCACAAAGGCCTCGACCTCGCCCTCGTCGCCCATCACCTGCAGCTCCACCCGTCCGTCATCCAGATTCCGCACCCAGCCGATGACATCGAAGCCCATGGCCAGGCGCTTGGTGCCGTAGCGAAACCCTACCCCCTGCACGCGTCCGGAGAAAAAATACTGTTTGGCGATGTCCATGGATCGA
>CAYTNL010000069.1:0-37062 GCA_964439145.1 uncultured Verrucomicrobiales bacterium
CGATGCCCTGACGGGCTCGCCCGCCTCTTCCGAACTACTCAGGAATGGTACCAGGAGTCAAATCTTGACAAAACCCCACTTTTAAAAAGCCGTATGGTGGCGGCGCTTGGGAGGCCTGTCGGTGAAGCGGCGACCACCCAAGCTGTCCGGCAAATCCGCTCCGTCACGCTGTCTGCTTGGTGGGTGCCGCTTGCGGCTTTCGCCGAGTTGAAAGGGAGGCGCCCGCAGGCACCGCGCCGTCGTGCGCTCGCCGTATTTCGGGATCCAACCGGCAGGAGTACCAGTCGGTGATTATCAATTTTTTCACCTGATTTCTGAAAGTTTTTTGCAGTTTCATCAAGCCGCAAGGAAAAGAAAATCAACAATCACCGACTGACGCCTAGCGGAGCTCCGCAGGACGAGCGTTGTCCGGGACGCCGCAATATTAGTCCGGGGTGATGAACTTGTCGTCCGGGGCGCTCGCCGTGGCGTGGGGGCTCGGTGGCGGGGGCGATTGAAGAGGGTTGGGTCGCGGACCCTACCCTGTCGGGTCGTTTCCGGCGCTTGTCACGGCGGGGTTGCCGGGGCATCTTTCGGGCGGATGCCCAGACTGGAACTCGGAAAGCGCTCGCATGTGGCGCGCGGTGGACGCCTGCTGGCGGGACTGGCCTTTGTCCTGCTCGGGGTGGGCTCGGTGATGGCTTCGCGCGAGTTGGGCGCGGCGGGGTGGTTCTTTTTCTGCGTGGCCCTGGCGGGGCTGCTGTCGCTGCTGTTGTGGAAGGCGGAGGACAAGTCGGAACTCGACGCGGAGGATCTCATCGAGGTCGCCCGCGAGGCCATCCACGGCGAGGCGGCGCGGCTGGATCGCAAACGGCTGGATCTGGAAAAGCGGGTGCTGGCCTACGGGGAGTGGATGGAGTTTCCCGATTTCGAGGAGCTGCGGGAGGCGGACTGGACGGCGGTGGCGCGCTCGGAGCAGGATGAGCGGGTGGCGCGGCTGCTGGCGTCGGAGTCGGACGTGATGCTGGCGCGCTTTTCCGACGGGACTTATTTCGATGAGGGGAAATTCCAGACGCGGCTGCTGTTGCTGGACATCTACGGCTTCGTGGAAAATGTCTCCAGGATCTATCAACCGGGCGCGGAACGTCCGTTGCTGGAGACGAATCTCGAGGCGCTGCTCAAGGCGATCAACCGGGCCTCGCTCCAGGTGATCCTGCTGTTGGAGGAGCTGCCCCTGATCGAGGTGAAGGAGCTGAATCTGCGCAAGGTCTCCGACGGGGTGCGCAAGGCCAACAAGGTGTATCGGAAGTATGAGGAGTTGCAGCCTTTTCTCGAGCCGGTGCGCTATCTGTGGCAGGGGAGCAAATTTCTCCTGACCTCAAACCCGCTGCTCGCGGCGGGCTGGATCGCGGGGACGGAGCTGATCTGGAAGGGGGGCAAGCATGTGGGGAAAAAGGCGCTCGACGCCTATCTGCTCAGCCTGGTGCGGCAGTCGCTGGGGATCATCGCGTGGGAGACGGCGTCGATCTATGATCGCAGCCACCGCTATCGGAATCCGGACTGGGTTTTCTGCGTGGAGCTGGCGCATCTGGTGAGCGAGTTCGAGCTGACGCGGGACACGCTCCGGGTGGCGTTGCGGGAGATCGGGAAAATCCCGCTGAAAAGCAGTTACGACCGGATTTTCCTCTATCGCTGCATCGCCCAGCACGCCAGCCCGAAGCCGGATCGGTTCGCCCAATCGGAGCTGCTGACCGAGGAGGTGCGCGGGCATATCCGGGATCGGTTGGAGGCTTTCTACGCGGAGCATCTCGCGGGCTCGCGGGACAAGGATGTGGCCCGCTGGCGCAAGGGACTCGCCGCCCGTCTCGGTATGGAAACCGGCGAGGTGGAATGGCGGAGCGTGTGACCGGTTCCGCTTGTTCTTTCCCCCGGCATCGTCAATGGTGGCGGCATGCGCGCGTCCATCGAAAAACTGTCGGAAACGATTCGGAACCAGCCTCATCTCGACGAGGGCGAGAAAGCGGAGCTGCTGGCCCAGCTCGCGGAGATCGAGTCGGAGGTGGAATCGCCGGAGACCTCGGATGACACCAGCGAGGTGGAGGAACTCGTGCGCCGCGCGGCGGAGGCGGCGGACGCGCCCTCTTTTTCCGAACAGATCGAGGAGAGTCTGCTGCGTCTGGAGGCGTCTTTTCCGAAAACCGCGGCGACGCTCGGGCGCATCGGCCACGTGCTGTCGCGGATGGGGATTTGAGGTGGCGAGGGGTGTTTCGCGGGCTTGGAAGCCCATGTTACCCGTCAGGCTCCCAGACCCAGGAAGTCGCGGGCGTTGCCGTGGCAGATGTTTTCGATCATGGGCCCGAGCAGGGAGTCGTCGTCGGGGATGAGGCCGTCCTCCACGTCCTGGCCGACGAGGTTGCACAGGGTGCGGCGGAAGTACTCGTGCCGGGGGAAGGACATGAAGGAGCGGGAGTCGGTGAGCATGCCGACGAAACGGGAGAGCAGGCCGCAGTTGGAGAGGGCGTTCATCTGCCACTCCATGCCCTCTTTCTGGTCGAGGAACCACCAGCCGCTGCCGAACTGCACTTTGCCGGGGATTTCGCCGTCCTGGAAGTTCCCGATCATGGTGGCGAAGATGAAATTGTCGTTGGGATTGTTGTTGTAGAGGATGGTCTTGGGCAGGCAGCCGTCGAGGTCCAGCTGGCCGAGGTAGGCGGACATGGCGCGGGCCTGGGGGTAGTCGCCGATGGAGTCGCAGCCGATGTCCGCGCCGATGGTGGCGTGGAGGCGGCGGTTGTTGTTGCGCATGGCGCCGACGTGGAGCTGTTTGGTCCAGCCTTTCTCGGCGTCGAGCTGGCCGAAGAAGAGCATCAGATGCCCGGCGAAGGCCTCGCGCTCGTCCGGGGTGGCCGCCTTGCCCGCGCGGGCGCGGTCGAAGATCTCGGCGGCCTCCGAGCCGGTGGGGAAGAGGGCCGGGCAACGATCCAGGCCATGATCGGAGAGCCGGCCTCCGACGCTGTGGAAAAAGTCGTGCCGCTGGCGGAGCGCGTCCTTGAGGGCGCTGAGTGAATGGATGTGGATGTCGGCGGCGGCGGCGAGGCGATCCAGCCAGGCGTTGAAGGCCTCGGGCTGATCGACGTTCAGCGCCTTGTCGGGGCGGAATGTCGGGTAGACACCGACAGGGAACCCGGAGGCGCCCACCGCGCGGTGATGGGCGAGGTCGTCGGTGGGATCGTCCGTGGTGCAAAGGGCGCGGACGTCGAATTTTTTCAGAATGCCGCGGGCGGAGTATTCGGGCCGGGCGAGGAGGGCGTTGGCCTGCTCCCAGATGGCGGGCGCGGTGTCTTCGTTGAGGAGGGTGTCGATGCCGAAGTAGCGTTTCAGCTCCAGGTGGGTCCAGTGGTAGAGGGGATTGCGCAGCGTGTGCGGGACGGTGCGGGCGAAGGCGAGGAATTTCTCGTAGGGATCGGCGTCGCCGGTGCAGAGGGATTCCGGGGTGCCGTTGCAGCGCATGGCGCGCCATTTGTAGTGATCGCCCTCGAGCCAGATTTCGTAAAGGTTGGCGAACTGTCGGTCGTTGGCGATGTCCGCCGGGGGGAGGTGATTGTGGTAATCGATGATGGGCTGGCGGGCGGCGAAATCGTGATAGAGCCGACGCGCGGGCTTGGACTGGAGCAGGAAGTGGTCGTGAATGAAGGGGGATGACATGACACGCCACGATGAACCACCTTGGGGCGGGAATAAACCCGGATTTTGCGCCGGTCCCGACACGCCCAGGGTATCCGCGATGATGACGAATCGGTTGTGAACCACGCGTGATCATTGATGGTGGAAAGCTGTGAACTTTCTCGCCCATCTCCATCTGGCGCGGCCTGAGCCGATCTCGCGGCTGGGGAATCTGCTGGGCGATTTCGTGCGCGGGCGGCCCGATGAGCGTTTCTCGCCGGAGATCTGGCGCGGGATCATGCATCACCGCCATCTCGACGCGTTCACGGATGCTCACGAGGCCTGGCGACGCAGTCGGAGGCGGCTGGCGCCGGAAAGGGTGCGCTTTGCCGGGATCGTGGTGGATGTGTTCTACGATCACTTTCTCAGCCGACATTGGGAGCGTTTCGTCGCCGATGGGGAGGGTTTGGTGGATTTCATTGATCAGTGTCATCGCGATTTGCGCCTGGCCGCTCCGCTGGCGCCGGAGGATGCCAGGGCGGTGATCGCGCGGATGGAGCGGCAGGGTTGGCTGGCGTCGTATGGCGAGTTGGCGGGGATCGACGAGGCGATGCGCCGCATTTCCCGGCGATCACCGCGGCTGGGCGCGATGGCGGGGGCGGTCGCGGATCTGGAGCGGGACTACGCCGGCTTCGAGGAGGATTTTCTGACCTTCTATCCGGGGGCGATGGCGAGGTCGGAGCGGCTGCATGGGGAGGCGTCGGACACAGCGGACTTGTAACGGATGGCGGGAGTGGGGTTATATTCCTCGCAGGGCCTCTATTCTCCATCGGGGGGCGGACACGGGTATGAGTGAAGAACGCGAAGACGAATTGGTGCGCGCGGTGCAGGCGGGTCGCCTCGAGGATTTCGAGGAACTGATCCACCGGCATTCCTCGCGGTTGCGCGCCTTTGTCGCCATGCGTTTGCCGGTGTCGCATCTGATCGATGAGATCGCGCACGAGACTTTCGTCTTCGCCTATCATCACATCGACGATTTCGAGGCGGGGACGGATTTCGGCAAATGGCTCCGGGCGATCGCGTTCAACCTTATCCGCAAGGAGACGCTGCGCCACCAGCGGGTGGCCAAGCATCAGCAGCGCTACCTGGAACATTGCCTGGTCCAGTCGGCGGCGAAGGGCGAGTTCAAACCCGACGACCCCGTGGTGATCTATCTGGAAGAGTGTCTCGACGCGTTGCCGGATGGCCAGCGAACGCTGTTGAGAATGAAGTATCGGCTCTCGCAGTCGTCGAAGGAAATGGCGCAAGCGCTTGATCAGAGCGAGGCCTGGGTGCGGACGACCCTGTGCCGGGTGCGCGCGGCGCTGCGAGATTGTGTCGAGATGAAAGCCCGCTCGGCGACCTCCTGAATGATTCCCCCACCTCTGACCCGACGATGAAATCCGAATTGCTCGATGCCTACCTCTGCGGAGATCTCCGCGGTGAGTCGGCGGCGTTCATCGAGGCGGCGTTGAAATCCGACGCCGCCCTGCGGGAGGTCTATTTTCAGCAGGTGCGAATGGACGCGGCCCTGCGGGTGCTGCTGGCGGACGAGGAGTTGTCCGAGGTGACGCCGGAGCGTTTTGCGGCCGGGGTCATGGCGCGTCTGGCGTTGGAACCGCGTGAGGAGGGGAGCCGGGAGGATGAGCGGCGTTTCGCCAAGTCGGTGCTGATGGAGATACTCGACGAGCGGGGTTCGCGTCCCCGGCCGATGAGCGGCTGGGATTGGGCGAAGGCGGCGGGGATCGCGGCGGCGGCGGCGGCCGTGGTGGTGCTGTTTCTGCAGAGCGTGAGCGTGAATGACGCGGGCGACGGCGGCGGTGGTCAGGGTGAGTCCCCGGCGCGGTTCGTGGCCCGGATCACCGCCGAAGAGTCCGGGGTGGTGTGGTCCTCCCCGATGCCCCTGGATGAGACGACTTCAGAGGCGGTGGAGACCGGCGGTGCGGAGCCGCTGCCGATCGTGGATGGCGAGGGATGGGTGCGTCCGGGGCGCCTGACACTGAAATCGGGTGTGGCGGAGGTGACATTCAATTCCGGGGCTCGGGTATATCTGGAGGGACCAGCGGTGCTGGAAGTGGAGAGGCCGAACCGGGCCTATCTGGAGCGTGGTCGCCTGACGGCGGAAGTGCCGAAACCGGCGACGGGATTTGTGATCAACACGCCCCGAGTGAACGTGGTGGACATCGGCACCCGTTTCGGCGTTTCGGTGGAGGCGGGCGGAGACACCGAGGTGCATGTGATGCAGGGAGTGGTGGAGGTGAGTCGACTCTCGGGCAACGCCGTCCCGATGGTGGTCGAGGAGGGCTTGGCGGTGCGGGCGGACGGCCGCACCCGCAGTGAGTTGCGGGTGATCGACTACGCCGGCGAGCAGTTTGCGCTGAGGGTTGCCGAAGGAGCCGACTCCGCGCAGGTGGCGGGGTTTTTGCGTTACGCCTTTGATGAATCCGGAGGCTCGGAAATCGAAGACAGCGGTCGAGGCCTGGAGGGCGCGCCGTTTTTCGCCTCGCTGTTTCCGGCGGAGGCGGAACCCGCGCGACCGAAGCGATCCGTGGGCCGCATCGGCGGCGGGCTGGTCTTTGCCCCCGGGGAGCGTCTGGATTCACCGTTGCTAAGCGGTTTCGGGAGTGACGAGCCGCTGAGCGTGGGCCTGTGGGTGCGGATACCGCCCCGTCCCCAGAGCCCGGATGCCAACACGATCTTGAGCCTGATTGGCGCGGACACCGGAGTTGTGGTCGGGGGTGGACCGGAAACCTCCCCGGTGCTTTGGCGCTTGAGTTGGAACGCGGAGCCTGGTGAGGGGACGACCGGCGCCTTGAGAATCGAGAGCGGCGACAAGGCCCTCGTGGTGGGTTCGACGGACCTGCGGGATGGTCGCTGGCACCATGTCGCTTTCCGCTTCGCGGGAGGGGTGGAGGCGGACATGGTGACGCATTCGCAGCTCTACGTGGATGGGCAGTTGGAGAATGTGTCGGGCTATCGAGAGGGCGTGGCGAGCGGGGGAGTCATCCAGCGTCTCCATCTGGGAGCCGCGGGCAAAGACGGGGCTTTCGAGGGAGCGGTCGACGAGGTGCATGTTTTCCCCGATGCCGTCGCTCCCGGAATTCTGCAGAGACTCGCGGCCGGAGACGAGAAACTTTGAAAAATATCACCGGAAATTTGTCACAAGCACTGCCCAAACCGATATTACTTTAAGCACGCGGTAACATGTCGTATCATCGACGGCTGCGAATTTTTAGAATCAATCCGATTTTCCAAAACAAACCTCCCACCGATAGATCCCAGGAAACCGCGATTCCGAGAAAGCTATGAAAACCATCAAAACACACCCGATTCTCGCCCTGATGCTCAGTGGTCTGCTTGCGCTGGCGACGGTCGTTTCTTCGGCCGAAATGCGCACATGGACAGACACGCAGGGCCGCACCGTTGAAGCCGAGTTCCTTGGCACCGAGGGGGCCGGGGCCAATACCGTCGTCAAGCTCCGCCTCACCGACGGCCGGGAGATCAAGTATCCCATCGCCAACCTCGGGGAGAGCGACCGCCTCTTCGTCCAGGCGAATCTACCCAAGGACACCCGCGCCCTCGCCGCGGAGATCGACAAGCTGGTACTCAACAAACTGAAATCGAGCTACTACGACCTGCAAAAGCAACTCGCGGAACTGCCCGCCCGCACCGATCTCGACGCGGCGCTGAAGCAGAAAGAGAAGGAAAAGATCGAGCGCGAGATGGAGATGTGCATCCCGAACGATCCCACCTCGGACACCCAGTTCCTCCGCCGGGTCTATCTGGACATCGCCGGCCGCATCCCCACCTTTGAGGAGGCCGACTCCTTCCTGACCAGTAGTGATCGCGACAAGCGCGCCAAGCTCATCGATCAACTCCTCGATTCGGAGGCTTTCGTGATGCACACCTTCAATTACTACAGCGACCTGCTCCGGATTCGGGACGGTATCGTCATGATGGGCAACGGAACGCTCAAGGCCGATCCCTACATCGAGTGGGTGAAGTCCAGCATCCGCGAAGACAAGCCCTTCGATGACATGGTCAAGGAGATGATGGTCGCACAGGGCCAGATCTGGGACAACCCCGCCTCCGGTTACCTCATGACGGACGACGGGATGCGCCTCTGCAATCTGTCCAACACCTTCACGGTTTTCCTCGGCACCGAGATCACCTGCGCCCAGTGCCACGATCACCCGTTCGAGGAGATCTATCAGATGGATTTCTTTCGTCTGGCCGCTTTCATGGGCTACACCGAGACCCGCGGAGGTCGCGGCGACATGATGGGGGGCGCCAACTACCGCGGTGAGGTGGATCGCATGAGCAAGATCCTCATGGAAGCCGGCAAGCTGCGTCCGAATCAGACCAACGACCAGCAACTTGGTCAGATCTTCGGCACCTACAGCTACAACGTGAATGATCGTGAGAACAACTCGGTCCAGTTGCCCCACGACTACAAGTATGACGATGGAGAGCCGAACATGAAGGTCGAGCCCGGCACCTACTTCGGCGATGTGATGGATCTGGAAAAATACGAGACCCCGCGCGCGGCCTTTGCCGACTGGATGGTGTCGCCGAACAACCCCCGTTTCACCGTCAATCTGGTCAATCGTCTCTGGAAGCGCGCCTTCGGCCTCGCCCAGATCGAGCCGGTCGATAACATCCCCGGTCACCTCGACGGTCAGGCGCAGAACTACGAACTGCTCACTTTCATGGAGCAGATGATGAAGGACCTCAACTTCAGCGTGAAGGACTTCTACCGCGTCGTCTTCAACACCCAGGCCTACCAGCGCGAGGCGGAGATCTACTCCCCGAGCCTCGATCAGGTCGACAAGGGTAGCTACCACTTCCCCGGACCGGTCCTGCGTCGCATGAGCGCCGAGCAGATCTGGGATTCTCTCGTGACCCTCACCAACGCGAACCCCGACGGCATCCTGCGCCGCGGATGGGAAGACTACAAGGAACTCATGCACACCGATCCCAAGTCCCTCACGACCGCGGATCAGATCATGAAGTTCAAGGAAGACTTCAACAAGGTCGGCAATCTCACCGACGAGAGCGAGGAAATGATGATGGGTCGTGACGCGGCTCGCGTGGGTGGGGTGCAGATGGTCCGCGCCTCCGAAATGCGTCTGCCCCAGCCTCCCGGCCACTTCCTGCGGATGTTCGGCCAGTCCGACAAGCAGCTCATCGAGAATCAGTTCACCGGTGGATCCTCGCCCCAGGTGATGGCGTTGCTCAACGGCAACATCACCAACGAGGTGCTCACCAGTCCCGAAGCCTACCTGATCAAGGACGTGGCCAACGGCACCCGCGGCAAGGGTGACAAGGTGGAGAAACTCTTCCTCAGCATTCTGACCCGTTACCCCGACTCCGCGGAGAAAACCGCCGCCTCCAGCGGCATGCGGGTCAAGGGTGGCGACCGGGATGATCCGAGGCAGGAGGCGCTCGCCCTCGGCAACGTTGTCTGGGCGCTGGTGAATACCCGCGAGTTCCTTTTCATCCAATAATCCACAGAGCCTTTCCGGTCGGTGGATGGGGAATCCCGGTTCACCGACCGTCTTCTCCCACTCTCTACGCTTTAAGAAAACAGCCAAACGACGGGCATCGCCCCGTCAGTCTCCAGTATCCAAACCCACCACATCATCAGCAGCCATGAAAGACCAACTCATGAAACTCGACCCGCTGAGCCGGCGGCAATTCGTGGAACGCACCGCGAAAACCGCCCTCGGTGTCAGCATCCTCCCGTTCTTTGGCGGACAGGCCGTTCGCGCGGCCGGCGGCGGCAAAGCGGAATATTGCATCTTTTTCTACATGTCCGGTGGGATGACCCACATGGACACGTTTGATCCCAAGCCCGGCACGGAAACCGGTGGCGCCACCAAGGGCATTTCCACGGGCGTGGCCGGCGTCGAGTTGGCGGAGTTCCTCCCCAATCTCGCCAAAGGCTTCAAGGATATCGCTGTGGTCCGCTCCATGACCCAGAAGACGGGGGACCACCGCGGTGGTTCCTACTGGATGCACACCAGCTACCAGCCCCGCGCCACCATCGTCCACCCCACCATGGGGCCCTGGGCGCAGCGTATCCTGGGCAAGAAGCACGAGACCCTGCCCGACAGTGTCGCTATCGGCACGGGTGGCAACCATCCCGGCGCCGGCTTCTTCGGCCCGACCTTGGCCCCGCTGCCGATCGGTGACCCCATGCGCGGTGTCCAGAACTCGACGATCTGGAAAGATCTCGATGACAAGGGCTTCGACAAGCGTCTCGATATGACCAACACCTTCGATTCCTCTTTCCGCCGGAAATTCCAGACCGAAGACGTCAAGGCCTACACTCAGTTCTACGAAGAGACCCTCACCCTCATGAAGAGCGAGGATCTCGACACCTTCGACCTCACCAAGGAGGCCGATTACCAGAAGAAACTGGAGCGCTACGGCAACAACCGTCTCGGCCAGGGTGCCCTGCTGGCGAAGCGACTGGTGTCCTCCGGCGTCCGATTCGTCGAAGTCGACTCTGGCGGTTGGGACATGCACAACGATCTCTGGAACGCCATTCAGGGCCGGGCCGGTGATCTCGACATGGCCCTTTCCTCGCTGATCGAGGACCTCAAGGCGGAGGGACTCTTCGAAAAGACCCTCATCGTCCTCGGCACCGAGTTCGGCCGCACACCGAAGATCAATGCCAACGGCGGTCGTGATCACCACCCGCGGGTGTTCTCCACCATGTTTGCCGGTGGCGGCATCGTCGGAGGTCAGGTCTACGGCAAATCCGACAAACTCGGAATGGCGGTCGAAGAAAACCCGGTCGAACCGAAGGATTTCAACGCCACCATCGCCTATGCCATGGGCATCGGACTGGACAAGGTCGTCTACTCTCCCTCGGGTCGCCCCTTCATGGTGGCGGGCCACAAGGCCGACGAGAAGACCGGCAATGTCATTCCGGAAGGCAAGCCGATCATGCAGTTCTTTTCCTGATCGTGACCTGTTGACCACGGCGGAGGAAGCGCGGCACCGCCGCCTCCATTGCTGAAAAATTCAAATCCCCATTGACTAAGGCTCGGGAGCTAGCTCCCGGGCCTTTTTCACTTCTCTGGGAGTCCCACCAAAGTGGCTTCGTTGTGAGAGCCTTTCGCGCAGAAGAAATCAGCCTTGATCGTCTATGCGATGTGGCACTCCCGCTCCGACTGCTCGCCGGATTCCTTGTAGGCTTGGAGCCACTCGACGAGGCCTCCGAATAGTGTGAAGGACTCTAGCGATTTGTAGAGTAGCTTACTTGATTCAGCCACCGATTTTCATCAATGAAGCCCTTCTGCATTTCCATCTCCAGTACTACCTGACCTTCCTGAAGCGGAGTCCCTCTCAGGCCGCCGACGCTGCCGAAAATCGGGCCGATCGAATCCAGACCTATCTGGCCTGGAACCCTGACCGTTGGCCGGTATTGGGCAACCAAGAGGGTTGGGTCGGGGACTCAAGAGGGTCTGGTCCACGATCCCGATCAGGGGGTGATTTGGCTGGCCAACGCTGCCGGACTCATTATGATGGACAGACGCCACTCGGAAATCATGCTCGAACGGATCGCCATCGTCGTCGCTATGTGTCTTGTTTGCGGGACGCCGCGAGGAGACGCGTCGGAGGGGGGGGCACCACCTCCGCCCCCGGCGGCGGACGAGATCCGTTTTCACTTCGAGGTCTGGCGTGAGGAGTTGGGGAAGCCGATCCGCACTTTGCAGGCGAAGTATGAGGCCGCTCTGCAACGGGTGGGCGAGGCGGCCCAGCAAGAGGGTAATCTGGAGGCGCTGCTGGCGGTGAAGCGTGAGATCGCCGGCTTCCGGCTCGGTGATTTTCCCGCCGAGGGGGCCTATCCGGCGTTGCTCCAGGCGCGCGAAATCTACGAGAAGGAGTTGGAAAACGTCATCCGTCCGGTGGTGGCGGGCGAGGCCAAGTTGCGGGAGAAGCTCTACGGGGATTTGGGGGATCTCCGGACGGGGCTGACCCGGGAAAGCCGACTCGACGAGGCTTTGCGGGTATCGGGATTGATCGATGATCTGAAACTGAGAAAGACGCTGGCCGATGAGGCCTGGACGGGGCCGGATCTCTTTCATCTGCTGCCGTCCACCAGTGGGGTGACCGCCTCCGGGTGTCGCATCGAGCGGGAGGACGGCGGATATCTCCTGGAGCTGTCGCAAGGCTTTCGGGTGGGGAGTTTGTCCACGGACGCGAGCTTTACTCCGCCCTTTGTCGCCGAATGGGTGGTGGCGACGGACGGGGGCAATCTGCGGTTCTATTACGCGGATTTCCTGGCGATCCTGAACCACGAGAGCGGCCGGACCGCTTTTCAGGTGCGCGATCCGTTGGTGGGCAAACCGAGCGAGCGGATGATCCCGGAGATCGGCCGGGTGACGGCGGACGAGTTTCACACCATACGATTGAGGGTGGGGAGGGATTCCTATTCCTTCGTGGTTGGCGACGAGGTGAAGGCGAGCGGGGAGGGTGACTATCGTGCGCTGAGCGCGCCGGTGTCGATAGGCCCGGCCTACGGCAGCCGACTGCGATTGCGTAGCTTTCGCGTCTATCGATGACCATTCAACATTCAGACAGACCGCATGCCATGAAGACTCTCCCCCGGACGACCGCCACCGCCTGGTGCGCTGTGATAGGCCTCTTGGTGCCGGGATGGGCGCCCGCCGAGGACGCCGCCATCGTCGAATTGAAGGCCCGGTTTACCGAGGCGCTCGCCCGCGCCGAGCAACCGCAGACCGAGCTGGACGCAAAGTATCGGGAAAACCTCGAGGCGCTCTTCAATGCCGAGCGGGGCAAGGGAAACCTGGAGGGTGCCCTCGCGGTCAAGAAGGAGATGGATGGTTACAAGGCTCCGGGGGAGCGCCAACTGGACGCCTGGCCCGAGCTGAAGCGGATGAGGGACATTTACGAGGCCGCTAGCGAGCGGGTGGACGGCCAGATCGGCGCGGATCGCCTGCGTCTCCACGAGGCCTACCGACAAGAGCTGCGGAATCACCTGGAACGACTGACCAGGGAGGGGAAGCTGGAGGAAGCGGTCCGGCTTTCCACCGAGGTGAAAGGCATCGACAAAATGATCACGGAGCTTCAGGCGGCGAGGCCCGGGCTCGGGGAAGACGCCTCCGCCAAGGTCCTTTGGGAATTCAAGAGCCGGGCCAGTGTGGAGATGGACAAGGGCATCGAGATCAAGACGCAGGGTGACGGCTATGTGTTGTCGAGCAAGAGCTCCAGCGGAGCCAGGATCACCTCGAGGAAGACGTTCAAGCCGCCCTTTCGCATTTCGACAAGGGTGGCCACCGATTCCACCAACATCCGGATCTATTTCAACGACCAGGTGCTGGTCATATTCAATTGGGAGCTGAACCCCGCCGAATTGCGCATTCACGAGCCCAAGACCGGCAGGAATCTGGCGTTTCGCGACAAGGGATTCCTGGAGCGCAACCAGATGCACGACATCGTGATCGATGTGCTCGATGACAAAGTGGTCGCCCGGGCCAATGGCAGACAACTGGTGCGGGCGGAGGCGAGAAGTGACGGGGTGGAAGGGCCGGTCGGGCTCGGCCCCGCCTTCGGCAGTATCCTGACGATGGAGTCGATGCAGGTCATCGACCTGAGCGAGCCATGACTTCCCCGGAAAGGCCCACCGGGGAGAGGAGGGGTGGTGGCTCGGGACGGAATCGAACCGCCGACACAAGGATTTTCAGTCCTCTGCTCTACCGACTGAGCTACCGAGCCATCTGACGCGCATCCGATGGGGGCGGCGCGTGCGAGCCGACACTTTTAGCGTTCGTTTTCAGAAACTCAACCGGAAAAAATCAGTTCGCGCGTGGGGCGACTCTTCCCTCGCTCACGGAGATGACGGCGGCGTCGGCGAAGCGGCTGTCGAGCCAGTCGAGGTGGGTGGTGGTGATGAGCTTCTGACTGTCGGCGGGCCAGGCGGCCATGAGGGCGTTGCGTCGGCCGGGGTCTAGCTCGCCGAAGACGTCATCGACCAGTAGCAGCGGCGGGCGGCTCCGCTTTTCGAGAAAGAGGCGGCTCTGGGCGAGCTTCAGGGCCAGGGCCAGGGTGCGTTGCTGGCCTTCGCTGGCGTACTTGGCGGCGGGCAGATCGTTGATGCTCAGGGAAAGGTCGTCGCGATGGGGGCCGGCCACGGTCTGGCGCTTGCGGAATTCCTCCTCGCGCCGCGCCAGCAGCTCGGCGGTGAGATCGGTGTCGCCATCCTCCCGCGGGCGCCCGCCGGAGGCGGACTCGTAGGTGAGTTCGAGCTTCTCTTCGCGCCCGCTGATCCGCCGCTGAGCCTCGGCGGCATAGGGACGGAGCTGGTCGATCATCTCGCGCCGGTGTCGGGTGAGGATGGCGCCCTGCTCGCCGAGGAGCCGGGTGTAGGCGTCGATCTCGGCCCAGCGCGGGGCGGCGTCGCGCTTGAGGAGGAAATTCCGCGAGCGCAGGGCGCGCTCGTAGGTCTTGAGGGCGGGCCGGTAGGCGGGGTAGAGCTGGGCGGCCATGAAGTCGAGGTAGCGTCGGCGCCCTTCGCCGCCGCCGCGCACTAGGGAGAGATCGTCGTTGGCCATCCACACCACCAGCTCGCTGGCGCGGAGGTAGTCGCCGGAGCGTTTCTGAGTCTCGCCATCGACGGTGAGCCGGCGGCCGGATTTTTCCGAGTGGCGCAACTGGAGTTCCGTGTCCTGAAGGGAGCCGGAAATGGCGAAGGCCTCGTGGCCGAATTTGGTGGTCTCGCCGAGGGCGGAAGCGCGGGGCGATTGCAGGCGCAGGAGGACGCAGGCGGCCTCGAGGATGGAGGTCTTTCCCTGGGCGTTGTCGCCGACGAAAATGGTGACGCCCGCCGCCGGGGACAACCGGAGCGAGTCGAAGCAACGGAATTGATTCACCTTCAGCGACGTCAGCACGCCTCTTCTTACCGCATTCCGCGTCGTCTCCAACCGGGAATTCCTTTGAAAAGGCCCCGATGCGAGGCAACTTCGGGGTTTCCTCCCGACATCATGGCCAAAGGATTTCAGACTCTCCCCGGATTTCGCGATTTCTATCCGGATGACTGCGCGGCGCGGAACTACGTGTTCGAGAAATGGCGCGCGGTGGCGCAGCGCTACGGGTTTGTGGAGTATGAGGCGCCGGTGCTGGAGCCGACCGATCTCTACAAGAAGAAGAGCGGCGACGAGATCACCCAGCAGTTGTTCTGCTTCATCGACAAGGGGGAGCGGGAGGTGTCGATGCGTCCGGAGCTGACGCCCAGCCTGGCCCGGATGGCGGCGGCGCGGCAGCGGGATTTCAAGAAGCCTCTGAAATGGTTCTCGATTGGCCAGTTTTTCCGTTATGAAAAACACCAGAAGGGACGGGGCCGCGAGTTCTACCAGTTCAACTGCGACATTCTGGGCGAGGGTTCGTCGGCGGCGGACGCGGAGCTGATCGCGCTGGCGATCGATCTGATGCGTGACCTGGGGTTCACGGCGGCGGATTTCCGGATTCGCTTGAGTGATCGCCAGGCCTGGACCGATTTCGCGACCCGGTCGGGGGTGGCGGACGAACGTTTGACGGAGTTTCTGCAGGTGATCGACAAGCTGGAGCGCGAGGCTGACGACAAAACCTCGGCCAAGCTGGAGCCCTTGGGAGTTACGCTCGCGTCGGTGCACGAGTTCATCGCCAACGGGGAATCGGTCTCGGGGAGCGTGCCCCTGATCCTGGCCGATCTGGGCGCCAGGGGCATGGCGGACTTTGTCGAGGTGGACCTGGGCATCGTGCGCGGTCTGGCTTACTATACCGGGGCAGTGTTCGAGGTGTTCGACATCGGCAAGGGCATGCGCGCGGTGGCCGGCGGTGGTCGCTATGACAGCCTGGTGAACCTGATTGGCGGTGTCGATTTCCCGGCGGCCGGTTTCGCCATGGGCGACATGGTGATCACCGATCTGATTCGCGAAACCGAGGCGCCAAAGGCGCGTCTGGAGAACGGTGTCGCGGGCGCGCGGTCGATCGATGTGTATGTGGTGATCGCGGATGAGGACTCGCGGGTTCGCGGTCTCGAGATCGTGCAATCGCTGCGCGGCGACGGCTATCGGGTGGCTTACCCCTACACCGAGGCGAAGGTCGGGCGGCAGTTCCAGGCCGCCGAGCAACAGGGCGCCCAGATCGCGGTGGTGGTGGGGGGAGACTTTCCCATTGTGACCATCAAGAATCTGGAGCTGAGGTTGGAGACGACCTGCCTCTTCGCGGATTTCGACGCCGAGCTGACCAGGCTGCTGCTCCCGGGTTGAGGCGGGGAGAGCCGTCGGGTTGGCGAATAGAGTGGCGGGATACGCCGTCCCCTTTACATCGTTTTTACAAATCCCTTACACTGGCCTGACAACCGGGACGCGGAGTTGTGACAGAGTGGGTATCACCGTCGCGGCCATCAACCCCTCCGCGTCCGCCAGCTCCCGTATCCGATGAAAACCCGAAAACTCTCCGCCGAAGCGATGATCCGCGTCGGCGTAATTCCGGCGCTGATGCTGATCACGCTGGTCATGACCGGCGCCCAGGAAAGCGAAATCCCCGCGGCCGCGGAACCGGCGCCAGAGGCGGATGTGGCGACACCCGAGGCATCGATGACCACGCCAGAGACGTCGCCGGTCCCGGCCACCGAGCGGAGTGTCTATGTGCCCTACGAAGATCTGGAGGCGGTATTCGAGCAGGACGGTCGCGGGGTGTTTCTGCCCTACCGCGAATTTCTGGATCTGTGGAATGAGTTGAACCTGAAAAAGGACGATCCGACCGAACAACCCCCGGCCGATGGCGTGCTGGCGGCGGCGCACTACACCGCCAGCGTCGAGGGCGACGAGGACCAGGTGCTGGCGATCACGGCGAAGTTGCAGGTGGAGTCGTTCAAGGAAAAAGGCTGGGCGGTGGTGCCGCTGATCCAGTCCGGGCTCGGCATTGCGGAGGCCGACACGGGGGAGGCGACACTGCATCTCGGGGAGAAAGGCCACGAGCTGATCCTGCCGAGGAAAGGCACCTACGAGATCACGCTGAAGCTCTACGCCAAGATCCAGCGCGGGAGCGGACGCCACAGCGTGGTGCTGAATCTGCCGAAAGCGGGGGTGTCGAAATTCGAGGCCACCCTACCGGAGCAGGGCTGGGAATTCGATCTCCGGCCGGGCGCGGCTTACTCCAGCGAGGATCTCCCGGACGGCGGGACCAGGCTGGCGTTTTTCTTTGGCGAGACGGAGCGCTTCGACCTCTCCTGGCAGAAGCAGGGCGAGGAATCGCGGCTGACCCCGCTCCTGTTTGTCGAGAACGATCTCGCCGCCCGCGTCATACCCGGCGCCCTGCAGAGTGAGGCCACGCTCCGATACCGCATCCTCCGGGCGGGGGTGGACGAGTTTGTCGTCACCGTGCCGGCGGGTCAGGAGGTGCTGGCGGTCTCGGGTGAAAACATCAAGGAATGGGACGTGGCCGAGGCGGCGGGGGGGCAGCGGCTGACGGTCCGGTTGCACGCGCCCGCGAAGACCGGCTACACCCTGGGGATCACCCTCGAGGAGGCGCTCGACACCCTGCCCACCGAGTTCGATGTGCCGCGGTTGTTGGCGGAGGACGTGGTGCGCCAGCGGGGTTCGTTGACGCTACAGACCCACGCGGAGCTGGAAATCGAGATCGTTTCGGAAAGCGGGCTGACCCAGCAGTCGCTCGGCGATGCGGTCGTGAACAGCGCCGAGGGACTGACGACCTTCGGGCGTTTCCGCTATCTGACGACGCCCTTTGCCATGACCCTGGCGGCGAAAAAGGCCGAGCCGGTGGTGGAGGTGGAGAGTTGGACCCGGTTCACGGTCGATCCCGACGCGGCTCGGTTTCTCACCAGGTTTGATTATGAGGTGAAGCGGGTGGGCATTTTCGACTCCCGCATTCGGATTCCCGCCGGATTCGAGGGCGTGGAGGCGACGGGCGATCTGGTCGAGGATTTCGCCGAGGAGGCGGGTCCTGACGGCGAACGCGTCCTGATGGTGAAGTTTCGCAACCGCGCCGAGGGCCGGTTTTCCTTTCAGGTCACCGGGCGTCAGACTCGGGAGAGCCCGGAGGACGAGGCCACGGTGCCGGTCTTCGCTCCCCGTGACGTGGAGCGTCACGAGGGGAAAGTCGGCCTCGAGATCCACACCAGCCTCGATCCCAACACCCGCGAGCCGGGCGATCTCCGGCAGCAGGATGTGAGCCTGCTCAGCGCGGGGGCGGCGTCCGGCATTCCCGGCGAAGGTCCCCTGCAGATCGGCTTCCGCTACCGGGGCGAGGCCACCCCGGCGGTGATCGCCTTCCAGCTCAAGGAGCCGCAGGTGAACGCCGAGGTGTTCACTCTGGTGGAGGTGCGGGAACAGGTCATCCGTTACCGCTGGACCGTGGCCTACCATGTGCTCTACGCGGGCATTGACACCTTTGTGTTGTCCCTGCCGGAGTCGGTGGCCGAGGACCTCCGAGTCGACGGGGCCATCATCAAGGAGATCGACAAGGAGTATGCCCCCGCCGGGGGCGACTCCGCCGCGACGCCGGAGGGCCGGGTCCGCTGGGCGGTGATACTCAGGGACAAGCGGATGGGCGCCTACGATCTGACCCTGTCGCTGGATCGTCCCCTGTCCGAATCGGAGGTCGCCGGGGGCGCGCCGTCGCCGGATGAGGAGGGGGCGCCGGAACGCGGACGGCGTTTTCAGATCGGCCTGCCGGAGATCGCGCTCGAGGAGGTCTTCCGCGAGACCGGACAGATCGCGGTGGTGAAGGACGACAATCTGGAGATCCTCGACGCGACGGTGGCGGCACTGGAGCCTATCGATCCCAAGGAACTGCGGGGCGGTCTCGGCCGCGAGGGCGTGTTTCTCGCCTACAAATACCGGCTTCACCCCCTGGCGCTGGATCTGGAGGTGTCGCGCAACGAGTTCCTCCCCGTGCCGCAGGCGGTGGTCACGCACGCGGCCCTGACCAGCGTGATCAGCAATGACGAGGCGGTGACCACCGAGGTCGTCTATTGGGTGAAGAACAACGCCAAGCAGTTTTTCAGCGTGTCTCTCCCCGAGGGTGGGCGCATGGTGAGCGACATCTACGTCAACGGCGATCCCCAGCAGCCGATGCGCCGGGCCGACGAGGATGTGGTGCTGATTCGCCTGCCCGTCGGTGGAGAGCAGACTGGTCAGGCCTTTCCGGTGCGCTTCGTGTTCGAGGTGCCGAGTCCCGAGCCGGGGGAGTCGCTGGGCGCCTTCGGATCGCTCCGGGTGGAGCCCGCCAGGCTGACCGACGCCGAGGTGTTGCAGAGTCACCTGACGCTTTTCCTGCCCGACGAGTACGTCTATCGATCCTTCAAGAGCGCGATGCGCCTGCCGGTGGAGCGCCGCGGGTGGACGCGATTCCGCAACGCCTTCGACTGGCTCCTGCCATCGCTAGGTCCCCAGGTGATGCCCGGTCTGCGGGAAAACTGGACGCCGCCGCCGACCCTGCCGGAGAATGCCCGGAGTGGCTTTGACATTCAGATTCCCCGCGAAGGGCAGCGGTTCGAGCTGCATCGGCTCGACGCGCCGGATGCCGTGCGGGTCGGCTATCGCTCCGAGGCTTTCGCGTGGTTCTGGGAGGCGTTGTTCTGTCTCACCGCTTTCGTGGCCGGTGTCTGGATGCTGGGGCGGCCGGTGCGCTGGCGATTCGCCTGTTTCGTCGGCGCGGGATTGCTGCCGCTCATCATCGCCGGGGCGGTGACTCCGGCGGCGGCGAGTTTTTGGCAGGCGATCGCCCTGGGCACCTTTCTCGCGGCGATCCTCTGGCTGGTGTTGGGCGCGGCTCGCGGGACCCGGCGGGGTCTCGGCCGAGTGGCGGGAATTTATCAACGCTGGCGCGATCGGCGCAAAGCCGCGCTCGCGACCGATACCGCCAACCCGGAATCCTGAGACGATGAGTACGACTTCCCGTCTAGAGATCACGCGTGCGGTGGCCGCGCTCGCGACCGTGGCCACTGGCGGGCTCTCCCTCGCCGGGGAGAGCGCGCCCCACCGCGAACTCTGGGTTCCGAGCGAGCATCTGGAGGAGGTGCTGAAATCCCGTCCCCGTGCTGTGATCCTGACGCCGAAGCAGTATCGGACCCTGCTCCGCGACGCCGTGGCGGGCGCCGCGCCGGTGGAGCCCGAGGCCGCGCCCCCGGTGGCGGCGGTGGTCCGCGAAGTCCGTTACGAGGGAGAGATCGGCCCCGAGATCGTTCGCGTGGTTGCCCGCTACTCCGTCGAGAATTTCACCGATGCCTGGAGCGAGATACCGCTGGCGTTGCCGTCCGCGCACCTGGCGCGGGTGGAGGTCGACGCCGAGAGCGCGTTGCGGGTGGCCGCCGCCCGGGAGGCGGAAAAGCCGACCAGTCCGCTGTTGCTCACCCGTGGCAAAGGACGTCACGAGGTGGTGGCCGAGTTTCATCTGCCGGTGACCCGCTCCCCCTCTGGAAACGCCTTTCAACTGACCAGTCACGGGGTGGCCGCCGCGTCGCTGGAGCTGCGCTTTCCCGAGGGCGCCCGCCTCGATAGCGAGTTGCCCTTTGTCATCGATCCGGCGGAGCCCGCGCTTGCCCGGTTCGCCCTGCCGGCGGGGGGGGGCGATACCCACGAGATCCGCTGGACCGCCCGGGCCATCGCCGCCATTCCCGACGCGGCCATCTTTCAGACCTGTCGCTACCTCTACTCCATCGACTCGACCCGGGTGCAGGCGGATCTCGGCCTAGTCCTAAGTTCCCCGCTGGCGGAGCTGCCGCGCGTGTTTTCCGTCAACGTCTCGGGCGGCGCGCGCGTGCTTAGCGTGGAGGGCAGCGAGCTGCTCCGGTGGTCGCGCGACGATGCCACCGGCGCCCTCGCCGTGGAGTTGGTGGAGGGCAAGCGTCGGGCGGCGGATCTGCGCGTGCTGGTGGAGGCCGATGTCGATCTGAGCGGGGACACCCGCCTCGTCCTGCCCATCGCCGAGGTGGCCGGGGTCCACCGGGCATCCGGCACCCTGGCGCTGCTGGGGGGCGAGGGCGTGCGGGTGAAAAACATCGTCACCGGACCGCTGACCGTCGCCGCGCCCGAGGCACTGGACCCGGCGGTGCGGGACGATCCCCACTTCGTGGCCGGCTTCCGCTTTCCCGTCACCACCACGGCACCGGAGGTCACACTCTCCCCGGTGCGGGATCGATTCACCGCCCAGCTCGACACCCGGATCGAGCTGAGACGCGAGGCCGTGCATCTGACGCGTCAGCTCAGCATTATGCCGTTGGAGGGGCGCCTCTTTTCCGCCGAACTGATCCTGCCCGAGGGCGAGGAACTCGTCGGCGTGGCGGCGGCCATCGATGGGGTCGCCGGTTTCGACTGGAGGCGAATGGGATCCAACAGGGTTGGGTTGCGGTGGCAACAGGGTCTGGTGCCGGGCGACGCGCCATCCTTGACGATCACTTCGCGGCGCGATCCCGAGGACTGGTTCGCGCTCGGGGAGACGCCGGTGGCGCTCGATTTCGCGCCCGCTTCCCTGCCGGCCGCCGAATCCGTCTCCGGTTATGTCGCGGTAGTCTTTGACGAGAGCTTCCGGGTGGAAACCGGGACTACCGAGGGCCTGGACCCGCGCGATGGACGGACCACGCCGGTGACCGGCAACCTCGCCTGGTTTCGCCTGGCGGATTTTGCCCTGACGCTCAGCGCCGCCCGCCGCGTCACGGAGATCGAGGCGGCGGTGACCGCCTACGCGCTGCCGCTGCAGAGCACGCTGGAGATCGAGGGCCAGTTGGATCTCGACATCCGCCATTCGCCCGTGTCCGAGTTGGTGGTGGCGACCGATCCGGCGGTGGCCGGGCAGTTGCGATTCGACTCGCCGTTGTTGGCGGAAAAGCGGCTCGACGCGGAGACGGGCGCGTGGACGCTGGTATTTCACGATGAGCAGACGGGATTCCGCCGACTGCGTTTCCGGATGGCTCTGCCTTTTGAGACCGAGGATGACGACGCGGACAGCGGGCAGAAACGTTTCACCGTGCGCGCGCCCGTGCTGTCTGTCCCGGCGGCAAAGCGGCTGCGGGGCGACTGGATCGTGGAGGCGAATACCGACACCGAGCTGACCTTCGCGACCGAGGGGTTGGACGCGGTGGATTCCCTGCGCGCGCCGACGGTGGCCGACTATCGCCCGCGGCATCGGGTCATCGCGGCCTGGCAATACCGCGGAGACGACTGGGGGCTGAGCATTTCCGGCACCCGTCACGCGCCGGAGGAACTGGTGAGCACGGTGATCGACAGTCTCCGCATCGACACGGTGGTCTCGACCGACGGGGAGGACAGACACCAGGCCGTGATGCGGCTGCGGACTTCGGGCGAGCAGTTTCTCGACATCGGATTGCCGGAGGACGCCCTGGTGTGGACGTTGACAGTCGATGACGAGGCGGTGAAGCCGGTGCGCGCCGATACCGATGCCCTGAGGGTGCAACTGCCCGCGCGGGAGGTGTCCGCGCCCGGCGGCGACGCCCTCATCGAGTTGAAGCTCGTCTACCAGACCCCGGGCCGCGAGTGGGGCGGGTCGGGGAGGGAAAAGCTGGAGCCGATTCGTCTGGCCGCGCGCATCCCGGTGATGCGGAGCGAGTGGCGGCGGCATCTGCCCGATGGCTACGACTACCAGAAATTTCGCGGCAATCTGCGGGAGGAATTTCAGATCGTGGATCGCACCCTGATGGGTCGGGTGTGGCGGGATCGGGAGCGGTTTTTGCCTGGCTCCCCGGATCGGTGGGGGATTGACATGAGCGAAAATCCGGAGCTGGTTCAGTTCGATGGTTATATCAATTACAAAGAAAGTCTAAGCGAGCGCGAATACTTTGACTACAAGGATGCACCTGGAGAGACGAAACCGCCCATTTCGGTGACCGCTGGAAATGAGCACACCCTGAATCAATCAATAGGGCATGGGCAGGTGATAGATCTGTCGGCTCTCGATTTGATGCCCGCCGCTGAGAGCGTCTCGATGGTGGAGGAAAAACTTAAGTCAATCGTCCTGCCGAGCGTGGATTTCGTGGAAACTCCGCTGCGCGAGGCGGTCGCCAATCTGGGAGAGCTGGCGCGTCAGGCTGATCCCGAGGGAATGGGGGTCGATATCGCGACGACTCCGGAATTGGGAGGCTTCGGGGGCGAGGTGGGCGACACGCCCATCACCCTGAAATTGCAGAATGTTCCGCTCGCCGAGGCCTTGCGCTATACCGCGGCGCTGGCGAACCTGAAATACAGGGCGGAGACAGACGCGGTGAGGTTGATTCCGCTCAGTGCGCCCGATCAGGAGCTATATACCAACGTCTATCGGGTGCCGATGGACTTTTTATCGGCCGCGGCTCCCGGAGGCGCGGGGGGCGGTGGCATGGATCCCTTTGCCGCGCCGGTGGATGCTTTCGCGGCGGTTCCATTCTCGAATGCCCAGGACGAGGGCAACGCTAATCAGGCGGCGGCGAGAAAATCGGCGAAGGAGGTGCTGGAAAGTTACGGGATCGTTTTTTCAAAGGGATCGAGCGCGTCCTACAACCCGCAAACGGGCGAACTCATCGTGCGCAATTCCCAGGATCAGATGGAATTGGTGGAGGCGGTGACACAATCGATTCGGGGGGGAGAGGTCATGACACCTCAGATCGAGCGTTTTGCGACTGCTCAGCATGAATGGCAAGACTACCCCGGGCTTGCCACGATGGAAGAGCTCGTCGATTCGGAGAGTGGGGAGCGCCTGGTGTTGGGACGGGAATTGTCCGAGTCGGCCACCCCGGCACTCAACGACGTGGTGCTCGACACGGTGACATTCGACCAACTGCCGCTCGCCGACGCGGTGGATCGTCTGGAGTCGCAGGCGGCCGAGGTCCTGGGGAAGGCCCGGGAAGAGGAGGGCGCGTTCGGCACCCAGTCGGCTCGGCTTTCGGTCGCCCTCGACGCGGACGGGGAGACGGCGCGGCGACCGGTGAGTCTGGATTTGCGAAACATCACGCTCGGGGAGGCGCTGGCGCATCTGACCAACGACACGGGCACGGAGTTTCGCGTCACCGCGAGCGGCGTGGTCATCGCCCAGCCGAGCGCGATTCCGGAAGAGCAACTGAGCACGCTGGTGGTCGAGTTGCCCAACAGCGCCTTCGAGACCGATGATGGCAACGGTGGTCTCCGTCGCCACAGCGCGCGCGGGGTGCTGACCGACGCGGGCATCGAGTTTCCCGCCGGCACCAGCGCCGCCTACAATTTCGCCACCCGACGGCTGGCGGTGCGCAACACGCCGGAGAATCTCGACGAGGTGCGCGCGCTGTTCGCCGATCATTTCCCGCCGCCGTCGTCCACCGCCGTGGCCGGTTTGGTCGCGGTCTCGGGCAAACCGGTCGCCGACTCCCGGCTCAAGGGATTCGACGCGCGCAACGCGGGACTCATTCCCATCGATTTCGCCCTGCCGGAGTCGGGCCGCAGCTATGTGTTCACCGGACCGTACGCGCCGGAGTCCATCCAATTCCGCTACGTCAACTGGGAGCGCCAGGTGCGGTTCGCCTGGATCTGGATGCTGGCGGGAGGGCTAGGGTATTGGCTGGGCGCGGCGCGAAAGCTGGGGCGCCCGGTGTTCGCGGGCCTGCTCGGTGTCGTGATCCTGACTTTCCTGCCCCTGATCGTCAGCCGCGGCCTGCTGGGATTCTGCAACAGTCTGCTCATCGGCTGGCTCGCGGCGGCGGCGCTCTGGTTGCTCTGGCGCCTCTGCGACCGCGCCACCGTCCAGGTCGAAGCCAAACCTGAATCCTCACCCGCACCGGCGGAGTCCGCCTCCTGATCCGATGAAACGCGCGCTCTTCACCCGCCTGCTCCTCCTCGCCGTGGCGTCGCCCGTCCTCGCGGCGGACGATTCGCCCGGCACCCGCCACGCGGTGATCGTGCCCTACGACGTCTCCAAACCGATCAGCGAACAGGAGCCGTCGCGATTTTTTCTCGACTACGAGGCGTTTGAAAAACTCTGGGCGGCGGCGAAGGAATATCGACTGGCGCAAAACGCGGGCGACGTGCCCGGGGCGGGCGCGGCGACCGACCATGTGTTGACCAGCGCGCTCTACCGCGGCGCGGCGCGTCAGGATCGTCTGGAGATCGAGGGGCGCCTGACGCTGCTGACGCGGGGCAAAGCCTGGCAGAAGGTGCCGCTGACATTTTCGGGGGTGAACCTCTCACGCATCGAACTCGACGGTGCGGCGGCCTCTTATCAGGATGGCGCCATCCTGATCGAGAAAGCGGGTCGCCACCTGGTCACGGTCACGTTCGAGGTGCCCCTTCCGGCCGAGACCGGCGCGGGTGGCGCGGGCTGGCGGGTGCCCTCGGCGTCGGCCACCCTGTTGGCGTTGACGATGGACAGCGAGGTCGCGGAACCGGTGATCAACGGCGGTCTGCCGCTGGTGAAGTCGTCGGATCCCGCGAGCGGTGCCACCGTTTTCACCGCCGCGCTGGGACAGGCGAGCGACCTTGAGTTTCGCCGTCGGTTGAAATCCACCGGGCGCGGGATGACGCAGCCGAGTGTGGCGGTGATCGATTCGCACCTGTTCGTTTCGCCCGCCCTGGAGCGTCTGGAGGCGAGCTTTCACCTGGAGTTTGCCGGGCAGGAGGAGACCCGATTTGTGATCGCCTTCGACCCCTCGGTGACCCCGGTGCGGTTCGACATTCCCAATCTGGCCAACTGGAATCTGGAGGAGGCCACGCCCGAGACGGATGGGCTGCGCCGGCTGGCCTTCGAATTGACGCGGCCCGTGAGGGACCGTCTCTCGATAACGATGGTGGGCGAGAGACTCATCGATGAACTCGCCGCGCCCCGACGCTACCCGGCGTTGGCGGCGGGGGCGGTCCGGATCGAGCAGCGTCGCTCGCTTCTGACCACGAGCGAGCTATCCCTGAAGCCCGAGGCCGGCTCGCGACATCGCCAGACCGACTTCCGTGCCGGGGGGGTGGATATCGCGGGATTCCGTCCGGTGGGCGCCTACGCGTTGACCGGCGCGGAGGAGGCGCTGACTTTCACCCTGGCCGAGGAGACGCCCGAGCGACGCGCCACCGCCGACTATGTCTTTCAGGTAAGCCGGGAAAAGCTGGAGACCATCGGGCAGTTTCAACTCCGATCTCCGGGGGCGTCGCTGCTCGATTTCACGGTCGGATTGCCCGCCGGAGCCACGATCCAGGCGGTGGAGGGGAATCGGGTAAAGGATTGGTGGCGCACGGGAAACTCGCTTTTTGTCCGCTTTTCCGGAGACACTCCGGAGGTAACCGCGCTGTTGGTCTATGTGACCGAGAGTCTCGACGGCACCGCCGCCGAGGTGGATCTGTCGCCCTTTTCCCTGCCGGATCTGGAGGCGGAGCAGGTGAGCGGGTCCGGGCTGGTGGTGGCGCATGTGACCCGCGACACGACCCTGCGGTTTCAGGACGGGACGCGCGAGGTGGGAGCCGACGAGGTGGCGGGGGATTTCGAGGTGCTGGCGCCGCTGGAGCGCAAGCGCGGCTTTCGTTTCGAGGGGTCCGGCTTCTCCGGCAGGGTGGCGTTGACCGACATCGCTCCCCGCTACGACGCCTCGTGGGTCATGCTGGCGCAGGCGCACGAGAGTTGGTTGCGCCTTTCCATCCAGGCGGATATCGAGGTGACGCGTTCCGCCGTGGATCGGGTCACCTTTTCCACCGCCGCGGCGACGCCCGAGTTTCGTCTGCTCAGCCCCGAGATCCGCGAGGTGCGCACCACGGAGAATGGTGATCGTCGGGATTACGAGATCGTGTTCCAGCATCACGTCACCGGGGCGATCAATTTTACCCTGGAGACCGAGATTCCCCATGCCGGATCCGGCTCGCTGCCCGATGTGGATTTTCCCGGCGCGACCCGACTGGAGCGCTACCTCATCGTGGAAAACCAGAGCCGGGATCGGATCGACATCGATCCCGCCGGACTCGATCCCACGGTGCGCGATTTGTTGCCCTTCGTGCCCGAGACGCTGGGGAGCGCGCAGTTTTTCCGGGCGCGGCCCGGATGGGAACTGGGCATCGCGATGGAAAAGCTGGAGACCTCGGCGGGGAACGAGGCGGTGGTGCTGTTCGCCGAACTCAACACCGCCTTACGCGCGAACGGCGAGGAATGGCTGCGTGCGGTCTACCGGTTGCAGAATCGATCGCTGCAATTCCTCCCGGTGGATCTGCCGGAAGGCGCCGAGCTGGTTTCGGTGACCGTCGCCGGGGTGGAGGCGCGGGCGGATCGCGGGCGGGTGGATGGTCGCGAGGTGGTGTTGATACCCCTCATCCAGACCCGCCCCGGACAGTTGGCCTACGAGGTCAGCCTCGTCCTGCGGCGGCTGGGCGATGCGGACCGCTCACCCGGACGGCTCACCAGCCTGAAGCGTCGGCTCGATGATCCCGAGATCGTCGGGCTGGGGGTGGAGAGGACATTGTGGAGTGTCTTTCTGCCCGCCGGACACGAGTTGGCCGATGTCGGAGGCAACATGAATCGGGTGGAGGCGCGGGCGAATGTGATCGAGAAGCTGGAGGCGAGCCTCGCCGAATTGGAGCAGCTCAACGCGCTGGGTCAGTCGGATAGCGTCGATGGGGAGACCCTGGAGCTGGCGTTCAGCAATGGTCAGTCCATCGTCGAGCGCATCGAGCAGGAAGCCCGGGACAACGGCATCGCCTTGGGCGGGGAACTGAAAAGCAAACTCGCGCGGCAGAAAGTGGTGCTCAGCGAGAACCGCATCCGGATGCCGCTCTTTCAGGGTCAACAGCGGGTGGAGATCCTGACGATCGGCGGCGGCTTTCAGGGAAAGGACATCGACTGGGGTGACAACTCCGCCGAGATCCTCACGCGCAACAACGACTTCGAGAACAAACAGGCCGAGCAGTTGGACCGTCTTAATAATCAGGTCAGACTCAACGACAACATCGCCATCGGTAATGCCTGGATCAACAACGAGACGCTGGCCGAACGGGGGAAAGGCGATGACGATGCCGGGCAGAATACGGAGCAGGCGGGTGAACTCCGGAAGCAGGTCGAGAAACTGAGCGTCAATGACGGAGGCGGCGAACAGCGGGAGGTGGAGGCCAAGCTCAACACCCTGAACTACGCCCAGATCGGACACGGGGGGGGCTCCCGACAGGTCGAGGTGGCGGATCCGTTCGCCGATGCCCCCGCGATGACCCAAAACTATCTCGGTTTCGGCCGCCAGTCATCAGACCCGGAGGACAAGAAGCGGGACGCCGGGAGAGCGGGGGAGGAAAGTGCGATGAAAGCCCCCGTTTCCTCGTCTCTGGTCAGTCGCAACGCCCGGCAGGACATCCAGATCGCCCCCGCCGCGCCGATGTCCCAGCCAGCCGAAGTTCCCGTGGCCCAGGCTCCCGATGGGGGCGGCGCGGTGGTATCTGCCGGGTTGGCGAGTTTGGGGGAAACTCCGCTGGATGAGACCTTCCGCGCCGGTGGCAGGCGCTCGGTGTCGGTCGATTTCCCGGTCGAGGGAGAGGCTTACCATTTCCAGAAGGTCAAGGGCAACGCCGAACTCCACGTCGTCAGTCGCGAACCCGCCGATCTCGAGCGGGGTCGGTGGCTGCTCTGGCTGGTGGCGGTGCTGGCGGTGATGCTGGGCGCCGACAGCCTGTTGAAAAAGCGGCGCCCGGCCCGCGCCTGATCAGAGGGACGGGAGGTCCCAGGCGACTTTCAGCTTTTCATACTCCGCCCGGGGGAGCAGCACGTAGTGCGGGCGGGCATCGCGCCTGAGCCAGCGCAGGATGTTCTCCAGATCGCTCTGTTTCATCGTGGTGCAGCCGAAGGACGGGCGGTCCGGTCCGCGTCGGATGTGAAAAAAAATGGCGCTGCCCGCGCCGGGCACGGGGCGGGGATCGCTGTTGTGACGGATCTCGATGAGCCAATGATAGGCCGGGTCGCCGAGCCGCATTTTCTGCGACTCGAACCAGTCCGGCACGCCTTTCGCGGGATCGATGACCAGGTGCTGGTTGTACTGCGGATGCCGCGGATCGTCGGGCCAGGCGTCCCATTGGGTGACCCGCCGGTAGGGAATGTCCGGATCGCTCCCCTCCGGCAGAGACGGCTCATAGCCGAGCACTTTGCCGATGGCGAAATAGCCCGCCGGAGCGCGGCGATCACCCTCGCGCTTCGTCGGTCCGTCGGGCGTCGGGACCACGCCCCGTCCCCATACCAGCCCGTTGCGACCCAGCAGGATGGGAATGCTGTCGGCGAAGGAGGGCGTCCACCGGCCCGAGGCGTCCCGGTGAAAGGCGCGGAGGCTACCCCGGGTGCTGGACCAGCTTTCGGCGATGCCCAGCAGCAACTGACCCGCGCGGGGCGGGGTCACGCGTTCGGCTCCGCGACCGGGGAGCATGGCGCCGAGAGGGGACGCGGCGAGGGCGGTGAGGGCGTGACGTCGATTCATCGCTGGCAACGGAGATCAGGGTCGCCCGGCGAAAGGGTATCGGCAAGCTTCCGTTGGGAAAAAGGGTGACTGATCCCTCCGCTTGTGCCGTCTCACGGCTGTGCCATGATGGCTGTCTCCCGATTGTGTCCCGTCCAACTCCGGAAAGTGCCCCATCCGATCTGAAGCCTTGCTCCCGCTGGAAAGCGGCGGGCAAGTTCTTTCGCGACGGCGACACGGGCGAGACGGTTTTCGTGAAAGCCGTCACCTGGGGACCCTTTCCCCCGGACCAGTTGCCCGACCCCGAGTCCGAACTGCGTCGCGTGCGCCACGAACTCGGCGCCAACGCCCTCCGCGTCTACGAGGTGCCCGGGCGCGATTTTCTCGATCTCTGCGCGGAAATCGGGCTGCGGGTCTTTGTGGGCTTCCCCTGGTCGCATCACGTCGATTTCATCTACGATCATCGGCTGTTCTGGGACGAAAAAGAACGCTTCCGCCGAGCCGTGGCCGAGTTCCGCGGTCACCCGGCCATCGCCGGTTGGTTCGTGGCCAACGAGATCCCGGCGACCCTGGTGCGGTGGATGGGACCGAAAAAGGTGAACCGTGCTCTCGAGTTGTTCCTCGAAGCCGGGCGCGAGGCCGATCCCGAGGCCCTCTTCGCCTACGCCAACTATCCCAGCACCGAGTATCTCTGCCCACGCGGTCAGGATTTCGTGGCCTTCAACATTTATTTGGAGAACCGCGACGACTATGCCCGTTATTTGCGCCGCATTCAACATCAGGCGGGCGATCTGCCGCTGTTGATCGCGGAGTTCGGGCTCGACTCGAAGGCCCATGGTGAGGAAGCGCAGGCGGAGACCCTGGCCTGGCACCTCGAGGAAACCGCGCACGCCGGAGCGGCGGGAACGACCCTGTTCGCCTGGTCGGACCGCTGGTTCCGCGGCGGGGAAACAATCGAGGGCTGGGACTTCGGCCTGACGCGGCGGGACGGTTCCGCGAAGCCGGCGCTGGGTCGCGTGGCCGAGACTTGGCGGGAGTGGAACGGCCCGGCCGATGCTCTCGCGACGCTCGATATTCTCCGGCCGAAAATGTCCATCGTGGTCTGTTCCTACAAAGGCGCGCGACTCCTCGAGCCGTGCCTGGCATCGTTCCGAAAGCTCGACTATCCCGACTACGATGTCCTCGTGATCAACGATGGCGGCGATGCCGACGTCGCGGCGGTGACGGCGAAATTTCCCGAGGTTCGTCACGTGGCCCTGGAACCGCACACCGGACTCAGCGCGGCGCGAAACCTGGGGGCCCAGGAATCGACCGGCGAGATCGTGGTCTACACCGACGACGACTGCGAGGCCGATCCCGATTGGCTGACCTGGTTGGCTTACGCGTTTTTGAAAGACGACCTCGCCGCGGCGGGCGGTCCCAACATTCCCCCGCCACCCGACAACCGGGTGAAAGCCATTGTCGCCGCCGCTCCGGGTGGTCCAGCTCACGTGCTGCTCAACGACGTCGAGGCCGAGCACCTGCCCGGCTGCAACCTGGCGGTGCGACGCGAGGTCTTCGAGGCCATCGGCGGATTTGACGAACGCTTCCAGACCGCCGGCGACGACGTGGATTTCTGCTGGCGCCTGATCGAGGCCGGCCACCGGATCGGTTTTCATCCCGCCGCCATGGTCTGGCATCACCGGCGTTTCACGATCAAGGCTTACCTCAAACAGCAACTTGGCTACGGTCGCGCCGAGGCCCTGCTGATGCCGCTCTATCCCGAGCGCTTCGGCCTGCGCGGCGGAGCCCGCTGGAAAGGCCGCGTCTACTTGGAAAGTCCCGCCGCCCGGTTGGCGACCAGTGGTTCACGCATCTACCACGGTCCCCGGGGCCACGCGCCCTTCCAGGCGCTCTACGGCGATGGCTCGTCGCATTCGCCGTGGAATGTGATGCTCGATTGGACCTGGGTGGCGGTGGCGTGTGTGTTGGCCATCATCGGCGTGATCGGGAGTCTGGCGATCACCGGGATTTTCGGCGGGGCGATGATGATGGGGTCGATGCTTCGGGCCTGCCATGTCGCCGGACGCGCCACGGTGCGTCCGCAGCGGGCGGATGGTTGTCGGGTGCGGGTCGGGATCGGTCTCCTCACTCTGATGCAGGGTCCGATGCGGAGTTGTCGCAGGGCCTTCGGCCTCGTGAAAATGACGGGAGCGAAAGAATCGTCCCCGATTCCCTCAGTCCAGCACCCGTCGGAAACCGGCGAGGTGGTTGAAAGCGAAGTTGGTGCGGTTTTCTTGTGGCCCGATTCGGAGTGGGCCTTTTGGAGCGAGAACGGCGCGGATCGCGAGGCCTGGTTGAATGGCTTCAGCGCCAACCTTCACGAGAGGGGCATTGCGACGGTGAGCGCCCCGGGCCTCAGTCGGTATGATCTCCTGGTGGGAACCCGGAAACGCTGGAGATTTGCATTGGCGGTGGTGACGGAATACCACGGTGAAGGTCGCTGCCTGACACGGGTGCGAGTGAGCCGCCGCCCCTCACTGCGAAGGGCGGGGGTGAACTCCGGTGGAAGTTTGCGTCAGCTCATTCACGAAACCAGCGGGAAACTCGGTATGACCCGCGTCTGACCAGCACCACCCCGAGCTCCAAGTTCCACGCCCCTCCCCATGCGCACCGCCGATTTCGACTACGACCTGCCCAAGGAACTCATCGCCCAGCACCCGCCGGAGCGGCGGGGCGAGTCGCGCATGATGGTCGTCGATAGGGACTCGGGCTCGATCGAGCATCGTTGGTTCCGCGATTTTCCCGAATTCCTCCGGCCGGGCGATCAGCTCGTCCTCAACGACACCCGCGTCGCCCCGGCGCGGTTCTTCTCCAACGACGGACGAATCGAATTGCTCAAGGTCGATGCCCGCTCGCCCACGGTCTGGCAATGCCTGGTGAAACCGGGGAAACGGATGAAAATCGGTCGCACCGTGGAGATCGCCGACGCTACCGGCACCGTCATCGACATTCTGCCCGAGGGCGGCGAACGCCTCATCGAGTTCGACCGCGAGATCGACGAGGAAACGCACGGCCACCTCGCCCTGCCTCCCTACATCGAGCGTCCGGACGAAGCCAAGGACCGCGACCGCTACCAGACCGTCTACGCCCGCGAGACCGGCGCCATCGCCGCGCCCACCGCGGGCCTGCATTTCACCGACGCCATGCTGGCCGAGCTTCCCCACAGCTTCGTCACGCTGCATGTCGGCATCGGCACCTTCCGACCGGTGTCGGTCGAGGACGTGACCGCGCATCACATGCACAGCGAACGCTTTTCCCTGGGCGCGGAAACCGCCGAAGCGATCAACGCCGCCGAGCGGGTCGTCGCCGTCGGCACCACGGTGGTGCGGGTGCTGGAGCATTGCGCGAAACTCGACGGCGGCCTGCCGCTCAGTCCCCGCCGGGGAGAAACCGACATTTTCATTTATCCCCCCTACCAGTTCGGCGTCGTGGGGGCGCTGCTGACAAATTTCCACCTACCCAAATCGACGCTGCTCATGCTGGTGGGTGCGTTGGCGGGAAAAGAGCTGATGCTGGAGGCCTACGCCCGCGCCGTCGAGGAACGCTATCGTTTCTTCAGCTACGGCGATTGCATGCTCATCCTGTGAGGCGCCATCCCGTGAGGGACAAGGGACGCGGGTTTGGCTATCCTTGGCGTCGATGTTTCTCTCTCTCAAGAAACCGGCGCGATTGGCGCGCGTCGCGGCGTTGGCATGGGGCGGGGTCGGCTTGGCCGTCGCCGCCGACGGGGGAGGGGTGGATTTCAGCCGCGAGGTGCTGCCTCTGTTGTCCGAGCATTGCTTCGCCTGTCACGGTCCCGACGCCGCGGAGCGCAAGGCGGATCTGAGGCTCGACACCTTCGAGGGCGCGACGCGGGATTCCGGCGCGATCCGGCCCGGTGAGCCGGGTGAAAGTCTGCTCATGGCGCGGGTGCTGAGCGGAGATCCCGACGAGATCATGCCGCCGCCGGAGACGGGAAAGTCGCTGACGACCAGTGAACGCGAGGTGCTCCGACGCTGGATCGCCGAAGGCGCCGCCTACGAGGCACACTGGGCATTTCGACCCGTCGTCGACGCCGAGCCGCCCCCGCGCGACGATGGGGCCTATCCCGCCGGGGTGGATCGATTCCTCCGCTCGGCCCTCGCCGAGGCGGGGCTGGATTTCTCCCCGCCGGTGGATCGCCGGACCCAGATTCGCCGGGCCACCTTCGATCTCACCGGACTGCCTCCGACCTGGGAGGAAACCAAGGCCTTTCTCGCGGACCCGCGATCCGACGCGGAGGCCTTCGCGTCGGTGGTGGATCGTTTGCTCGACTCGGCCGCCTACGGTGAGCGCTGGGGTCGACATTGGCTGGACCTCGCGCGCTACGCCGACACCCATGGCGGCAGCGCCATCGGGTTCACCCGTTTCCCCTTTTCCCACACCTACCGAGACTACGTCATCGACGCCTTCAATCGGGATCTGCCCTATGATCGGTTCCTGTTGGAGCAGATCGCGGCGGATCAGTTGGGATTGGCGGAAAACGATCCCGCGCTCGCCGGACTCGGCTTTCTCACCGTGGGCATGCAGCACCGGAATCGGCACGACCAGATCGATGACCAGATCGACGTGGTCACCCGCGGCCTGCAGGGGCTGACGGTATCGTGCGCCCGCTGTCACGACCACAAATTCGACCCCATCCCGACCACCGACTACTACGCGCTCCACGCCACCCTGTCGCCCAGTCGGCCGCCCACCGAGTTGCCTCTGGTCGGCCAGCCGGAGATCGATCCGGGCTACCGGGACGAGTTCGACCGTCGCGGCCGCCTCCGCGACGACATCGTGCGCGATCAGGGCGAGGTCATGCGCGGGCGCCTGCGGGCGCAGACAGGACTCTACCTGCGGGAACTGGCCAAAGGCACACCTGAACAGGACACCTCGACGAGCTTTCTCTCCTACCGAACCGAGGACATCCGTCCGGTGATCCTGGAGCGCTGGCGTCGATACCTGGCGGCGATGGATGAGAGCGATCCCGTCTTCGGTCCCTGGCAACGCCTCGCCGGCCTGGGGGACGGGGAAATTTTTGCCCAACTCTGCGAGCAGACCGTGCGAAAATTGATCGGCGAGAACGGCGATCCCAAGGAATACGCCAACGAGCACCTGTTCGCCACCAAGGCGCCGAAATGGAATCCCCGCGTGCTCGACGCCCTCGCCGCCGCCAAGCCGGCATCATTCCCCGAAGTGGCCGAGGTCTATGGGGAGGTCTTCACCGCTGTCCATCGCCGTTGGTTGACCGCCCTGCTCGACGCCTCGTTGGAGGCGGCCCCCGGCGCCAAGGTTCCGACCGATCAGGGGGCGGAGCATCGCGTGATCAACAGCGCCATCGAGCGCCAACTCCGACACCACCTCTACGCGTCGGGCTCGCCGACCGATCTCTCCTTCGAGGAAGACCGAAAGCATCTCTCGATGCTCAATCGCGGGGTGCGCGACCCCGTCGCCGGCACCCTCAACGCCATCGACGCCCTCAATCTCACCCCGACCGCTCCGCCCCGCGCCATGGCTTTGGCCGAAATAGTTGCCCCGGAGCCGTCCTTTGTTTTCCTGCGCGGAAATCCTGTCGCCCGGGGCGAGGCGGTGGCGCCGCGCTACCTCACCGCCCTCGCCGGGCCGGAGCCGACCGTGTTCGCCGACGGACGGCGTCGACTCAGCCTCGCCGAAGCCATCGTAGATCCCGCCAATCCGCTCACCCGTCGCGTCATCGTGAACTGGGTCTGGCAGCACCACTTCGGCGCCGGGTTGGTGCGGACGCCGGACGACTTCGGCACCCGGGGCGATCCGCCCACTCATCCCGAGTTGCTGGACTACCTGGCGGCGCGTTTACTCGAGGATGGTTGGTCGTTGAAAAAAATGCACCGTCGGCTCATGCTCACCGCCGCCTATCGGCAGGGTTCGCGGGAAAATCCGGACGCCCGGAGAATCGATCCCGACAATGCTCTGCTCTGGCGTCTGCCGGTGCGTCGGCTGGAGCTGGAAGCCATGCGCGACGCCCTGCTGGCGGTAACCGGAGAGCTGAGCGCGGACTCGCCGCGGGGCGGGCGGCCTTTTGAAGAGCGCGATGACAAAGCCGTGGCGCGTCGCAGCGTCTACGCCTTTGTGAACCGCGACGTCATCTCGCGGATGGCCGCCGACTTCGACGGCGCCGATCCCAGCGCCTGCACCGTGCGGCGTCAACGAACCACCGTGCCCCAGCAGACCCTCTTTGCGCTGAACTCGGGCTTTGTGCAGGATCGCGCCGCCGCCCTCGCGGCGCGGGACGACATCCGTGCGGCGGCAACAGACGCCGAGAGGGTCGCGCGCCTTTACCGACAAGCCCTCAGCCGAGAGCCGGGCGGGGACGAGATCGCGCTCGCCCTGGAGTATGTCGGCGACGCCGGCAACGACGACACGGCCTGGGCTCGATTCGCCCAAGTGCTGCTGGCCTCGAACGAATTTCATTTCATCGACTGATGGAGATGCCCGTCCCACCGCGCCAACCACTCGACCGCCGCCGCTTTCTCCGACGGGGAGGTCTCGGTATCGGATCGCTCGCCTTGGCCCAGTTGCTGGGGCGTGAAAATGCCGAAGCCGGGGGAGAGACGCATTTTCCCGGCCGCGCCAAATCGGTCATTCACGTCTTTCTCAACGGCGGCATGTCCCAGGTGGACACCTTCGATCCCAAGCCCGAGCTGACCCGGCGCGGGGGCGAGATGCTGCCCTACGACAATCTCCAGACCGAGCGTCGCACCGGTGTGGCCCTGCCCTCGCCCTTCACGTTTCAACGATACGGACAGAGCGGCATCCCCGTGAGCGATCTGTTTCCCCATCTGTCGCGCTGCGTGGATCACCTGGCGGTGATCCGGTCCATGCACGCCGAACTGCCCAGTCATGAAATGTCCCTGATGCTGCTGAATTCCGGCGATCAGCGGCTCGTGCGCCCAAGTCTCGGCGCGTGGCTGAACTGGGGGATGGGATCGGAAAATCGCAACCTGCCCGGCTTCGTCGTGCTGTGTCCCGGCGGCCTGCCGGTTGGCGGCACCAACAACTGGCGCTCCGCCTTCCTGCCCGGAGTGTTCCAGGGAACCTTGGTGGACACCTCGCAGAGCGATCCACGAAAGCTCATCGCCCATCTGCGCAACGAACGCCTCGAAGGCGCGGAACAGGCGCGTCAGTTCGACCTCCTCCGCGCGCTCAACGCCCGTCACCTCGACGAGCGTCCCGGCGAGGCCGCCCTCGAAGCCAGGATCGAGTCCTTCGAACTCGCCTACCGCATGCAGATCGAGGCCACCGACGCCTTCGACATTGAGCGCGAGCCGCGACACATCCGCGAAATGTACGGCGACAGCGCCCAGAGTCGGCAACTGCTGATGGCGCGTCGGCTGGTGGAGCGTGGGGTCCGTTTCGTCCAGACCTGGCACGGCAGCGGCCAGCCCTGGGACAGCCACAACAACATCAAGACCTCCCACCGCAAAGTGGCCGAGGAATGCGACCGGGGGCTGGCGGCGCTGATCACCGATCTGGAGCAACGGGGATTGCTCGATGAGACTCTGATTCTCTGTTCCGGCGAGTTCGGACGCACCCCCACGGTGGAACTGGGCACCTCCGGTGGCGGCGCCACCCTGGGGCGGGATCACAACCACTGGGGATTTTCCCTCTGGATGGCGGGCGGCGGCGTCAAAGGCGGCACCATTTACGGGGCAACCGACGAGTTCGGCTTCAAGGCGGTGGAGAATCCCGTGTCCGTCCACGATCTCCACGCCACCATCCTGCATCTGCTCGGGATCGATCACAAACGGCTGACCTACCGCTATGCCGGGCGCGATTTTCGCCTCACCGACGTGCACGGCGACCCGGTGCGCGGGGTCATCGCGTGAGCCGCCTTCCGGCTTGACTCAACAGGGTAGAGTCCATTCGCGTAAACCTTAAAATCGCAACACGCTAATTATTAACGATTTGAA
>CAYTNL010000070.1:0-36561 GCA_964439145.1 uncultured Verrucomicrobiales bacterium
CCCGATTCGCCAATCCCGCTAGAATTCAACAGGGGCCGCGTTTACCCCGCTTACGGAAGACGCGCTCGAGGGTGAGGTGGAAGAAGGGTGCGGCCTGGACGGGGGCGGAACCGATGGCGGCGAGGAGGTGGGAGCGGACGGGACAGGGCGCGGGCGGTGCGTCCATGCCTGTGGTCGGACGCCCCGGCGGTGCGTCGATGGCAATAGACGGACGCCCCGGCGGTGCGTCCCTACCGGGGCTTCGGCAAGGGGGCGAGGTCCGGCTCGATGAAGCGGGTTTTCGCCTCGGGGCGCATGCGGCACTCGGGCGAGTAGTAAAGACGGAGGATGTGTTTGCTCATCAGTTGCGGGTGGGTATCGCAGAACTCGGCGGAACTGGCCACGGGGAAGACCTGGCGGTAGGTCCGCCTGACGACATCGACCAGGGTGAGCAGGGCGACGGTGGTGGTCTCGTGGTAGCCGCTGGTCGGGGTCTCCGGGATGGCGTGTCGCGCGTTGAAGTCCCGGATGCCCTCGCGCAACCGCTCCAGGGCGCCGTCGAAGCCGTGGGCCTCGAGGTAGAGATAGGCCAGCGCCACATGGGCGCGTTGATTCCATTGGGCGAGATCCCAGGAATCCGTCTCGAAGGCCCGGAGCAGTTGTTCATCCTCCCGATTCATGCCGGTATGCGTCCGCGAAGCGGAGGGAATGGTGGGTCAATCTCCCCGGAATGAAAAGCCTCCCCCACCCTGCCGGGCCTAAAAAATGCCCTCCGCTCGGGAGCGTGAATGGATGTCTGCCGAGAGTATAGGGATCCTCGGCTCTCCTTAGCGAAGTTACGGACGGCTAGCGACTGATGGAGCGACCAGGGATGGTCGCGCTCCCCCGACAGGACCGACGCGGCGGGCGAGACGCCCGCGCTCCCAGTGGGTGGGGCGAACGCCCCCTATCTTCCATCTCCCATCTCCCATCTCCCATCTCCCATCTCCCATCTCCCATCTCCCATCTCCGGAGCGAAGCTCCCCTCTTTTCCCGGAAGCTTCGCTCGCCGGAGCGCACGGAAAATGCTAGGTTGGCTGGCCGCCGGGTGCCCCGGGCTATCAGCCCCGCTCCCCGGCGGCGTTGCTGTTTCAATGCCAATGATTTACGTGAAGTCATGATCCTGGTAGCGGTCAATCTGGACGATCTGACCCAACGCGTCACCGCGGAGGTGACGACGTTGCCGGTGCGGGTGGGGCGTCGCCCGGAGCGCCTGGAGGACGAGGCGGTGGAGCTGCTGGAGATCCCATGGACGGACCGTCTGGTGAGCCGGACGCACTGTCTGGCGATCCGGGAGGGCGATCTGCTCATCGTGCAGCGGATGCCGGCGCTGCCGGGCCGGAGTCGGCCAAACGCGTTCTACTCCAACGCGCCGGCGAGTCAGCGTCAGTTGCTGGACGAGCCGTTGCGGCTGGAGCCGGGCCAGGCTTTCACCATCGGCTCCCAGGGGAACTCGGCGTTTTTCTGGCTGAGGAAACGGGAGGATCTGGAGCCGGCGCTGAGCGGCTACCGGGAGCATCTGGAGGTGGAGAAGGAGGACTTCGCGCCGACGCGCCCGAAGTCGGCGGCCTATGACGAGGTGGCGCAACTGGACGAGTACAGCCTGCGCCTGCAACTGAAGCTGATCCAGCGGGATCTGCCGGAGCAGGTGCTGCGGGGGTGGACCACGGAGACGGAGCTGTTCACCCGGGCGGGCGCCTTTCTGGAGAGCGCGTTGCCGGGGCAGAAAGGGGTGTCGGCGGCCTTCCTGGCGGTGGAGGAGGGCGAGGAACGGGTGAGTTTTCACCTCTTGAATCCGGATCCCCAGGTGCGGGCGGATTTCCGCCCCAGCCGGACGCTGCTGGGCCAGTTGAATCTGGAGAATCCGGACCCGTCGGACATTCATCTATGGACTTCGGCGCAGGATGAGTCGGCTTTCCGCACCCAGAGCAGTCTGGGGCGGCAGATCGACTGGGTGGCGGCAATCCCGGTGGCCTCGCTGGAGGAGGGGGCGCAGATCCACCGCGATGCGGAGGGGCGCCCGGTCTATCTGTATGTGGAGACTCGACAGTCGTTCGACGCGGCGGCGGCGGCTTTTGTCCCCTTTCTCCGCCTGATCGCGTCGCTGGTGGCCAGTCTGCTCTCGGCGCGGGAGAAGCAGCGTATCCAGGACCAGATGTCGGCCTATTTCTCGCCGGCGCTGCGGGAGCTGATGCGGGAGGGCGACCAGAGCGCGCTGGAGCCGGCGATGGTGGACTGCACGGTGCTGTTCGCGGACCGGCGCGGGCATTCCCGCATCCTGGAGACGGCGCGCACGGACGAGGAGATCCTGGGGCACTTGAGGGAAAACCAGCAGGTGGTGGGCCGCATCACGCAGAAGGTGTTCGATCACGAGGGAGTGATTACCGACTTCGCGGGGGATGGCGCCCTGGCGCTGTGGGGCTGGCCCGTGTGGGCGGCGGGCAGCCCGAATCATCCGGAGAACGCGGTGGCGGCGGCGGAGGCGATCGTGCGCAGTCTGGCGGACCGGGTGGAGTATGAGGAGGAGCACCGGCGGCTGATGTCGGCGGTGCGGATCGGGGTGAGCACGGGGCGGATCGCGGTGGGCAAGACGGGTCCGCGGCAGCAATGGCACATCAGTGTGTTCGGCGGGGTGGCGAATCTGGGGGCGAGGCTGGAGCGGATCGCGAAGGAGTTCAAGGTACCGGTGCTGGTGTCGGGAGACACGGTGACGCGGCTCCGGGAAAGCGGCGGCGCGGAGCCGAAGCGGCTGTTCCGCAAGCTGTGCTTCATCCGTCCGGCGGGCTTTCGCCAGTCTTACCCCATCTACGAACTGGTGTTACCCCTGGATCTGGGGGGTTCCGGGGCGACGGAGAATGACGTAAAGACGTATGAACGGGCGCTGACTCATTTCGTCGAACGGCGATGGGACGACTGCATCGCGCTACTGAAGACGCTACCGGAAAGCGACGAACCGGCACACTGGCTGCTGGACAGAGCGGATCTGTTCCGGCTCCGCCCCCCGGAGGCGCATTGGGAGGGGGAAATCGGCAGTCTGATGAAATGATACCCGCCGCCGGTTGCGCCTGAATCGGGGAGATCCCCGCGAGTAAGCCACTATTTTTTCTTTTTTCACTCGTGAGTTCGGACCAGATCCACATCAAAGACTACCAGATCCACTTGCCGCCACTCGGTGAGGGGTCCTACGGGCGAGTCTATCGGGCTACCTACCGGGGCATCTCCGAGCGGGCGCTGAAGATCTTCCGCCCCGGCACGGTGGATCTCTCCACCATGGCGAGGGAACTGGAGAAGCTCTCGAGCGTGGCCGAGCACCACGGCATCGTGACGCTGCACGACTTCGATCTGCTGACGGACCCGCCCTACTACGCGATGGGCCTGCACGCGGACCAGAATCCGGACGGCACCTGGGAGACGCGCACGCTGGATCGGCTCTGCGGTCATGTGGACCACCGCGAAGGCTGGCGTCTGCTGCGCGAGATCGCGGACGCGCTGGCCTACCTGCACCGCAACCACATCATCCACTGCGATGTGAAGCCGACCAACATCCTGCTGACGGATGAGACGCCGTTCCGGGTGAAGATCTGTGATTTCGGCCAGAGCCGGGGCGACGCGCTGGAGGGCTTTCATCCGGCGGGCACGCCGCTCTACGCCAGTCCGGAGCAGTTGAGACAGCCCCGGAACTCGGCCGACGGCCGGGGATTCCGCTGGGATGTCTACAGCTTTGGCGTGGTCGCCTACAAGCTCCTCACCGGTGAGCTGCCGCGCCTGCGGGATCTGGCGACGGCGGAGCGGAAAAGTTTCGACCCCGAGGCGACCATCTCGGAGAGCAGCCTGGAATCGACCCTGGCGGAGAGCCGGAACTACGATGGGGAAAGGATCGCGCAACTGACCGAGTCGGAGCCGGACATCCGATGGCCGGCCGGGCGCCACATACCGCATGATCACAAGGCATTGATCGAGCGCTGCCTGGAGTTGAATCCGGCGGATCGTTTCGCGGACATGCGCGAGGTCTTTTCGGCGATGCAGGAAAACGACCAGCAACGGGTGGTGCGCCGGGCACGGAGGCTGAACGCGTTGTTCGCCACCTTGCTGGTGGTGGCCATCTGGGCCACGGGATTCGCCCTGATCCAGGCGCGGCGGGCCCATGAGGCGTCGGCCTCTGCCAACAAGAACCGCGAACAGGCGGAGGAGCTGGTCTTTTTCATCGTCAACAAGCTCAACCGCGAGGAGCTGTCCGGCCCCTCTCTCGACGAACTCTACGATCACATCGCGGACAACGCCGAGACCTACCTGGCGAATCTGCCGAAGACAAGCCGCTCATCGACCCTGCTCCGCATCTCGGCCAACACCGCGTCCCTGCGCGGGCGGCAGGCGCTGGAGAGTGGCGATCTGGCCCTGGCGCTGGAGAAATTCCAGAACGCCTACGAAATCCGGTCCAAGCTGGCGGAAAGCGCGGCCGATCTCCCGGAACTGGGCTGGCTGGCCTCCAACGATCTGATGGAAATCGGCGAGGTGAACAGCACTCGCGGCGACCACGCGAAGGCTCTGGCGGCGTTTGAGAAGGCGCTGGAGTGGCGGACGAAAGAGGTGGATCTGAAAAAGCCGCAAACCCTGCCCCAACTGCGCCGGGTGATCGAGACCCTCATCGCGATCGCCAGGGCGCAGGAGGCGGCGGGCGCCATCGACAAGGGCATCGCCCGTTATCAGGAAGCCGTGGCCCTGCACGACATCACCGCCAAATCACTCGAACCGCTGGGCGACCCGGCATTGACGCGGGAGTTGCTGCCCCTGCTCTCCGGGCTCGGTCGCCTCCAGTTCGCCAAGGGAGATCTGGACAGCGCGGAGGGAAGTTTCAAGAAACTGCTGGAGACGGCCAACCTGTCGCGACACGAAGTCTCCCCCGACGCGTGGCGGGCGACCGCGGCCTGCGGCGACGCCCTCCACGCGCTCGGCGATATCGAGACGGCGCGGAGCGATCCCGACGCCGCGCTTACGCTGTATCGCGAGGAGGTGAGAATGCGCGAGGAGATCATCGCGAATCGCCCCTACGATCCCGACGCCAAGATCGCGCTCGCGGAGGCCTACGGCTCCCTGGCCCGCTCCCTGGACATCACCCAACCGGCCCAGAGATCCGTGGCGCTCTATCATCTGGAGCGGGCCGTCTCGCAGTTGGGTTCCCTGCCCCCCGAGCGGAAGACGGAGACGACGATACAGAACCGGATGCTGAGTCTCCACGACCGCATCTCGCAGATTCTGGAGATGGAGGAGTGAGGCCGGGGAATTTTTTCGTTTCCCGTCATCGAGATTCGCCGCCAGGGTATCCCCATGCGCCACCTGCTCAGCCTCCTTGTCGCGCCGCTGCTCCTGCCCCTGATGGGACAGACGGCGGAGAGTCCCCGGCCCAATGTGCTCTGGATCATCTCCGACGATCTCGGCCCGGAGCTCGGCTGCTACGGTTACGGCAACGTCTCCACGCCGAATCTGGACCGGCTGGCGTCCGAGGGAGCCCGCTTCAGCCGCGCCTTTTCCACCTCGCCCGTCTGCTCCGCGTCGCGCACCGCTTTCATCACCGGCAAGTACCAGACCAGCATCGGCGGATTCCACCACCGCACCCGGATCATCAAACCGCTGCCCGATCCGGTCAAGCCAGTGACCGAACTCTTCCGGGAGGCCGGCTATTTCGTCACCAACGCCACCGCCTCGGCGGACTTGGACCGGCATGGGAAGACGGACTACAACTTCGAGTACGACGCGAGGGAGATGTTCGACGGCACCGACTGGCGCGCCCGCGAGGAGGGGCAGCCCTTCTTTTCCCAGGTGCAGATTTTCCAGCCCCATCGGGTGTTTGAAAAAGCGGACAGCCTTCGCGAGGACGCCGTCATCCCCCCCTTCTATCCGGAGCATCCAGTGACCCGCGCCGATTGGTCCAACTACCTCGCCTCCATCGAGCTGCTGGACGAGAAAGTCGGCGTCATCCTCGACCGGCTCGAGGCCGACGGCCTGGCGGACAACACGGTGGTTTTCTTTTTCGGTGACCACGGCCGTCCGCATGTCCGGGGCAAGCAGTGGCTCTACGACGGGGGCATTCACACCCCGCTGATCGTTCGTTGGCCGGGCAAGCTCGCTGCGGGCACGGTGCGTGATGAGCTGGTCAGCCTCATCGATCTCGCCCCCGCCTCCCTGGCCGCGGCCGGGATTTCCCCGCCCGACTGGTTCGACGGCACGGACTTTCTGGCGTCGGGATACGGGGGGCGCGAGCGCGTCTATGCCGCCCGTGATCGCTGCGGTGACGCGCCCGATCACATCCGCGCCGTGCGCACCGCGCGGTGGAAGTACCTCCGCAACCACGAGCCTGACCGTCCCTATTCACAGCTCAGCAGTTACAAGAAATCGCAATACCCGGTACTGACCCTGATGGCGGTGATGCATGAACAGGGCCGCCTGAAGGGTCCGGCGGCGGCGTGGTTCGCCGAGGCCAGACCCGCGGAGGAACTCTATGATCTCGAGGCCGACCCGTGGGAGATGCGCAACCTGGCTGATGATCCCGGTCACGCGGAAATCCTGGCGAAGTTGCGGGGCGAACTGGAGACCTGGGTGGAGGAAACCGGCGATCAGGGCGCGGAAGCCGAGGGCGACGCCGCCTACTTCGATGCGCTGATGGCGGAGAAGCGGGCCGATTTCGAGCGCGCCATGAAGCGACGCAAACTCGATCCCGACCTCTCCGACCGCGCCTACCTCGAATGGTGGAAAAAAGAGCTGGGTCTGAAGTGATCGGCCTTACGGCAGTCTCACGGTCCCGTCGTCCACCTGGGAAGGAAGATCGAGCGATTCCGTCCAGGCGGGGAGGTCTTCGGCAAGTGTCAGCAGTTTCTCGGACTCGAATCGAGCGATCACCCGATAGGGCGTTTCGGACGAAGAATTGTCATAGATGACGAGTTCATCGACGGCACCCAACAATCGTCGAAGGTTTTCCAGAACTCGCGGGTATCGTCCCGCTATTTTATCATCAGGAACATCGTGGCCGCCTTCGGTCACACGTTGAAACACCCTCACCCTTGACCGTTCCGCCGAGTCCAAGCCGATAAAATGAACCATCACCCGGTAACCAGAACGTCGCGTCTCCAATAGAAAGGCAACTTTGGCACCCACCGGATCACTGAGAACCGTTTCAAACGAAAAGGATTTCTTACGCTGAACCAAGTCACGTCTCAGTTCTTCGGCCACTTCAGCCGCCTTGTAGGCTCCAATACCCAACTCCGCCGCCAGGTTGTCGGCGTTGATAAAAGGTATCGAAAAATCCGCGAAGAGCAGATTCCGTAAAGTCGACTTTCCCGCCCCATTGGGACCAACAAAGACGAGGAGTATGGGTGCGTCCGGACTCACCTTTCACGAAAAACACGCCCTTCCAAAATACCGGGCACGCGGGAACCATCAGGGTTGATTTTCACCAGACCATCAGGGTAGTCAGGGTCGGGCTCGAATAATACCTTCTCCCTCAGACCGAGATGAGCGGCAATTTCATCCCGAGGGGTATCCCGAAAAGATGCCAATGCCGCCAGCACCCGGGCCCGCCCCTCGGCGTCCTCCAACGCCGAGAGTTCGCCGCCCGAGCGCTTCAGCGCGGCAACGGCGGCGGAGGACAAGCGGGGTTCGATCGATTTCCCGATCCGGGCCCAGTGCTCGATCTGGCCGGTCAGGGAACGATCCGCGTCAACGGCGGCGGCGCGGGCTTCTTCGGCAAGTTCGGTGCTGATTTTGATGGCGGTGGGCATGGCGTCTCCTCTCTCAACTCAAAGCCAAACTAGCCGTCAATGCGACTGATTGCAACTTTTTGCCACCATCCGTGGGCGACCAGTTACCCGGCTCATTGACGAGGGAAAGCGCGGCCATCCCGCCATTGACGAGCCGCCATCTCGCCGGACATTGCCGGTCCCGGATCTCTCAGTCATCCATGAAAACCTCCCATCTATTCACGTCCCTCGCCATCACCAGCGCCCTCGCCACGGGGTCTCTCCAGGCCAAGCCCGTCCTCGTGGAAGCCGAAGCATTCGACAACCATGGCGGCTGGCAACTCGACACCCAGTTCATCGATCAGATGGGATCGCCCTACCTGATGGCGCACGGGCTGGGGAATCCGGTCAAGGACGCGGAGACCACGGTGACCTTCGCGAAACCCGGCACCTACCGCCTCTGGGTGCGCACCAAGAACTGGATCGAGAAATTTCCCGACCCCAACGCCAAGGCCGAAGCGCCGGGACGGTTTCAGTTGATCATCGACGGCAAGCCGGTCGAGACGGCGTTCGGGACCAGCGGCGCGGAGTGGCACTGGCAGGACGGTGGTGAGATCACCGTGGCGGGCGACACCGCGAAACTGGCGCTGCGGGATCTCACCGGATTCAATGGACGCTGCGACGCCATCCTTTTTTCCGATGACCCGAACTACACTCCGGACAACACCAGCGAAGTGCTGCCCAAATGGCGGCGGGAAATGCTGGGGCTCTCCGGCGATCCCGAGGAAGAGGGGCCTTTCGACATCGTGTTCGTCGGCGGCGGCTACGCCGGCAGTTGCGGAGCCATCTCGGCGGCGCGGATGGGGCTGAAGGTGGCCCTGATTCAGAATCGTGGAGTGCTGGGCGGCAACGGCTCCTCCGAGGTGCGTGTCTGGGCCAAGGGCAACACGCCTCCCGGTCTCTATCCCGTGGGCGACATCGTGCGCGAGTTTTCGGACGAGGCCAAGGCCTCTCCCGGCACCTACGAGGAATTCGAGGATGAGAAGAAAGAGCAGATCATCAAGAACGAGCCCAAGATCGCGTTGTTCCTTCATCATCACGCCTACGCGGTGGAGATGGAAAACCAGAGCCACATCGCTTCCGTGCTCGCTCTCGACGTGCGCACCGGCGCGGTGCGACGCTTCACGGCGCGGAATTTCTGTGACGCCACCGGACACGGCACCATCGGGATGTTGGCCGGAGCCGACCGGGAGATGATCGATGGCGGTCGCATGGGCATGTCGAACATGTGGCGTTGGGAACTGACCGACTCCGCGCAGACATTTCCCGAAACCCCCTGGGCGCTGGATCTCGAAGAGGGCGAGTTCCCCTATCCGAAAAAATTTCACGCCGAATGGTTCTGGGAGAGCGGCTACAACAAACACCCGCTCGATGATCTCGAATCCATCCGCGACTGGAACCTCCGCGCCAACTTCGGCGCCTGGAACGCGATGAAGAACAAGGGCGCCTACGGTCGCTACGATGAATCCGGAGGCGCCCATCAGAAAGGACGCCTCACCTGGATGGCCTACGTGGGAGGCACCCGCGAGACCCAGCAACTGCTCGGCGACATCGTGCTCACCGAGGAGGACATCGTCAACAAGCGCCCCTTCCCCGACGGCTGCGTGCTCACCACCTGGTCGGTCGATCTCCACTACCCTGCCGAGCAATACGAGAAAGCCTTTCCGGACAATCCCTTCATCTCCGTGGCCGTTCATGGCAAGGGTGTGGATCGGAAAAAAGGCTACCCGGTTCCCTATCGCTGCTTCTACTCGCGGAATATCGAAAACCTCTTCATGGCCGGTCGCAACATCAGCGTCACCCACGAGGCGCTCGGCACCGTGCGGGTGATGAAGACCTGCGGCATGATGGGAGTGGTGGTGGGCAAAGCCGCCGCGCTCTGCTCCCAGCACGACGTGACCCCTCGCGATGTCTACTACCAGCATCTGGATGAACTCATCGAACTCCTCCGGTTGCCCGGCAACATCCGCCGCGACAGTCTGGCGGGCGAGTTTTACGAGGATCCTAAATTGCCAAAACTCGAGGAGCCGGACATGGGCTTCGTCCCCAAAGGCAGCCTATCCGGGATCGTCATTGACGACTCCGAGGCCAAATTGACCGGGAACTGGGCGGAGGGATCCGGACTTCCCAATTTCGTGGAAGATGGTTATCGCTATTCCCGGGAAAAGGACGCCACCGCTCGCTACGAGTTCACCGTGCCGAAATCGGGCGACTACGAAGTACGCGTCTCTTTCCAACCCCACGAAAACCGCTCCTCCAAAACTCCCCACACTGTGATTTTCGCTGGCGAAGAAAAAACCCAGACGGTCAATCAGCGCATCGCCCCGCCCCTGGCCAAGGGCTTCTATACCCTGGGCGCGTTCCGCTTCGAAAAAGATCAGCCCGGCGCGGTGATCATCGGGACCGAAGGCGTCGATGGCAACGCCCATGCCGACGCCGTGCAAATCCTGCCGCTCGACTGAGCCGACCGGGTGGATCATTGGCGCCGGAGGCGGATACCGCAAGTCGATTACTTCGCCTATCCGAAAGACCAAATAATCATTGTATTCGCAATGATTATGATATTTATTATCAAGTTTTTCGCGAATGAAGCCTCACCGGTTCACTTTTCGGTCCCAGCCGAAGCCGTCCACGGCTCCGGTATCGCCTTCCGCCGTGCCGGTGAGAGTGGTGGCCGAGAGTGATACCTCGAAGGAGCGGGAAGCGCGGCTGGTGGAACTGGAGCGGGAACTGCGCGAGCATCGCACCACCCTTGCCCAGCTCGATGGCATCGTCTCGGAATTCGTGGCCGCCTATCCTGAGCATACCCAGGGCATCCCCGTGTTGCGGCCGGGGGAAAACCCTCTCATCGCCACGGTGCGGCATCTGGTGAATTCCCTGGACCGGAAAAACGCGATGCTCGAACAGGCCACCGTCAATGCCCGGGCCGCCGACGCCGCCAAGAGCGAATTCCTGGCGAACATGAGTCACGAGATCCGCACGCCGATGAACGGGATCTTCGGCATGGTGAACCTGGCGCTCGACACCGACCTCAATGAGGAGCAGCGGGACTTCATCCTCACCATCCGCTCGTCCACCGAATCGCTGCTGCACATCCTCAACGATATCCTCGATTTCTCAAAACTCTCCTCGGGGCAATTTCATCTCGAGCCCCGCCTGTTCCGACCGGATCGGGTGGTGCGGGACGTGACCCGGACCTTCGAGGCGAATGCCTCGGTCAAAGGACTCGCTCTCACCTGGCAACTCGACTCCAACGTGCCGACCCACCTCAACGGTGATGACCTGAGACTGCGCCAGATCCTTTCCAATCTCATCGGCAACGCGGTGAAATTCACCAGCGAGGGGCGGGTGGAGGTGGCCGTCCGCCGAGATCGCCATGCGGAATCCCCGGGTGGCCCGGTGATCCTGCATTTCACCGTCTCGGACACCGGCATCGGTCTCGACCCGACCCAGATCGACAGGCTTTTTCAGCCATTCACCCAGGGAGACGGCTCTCCCACCCGCGACTACGGCGGCACCGGGCTCGGACTTTCCATCTGCCGGCACCTTGTCAAACTCATGGGCGGTCGCATCTGGGTGGACAGTCGTCCGGGACACGGATCAACCTTCCACTTCACCGCCGAGTTCGAGATCCGCCACGTTTCCCGAGCCCTCTCCCCCTCCGATGGCGAAAACACCGCCATGGAGCGACTTTCCCCCTTCGAGCGCCTGCGCGCCGCCCACCCCATTCCGGCGACCCGGGTCGCGGACTCGGATCTCGGCCGCGCCCGACGGGTGCTGGTGGTGGAGGACAATCCGGTCAATCAGAAAGTCGCGCGCCTCACTCTCGACCGGCTCGGATTCGAGGTGACCCTCGCGGAGAACGGTGCCGAAGCCGTCGAGTTGGCCAGCCGCCACGATTTCGATCTCATCTGCATGGATGTGCAGATGCCCGTAATGGACGGCTTGGAGGCCACACGCAGAATTCGCGCTCTTGCCACGCCATCGGCTTCCGCACGCATCCTGGCCATGACGGGCCACGCCTTCAACGAGGACAGGCGGCGCTGTCAGGAGGCCGGCATGGACGAGTTCATATCCAAGCCTTTCGACCTCTTCGAGTTGAAAGAAAAGCTTGATCAGGTATTTCCCGCAAACGGGGCGGAGACATCGGCGGCCCTGTCCTCCTGATTCAACACCCGGCGGTGAAGCGGCGCCAATTCGGACATTGACCCACTCCCGCCGCTGTGGGAAATAAGGCGCCTGTCCGCCCACCCCCACACGCCGCGTCCCATCCCATCATGAACACCCGATTGCCCCTTCTTTCCGTCTCCCTGCTCCTCGTCGCTCTCCTCGGCGGCGCAACCGCGGTTCACTCGCAAGACAGCGGTTTCGATCCCTCCAAGGTCGAGCCCACCACCCTCCCGCTGGACCTCTTCGTCCTGCCCGAGGGACTGGAAATCACGCTCTGGGCAGGCTCCCCCGATCTCTTCAATCCCACCAACATCGACATCGATCAGGACGGACGTGTCTGGGTGGCCGAGGGCGTCCGCTATCGGAAAAATTACGACCGTCAACCCCAGGGCGACCGCATCGCGGTGCTGGAGGACACCGATGGCGATGGCAAAGCCGACCACTCCCACACCTTTGTCCAGGAACCCGAACTCGTCGCCCCGCTCGGAATCGCCGTCATCGGAAAGAAAGTCGTCGTTTCCCAGCCACCCCATCTCATCGTCTACACAGACAACGATGGCGACCGTATCTTCGACGCCGCCAAAGGCGACACCCGGGAGATCCTGCTCACCGGATTCATGGGGCAGAATCACGACCACTCGCTGCACTCCGTCACCGTCGGACCGGATGGAAAATGGTATTTCAACTCCGGCAACTGCGGAGGCATGTTCACCGACAAATCCGGCCAGACCTTTCGCATCTTCGGCTCCTACCGCCCGAAACCGATCGGCCCCTTCGAGTATCCCCACGATCCGGCCCAATACGCAGGTCAGGCCAGCGACGACGGCCACGTCTATGTGGGCGGTTTCACGGTGCGGATGAACCCCGACGGCACCCACGCCGAGATCGTCGGCCACAACTACCGCAACAGCTACGAGCAATCCATCACCTCGCTCGGCGACGTGTTCCAGAACGACAACGACGATCCCCCCGCCTGCCGGGTCAGTTGGGTCATGGAATACGCCAATTTCGGCTTCAGTTCCAACGACGGCCAGCGCACCTGGAAAGCCGACCAACGCCCCGGCCAGACCACCGCTATCGCCGAATGGCGGCAGGAAGATCCCGGCATCACCCCCGCCGGCGACGTCTACGGCGGCGGCTCCCCCACGGGCAATGTCTATTACGAGAACGGCGTGCTCGGCGAGGACTGGATAGGCACCTTCTTCGCCTGTGAGCCCGGCCGCAACACCATCTTCGCCTACCAGCCCAAGCCCAACGGCGCCGGCTTCACCCTCGAACGCACCGATTTCATCACCACCAACCCCGCGGGCAAGTTCGCCGGCTCCGACTTCATCGGCGGCAACGACTCCGTCAACAACGAGACCAACACGCTCTTCCGCCCGTCCGACATCGCCATCGGCCCCGACGGCGCGCTCTATGTCAGCGATTGGATCGATCCCCGGGTCGGCGGTCACCAGGATCTCGACGAGTCCTGCTCCGGCGCCATCTACCGGATCGCCCCCAAAGGCTTCAAATCCCAAATCCCCCAGATCGATCTCGACACCACCGAGGGCCAGATCGCCGCGCTTCGCTCACCCGCCGTCAATGTCCGCGACCTCGGTTTTCAGGCGCTCAAAGCCAAAGGCCGCGCCTCGCTCGACGCCGTCGCCGCCCTCCTCGACGATCCCAATCCCTACCTCCGCGGCCGCGCCGTTTTCCTACTCTATCAGCTGGGCATCAGCGGCCCCCGCAAGGCCGGTTACCCCCAGGCGCAAGCCGATCCCCGTCTGCGCATCGCCGCCTACCGCGCCATGCGACGCGCCGGGCTCGATTTCACCGGCCCCGCCATCGATCTGGCCGCCGATCCCGATCCCGGCGTCCGCCGCGAGGTCGCCCTCTCCATGCGAGACCAGTCGCTGGATATCTCCAAAGACATCCTCATCGACATCGCCAAAGGCTACGATGGCGAGGATCGCCACTACCTCGAAGCCTTCGGCACCGGAGCCACCGGCAAGGAAGCCGAACTCTACACCCTGCTGAAAAAAGAACTCGGAGGCGACGACTCGCGCCGCTGGAGCAAAGCCTTCGGCGACATCGCCTGGCGACTCCATCCCCCCCAGGCGGTGGAAGATTTCAAAGTCCGCGCCAGCAGCGACGTGGTGCCCGTCGAACTCCGCGAGCAGGCCATGGACGCCATCGCCTTCATCAACACCCAGGCCGCCGTCGACGCCATGCTGACCCTGGCCCAGCTCGACAGCCCCCTGAAAGCCGGCGCCACCTGGTGGCTGCTCAACCGTTCCTCCAATCATTGGGAAAACTTCGACCTCATGCCCGCCCTCAAGGAACGCGGCATCTACGATCCGGATAAAATCACCCTCCAGGAAATCATCACCCCCGACCCGAAAGACCTGCCCAATCAGCTCCCCCCCGTGGCGGAAATCCTCCAACTCGCCGGAAATGCCGACCGCGGAAAGAACGTCGCCGCGCGCTGCCAGCTCTGCCACCAGATCGGCGGCGCCGGCATGGAAGTGGGGCCCGCCCTCGATGGCTGGGGCAGGACCCAGACCTCCGAAGTGGTGGCCAACTCCATCGTCAATCCCAGCTCGGACATCGCCCACGGCTACGATGGCACCGAGATCCTGACCAAGGATGGCAAGACCATCCATGGCCTGCTCATCAAGGACAGCAACCCCTTCATCATCGTCAGCATGGGCGGCGTCACCCAGATCGTTCCCGGAGGCAAGATCGCGTCGCGCAAGAAGATGGACCGCTCCCTCATGCTCAACGCCGCCCAACTCGGACTCAGCGCCCAGGACGTCGCCGATCTGGTGGCTTACCTGAAAGCGAACTGATCCGAGGACCGCTCCGCGTTCCGCACTCCCATGTCCTTGCGTCTTGAGATGCTCCAGGTGGCGCGGCTCGCGCCCGCCGTGCTCGGCGAGGAGGCCAGCGGACTGATCGAGGCCTTCATCCGCGCCCGGCAGAGTGCCGATGGCGGTTTTCACGACCGGGACGGCGGGAGCGACCTCTACTACACCAGCTTCGCCATCGACGCCCTCACCGCGCTCCAGGCCGATATCCCCGTCGCCAGTCTGGCGAACTTCCTGTCCTCCCAGGCCCGGACTCTCGACGGGCTCGACTTCGTCCATCGCTGTTGCCTCGCCCGTCTGCTTTCCTCTCTACCCGCCATTCCCGCCGACATCCCGCTGGATCGCGTCCTCGCTTCCATCGAGTCCTATCGCTCAGCCGACGGAGGCTACAACCAGATCGACGGCGCCGAGACCGGCTCCGCCTACGCCTGTTTCCTCGCCTATGGCGCCCACAGCGATCATGGTCGCGAAATGCCCGACCGCGACGGGGTCATCCGCTGCCTCCATTCCCTGTCCACCCCCGATGGCGCCTGGGCCAATGATACCGTCTTCCCCGTAGCCAACGTCCCGGCCACCGCCGCCGCCATCACCGTGTTGCGAAATCTCCGCCAGCCCATACCGGAGAGCACCGCAGACTGGCTCCTCGGCTCCTTTCAACTGACTCCCGGCGGCGGCGGCTTTCTCCCCTTTCCCGAAGCTCCCATTCCCGACCTCCTCTCCACCGCCGTGGCGCTCCATGCCCTCGACGGACTCCAGATACCTTTTGGAAAATTGAAGGATCCCCTGCTCGACTACCTCGACACCCTCTGGACCGCCGAGGGAGGCTTCCACGGCAGTTGGGAAGACGACGACCTCGACATCGAGTACACCTACTACGGCCTGTTGGCCCTGGGGCACCTGGCCCTCTGAACCGGCACTCTCACTCCCCGGACACGATCGGTGCGAACTCCACCCGCTCATAGAGATCCGCCAGGCTTAGTTCCGCCCCGATCTCCGGCAGCGGAATCACCGACTCGAAGCCAGTGACCAGCGCCGCCGCGAACTCGCCCGCATCCGACCGACGATACACCGTCACCGCCGGTTCCCCCGGCTCGATCAGGAGCAGCACCCGCAGCGAGGGTATCGACAGATACGCCTCCCGTTTTTCCATCAGGTCCACCCGGCGGGTTCCCTCGCTCAGCACCTCGGCCACCACCACCGGACGCTCCTGATAGTGCTGCGATCCCGGATTCGACTCGCAAATCACCATCCCGTCCGGATAGTAGAAACGCACCTGATCGGTCATCACGATCCTCACCTTGGTGTCGGAGTTGAAAGGCTCACACGGCTTCCCGCGCAAGCTTGCGTGCATAGCAAAATAAAAGTTACCCGCGATCCGGTTGTGATCAATCGTCGCCCCGGCCATCGCGTGAACCGCGCCGCCGAGATACTCGTGCTTCACCATGCTCTCCGCCTCGGCGGCAAGGTAATCCTCCTCCGTCAAGGGGGCGGGATGGGCGAGAGCTGTCATGCGCGCAAACTACCATCAGACCGTCCCCACGACAATCGGTTCCATCCCCTCGCCCGCGGGCCTTGACCGCGACCGGCAAGGAGGAACGAGATGTGCTACGCTGCGGGAAATGGCCGATTCCCCCCCCGTATCCACCTTCCTCGCCAACGCCCGCCGCGCACTCCTCGACGAGCGCAATGCCGCGGGCCATTGGGTCGGTGAATTGTCCACCTCCGCCCTGTCCACCGCCACGGCGGTGGTGGCCCTGCATCAGGTCGACGCGCGGACGCACTCCGAACTCATCACCGGCGGACAGCGATGGCTGATCGAAAACCAGAATGCCGACGGCGGTTGGGGCGACACCGTGAAAAGCGCCTCCAACATCTCCACCACCCTGCTCTGCTGGTCGGCGCTGAACTGTGGCACCGGCACCTTGCCGGTGGATCTCCAGAAATCGCGCGAGCAAGCCGAACGCCACGCCGCCTTCTGGATCCGCGACTACGTCGGCTCCCTCAATCCCCGCGCCATCGCCGAAACCGTCAGCGCCCGCTATGGGAAGGACCGCACCTTTTCCGTCCCCATCCTGATGCTCTGCGCCCTCTGCGGTCGTCTGGGCAATAGCCCGCGCCAGGCCTGGAAGCTGGTGATGCCTCTGCCTTTCGAGCTGGCGGTTTTTCCCCGCCGCTGGTTCGCCGCCATGCGGCTCCCGGTGGTCAGCTACGCGCTCCCGGCGCTGATCGCCATCGGGCACGCGCGGTTCCGCATCGCGCCGCCGCGCGGGCCTTTTCGGATCATTCGCCGACTCGCCTGGCCCGGGGCTTCGCGATTGCTGGACGAGATCCAGCCCTCCTCCGGCGGATTCCTGGAAGCGGCGCCACTAACCAGCTTCGTCACCATGGCGCTGGCGGCGGCGGGGCGGCGCGACCATCCGGTGGTCGCGAGGGCGGTGGATTTTCTCACCCGGGAAGTCAGGCCGGACGGCAGTTGGCCCATCGACACCAATCTCGCCACCTGGGTGACCACCCTATCGACAAAGGCCCTGCTGACTCAACAGGGTAGGGTCGACGACTTGACCCTGTTGGATCGGAAAAAAATTCGCGACTGGCTCCTCGGACAACAGTATCGGACACGACACCCGTTCACCGACGCGGAGCCGGGCGGCTGGGCCTGGACGGATCTGCCGGGCGGAGTGCCGGACGCGGACGACACACCCGGGGCGCTGCTGGCGCTGCGCCTGCTGATGGACGACGGCTCGCGCGACGATTGTCGGGACGCGGCGGAGCGCGGGATCGTGTGGCTGCTGGATTTACAGAATCGCGACGGCGGCATCCCGACTTTCTGTCGCGGCTGGGGAGCGCTGCCTTTCGATCGCTCCAGCCCGGATCTGACGGCGCACGCGCTGCGGGCCTGGACGGCGTGGCGTACCGGGATGCCCGAAGAATTGAAAAGTCGGATCGACACGGGCACGCGCGCGGCTCTGGCATTTCTCCGCCGCCAACAGCGCCCGGACGGCTCCTGGGTGCCGCTCTGGTTTGGCAATCAGGCGCTCAAAAGGGACGAGGAAAACCCCACCTACGGCACGGCGATGGTGTGTCGGGCTCTGCTGGATCTGGATGAGCGGGGCGAATGGCTGGACCGTGGTCTGGGCTGGCTGCGATCACAACAGAACACCGACGGGGGCTGGGGCGCCGGTCATGACACGGGATCGAGTATCGAGGAAACGGCGCTGGCGCTGGAGACCCTGGCGCACGATCCGGCGGTGGATCACCAGACGCTGAGAGCGGGGGCGGATTGGCTGGCCAAGGCGACCGGGGATGGCACGCGCTTCCCGGCATCACCGATCGGGTTCTATTTCGCGAAGCTGTGGTACTTCGAGAAAATATACCCGATGTGTTGGACTGTGTCCGCTCTCTCGGCGGTTGAGGCTCGTCTGGTGGCCGATCACTGACCCGGATTGCCATTGGTGGCGCCGGGGGCGCCGACTCCGGGAGGCAACGGCACGCCCAGTTCGTTGCGGCGCCAGCCCTCCACCACCGGTGCCTGCTCGGATTCGAGCCGAGTGACGAGGTCGGGCATGCGCATGAAGATCCAGGGTCGCAGCAGTCCGGGCCCGTTCTTGGTGTAGACGATGTCGTCGGCGAGATACACGCACATGTGCACCACGCGCCGGGTGCCGGGATCGATGAGGGTCAGGACATCACCGTAGCGATAGGGAGGCGCGACGCGGGAGAAACTGGCGCGGACCTCTTTTTCGACTTCTGAGGAATTGAGAAATTTTTCCCGCGGCCAGAATTCGAAGAAGTTGAGGGCGGTCCAGAAGCTGTCCGGATAACGGCCGCTCAACCCGAGGGAAAGGGAGGGAAAGGTGTAGAGCAGTTTCCGCGGCAGTGGCGGGATGAGGTGGGCCACGTCGATGCGCTCGACGCCGTCGGTGCGTTGCACGGACTCGAGCAGCGGGAGGATGTCCTTGTATTTGAAACCCGCGGTCCAGTAATCCTGCAGAGATTGGAAGTCGGAGCCCTCATGGACCCTCAGCCTGAGGATGAGGGAACGGGTCCTGGTGGTCGCCTTGATGAGTTTTCGCTCCTCCTCCTCGCTACCCATCAGGCTGAGCAAATGGGGCAGGTCGGAAAAGGCCAGGGAGGCTCCGATCGGGTAGGCAAGCCGGTTGATAGCCTCGATGGCGTAGGGCGAGATGCCGGTGTCGGCAAACCACGCCATGACGTCCCCGCTCTCGATGATGACCGGTGTGCGGTGATATTTGTTCTCATCAAATCCCCTCAACACCTGATAAATCTTGATCCGGGCTCCAATGGGCATCTCGGAAATGACCCGATCGGTGGGATGCACGCGAATCCCGTCGGCACTGATGTGCCAGACCGAGCGCTCGTTCAGTTCGGCCTGCAACTCGGGGTCGAGACCGACGGTGAGGAACAGATTCCTGATCTCCTCGACTGACGCACCCGGAAATCTCCACACGGTCTGTTGCGAGGGCACGGGCATGAGATCGATGAGGGCATCGGGTGCCTCTAGGTAGGTGTAGTAATACTCGAGATCCCCCCATGGCCCGGGCTTCACATAGTAGGTTTGCTTGGCCCGCTGGATGACACCGTCACCAATAACGACGGTGGTAAGATCGTTCGATTGGCAAAGGCCGGCGCCGGTGGACGCGGCCAGCGCGAGAGCCAATACGAGTCCACGATGGAATGTCGGATGAGGGAAACAGATCACGGAAGGGAATGCTGGGTGGTTTTCTGTCGATAGAAGCGGGCGCTCACGTTGGGGACTTTGAGATATCCCGCCATCACATTTTCCAAGGAGTCGATGACCCAGGGCCGGCTGAAGCTCCGCCCGTTTTTGGTGAATACCAGTCCATCGGCGAGGTAGTTGCAGGCGTGCAGGGGGATCTGGGTATCGCCGTTGACGATCATGACGGCGTCCCCGAAACTGGGCGGCCCAACGATTTCCTCGTAGCTCATGGTCAGGGTTTTCTCGAAGGCGCTGACATCGAGATAGCGGTCGGAGGGATCGTATTTGAAAAAATTGGCCGTGGTCCAGAAGCAATCCGGGCGCATGGTGCCCACCGCCATCCGGGGATTGGGGTAGGTGTAGAGCAGCATCCGGGCGAGCGGCGGCAGCAGGTGGGCAATGTCGAGTCTATCCACCCCGTCGGTGTTCAGCGCAGATTCGAGGATGGGCATGATGTCCCGGTTGCGGCCACCCGCCGACCAATAGGCGGCGAGAGAGTTGAGGTCGCTGCCCTCATCCAGACAGAGGCGCACCGCGAGCGAGCGCTCGCGCAACATGGAGCGGACCACCAGCAACTGCTCCCTCGGTTCCTGAATCACCGCCAGAAGTAAAGGCATGTCCGAAAAAACGGGAACCGCCTCCTCGAGATAGCTGAGCTTCCTCACCAGATCCACCACACCGGGCCGAACGCCATTGATCATCCCGGCTTCTTCGAACCAAAGGGCATCGAGAACGTAGGGGAATTGATAGATGTTGGCCTCGTTGTCCTCCTTCAACAGCTCGTAGAGCCGCACCCTCACCGGTTGATCGAGACCAATCACGAGGTCGAAAGGCGGGCGAATCTCGACGGCGCCATCCACCGCCGTGAGGTGTGAGGGGTCGGACAGGGCGGCGATCTGGGCCTCCGTGAGACCGACGGAACCCAGCAGCGCTTGGATCGACTGGCTGTCTTGGCCGGGAAATTTCCAGACCAGTTCCCGCAGGTCGGCATTCATCGCCGCGGCGGCGTAGTCCATGGGGGGCTCGAGACGCATCTCGTAGTGCTCAAGAGTCCCCCAGGAGCCTGTGCTGCCGAGTTTGACGCTGCGTTTTAATTTCCCCACTCCTTGAGCGAGGGATGAGGAAGTCCCCAGAAGAGTGAGGACCGAGATCAGGAAATACACCGCGCCGAGACTTGCGCCTCGATGCCTCCGCCAACTGGCCCTGAATGTTGCTGTTTCCACAAACGAAAGATTTTTCACTATTTCAACCAACCCTTGAATCCGGCGCGGGACTCGGACATCCGGAAAATGGAAAAGAATACCCCTTTCGAGGGAAACTGTTACTCCGAAGATGGATGTGGTGAAACAAGCATCTGTGACTCGTAGTCGCGCAAAAAATACGAATTCACGCTTGGAAATCCCCAAGAAGGCGATTTATCTTGCCTTCTCATTTGAGATTGAGTCTCAATAAAATGGATACAACTTCCTTACCTCTTTCCCGATTGGCGGCGGGCAATCGTGCCCGGATAGAAAGTTATCTGTCCAGCGATCCCGCTCTCCGCCGGTTTCGCGAATTGGGCCTGTTGCCTGGCACGCTGATCCGCGTGGTACGGCTCGCACCGCTGGGGGATCCCATCGAAATCGCGGTGGGGGCCTCGCTGCTCTCGCTGCGCAAAGAGCAGGCGGAACTCATCACGGTGACGCTTGAGTCGGCCGACTCCACCCCCACAGGATGAAAGAGAAAGCCGCTGCTCCCCGCACTCAGCGGATCTTTGCCCTGGTCGGTAATCCGAACTCGGGAAAGACCACGCTATTCAACTCCCTCACCGGCCTCCGGCAAAAGGTGAGCAACTACCCGGGCGTGACCGTGGAGCGCAAGGAGGGCACCGCGATCGGCCAGCACGGCGAGCCGATACGCCTCATCGATCTGCCCGGCGCCTACAGCCTCAATCCGCAGTCGCCGGACGAGGAGATCCTGCGCGATGTGCTGCTGGGACGGCGCAAGGACACTCCCCGGCCGGACGCGGTCATTTGCGTGATCGACTCCACCAATGCGGAGCGTCACCTCTATCTCGCCACCCAAGTGTTGGAGTTGGGCTTGCCCACCATTCTCGTGCTCAACATGACCGACCTGGCGGAGGAAAATCAGGTCCGGATCGACCCCGAAAAGCTCTCGGAAAAACTCCAGGTCCCCGTGATCCCCATGCGCGCGAACCGACGCACGGGCCTGCCCGAGTTGCGCATCGCGATGAGCCGCCACGATCTGCCCGTCTCGGCACACCAGGTGCCGATGCCGGAGGAGATACACGCGTTGCTCGAAAAGACGCACGCCACCGATCCCGGGCAATCCCGGCATGCGGCACTCTATGCGCCCGGCGAGGCTCGCGAACTGCTGGACCGCAACCACCAGTGGGAAGATCGCCTCATCGCCGCCCGTTACGACGCCATTCATTCCCTGTGCGAGCACGCTGTGCGTCGCCCGGAGACGGAGGTGGTCACGCGTACCGACCGCCTGGACGCGATTTTCCTCCATCCCATCATCGGCTGGACCATTCTCATCGCGGTGATGGCGACCCTGTTCATGATGGTCTTTTTCGGCGGTGAACTGCCAATGCAGGGCATCGAGTGGTTGTTTGGAGTGAGTTCGGAATTCGTTCAGAATGTGATGCCACCGGGAGATCTCCGGGACTTGATCACCGAGGGCGTCATCGCCGGCATCGGAGGGGTGCTGGTGTTCCTCCCGCAGATTCTCATCCTCTTCTTTTTCATCGGATTGATGGAGGACAGCGGCTACCTGCCACGGGTGGCCTTTCTCCTCGACCGTTTCATGTCGCGAGTGGGCCTGCACGGGCGCTCCTTCATCCCCCTGCTCAGCGCTTACGCCTGCGCCGTCCCGGCCATCATGGGCACCCGCACCATCGACCATCCCAAAGACAGACTCATCACCATCCTCGTGACACCCTTCGCGAGTTGCTCCGCCCGCCTGCCGGTCTACGCCATCATGATCGTGACGATCTTCCCGACCGAAAGTGTGCCGCTGCTCGCCAAAGCGGGACTGCTTTTCGGAATGTACGCCCTGGGTACCATCGGCATTTTCTGCTTTGCCTGGCTCTTCAACCGGATCTTCAAGCGGTCCGTCACTTCCCCGAGTGTCATGGAATTGCCCACCTACAAGGCGCCATCTCTCGGCGCGGTCCTTTCACAAATGTGGGACCGTAGCAAACTCTTTGTGCGTCGCGCCGGGACGGTGATCCTCGGCATTTCCATCCTCCTCTGGGCCGCCAACACCTACCCGAAATCCCCCGGAGCCGACGCCGCCACCCAGAGCGAAAACAGCTTCGCGGGCCGACTCGGCCACGCCATCGAGCCGGTGATCAAGCCGCTGGGATACGACTGGCGCATCGGCGTGGGCATCATCGCCTCATTCGCCGCCCGCGAGGTGTTCGTCGGCGCGATGAAAATCAGCTTCAACGTCGCCGATGACGAGGAAGACGAAGCGGTCACGACCAAGCGCTTGCGTGATCGCTTCGTGGAGTCAAAGCGCGACGACGGCTCGCCGCTCTTCAGTCCCCTCACCTGCCTGAGTCTCATGGTCTTCTACGTCTTCGCCCTGCAATGCGCCAGCACCGTGGCGGTGGTGCGCAGAGAGACCAACTCCTGGCGCTGGCCCCTGTTCCAGATCGCCTACATGACCGCCACCGCCTACCTGGCCGCGCTTGTCGTCTATCAGGGCGGCCGACTTCTCGGGTATTCATGACGGCCACGATCAAATCCCTCGCCTACCTGGCTGACGCCTCCTCCTGGCAGTCCTACACGACCCTCGCAATCGTGGCGGGGACGATCCTCGTTTTCGCCATCATGCTCTGGCGACGCTGGCGCTCGCCCAAAGCCGGTGGCTCCTGTGGAGGTGGCCAGTGCGGCTGCTCTCCGGATGGGAAAATTGGCAAGAACCGTCGCTGACGGATTCGCCCCCCATCCCGCGGGTCCGGCTATCGACAGCCGCCACGAAGCAAATGCCTTGGGCGCTTGTTCATAAATTTCATATTTTCAGTATTTGCAATCATTCTGTATTGTGGTTATTATGGATTGTATAAATTTCTCATGTGCTCCGATTTCCTCCTCTTTCGACTCAACGGTCGATCTCGTGGGATTCCTCGTATTCCCGGGAGAATCCTCCTGACTTGGCTGGCGCTTTGTCTGTCGCTCGGCGCGACCACCATCAGCTCCGCCGAGAGCCGGGATCGCACGCCTTTTGCCTGGGCACGTCCTGCCGATGAATCATCGCCAGCCGCCACACAGCCGGGCGATCCAGCCCCTTTCACTGGTGCCTGGGCCGGGGCTCCCGTGATTCCCGGCACCCCGACTCTGGACACCATTCGTCGCGAGGTGCGCTCGGAGATCGACCGCATGGCCCCGGTGGAACCCGTCGCCCAGCCCTCATGGCAGCGCCAGTACACTCTCGGCGCAGGCGATGCCCTGAACTTCTCCATGTATGATCGTCCCGATCTGGCCCGTCAAGCGGTGCCCATCGCGCCGGACGGCACCATCAGCTATCTCCAGGCCGTCGGGGTGAAAGCCGTGGGGCGCTCCATCCCGGAACTGCGCAAAGCCATCGAGGCGTCGCTCGCCAAGTATCACAAATCGCCCCGTGTCATCGTCACCCCCGCCACCATCGGCAGCAAACGTTTCAGCATCATCGGACGCGTCCGCGAACCGGGCAGCTATCAGCTTGATCGACCGGTCAGCATCCTTGAGGGCATCGCCATGGCACGCGGTATCGAGGTCGGCTCGGTGGGAGGTTCCGCCTTCGAACTGGCCGATCTGGAGCGTTCCTTCGTGGTGCGAAACGGCCGCAAGCTCGGTGTCGATCTCGCCGAACTCTACTTCCGCGGCAAGCTCTCGGAGAACGCTTTCCTCGAGCCCAACGACTACATCTTCATCGCCTCCGCCCTGCGCAACGAGGTCTATGTCCTCGGGTCGGTCAACCGACCCGGCCGCCTCAAGATGGCCACTCCGCTCACCGTCACCCGAGCCATCACCCAGGCCGGCGGCTACAATCGCCAGGCCTACAAATCCCGTGTGCTGCTGATCCGTGGCAGCATTCACAAACCCGATGTCCGCGTCGTCGATGTCGACGATGTCCTCCACGGTCGCTCCCCCGATGTCGTGTTGGAGAATCGCGACATCATCTTCGTCGACAAGCGCCCCTTCCAGATGGCCGAAGGCGCCCTCGACTCCGCCATCTTCACCTTTGTCCAGACCGTCACCACCGAAGTGGTCAACGACGAGTTCCTCGACGTCAGCATTCCCGCACAGTGAACCTCCTTTCCTCCATGCTCCCGTCCCTCACACTTCCCATCCCTCCCCGCGCTCTCGCGGCGACCTGGCTCGTCGGCTTCGCGTTCCTCGCGTCCTGCTCCGTGCCGAAAAACAGCTTCGACGCGCTCGATGAGACCCAGTTGATTGGCGAGGAACCCGATTTCTTCTCCCTCGATCTCGCTCGTCCGGTCCCGCCCGAGGCGCTCTCCGCCCCTCGAGACCCCTACCGGGTCGGTCCCGGCGACGTTCTCGACATCGAGGTCGCGGAAGACGAAAAGACCCGCGCCGCCTCGCGCGTGATGCCCGACGGGATGCTCTACTACGATGTGGCCAACGGGGTCAAAGCCTCCGGACGCACCCTCAAGGAAGTCTCCGACATCCTGTCCAAAGAGCTGGCCGGAGACTATCCCTCGCCCATCGTCACGGTGAATCTCGCCGAGGCGCAAAGCCAACGCTTCTTCATTCTCGGGCAGGTGAAAACCCCCGGCGCCTACCCCATCGCCAAACCCACCACTCTCATCGAGGCCATCTCGCTCGCGGGCGGTCTCTACTCCGCCCAGAACAATGCGGGAGAGACACAGGAAACCGTCGACCTCGACCGTTCCATCCTCATTCGCGACGACGACCTGATGCCCGTCGATTTCCGCGGACTCATTGAACATGGTGACATGGGACAAAATGTCTACATCCGCCCCGGAGATTACCTCTACCTGCCATCCATCCAGCATCGAGCCGTCTATGTGCTCGGCTCGGTGCAGACCCCGGGGCCCGTCTATTTTGATCATGATCCCAGCATCCTCTCCGCCGTGGCCATGGCGGGAGGCCCCCGACAGGACGCCGTGATCACCAAAGCGCTCGTCATCCGCGGATCCTTGACCCGCCCCCGCGTGGCCACCGTGAGTCTGCATGACATCATGCGCGGCACCACCCCCGACGCCCGGCTCGCCGCCGGCGACATCGTCTGGGTGCCGAACACCGTCTACACTCACCTGAAAAACTACACCCGCGCGGTGCTGGTCACGGCCGCCCAGGCCGTCGCCGTGCAGGAGGGACTCGCCGTCCTCGGCAAGGACTTCGGCGGCGCCAATGTCACCATCAGCGCTGGCGGGTTCTGAGAGCGGAACGCCGCTTCACTCCATCTCGATCCCCTCGTAAATCTCACCGAGGGAAAGGGACACCCCGAGCGCGGTGAAATCGAGACGATCCTCGGGAGCGGTCAGGATCAGGCGTTCCCACCCATCGTCACGACGGCGGAAGCACTCGACCCTCCGTTGCTCCTGGGAGACGATCACATAGCAGTCGAGTGAGGCGATGGTCTGGTAGGCGAGCAGTTTTTCCCGTCGATCAGTCAACTCCGTGGAGTGGCTGGTCACCTCGAAAAGCACCGTGGGGCGCTCCAGATAATACTCGTGATTGTCGGTGGGATCGCAGCCCACCATCACGTCCGGGTAATAGAAAAGATCCCCCGCCATGGCTCTGATGCGGACCTTCACATCTGCCAGGTAGGATCGGCAGGGGCCGTTTGAGATTTGTCGATCCAAACCCTTCGCGATCTGAAAACAGATCTCGTTGTGACGGCGCGAGCCGCCGGCCATCGCGTGGATGGTGCCATACAAATACTCATGCCTGACCTCGGACCGTTGCTCAGCCTCGAGGTATTCCTCAACCGTTTGCAGGTGGTATTTTTCCGCTTCCATCACCAGCGGGACTATGCCAGAAGCGTGAGGAGTGAGCGAGCGATTTTCCCGCCGTCACCCGCTCTCTTCGTGATGTCTATTGGCCCGCCACCAGCGCCATCAACTTTTCCTCCTCGCCGATGGCCGGGGGCAACTCGATCGCCATCAGCACTTCGCCGGGTGTCACCCGATCCCCCACCGCCTCGGCAAACCAGCCTCGACGGATTCTCCCGTCGATGGGAGCCCTCAGCTCCACCGCGCCACTCTGCTGCTCCCAGATGCTGAGCTCACGAGTCAGACGCGCGATCGCCTTGCTCTCCCGCAGGTAGGCGACCAGGTCGCCGGCTGCGTAAAACGCGTCGCGACTGGCGCGAAACTCTCCCAGCAGCGTCCGCAGATCATCCCGCGTGGCGATGGCCATGGGGTCGGCCACACGGGCCAGCACATCGCCGGAACGAACCTCGTCCCCATCGCGGACCAGCAGTTCGGTGATCACTCCATGGCACCATACCCGCACCGCGATTTTCTCATCGGTGGCTTCTTCCCAGGCAAATTTCTCCGATACAGGCGCCACCTTGCCCGGCCCCAGGCTCGGCACGGGAAACAGTGGAGGCGAAGGCGTGCTGAGCCAGCCGCTCAGGGTCAATCCCCCGCCAATCGCGAGCGCGGCACCGAATGTCAACTGAATGGCCCAACGTAGCGGCACCGGGAACCGGCGTCGCGGATGGCGATTCCAATGGGAAATCTTCCGGACTTTCGTCGTCCACCGCGGGGAGACGGGATGATCCATGCGGAGGAAACCCACCCGACAAAGTCCCTCGACCAGCCGCAGGATCTCGCCCCGCGTGGCCGACTCGGGATGGGAGCGAATCACACCCCGCACCGCCTCGCCAAAGCCCGCGCCCTGCTCGATCTCGCGCAGCAACTGACTCTGCCACGGCTCCAGCACCCAGGACTCCGCGCTGCGCGCGTCGTGGAGACAGCGATGTCCGCTCGTGTTGATACGCAATCCCACCCCGTCAGTCAGCCGCATCGGAGAGCGGAGCATACGATCCCATTCGGATGTAGGAAAGTGCGTCATTTCCCCAAAACTTTACCCTAAAATATTCGCATTTCAATAATTTTTATAATTACTGTATTATTTTACCGATTCCGGACCCGCTATGCAAGCCTTTCCGGCACTCAAGAGGGTATGGTCGTGGATCCAAGAGGGTTCAATGGCCGCTTTTGCCCCCGCTCTGTTGGGGATCGTAGAAGATTCTGATATCCGCCTCCGTGGTGCCGAGCACTTCCTGGGCCCGTTTCAGGGCGTTGCGGGTGGACAGATTGGGGTTTCTCGGAGAATTGAGAAAGATGTTCTTCCGCCCGATCACATCGATCATGTCGGCGTTTTTCAGAACGCGATAGACCTCTTTCGAGGCTCCACTGATGATGACTTCGCGCCCGGCTGAGCGCACGAAGCGGACCAGTTCCTCCAGGGCCATGACGCTGGTGGCATCCAGGTGGCGGGCGTTTTTCAGGCGCAGAATGATGACTTTCAAGTCCGCGTCGAGGCAGATTTTCTGGATCTGGGTGCGGAAAAGTTCGGCGGCGCCGAAAAACAGTTCCCCCTCCACGTGGACGATGGAGATGGCCGGGATGGGACGCTGGCGTTTTTCCCCCGCCTCGCGCAATTCCCCGCCCTCGGTGAACTCATACTCGGTGAGGTAGGGACGGCTCGCCTTGCGCAGGTAGAGCATGATGGAAACGCCCACCCCGAGGAAGATGGCGACATTCAGGGGCATGAGCAACGCGGAGAGCAAGGTGGTCAGGAGCACGGCGGCGTCGGAGGGCGTGGCGTGCAGGGCGATGCGGATGTGGCGGGAATTGACCACGGAGACGGCGATGCACATCACCAGCACGGAGAGCACGCACTTGGGCACCAGATCCATGTAGCCCCCCAGAAGCGCGAGGCCCAGCACGCAGAGCGCGCCGCTGATGATGCTGGCGAGTCGGCTCACCGCTCCGCTGGAAAAATTGAGCGCGGATCGGGTCAGCGATCCCGAGGCGGGCATGCCCCCGGCGAAGGCGGTGGCGACGTTGGCCAAGCCCACACTGAGCATGTCCTGATTCATGTCGGGCCGGTCACCGCTGCGGCTGGCCAGGGTCTTCGACATCACGGAATTCTCCAGAGACGCGAGGAAGGCTACGGAGAAGGCCACTCCGAGGATCTGGGTGAGGTCATAGTAGAGTCCACGCGGACCGATCTCCGGTAGCCGGGGCTTCAGATCCTCCAACTGAAAGGGCTCGAAGGTGGCCACCAGCCAGCCGGCGTGGTGATGCAGCAGGGCGTAGACTCCGGTCATCACCACGAGGGTGGTGGCAAACACGGGAAAGCCGCGCAGACGCCTCAGCAGGAGCAGCCAGACCGCCAAGGTGCCCACACTGAGCACCAACGCCTGCCATTGGAAGGAGCCGATATGGGTGAGCGTTTTTTCCACGATGGTGAAAAACGTGCCTGCCACCCCGTGGGAGACCGCGTCGGGAGGCACGGTGACGCCGAGCGCGTGGCGCACCTGGTTGGCGATGATGAGAATGGCCGCCCCGGTGATGTAGCCGACCACGACACTGCGGCTGATGTATTGGATGAGATCGGCGATTCTCAGGAGAGCGCCCAGCACCAGCAGGATGCCGATGACCAGCACCACCAGCGGCAGGAGCCGGAGCCGCTCGGGATCGGCATACATGGCCAGCGAGCTGAACACCATGAAGGCCGTGGCGTTGGTGGGCCCGAGGATGGTGTGGCGGGAACCGGCGAACAAGGGGGCGACCATCGCCGCGATGGCTCCGGACACGATGCCATACTGAATCGGCAACTCGGCGATCGCCGCGTAGGCCATGCCCTGGGGGAATGCCAGCAGGGCCACGTTGAGGCCCGAGCGCAGGTCGGCCCGGAAATCCAGTCCGCCATAACCGGAAAAACTCCCGCGAATGGGCAGGGGTCGGAGCCCGTTCTCCATCAAAAAACCCGCCACCCTCTGAAAGGATCTCTTGAGCAGGAGACGGGCTTTTCTCATCTGAAAATCAACGGGAGAGACGAAACTTTCGGCCCTCCGCGCCGGGCTGACAACGGGAAACTCCTTTCCGCCCGCTCATACCCTGCCCGCCAGCAGCTCGCGTTGAAAGATCAGCTCTTTGGGTAGGTGATCGTAGAGCCGCAGATACAATTCCGCCTCGGAGAGCAGCTCCTGGCGGAACTCATCGTGGTCGATCTGCATCAACTTCTCGAACTGCGCCTCGCTGAAATCGAGCCCCTCGAAATCCAGCTCGTGATAGTGGGGCATCCACCCGATGGAGGTCTCGTGCCCCCGCGCGCGGCCATCGCATCGGTTGATGATCCATTCCAGCACCCGCATGTTTTCACTGAATCCGGGCCAGAGGAATTCGCCCTCGTCTCCTTTGCGGAACCAGTTCACGTGAAAGATGCGGGGCAGATCGCGGATGAGCTTCCGCATGCCGAGCCAATGCGCGAAGTAGTCTCCCATGTTGTAGCCGCAGAAAGGCAGCATGGCGAAGGGATCGTGCCGGACTTTGCCCACCGCCCCGGCGGCGGCGGCGGTGGTCTCGGAGCCCATATTGGCGCCTAGATAGACGCCGTGGATCCAGTTGAAGGCTTGAAAGACGAGCGGCATGGTGGTGGCCCGGCGTCCGCCGAAAATGATGGCGTCGATGGGGACGCCGTCGGGATTCTGCCATTCGGGATCGATGGCCGGGCACTGGGCGGCGGGAGCGGTGAAGCGGGAGTTCGGATGGGCGGCCGGGGCTCCGCTACCGGGTGTCCAGGGATTCCCCCGCCAATCGATGAGCCCCTCGGGCGGCTCGGGGGTGAGCCCCTCCCACCAGACATCCCCGTCCGGTGTCAGGGCGACATTGGTGAAAATGGTGTTGGCCCGCATGGAGGCGATGGCGTTGGGATTCGATTCCTCCGAGGTGCCCGGCGCCACCCCGAAATACCCGGCCTCGGGATTGATCGCCCGCAGCTTCCCGTCCTTGCCGGGCCTCAGCCAGGCGATGTCGTCACCCACGGTGGTCACCTCCCATCCCCGTTCGCGATAGTGGGCCGGAGGGATGAGCATGGCGAAGTTGGTTTTGCCGCAGGCGCTGGGAAAGGCGGCGGCGACGTAGTGCTTTTTCCCGTCCGGCCGCCTCACTCCGGAGATGAGCATGTGCTCGGCCATCCAGCCCTCCTCGCGGGCAATGACGCTGGCGATGCGCAGGGCGAGGCATTTCTTGCCGAGGAGGGCGTTACCTCCATAACCACTACCATAAGACCATATCTCTCTCTCGGCGGGAAAGTGGACGATGTATTTGGTGTCGCTGCAGGGCCAGGGCACATCGGCCTCGCCCGGGGCCAGCGGCTTGCCCACGGAGTGCATGCAGGGAACGAAGTCGCCGAACTCACCCAGGGCCTCGATCACCGGCGCGCCCATGCGGGTCATGATGCGCATGTTGGCCACCACGTAGGGGGAGTCGGTGAGCTCCACGCCGATGATGGAGAGCGGCGAGCCGACCGGTCCCATGGAAAACGGCACCACATAGAGCGTGCGACCGCGCATGCAACCATCGAAGAGCTCCCCGAGGAGGCCGCGCATTTTCTCCGGCGCCATCCAGTTGTTGGTCGGGCCGGCGGCGTCCTTGCGGCGACTGCAGATGTAGGTGCGATCCTCCACCCGCGCCACATCGCCCGGATCCGACAACGCCAGGTAGCTGTTGGGACGCTTCTCGGGATTCAGGGGATGAAAGGTGCCCGACTCGACCAGCAGTCCGCACATGCGATGCCATTCTTCCTCGGAGCCATCGCACCACTCGACCGTGTCCGGTTGGCAGAGCTCCGCCATCTCCGCCACCCATCGACGCAGGTGAGAATGACGAGTCGGGGCATTGGTGAGCGCGGAGGAGGCGAAATCTGTCATCCTTATCCGATGACACAGCAGACCCGCGACACAACCGGAAACCCGCCCGCCAGCAATTCCTCAACACGATCCGACAAGATCGTCACAGTAGTCTCGCTCCCCGGCCGATGATCACGAGGCGCTGGCACGATCCATGCTCAGTGAGGGGGACACCCTCTGCTCGATGTTCGAAAACTACCAGAAAAACTCCTTCTTCGATGAAATGTTCGCCGACGAATCCGGCGAGGTGTTTCCTCACTATGCCGCCCTGCTCCATCGCTTCGACCGCCTCGACGAGGTGGAACTGACCGAAAAGCAGCGCCGGGTCGATACCGGCTTCCTCGAGCAGGGCATCACCTTCACCGTCTACGGGGACGAGCGCGGCACGGAGCGGATCTTTCCCTTCGACCTCATCCCGCGCATCATCCCCGACGCCGAATGGCAGACCATCGAGCGCGGTCTCACCCAGCGCATCATCGCGTTGAATCTTTTCCTCAACGACATCTACCACGAGGGCCGCATCATCAAGGATGGCATCGTTCCCGAGGACATTGTCAAGACCGCCGCCCACTACCGACCCGAGATGATCGGCGTGGACGTGCCGGGCGACATCTACATCCACATCTGCGGCACCGATCTGATCCGCGACGGGGAGGGGCGCTATCTGGTGCTGGAGGACAACGGGCGCTGCCCCTCGGGCGTCTCCTATCTGCTGGAGAATCGCGAGGCGATGAAGCGCGCTTTCCCGCGACTCTACCGCCAGTACGGCGTCCGCCCGGTTGATTACTATCCCGAGCTTCTGCTGAAGACTCTCCAGCATGTCTCCCCCCGCCCGGGGCAGATGCCGGTCTGCGTGCTGCTGACTCCCGGCGTCTACAACAGCGCCTACTTCGAGCACACTTTCCTAGCCAGAAAGATGGGCATCGAGATCGTGGAGGGCCGCGATCTCATCGCCATCGACGGCTACGTCTACATGCGCACCACCAAAGGCCTGGTGCAGGTCGACGTGATCTACCGGCGCCTCGACGATGACTTTCTCGACCCGACCGTGTTTCGCAAAGATTCCATGCTTGGTGTTCCCGGCATCATGGACGCCTACCTGCGCGGCAATGTGGCGCTGGCGAACGCGGTCGGCACCGGAGTCGCCGACGACAAGGTCACCTACGCCTACGTCCCGGACATGATCCGATACTACCTCGATCAGGATCCCATCATCGACAACGTGCCCACCTACCTCGCCTGGCGCGCGGACGACCAGAAATACATCCTCGAGAATCTCGAAAAGCTCGTGGTCAAGGCCGCCAACGAATCCGGTGGCTACGGCATGCTCATGGGACCCACCTCCACCTCCGCCGAGCGCGCCGAGTTCGCCGACAAGATCCGCGAAAATCCCCGGAACTTCATCGCCCAACCCGTCGTCTCCCTCTCCCGGCATCCCACCATCTGCGACGAGCATTCCGTCGAAGGCCGTCACATCGACCTCCGTCCCTTCATCCTCTACGGGGAAGACATCGAGATCATACCCGGCGGGCTCACCCGCGTGGCCCTGCGCAAAGGCTCCCTGGTCGTCAACTCTTCCCAGGGTGGTGGCAGCAAAGACACCTGGGTACTCCACCGTTGACCCGCCCTCCTCCCCACCCCCGAAACAACGAACACCCATGCTTTCCCGAGTCGCCGACAGTCTATACTGGCTCAGCCGATACCTGGAGCGCGCCGAGAACCTCGCCCGCCTCGTGGATGTGAATCGCTACGACGCCCTCGATGCCGCCGACACCGAGAACGAGGCCATCTGGCGCCCCATTCTTTACGCCACCTGCACCGAGGAGGTCTTCAACGCCGCCCGCGAGACCCGGACCGAGGATCTCGATGTCGGACGCTTCATCACCTTCTCCGACGCCAATCCCGACAGCATCCGCCAATGCATCGCCAACGCCCGGGAAAACGCCCGCATGGTGCGCGACCAGATTTCCGAGGAGATGTGGCTGGAACTCAACAGCATCCATCTGTTCATGCAATCCGGCGAGGCCGAGGAACTCTGGCAACGCCAGCCCGAGGCGATGTATCGGGAGGTGATCAAATTCTGTCTCCTGTTCGAGGGCCTCATCGACGCCACCATCCTCCACGATGAGGGGTGGCATTTTGTCCAGGTCGGCAAGCTGCTGGAGCGCGCCGACAAGACCAGCCGCATACTCGACATGCTGACCTATGGAGACGAGCCCGAGCGCGCCCAACTCGCCTCGGTGCTGCGGTCGTGCTCGGGATTTTCCGCGTTCCGCGCCGAGTTTCGCGGCGATGTGACCCTGCAGAACGTGATGGCCTTTCTGCTGTTCTCCCAGTCCTTCCCCCGCTCCGTCCGCTTCTGCCTGCGCCAGCTCGACGGCGTGCTCCACGCCATCTCCGGTGTGCCGTCGGGTGCCTTTTCCAACGAAGCCGAGCGCCTCACCGGCAGCATCCTGGCGCAGCTGAACTTCTCCAGCATCGACAACGTGTGGAGCATCGGTCTGCATCGCTACATCGACGAGTTGCAGAAACAGTTCAATCTCATCGGACAACAGGTCTTCGAGACCTACGTGCTGCTCCCGTCGGAAGTGCAGAACGTGGCCCGGCTCGACACCTGGCACTTGCAGCGCCAACAACAGCAGCAATAAGTCCCGATGCGTCTGCGCGTTCTCCATCGCACCGAATACCAGTATTCGGCGCCCGTCTCCGACAGTGTCAACGACCTGCGGCTTCACCCCCCGTCGACCCGGTGGCAATCCAACGTGTCCTCCTTCATCACCGTGCTGCCGGCCTGCCCGCTGACGCACTATGAGGATCTGAACCTCAACCGTGTCCATCATTTCGAAATTCCACGCCCCCATCAGCGGCTCGTCATCGAGAGTCGGGCCGAGGTGGTGACCCGGCCCAAAGTCGATTTCGACTCCCTGCCCTACGGATTTTCCCACACCGAACTCCCCCGCTGCCGGTTTCTCGAGGCCTGTCATCCCTATCTCCAGGACAGCGCCTACATCGAGCGCACCCCCGAGATCTGGCGTCAGGCTCTCGATATCCAGGAGGACTCCGACGACGTCTTTCAGACCGCCTACGCCATCATGGAGCACATATTTCGTCACTATCGCTACCAGGCCGGGGCCACCACCGTGTCCACCCATGCCAGCGAGGTCATCGGCTCGCGCACGGGCGTCTGTCAGGACTTCGCCCACGCCATGGTCGCACTCTGCCGCTCCATCGGTATCCCCGCCCGCTATGTCAGCGGGTATTTCTTCGACGCCACCCGCGATCACCACCTCCGCGGCTCCGAGGCCTCCCACGCCTGGGTCGAAATCTACACCGAGCCCTTCGGCTGGGTAGGTCTGGACCCCACCAACAACAAAGTCGTTGATGAGACCTACCTTCTACTCGCCACCGGCCGCGACTATCGAGATGTGGCTCCCGTAGTCGGCACCTACTACGGCACCGGAAAAAGCGCCATGCGCGTGACCGTGCGCGTCGAGCGACTCGCCAACGGAGCCCAACCAGTGGGCGCGGGAAACGAACCACTCGCCGAGCCCGCCATCAAAGCGGGATGAGACCTGACAAATTCCGGCGATACCCTCTGGCTGCATGCCACTCGGCTAGGCGATGTGGCTAAGGCTTGCGGCCCCACTGATCACCGGTTGAAATCCGGCGCCACGCCGGGGAACATCCCCAACCCAGTGCCATTCGAGCCCGCCCCCTTTCGTTAGCGCCCGGACTTACGTCAAGATTTGTCGCCTGACCCCTATCGGCAGAGCCTTTCACCGACTGACCCCTACCGGCAGGACTCGCCTCGGCGAGGACCACGAATCGGTGTCTTTGTTCCATGGGAGTAACATTGTCCCGGGCATGATCCGCCCCTTCTGCTGTTACCCATGTCCCCGGTCAATCTGTTACCTATGTCTCCGGTTCATACCCCCGAGCTTCACATTGGCAAAGCGCACCAGGATCATCGGCAGAGTCGCCTAACAGCAGAGACTGTGTCGATGGCGCCAAAGCATAAGTTCAAGCAAACTCACAAGCCCATATAAAATAGCGAACCACACGAGGATTGGAATCGCTAATGCATAAGAATTGAAATCACCTGCCGTCTCAGCTGTCCAATAATATTCGCCAGCTATGAATGATTTATCATATTTATATTTAAAAGCGCGATCAGTGAACTTAAAGTATAATTCACTCTTATTAGGCAGTTCATCAAAAATCGTCACGCCGATCCTGAAGCATCCGGCGGAAAAATTCGCACCAACCTCTATCCCTCCCATTATACCGAATCGAACCCCCGCCTCATTCGTGAGTGAATGAGAGATGCAGAATGGGGCAAGTAATGCAGTTGCTGTATATAACGCCATCCGGATTCTGAAATACGCCGCTGAATGGTTATTATTTGATGCCATGAAAAATTAAATTTTTGATAAAATGTATTACCCTGAATACAAGAAAGTTATTCACACATTTATGCAAAATGCAGGGTGGTGCGGCTGGTTGCGATTATTATCTGGGCAACGAGTTGTAATTATAGGTTGTTCCATCCGGCAAATACCATTTTCCTATATTATTTTGTTTTTGCTCGCCTGTGTTCGGGTCTGAAACAATTAAATCTCCAGTCTTGTTCCCTTTTCGATGGCAATCGCCATTCGGCCCCCAGACAGGGCTGTCTTTACCATTGAGTTCGTTCAAATTTTTAGCTACCTGTTCGGCTAGAACCGGTTTTCCTGGCTCGGCATGCGTAGGGCAGCCTGCGAGACAAGCGATCAGCATAACAGGCATGCCTGGAGTATAATTTGGATCGTTGTTTATCAGTGTCGCAACTTGCATTGCATCGAGCGTTTCGTTATTGCTTATCGATTGTTCTGTTCGCTCATCTGTAAAACTCCAGCCAGAGCAGTGTGATCCAAATAGAAACCGCCCCTGAAATGCGGGGTTCGCAGAATATCTTCGCATATCTGCCGCATTGGGAGAGGTGGGTAAAAACAGAAAGTCAAATAGGGTCAGGCAGCATTTCTTGACATTACCTTCTTCCATTTCCTGATCTTTGGTGGGAGTTTCTTCTCCGGTTCTTGCTCAAATCGTC
>CAYTNL010000071.1:0-34609 GCA_964439145.1 uncultured Verrucomicrobiales bacterium
CGTCACGCTGCGTGATGGTCCCTGTCAAGAGGGGCGCGTTTACTCCGCTTACCACGAATCGTTGAAGATCTTCCATCACGGTCGTGGGTGAAACACCCCGGGTCCGCTTGGTGAGTTCCCTGATTCGGTCGGAGAACCGTTTCTTTGATTTCCTCGACCACACGATCCGGTTCTTCACCACGGTGAAGCCCAGAAAGACGGCCTCGGCGATCTCGCAGACGCGACTCTTGGCACGGTTGACGATGAGTTTGAGTTTCCGCTCGAGAAAACGCTTCACGCTCTCCATCACCCGTCGCGCGGCCCGAGGGCTGCGGCACAAGATGATGAAGTCGTCGGCGTAGCGAGCGAAGCTGTGGCCGCGCTTCTCCAACTCCTGGTCGAGGTCATCAAGCAGTATGTTGGCCAGCAGCGGACTCAGCGGCCCTCCTTGGGGCATACCCAATGAAGTCACTTTCCATTCTCCGTTCCGCTCGATGACTCCGGCCCGTAGGTACCGCCTGATCAGCTCCAGGACTCGCCTGTCGGTGATCCGACGTTCCAGTCGGGTCATCAGCACATCGTGGTTCACGGTGTCAAAGAATGACTTCAGGTCGCAATGGTAGCGACTGGCGGGAGCGGACATAGACTGCCCGTAGGGCAAGCCCGTAGGGTGAGGCCTCCGGAGGAGGAGGCCGAATCAATCGACCACCCATTTCTTCCGCTCCGCTTTGGATTTCTGCTGCACGCTCCGGATCGCGTCGTGCGCGCTGCGCATCGGTCGGAATCCGAAGGAGTGCTCGCTGAAACCCGGTTCGCAGAGCGGGGAGAGGATTTGGGCAATCGCTTGCTGGATGACTCGATCCAGCACCGTCGGTATCCCGAGCGGTCGTTTCGTGCCATCCAGTTTGGGGATTTCCACACGCCGCACTGGCGAGGGACGATAGGTCCCGTCGAGCAGTTTCCGGCGAATGGTTTCCCAATGTTGGCGCAGGAAACCGGGGAAGTCCCCGATTTCCCTGCCATCGACCCCGGCCGCGCCTCCGTTTCGCTTCACCCGTTTATCCGCTTTGCGGCTCTGCGGATTGGCTTCGCTATTCAGTGAGCGCTTCGCGCCATGGCAGTCCAGGCGGCGAGCAGGTTGTCGCGATCCAGGATCTGTTCCAGCAGATCTTCACATGAACTCGCTTTGATGTCGCTGGCGCTCCACCCTTCGGGCTGTCCTGCGGACAGTCTATCTCCGCTTCGCTCCGGTTCTCTGCCTGATCGATGACAGGTCTGACTTCACCTGTCGGCTTCGTCGTCGGTTTCATCGGTTCAGGTCGGTTCATCTGATTGGGTTTGGTCCTTCACGTCCGCGTGAGTGTTCCGGTGTCGTTGTTTAGGCGGGCATCTTCCAGCCCCCGGCTCTTCGGTCGCTACTATGACCTCGGCTGACTCCTCGACCAGGCATCCCCGGTCGAGACCTCCCCAGGTAAGGGACGAGAACCTCCTCCATACAACCGCACCATTTACCTCCGGAAGTGAAGTGAAGTGACGGCTTCGCTGTGTTGTGCCAGCTCGCCCCCTCCGTCGGCCTCCTATGGTGTTCTTGTTCATCGGCTCATGGATGTCGCCTAGTCTGCCTCCCCACGGTCGGTCGCCCTTCCGCAGTTGACTTCGGCTAGTGCTTCCTGTTTCCATTCACTTCTCACACAGGGGACTTGAACCCCTTCTGGTTCTCGCCCATGCTGGGCGCACACAAGACGCGGCTGGACAACCCGCTACCCGTTCCGAGTCGAAATGACCCTCCTTACTACAACCTCTAACCCTGTTTCGGCGCGGCGTTCCCGGTAGCGGGTGCCAGCACTTGGACGTTAGGCGAAGAAATGGAAAACACACTGCTGATAGTTGGTCTCATCTTTCCGCTCCTCAGCTGGCTGACACTCGCAATTGGAGCGATACAAACGCTTTCAACAGGCAAAGGTTCATCGGGTGTCTACATCCCATTCATCGGTCCACTTCTTATCGACATTTGGCTCCTTGTCGCCGGAGCCCCTCCGTGGACATTGCTCATTCCGTGGATAGCAGACATCGGAACGCTCTTCTTCCTGTGGGTGCTTCCTCAGCTGATTTGGGATCTGTGGAGGACTTCGAGATTTACGAGGACATGCCTATTCGTCGGTGTCCAGGGGAATCAAACAGTCGAGATTTCGCTACACAAAGGAGGGCGATACGCTCTGAAGAATCAGTGGCGGCGACCTCCGAATGAGTGCGGCATTACCGGCCTTGGGGAGCCAGGAACGTTCGAGCAGGACGGAGATCAGTTCACGCTCACTAGCCACACGGGATGGATACGCGTAATTCGGAGACAGGAGGACGGATTCTTGATTGCCGACTACGACTCGGAGGGCGATTATCAACTCGACGGGTGGAAGCTCCAGAACCGAACCGCCTAACCCCAAAGATAGCAGGTGAGCTTGCCTCACTGCTATCCGTTGTTGGACGAGTCCGCCGTGAGATGAAGAGCGCGGGAACTACGGCTCTTGCGGGTTCGATTTCTCGAAGAACCTCAACGTTGCCGTGACCTGGTATCGTTGTCGTGGGCATGAGGAGTCCCGGCGGGGGCCATGAGCTTCGCGCCGGAGGCATGAGGCTCATGCTTCCACTTCGGGGAAACCCTGACCCAGACATGGCTCATGGTGCGGATGCCGTCGCCGGAAATGCCACCTGGGACAGCGTAGCTGCCGGAAGTGGCTGAAAACTAAAGACTGGAACCATTGCGTAATCGTCTATAAGCGATGAGGACAGGGGACGATATCCCCTAGCCTTCATCCCTAGAATTTCGTCATAACGTGTTGATTATGAATGGTGGAGGCGAGGGGAGTCGAACCCCTGTCCTCGTGGCCGTCCAAGTGAGCCTCTACATGCTTAGTCTCGTCATTTGTTTTAAAAGAGCAGGCTTCGACGGACAGAATCCACACTCTCCGATTGTCACTGTAACCTCTCGTCAGTCCGCCCGGACACCCGGCGAATGACCAGCCTGCAAAAGTGTCGCGGCCTCGCCTCAGCAGGCGTCGGGCAAGGCCACGGGCAGCTCAATTAGGCCGCCAGAGCAAGTTCAGGTTCGTTAGTTGCGTTTATTTGTGTAATCGGCTTTTTACGAGGCCAACCGATCAACCTCGGCATGCAGCCAACCCTTCTAACCACCAGTCGAAACCAGTACGCCCCCGGTTCCAGCCAGTCGATCCGTCGGGAATCGCTGTCTATCGTTCAGACACCCTAGCGGGTTTTCCGTTCAATGCAATCGCCCGGCTTGCGTTCCTCATCATCCCGACCGAAATAGTCGGGTATAGGACCCGCCCCGATGACGATCTCCCGAAAAGCTGACTACGCCCTCCGTGCCCTCGTCATCCTCGCGGGCGCGCCGCCGGATCGACCGCTGCAGATGCAGGAACTGGCCGAGTCAGGCGGCATTCCGGCGAAATTCCTCGAACAAATCCTCCTCGCCCTCAAACGCGGAGGCCTGCTCCGCAGCAAACGCGGGGTCGGCGGCGGCTACCTCCTCGACCGCCCCACCCGCCAGATCACCGTCGGCGAGATCATCGACCTCATCGACGGCGGGCTCTGCCATCTCGCGGCCCACGCGGAGGAGTCAGGGGATTTCCCCGGAGCCCGCGGCCTGCGGGAATCCCTCGCCGAGATCGACGCCCTGGTGAACGAGCGGCTCGCCTCACTGACACTCGAGGAAATCCTCCTCCGAGACGCCCCCGACGCCATGCTGGCTTTCGGCATCTGAACCTCACCGACCCACCCCATGAGCGCCGAGGATGACCTGTTTCTGGAAGACGCCGACGAGGCGGCTGACTCAACAGGGTATGGTCCGGGACCAGACCCTGTCGACTCGGACGGGGATGACGAAAAAAACTCCGCCGTGGACCGGAATCTCCCGCTCGCCGCGCGGATGCGTCCGCGCAACCTGGACGAATACGTGGGCCAGCGTCACATCCTCGGCGAGGGTAAACTCCTGCGCCGCGCCGTGGAGGCCGACCGTTTCACATCCCTGATTTTCTACGGCCCGCCCGGCGTCGGAAAGACCAGCCTCGCGGAACTCATCGCCCGCCGCACCGAGTCGCGTTTCATCAATCTCAGCGGGGTGGAGAGCAACGTCGCCGAAATCCGCCAGGCGGTCGAGGCCGCGCGCTCCATCCTGCGCACGCGGAAGCGGGTAACCACCCTGTTCGTCGACGAGATCCACCGTTTCAACAAAGCCCAGCAGGATGTGCTCCTGCCGCACATCGAGTGCGGCACCGTCCGCTTCATCGGGGCGACCACCCACAACCCCTATTTCTACATCAACAGCCCGCTGGTCTCCCGCAGCCAGGTGTTTCAACTCGAGCCGCTGGAGGAAAGCGATCTCGCCGAACTGCTCCAGGCAGCGATCCACGATCCCGAGCGCGGCTTCGGAAAAATGCCGCTGGAGGTCGGCGACGAGGCCGCCGCCCACCTCGTGCGCATGTGCGACGGCGACGCCCGCAAGCTGCTGACCTCCTTCGAACTCGCGGTGCTCACCACCGATCCCGATGAGGACACCGGCGTCACCCGCATCGATCTCGAGGTGGCCGAGGATTCCATCCAGCGAAAGACCATCGTCTACGACGCCGACGGCGACGCCCATTACGACACCATCAGCGCCTTCATCAAGAGCATCCGCGGCTCCGATCCCGACGCCGCCCTCTACTGGCTGGCGAAGATGCTCCACGCCGGTGAGGACATCCGATTCATCGCGCGCCGCATCGTCATCTCCGCCAGTGAAGACATCGGCATGGCCGACAGCAACGGGCTGCGGGTAGCGGTCGCCGCCCAGCAGGCCGTCGAGTTCATCGGCATGCCCGAGGCCCGCATTCCCCTCGCCCACGCCACCGTTTACCTTGCCACCGCGCCGAAGAGCAATCGCGCCTATGCCGGTATCGACCGCGCGCTGAAGGATGTGCGTGAAGGCCGCACCCTGGCCGTGCCGCCCCATCTGCGCACCAAGACCCGGAAGCGGCTGGCCCGCGAGAGTGGCGGCGCCAGCGAGGCGGATACGGATTACCGCTACAGCCATGATTATGAGGGTGCCTACGTGCCCCAATCCTATCTGCCCGAGGGCCGTGTTTACTACGAGCCGGGCGATCAGGGCATGGAAAAGCGCGTCGCCGAGCGGCTCGAATACTGGCGAGCTCAGTTCGAGGCGTCGCAATGAGGAGAGCGGAGGGCGGGTTTTCCAACCCGCCGCTGGCGATGGTGATGGCGAGTTGGAAAACCCGCCCTCCGGTGAATAATTCACTCTTATTAAATAATTATCATAATTTTTTATAAAAACCGTTGCCCTTGACTGCTTTTCTGCTAAAATTTCCATAACTTCAATATTTTTGAGTTCTTAAACATATGAAGGCAGTCCCTTCTCCTCGACCGACGAACCTCATTCCGTTTCCCACTGAATCCCTCAAACGCCCCGGCAAGCCCGCTATGAAGACGTTCAACCCGGTTCCCAGTCTCGATCAGTTCCATCGTCACGCGATCGACCAGATCTGCCTCACGGAAGATCACTCCCAGGTGACTTACAGCATCGAGCTGGAGCACGACCACATCACCCAGCGGCTGCTGTTCGGTCTGCTGGACGAAAATCGGGAGCGAGGCGCTTGCGTGGCCATCTATCCGGCCACGGGCGAGGTCTGCGACCTGACCAACGGCGGCGGAGTCATCGGCTATCTTTCGCTTTCCCCCCTGATACCGGGTCAATCGATCCACTGCGAACTGCTGATCTACAAATACGGCCCCAACTGCGTCTGCACGGCGCGGATCTGTGGCGAGACTTTTCTCTACCCGGCCTTCGTCATGGACGGGCATCCCCGCCTCACCGCCCTGGTCGGCTACGACTCCGGCGCCGGGGTGCAGTGGGAGGACGAGCAACTGCGCGTGTCGGTGGCCCAGGCGGTGGCCTGAAAGTCTTCCCGCCATCTTCCCCTCATCATTTTCTCCCGCTATTCATTCCCGCTCTCCTTTGACCATCACTGGGTTCGCGTCTGGAAGACCCCGGCCTGTCCGCTGACAGGTCCGGGGTCTTTCCTTTTCCCCCGTGATCACCGGCTCGGGAGGTGTGCCGGAAAAGGTTCACGTTTTCCATCTTGTGTTTCCGGGGGCGCTGTCGAGATTGGCCCCAGTGACCTCTCCCGCCTCCACTCCCAGCACTCCCGGCGCTCCGCGGCCGATTGATTCCGAGACCATCCTCAAGGCTCTCGAGACGGAGGATCCGGCGGCCATCGTGGCCATCTGCCGGGAGGCGCATCCGGGAGACATCGAGGCGGCTTTCGAGCGGCTGGACGAGGAGGATCAAGAGCGGGTGCTGCATCATCTGCCGCTGGAGATTCTCACCGAGCTGACCGACTACCTGCCGGCGGCGGCGATCGAGCGGCGGGTGCGCAGTCTGCCCGAGGAGGAGAGGCGGGAGGTGCTGGAGTCGATGTCCGACGACGAGCTGGTCGACATGCTCCAGGAGGCGCCCGATGAGCAGCTCCCTGAGTATCTGGACTTGTTGCCGGAGGAGATGCGGGAGATCTCCCACGATCTGCTGAAGTTTGACGAATACTCCGCCGGCGGTCGCATGACGACGGCCATCGCGGAGATCAAGGCCTCGATGACCATCCGCGAGGCATTGGCGCTGCTGGCTGAGCAACAGGAGGAAACCGAGATCCTGAGCCGCATCTACGTGGTCGATGACGAGGGCCGCCTGATGGGAAAGACCCGCCTCCGCGACCTGGCTTTCAATCGCCGCAGCATCCTGGTGTCGGAGGTGATGGATGATGATCGCATCGCCATCCAGGCCGACGCCGACCAGGAGGAGGCCGCGCGGATGATCGCGCGCTACGATCTGGTGGCCCTGCCGGTGGTGGACGCGGAATTCCACCTGCTGGGGGTCATCACCCACGATGACGCGCTCGACATTCTTCAGGAGGAGCACACCGAGGACATCGAGCGCGCGAGCGGTATCGGCGGTGACGCGGGCGATCTCTCCTACCTGCAGACGCCGGTGATGATCCACCTGCGGCGCCGCTTCGGCTGGGTGGTGGGGCTGGCGTTTCTGGCCTTGTTTTCGGGATTCATCATGCACCGCTACGAGGACGTGTTCAAAGCCCACTACGCCCTGGCGATCTATCTGCCGATGGTGGTGGCGGCGGGTGGAAATACCGGCGCCCAGGCGGCGACGATGGTCATCCGCGCGATGTCGCTGGGGGAACTGGTGCCGAAATCCTTCCTCCGCGTGGTCTGGAAAGAGGTGCGGGTGGGCCTGCTGCTCGGCGGCGGGCTGGGGCTCTGCGTGGCCCTGCAGATCACCTATCTGCTCCCGGCGGAGCTGTTCGGCATCGAGGGCGGTCTTTCGCTCGGTCGTCTGGCGGCGGTGGTGGGGCTGGCGCTGACCGCTCAGGTGGTGTCGTCCACTTTCATCGGCGCGGCTCTGCCCATCGGCGCCCGGGCCGCCCGACTGGACCCGGCGGTGGTGGCCTCGCCGGCGATCACCACGCTGGTGGATGTCTCGGGCATGGTCATCTATTTCACGCTCGCCCGCGAGCTGATGGGAGGGTAAAAAGGGAGGGCACGCAGAGAGGCGCGCCACTTTTTGCCGGTCGTCTGTCAAGTTTGCCGGAGACGGGCATCCTGATTTGTGGTATTTATTGATTTTATATTCATATTTACCCTGATGATTTCCATCGCGCCGTTCCTTTGAAGGTCGCGACCCGAGTTGGATCATGTCCTCCAGACGTCGATATTTCTCTTCGCTGCCCCTGCTGCTGACCGCCATCCTGCTCCTCGGGACGGTCTGGTTGGCGTGGCGCGTCTCACCTACGCCCCCACCCTCTGCCCCGGAGCGCGAGACCACTTCCCTCCCGCGGGTCGCGGTAGCCGCGAATCCGGTGGCGCCGACAAAAGTCGTCACCGACTCGGGCGACGATGTCTTTGCCGCCTTCGACGCCTGGGCGCGGGCCTGGTCCGTACGGAAATCGTCCGACACGGATGTCGCCCCGCTCGACGAGGGCATTCGCCTGGCCACGGCGCGTCGGGCGGCATATTGGGAACTGATCGCCTCCGATCCCGAGGCGGCTTTGGCGCGGGAGATCTCCCCGGCCTCGCGATCACGCCTGCCCGAGCCGGTGGTCGCGCTGCTGGAACAGGCCGTGGATGGTCGGGGCGATCTCGAGTGGCTGGCGGCGGCACCGCGACCCGGCGGGCCGACTCCTACACGAGCCCAGTGGCGCGTCGCCACCATCGGTGAAAACCGCTACGACGCCCACGTGACCCGGGCCGCCGCGGATCGACCGACCCGGCTGGACATCCCCCTGAGCGGCGTGGCCGTGGATGATCGCATCGCGCTGCGCCCGCTGGCGACCCGTCCCCTGGCTCCGGGCGAGTCCCGCCCCGAGGGCGAAGTGGTGACGGTGGCGATGGAAAACCACATCGTGGAGCCGCCGGAAAATCGCGGGCGGATACTGCTGCGGCGCGGGGAGCGTGTCATCCAACCCTGTTGCGCGACCCACGCAACCCTGATGACCTCGCGGCCCGAGGATCAATGGCCGGTGGCGGCGTGGGGCGACGAGGGCGCCTCGACCGGCGGCTCGGGGCTGGTGGGCGCGTCCTCCTGGACCGAGGGCACCAAGCGGGTGCTGGCGATCCGGGTGGATTTCTCCGATCTGCCCGGAGCGCCGGAAAACGGAAGCGGCACGGCGATGAACGCCACCCACATCGCCAACCGCATCAACAACGAGGCCCATTTCTTTTTCGACGAGACCTCCTACGGCAAGACGGGTCTCACCATGACGACCTCGGATGTGACCGGCACGCTCCGGATGCCGCGCACCGCCCAATCCTACGCGCTGGCCGGCGACAATACCGGGCTGCGGCTCGACGCCACCGCGCTGGCGGAGGGGGCGGGCTTTGCCCTGGCCGACTATGATCGGGTGTTCCTGGTGTTTTCCGATCTCGGGCCCGGCGTATTCTCCGGCTCCAAGATCACCTACGGGGGACTGGGACAGATCGGGGACAAATTCATGTGGATGAACGGGGATTTCAGCCTGCCGCTGGTGACCCACGAGATGGGCCATACCTACGGGCTGGGACACGCGGGTCGCTGGCAGGTGTCGGGCGCGGACCCCGTCGATCCGGCGGGGACGGTGGCCGAGTACGGCGACGAGTTCGACCGCATGGGCAGCGGCGGCAGCGGTCACCCCCTGCATCCGGATCACTTCAATCCCCACTTTCTCAATCTGCTGGACTGGCTGCCGGATCAGGCGGTGAACGAGGTGACCGCGGGCGGGACTTTCCGCCTCTACCGCTTCGACCACAAGGGCGCCGATCTCGCCACCACGAGGGCGCTGAAAATCAACCGCGTCGCCGATCAACACTACTGGATCGGCTACCGCAGGAAGTACGCCGGCGATCCCACCCGGGGCGACATCAGCGAAGGCGCCTATGTCGTCTGGGAAGATCCCGTGACGCCGGGCCGCTCCCATCTCATCGATATCGACACGCCGGGCACCAACGCGTTCGACGCGTCGCTGAACGTGGGCGCGACCTTCGATGACAGCGCCGCCGGGATCGAGATACGCGTCGATTCCTCGGGCGGCTCCGGATCGGGCGAGTATCTGGATGTGACCGTGACATTCGATCCCCGTATCTCGCTGACCGCGACCCGGATCGACGTCGATGAACAGGCCGGCTTCGCCACCCTGACCCTGAACCGTACCGGCAGCGCCGTGGGGAGCGTGAGCGTGAACTGGGCCACGGCCGACGGCACCGCCACGGCCGGGGCGGACTATCTCCCCTCCGGCGGCACGGTGACCTGGGCGCACGGGGACCTGACGGACAAGACCGTGAGCATCCCCATCATCGGCGACGCCTCGAGCGAGGGCACGGAGAGCTTTGTGGTAAATTTTACCGGAATCGGCGGCGGCGTGTTCATCGGCGACAGCACCGCCAGCGTCTACCTGGCCGAGCCGGGTTCGTCCGACTCGGGATTTTCCCACGAGTGGTTCAACTACTCCGGATCGGTCCGGGATTTCGCCCTCCAGCCCGATGGGCGCATCGCCATCGTCGGCCACAGCGTGGGCCTCGGCGGCACCACGGTGAACGGGGTGGCCCGCCTGTTGGGCGACGGCTCCAGCGATGAGGATTTCCATTCCCGGGGCGAGGGAGCCAATGCCATCCCCATCCACGCCATCGCCCGCCAGGCGGATGGGAAACTGGTGATCGGGGGAGATTTCACCACCCTGCGCGGAGTGGGCATCAACCGCGTCGCGCGGCTGAACACCGACGGCAGCCTCGACTCGACTTTCAATCCCGGGACCGGTCCCGACGGCTCCGTGCGCGACATCGCCATCCAGCCGGACGGACGTGTCGTCATCGTGGGGCATTTCACCTCCGTGGGCGGGATCGCCCGCCGGGGCATCGCCCGTCTCCATCGCGACGGCTCGCTCGACACCGGCTTTTACGCCACCGCGCCCGCCGGCACTGGCGGCACGACCATCGAACCGGAGGCCGTGGCCCTCCAGCCCGACGGCAAGGTGCTGGTGGGCGGCTTTCTCTACGCGAACTGGATGACGATCTTCGACGGGTTCAGCAGCGGGCTGTGGCGACTGCATCCCGACGGCAGCATCGACACCGGTTTCGACGTCGGCTATGGAGCCCACTCGGCGACCATGACGAACCAACTGCAGACCGTGGACGCCATCGTGGTGCAACCCGATGGCAAAGTCCTCGCCGGCGGCCGGTTCACCGGATTCAACAACAGCCCCAGCCCCCGACTCGTCCGACTGCACCCCGACGGCAGTGTCGACACCGCCTTCCGCGCCGCCCTCGGCACCGGTCCGGATGATTCCCTCTCGGCGCTGCTGCTCCAAAACGACGGGCGCATCGTCATCGGTGGCACTTTCAAAAACTTCAATGGTCAGCCCATCCTCTACGCCGCGCGCCTGCAGGCCGGGGGCGCGCTCGATCCCTTCTTCGACGCCGATCTGATAGAAGTGGTGCCGGAAAGTTCCCCGCCGTTTGACAACTCCGTCCACGCCCTCGCCTTGCAGCCCGATGGGAAAATCCTCATCGGTCAAAATTCCTACGGCGACGGCCAGCGTGCCATCGCCCGCGTCTTCAGCGCCCTGCCGGGACTCGCCGGCACTGTGGAGTTCACCGGCGGCACCCACACCGGTGAGGAAGGCGGTAATGCGATCCTCACCGCGCGCCGGACCGGCGGCAGCCACGGCGCGGTCTCCATCAGCTACGCCACCATCCCGGAAACCGCGTCGGAGGGCGTCGATTACCCCCCTACCACCGGCGTTCTCACCTGGGCCGACGGCGAGAGCGGTGACCGGACCCTGACCGTACCCCTGACTTCCGACGCCGTCATTGAACCGGTCGAGACTTTCCGCGTCCAACTCGGCATCCCCATCGGAGGCGTCCAACTCGGCGCCCAGGCCATCGCCCAGGTCTCGGTGAGCGATCCACCGACCACCAGCATCAATCCGCCGACCAAGTCCATCGATCATCAGGGCCAGACCTACCCGATCAACATCACCTCAACCGGCGCCTGGACGGCGGCGGAGTCCCTGCCCTGGCTCGCGATCAGCCCGACCAGCGGCGCGGGCAATGCCACCCTCACGGTGACCGTCGACGCCAATGCCGTCTCCAACCCGCGACTCGGCACCATCGACATTTCCGGCATCACCCACACGCTCACCCAAGCCGGCACGCCGACCCTCGACATCGACCCGGAGACCCGTGAAATCTCCGCCGCCGCCACGGTCTACACCATCGCCATCACCTCCAACACCGACTGGGTCGTCACCGAATCCCTGCCCTGGCTTTCCGTGTCGCCCAGCAGCGGCAATGGCGACGCCATTCTCAGCGTGACCGTCGAGGCGAACCCCGACCTCGCCAGCCGCTCGGGCGACATCGCTATCGGCACCGCCACCCACCAGCTCACCCAACTCGGGGTGCCCGCGTTTCTCGACATCTCGCCGCCCTCGCGCACCGTAAACCGCTCCGCTCAGAGCTACCCGATTGAGATCAGCTCCAACGCGCCGTGGGCCGTCACCGAGGCGCTCGACTGGGTCACTGTGAGCCCGGCTTCCGGCGCCGGAGACGGGACCGTGACGGTGACGCTCACCGAGAATGTCGCGCCCGACGCCAGGCAGGGTACCCTCCAGATTGGCGGGGAAAACCACCTCATCACCCAGGCGGGCACCGCCGAGGCGGTCACTCTGACACCGGATAACGAGGCCACCACCCCCGCCACCACTCCCATCCCCTGGTCCGACAGTCTCGCCGGGATCTACGATGGCCTGCTGCGCGACAGTTCCGACGGTCACACCCTGGTCGGCGCCGTCAGTCGACTCGCCGTCACTCCGCCCCTCCCCGGCTCCGGTCTTGGCGGCAACGCCAGCGCCACCCTGTTTTTCAACGGTCGTCGCGCCGTGATCCGTGGCGCCTTCGCCCTCGATGGCTCGCTGCGCCGGACTCTCGCCCAGCCCGATGGTACGGTGATCGAGATCGATCTCCAGCTCGCGGGCACCGGCAATCCCCACGAAGAACGCCTCGTCGGCACTATTGAGTGGGACGGCCTCACCGCCGGGGCCGACCTGCCGCGAGCGCCTTTCCATCCGCGCCTCCTGCCCGTGCCGACGCCGGAGGAAGATCCCCTCGACGGCGTCGCCACCACCCACACCCTGCTCCTTCCGCGCGAGTCCGGTTGGACAGACTCGGAGCCCGGCGGACACGGCTGGGCCACCGTGACCATCAACCGCGGCGGACTCGTCCGCGTCGTCGGAGCCCTCGGGGACGGCACCCGGTTCACCGAGGTCGCCCACCTTTCCCGGGCCGGAAGTTTCGATCTCCACACCGAGCTTTACCGTCCCGTCACCGGGCTAGGGCGCGGGCGCTTCGGCGGGCGGCTGATTCTGCGCGATCTGCCCGACATCAGCGACGGCGACGGACGCGTCCAGTGGCTCAAACACCCCGACCCGCGCGAGCTCCGCCACCCTGACGGATTCGCCCTCGAGTCCTGGGCACTGCTAAGTCGTTATGTCCTTCCCCCGGTCGGCTCCCCCTCGCTCGATCAGCTCAGCCCGGAAGAATACAACACCGCGCTCGGCATCGAGGGCGTGTCCCTGCCCGACGGCGGCGCCCCCATCGACAAAGTCATCACCTGGCGCCCCAACAACACGCTCATCCATTACGGCCCCGAGAGAATCCTCGGTCGCGTCCAGCGGACGAGCGGCGCTCTGACCCTCGCCTACTTCGATCCCCTCACGCGCGCCCGTCTCGCCATCACCGGAGTCGCGTATCAAAAGCAGGGCTTCGCCGCCGGAAATTTCCTCCTCGGCGCGGCCAGCGGCGCCGCGCGACTCCAGCTCGGAACCGGTCTCGCCTACCCGGGGAGCGAAGACCCCGGAGTCGCCGGCCGGCCCGCCCTCCCCGGGGCGCCCGCCGCCGCGCCCGCCATCTCCCCCGTGGGCGCGTTCGAGGCCTCCGCCCTCGGCGTCTACGGAGGGGTGATCGTGGACGAGATCAGCGGCGAGCCCACCGGCGGCTTGTCGGGTTTCCTGCTCAATCGAAACGGCGGCTTCAGCGGTCAGCTCTGGATCGGACGCGTCCGCTACCCCGTGCGTGGGAGTTTCGATCCCGCCACCGGCATCGCCCTCACCCCCGTGCCCCTGGGCGGCGGCAACGGGGTCGCCCTGTTGACGCTCACCCTCGAGCGGGTCGATGCCGCCGCGCCGGAGACCGGCTATCGCGTCACCGGTTCCGTGGAGATCGGGGGCGTCGATCACGCCATCAGCGCCGAGCGGCGACCGCCGACCACCACCTGGGGCGGCGCCCACACCCTGGCGCTGCGCGCGCCTGACGGCACCGATCCCGATCTCGCGCCCGCCGGCGACGGCCACGGCGTGCTGACCGTCGCCACCAACGCCGTCTGTCGGGGCTTGCTCGTGCTGGCCGATGGACAGCGCACCGCCCTGACCGGACACCTGTCCTCCGCCGACGAGTGGTCCCTCTATCGTCCGCTCTACGCCGGCGCCCGCGGTTTTCTGTCCGGGCGGATGACCTTCCGCGACCAGCCCGGCATCGGACAGATCGATGGCGAACTGCGCTGGGTGCGCCAGAGCGACGCCCCCCCCGCGAACGTCTATCCCGGCGGTTTCGACACCCGGCGGGGCGTGGTCGGCGGCGCCTACCTGCCACCCGCGGCGGGTTCCCGCGCCCTGACCGGACTGGACGACGCCTACCACAACGCCTGGCTGCGCCTCGCCGGACCCGACTTTTCCGGCGACCTCGCCCTGGGCATTACCGAGATCGACCGCGCCATCACCTGGAGCGCCGCCAATCGCCTGACCCACTACGGACCCGAGCGCATCATCCTGAATTTCAATCCCCGCAACGGGATGCTGACCGGTCGCCTCCTCCATCCAGCTTCCGGAATCAACGCCAGCCTCGGCGGCGTCCTGCTTCAGGAGCAGGGGCTCCTCACCGGCGCCGCCATCGTCGGCGGACGTTCCGGCCCGCTCACGGTGGAGCCACGCTGATGGACCGGGAGCGGCGGCCGATCTGACCCTGTTGAGTCGCGGACCTGACCCTCTTGAATCGCGGCTCGGGAAAAAATAGCGATTTTCTCCCGGACGGGAACGCAACTATCGGCGATCTCAAGCGTTTATAGTCCCCACCCCACCGGCTTATCGCCCGCCCCAGTCCATGCGCCTCGTCCTCGTCATTTTCCTGTCATTCGCCGCCATGCTCGCGGTGGCGCAGGAGGATACGGCGGCGCCCGGCTCCACCGACCCGGGACTGCCGGAACCGGTCTCGACAGCGCATTTTCAAGTGCTGATGGAGAATTCTCCCTTCACCCGCTCGCTCAATCTCTCCGACCTGCTCATCCTCACCGGCATCGCCACCATGGACGGGAAACAGGTGGCGACCCTCATGAACAAGGAGACCAAGGAGACCTACGTGGTGTCCGAAGTGCCCAATCCCCAGGGGTGGAAAATGGTCGAGGTGGCGGGCAATGAGGACATCGAGAAAGTGGCCGCCAAGATCGCCATCGCCGGCGGCGAAGTGGTGACCGTGCGCTACACGGAGTTCTCCGCCAAACCTGGCGAGGCGCGACCGGCCTCGGGTGGCGGCGGGGAGATCAGCGAGGGTCGGCGGGAGGGAGATCGTCGCGGCGGCTACCGGGGGCCACCTCCCGAGGTCAGGGAGAAAATGGAGAAACTGCCCGAGGAAAAACGGCAGAAACTTTTTGAATACATGGCAAAGCTGCGAACCGAGAAACCCGACATGAGTTTCGAGGAACGCATCAGCCTTTTCCGAGAGAAACTCGATCAGATGTCGAAATAGGTTCCGGCAACGAGGGACTTGTGAGATTCTCTGATCGCGTATAAGCCTTTTGCACTTCCGAACCGGGTCCGCCCGGATCGGGGGTCTCCGAAACACGACATGAACACACAGACAGGCGTCACGCCTCGCCCGCGAGGCGAGGCGAACAGGTGGATAGTCTCCTCCGCTCGCGGACTCGCGGCGGCGGTGCTGATTTCTTTCTCGCTGGCGGGAATCCCTTCTGCCCAGGAGACGGAGGCTCCCGGCAACGCGAATCTGGAGCGATTCCGCCTCCTCGCCCAGGCCCAGCGGGCGGCGGCGGAAGCGGAGGCGAACGCCCCGGCCCCCGACACTCCCGCGCCAACACCAACACCCGATCCCGATCCCGCCCCCACTGACGACGCGGCAGCACCCACTCCGACACCGGCACCCGGAGCGGACCCGGCGACTCCGGGCGACGGCCGGCGCCCCGGCGGTGGTGCACGTCCCGGTTTCGGCGCTCCGGGCGGTTTCGGTCCGGGGGGATTCGGTCCCGGTGGCGCCGCCCCGGGAGCCGCCGCCGCGGAGGGCCCCACGGGCATGGTGCAGGGTCCGGGCGGACGGGTGACACTTCAGTTCCCCCTGAATCCGGTCTCGGATCTGCTCAACATCTACGAGCGCCTCATCACCAAAACGATCGTCAAGGACACGACCGTGTTCGAGGGGCCGCAGGTGAGCCTGGTGACGCCGACGGATGTGAGCCGCGACGAGGCCATCCGCCTGATCGAGGCGACGCTGCTGGTGAACGGCTACGTCATCGTGGCGGAGCCCGAGCAGAGCAGTGTAAAGGTGCTGTTCGGCGGTCCCCGCCAGGGCGGACAGAGCGCCTCGTTCAGCGAGGGTATCGTGGTCTACAGTTCCGAGGATGCCCTGCCGGGTGGAGAGACGCTGATCGGCTATTTCATGCAGTTGGACCACATTTCCTCGGAAACGGCGGCCACCCTCTTCGGCAATCATGTGGTTCTCAACGAATTCGGAAGGATCACGCCGGTGACCACGCCGAGCGGTCTGCTCATCACCGAGAGCAGCAGCATCATCCGCCAGCTGATCCAGTTGAAAAAGATCATCGATTTCTCGGCCGAGGAGGCGCCACTCCTGACCGAATTCGTGAAACTCGAATACGCCGAGGCCAATGTGGTCGCGCAAATCATCCAGGCGGCGATGGACGCGAGGATGGAGGAACGCCAGCGCCAGAGTGAAAGCGGCCGCACCATCTCGGGCCAGCGCACCACCCAGAACAACAACAACAACAGCGGCAACAACTCGAACAACAGCGCCAGCCGCGCCCCGACGTCCCAGCCCACCGTGATCCGCACCTCCAACGGTCAGATGGTGGTGAACAACAACGCCAACGCCGGCATCGGCACCGCCGATATGCCCGCCGCTCAGTTGATCCCCGACGACCGGCTCAACCGCATCATGGTGGTGGCCGCCCCCACCGATCTGGCCTACGTGCTGGACCTGATCAAGGAATTCGACCAGCCACTCTCGGCGCCCGATCCGGTGGAACGGCCGCTGAGCTACGTGAAAGCCAACGACATTCTCCCGGTGATCGTCGATGTGCTCCAGGACACCGGCACCGGGCAGACCCAGCTCCCCGGCGGGCGCCAGATCGATACCCGCCCCACCCCGGTCACTTCCTCGCAGTTGGCGACGCTGACCGGCGTGGATCGGTCGCAGAATCAGCAAAACCGCAACAACAGCGCCGATACCACCACCGAGGTGGGTGGACGCACGGACCAGATCGCTTTCCCCATCGACGACGTGGCGCCCATCTCCGTGCTGGTGGGCAAGACGCGGCTCATCGCGGATCGCCAGAGCAACTCCATCATCGTGATCGGCTCGGATGAGAACCAGCAGATCGTGTTGGACATCATCGACCGGCTGGACCGCCGCCCCCTGCAGGTCTACCTGGCCACGGTGATCGGGGAGCTGACCTTGAGCGACGAGACGGAGTTCGGCGTGGATTATCTCCAGAAGTTCGTCCAGTTCAGCGGAGACAACCCCGCCGACGGCGGCATCGCCAGCAGCCTGATCAATTCCCGTGACGACATCCTCGGCGGCATCACCGGCAACGGGAACATCGCCGACCTGCGGGACAACATCATCACCACGCCCTTCGGCCCCGCCGCCGGGCTCAATGTCTATGGGCAGATCGGTGAATCGCTCGACGTCATCGTCACCGCGCTGGAGAGCAACGAGAACTTCAAGATTCTCTCGCGGCCCGTGGTTTACACCCAGAACGGCAAACGCGCCGAAATCACCAGCGGCCAGGAGGTTCCCTACCCGGAGAGCTCGCTCAGCGACACCACCAATGTGAACTCGGTCCGCTCCACCGTGGCCTACAAGGATGTGGTGCTGAAACTGGAGGTGCTGCCCACCATCAACGAGGCCAACGAGGTCACTCTCGACATCGTGCAGATCAACGACCGCATCGTGGGCGAGCAGATCGTGGATCAGAACCTGATACCCGTGATCGGAAAACAGGAGCTCAACACCACGGTCACCATTCCCGACCGCGCCACCATCGTCCTGGGCGGACTCATCTCCGAGCGCGATGAGATCACCGAAGCCGGGGTGCCATTTTTCAAGAACATCCCCATCGTCGGCAACGCCGTGAAAAACACCGCCACCACCAAGGCGAGATCCGAGCTGATGATCTTCATCCAGCCCATCGTGGTGCGCGAGGACCAGGATACCTTCGCCGCCAGTCTCGATGAGGATGTGCGCTCGAAGATCGGCGAGGAGGCGGCCCGAGTTTTCCCGGAGCCGACGCTGCCTACTCTCATGAACGAGGCCGAGGAAACCGCCACCATCGAGCGCCAGGAGCGCCGCGGGTTGATCGGACGCATCGGGCGCGGCCTGTTCGGCGAGCGCGAGCATGGCGAGGGTCGACCCGTGTTCCTCATTCCCGCCGGAGATGAGGCGCCGGCCCCCTCTCCCGCGCCGCGCACCCCGCCGCCGCCTCGGCGGAAACGCTGACTGGAAGACACCGCCGGATTCCCGGCGCTTGCGGGCCATCACGACGATGCGAGGGTGGACCATCATGTCCCACCCGCTTCGTTTTCTCGCGTTCCGCCCGACTGCCATCGCCACCTTGCTGAGCCTGCCACTGGCTGGCGCCGTGTCGGCGGAGGAGCCGATTTGGGATATGGCGACTCTGGAAAAAGCGCCCGAGTTTCGCTGGGTCGATGAGACTTCGCCGATCCGTTCATTGCTTTACACCGGCGACGCCTACCGCGAACTGGCAAGCACGGAGGTCTTCGCCTATTACGCAACCCCCGCCACGCTGGATCCGGTGGCTTACGAGGCGAAAACCGCCCGCTTCCCGGGCGTGGTCCTCATCCACGGAGGCGGCGGCACCGCTTTCGCCGAATGGGTGTGGCTCTGGGCCGGACGCGGCTACGCGGCCATCGCGATGGATCTCTCGGGACACCGTCCACCCTCGCCGGAGTATGATCCCGCGACTGGCGCGCTGAAGCTTCCCGACCGCGGACACCAGCGCGAGGGCAGGACGCGACTCGAGAACGGCGGTCCGGATCAGGGCCACGGGGAAAAATTCGACAGCATCGGTGGCGAACTTTCCGATGACTGGCCCCGGCACGCGGTCGCCAACGCCGTGCGCGCCCATTCCCTCATCCGCTCTTTTCCCGAGGTCGATCCGGATCGCACCGCGGTGACGGGGATCAGTTGGGGTGGCTACACCACCTGCCTGGTGGCCTCGGTGGACCCGCGCTTTCGAGCGGCGGTGCCGGTCTATGGATGCGGCTTTCTTTTCGAGGGCGAATCCGTGCAGAAAAAATCCATCGACGCGCTGGAGCCGGAACGACGCGCGGAGTGGATCCGTCGTTACGATCCCTCCAGCCACCTGGCGAAATGCCGGGTGCCGATCCTGTTCGTCAACGGAACCCACGACATCCACTACCCGCTCGACAGCTATCAACGATCTCACGACCTCATTCCCGGAGAAAAGTGGATGCGCATCGAGCCGCGCATGGGTCACAGTCATCCCGCCGGTTGGGCGCCGGCCGAGATCGGGCTCTTCATCGACAGCCATTGCCGCGACGGCATCCCCCTGCCCCGGCCATCGCGGCCTACCATCGACGCGGACGACCGGGTGCGCGTGACCGTGGCCAGCGCGACGCCGTTGAAAAAAGCCGCCCTTCACCACAGCTCCGGGAGTGGACTCCGAACCGAGTGGAAATGGGAAACCGTCGACGCCGTCATCGAGGGTGACACCGTCACCGCGCCCGCGCCGCCTCCCGGGGCGAACACCTGGTTTCTCACCATCATCGACGACCGCGACGCGCTGGTCAGCACCACGGTCCAGTTCCACGAAGGACAGTGAACGATGGCTACCCGCGCGCTATCCCGTCTGAAACAAGCCGCCCTCCTGACAGCGCTCGCGTGTCCGGGCGCCGCGCGGGGTGAGAGGGTGATCGAGATCTCGCCGACGGGCGAGTTTGGCTCCCTGGCCGCGGCGCGGGACGAGATCCGGCGGAGCGGCGTCTCCGGCCCTGTACGCGTGGTGGTGGGAGACGGCGTCTACCCCATTACCGAAGCCGTGATCTTCGGTCCCGAAGATTCCGGCAGTGCCGAGGCGCCGATCACCTACGAGGCCGCGCCCGGCTCGCGCCCGGTCATCTCCGGAGGACGGCCCGTCACCGGCTTTCAGCCCCAACCCGACGGCATCTGGACGACGAAAGTGGACCCCGGGTGGCACTTTGAGCAGCTCTGGGTCAACGGACGACGCGCCGTTCTCGCCCGCGAGCCGGATGCGTTCTTTTTCCACCTTCGCAACGGTCGCGAAAAGATGGAGGGAAAACTGGCCCGGCAGACCCTGCACACGAATCCCGCCGATCTCACCTCGCTGGCCGGAGTTCCCGATGACGAGCGCCCCCGGGTGCGGGCGCTCTTTTTTCACAAATGGGACAACACCCGCAAGTTCCTCGACGACTATGACATCGCGCGGGGATGGCTATTCACTTCGGGCCGACAGATGAAGCGGTGGAATCCGCTCACCCGCGACACCGCCTACGTGCTTGAGAATTATCGCGCCGCCCTCGACACGCCCGGCGAATGGTATCTCGGTCCCGACGGCACTCTCCACTATCTCCCCCGCGCCGGCGAAACTCCGGAGCAGACGGAAGTCATCGCGCCCGTAGCGGAGAAGCTGCTGGTGATCGCCGGCGATCCGGCGGCCGGAGTGTTCGTGGAGCACCTGACTTTCCGGGGCCTCGCCTTCCGCCACGCGGACTGGCGCACGCCGCCGGAGGGTTTCGAGCCCGCCCAGGCCGCCTCCCCCATCGAGGCCGCCGTCATGATTGATGGGGGGCGACACCTGAGATTCGAGGACTGCGAGATCGGTCATGTCGGCACCTATGGACTCTGGTTTCGCGGCGGATGCCGGGACAGCGAAGTCCGGCGCTGCGATTTTCATGATCTCGGCGCCGGAGGCATACGCGTCGGGGAGACCCGCATCGCCGCGAACGAGGCCGAGCGCACCGGCCACATTACCATTGACAACAATCTCGTCAGGCATGGCGGGCGGATTTTTCCCTGCGCCGTGGGGATATGGATCGGGCATTCGGGAGACAACGCCGTGACCCACAACGAGATCGCGGACCTCTACTACACCGGCGTCTCGGTCGGCTGGCGTTGGGGCTATGGAGAAAGCCTGGCCGTTCGCAACCGGATCGAGCACAACCACATCCATCACCTCGGACAGGGCTGGCTCAGCGACATGGGCGGCGTCTACACTCTCGGCCCCTCGCCCGGCACCACCGTGAGCCACAACGTCATCCACGACATCCTCTCCTGGAGCTACGGCGGCTGGGGTCTCTACAATGACGAGGGCAGCTCGGACATCGTGATGGAGAACAACCTCGTCTACCGGACCAAGTCGGGCGGCTACCACCAGCACTACGGCCGGGAAAACGTGATCCGGAACAACGTGCTCGCTTTCTCGCGCGAACACCAGGTCAGGCGCAGCCGGGTCGAGGAACATCTCTCCTTCACCTTCGAACGCAATCTCGTGGTCTTCGATTCGGGCGATCTCTTCGACGGCTCGTGGGACGACGACCGGGTGCGGCTGAGCCACAACCTCTACTGGCGCGCCGACGGCGAAGCGATCGATTTCCGGGGAAAGACCTTCGCCGAGTGGCGGGCCACGGGAAAAGACGCGGGCTCCATCATCGCCGATCCCCTGTTCGTGGACGCCGCGCGGGACGACTTCCGGCTCGCGGATGACTCGCCGGCCAAGCGGACAGGATTTCAGCCCTTCGACGCCTCCGCCGCCGGGCTTTACGGCGACCCGGCCTGGGTGGAAAAGGCCGCGCGATTGGAACTACCCGAGATGCTCGACCCGCCGCCCGCGCCCCCGCTGGCTTTTGACGAGGATTTCGAGACGGGAGAACTGCCCCCGGCGTCCTCCGTGAGTCGGGATGAGAAACTCGGCGGTGTCGAAGTGGTGGAAATCCCGGACGCGCCCTCCGGCACGAGCGCCCTCCGGCTTCTCGACACCCCGGGACAACGACAGCGCTATTTCCCCATGCTGGTGGTATCGCCCTCTCACCGGGAGGGAGTCAGCCGCTGCGCCTTTTCCCTGAAACTAAGCGACGGAGCCGTCTTCCAGCACGAGTGGCGAGACGCCGCGAATCCCTACCGGGTCGGACCCACGATCTGGATCGAGAACGGCGAACTCCGCGCCGCCAATCGTCCGGCCCTGATGAAGCTGCCCGCGGGAAAGTGGATCCACCTGGAGATCGTCGCCGGACTGGGGGAGCGCGCCGGCTCCTGGGACCTGGTGGTGACGCCCTCCGGCGAACAACCGCGGCGCTTTGAAAAGCTGGGCATCCTTTCCCCGGAATGGACCACGCTCGACTGGCTCGGATTCGTCAGTCAGGCGGATGGCGACGCCGAGGTCTGGATCGATGATCTCGAATTGACGCGCTGACGCCCTCACTCCGCCGCCCGAAGATCGTAGCAGATGAGCCGGGGCGGCGTGCCGTCGAGATGATTCTCCTCGTGCTGCGACACGTAGAGCAGCCCGCGATGGAGCACCGGCAGCGACCAGGTGGAGCGGGCGAGGAAAAGTTGGGTCCGGTCCACCACCTTCAGCCCCTCCGGGGAGAGATCAAGAATGGCGAGGGTTCCCAGCTCGCCCAGAGCCCAGCTCCGTCCATCGGCCTCGAGCAGATTTCCCCGGAAAAAGCTCAGATTGTAATCTCGGCCGCCGGGTCCCGGGATCGACCAGCGCGGATCCTCGCGCCATTTCTCCTCACCCGTGACCGCATCATGGCAGGCCAGCCAGGCGTCGGGTTCGTTGCGACCGCGGAATCCATAGATATGGCCGCCCTTGACCAACGGGGTGACCCAATGAATGCCGAAGTCGGGCGCCTTCCAGAGTTCTTTCCACTTCAGATCATCGGTCAACTCGAGCGCGACACCGCCTTTCTCGTAGCAGTCGGAAATGTAGACCCGGTTCTCGCCGATCATCACCGGCGTGGAGCCGTTCACCGACTCGTATTTGTCGGCCCGCCAGGGGTAGGCGTCGTGCAGCGTTCCGGTGTCCGGATCGATGCACAACAGCCCGCCGATCGGCGGGTCGCTGTCACCGCCGGCGAACACCAGCAGACGCGGCTTGCCCCGCAGCGTCTTCACCACCGGCGACGCGTAGCTGGATCGCCACTCGTGCCGGGTACCCCAGACCAGACCGCCGGTGTGCTGATCAAAGGCCGCGACACAGAGCTGATCCGCCCCGCCGAGATTGACGATGACTTTGCCCCCGTGGACCACGGGACAACTGCCGTGGCCGAAAAAGTAGGGGGCGATGTCGAACTCCGCGTCGAGATCCCGCTGCCAGAGCCGCGCGCCCGTCGCCAGGTCCAGGCAGGTGAGGACACTCGTCACCCCGAGCGTGTAGATTTTTCCCGAGTCGATCACCGCGCTGGCCCGCGGGCCGTTGCTGAAACCGTATCGATCCCGATACTCCACCGGATAGGCGTGCTCCCAGAAACGTCGACCCGTCTCCGGATCGAGACAGTCGATCCGTTCCTCGTCACCGACGCGGTCGAACATGACCAGCCGCCCGCCCACGATCACCGGCGAAGTGTAGCCGGTGCCCTTCGACATCTCCCAGACAATCTTCGGCCCGCCCTCGGGAAACGCCCGCAACAGTCTCGTCTCTCCCGAGATCACATCATCGTTCGGACCCAGAAAGCGGTGCCAATCCTCCGTGACCGCGTCCTTCGCCAAAGGCGCGGGGGCGGCGTGGAATTGGAGGCGATCCCAGGGCAGGGCTTCGGGCTCCGGAGCACCGGCCGGAGCCTCCGCGACAGAGGGCGGTCGGGGATCCGTGTAGTCCGCGCCGGCCAGCGGCCCCGCGACGAGTCCGGTGAGAAAAACGAGCAGAGGGAGAGAGAGCTTCATAACCGTGAACACCCGCCAATAGAACACCGATCCGCCCGCCTTGAAAAAGAAGAAACCCGCCCCGCGCGAACGCGGGACGGGCTGTCTTTTGTCAGGAGGAACCGTTCTTGAAAGACACGCGACGGGAAGATCCCCACCACGCGTCGACCATACAGACCCGCATCCCGCGCCGGAAGTCACACCAACCTTCACCCTCGGCGCGGGACGGCGCACTTTTCCCCCGCCAGGGAAAACTCTGGCCTCGGAAGCGAATTGCATTACACTGGGCACCCCACAAAACCCGCGGCCCACGCCGCTTCATCACCCAGAGACACCACCGTGGCAGACGCCCTCGACATCGCCAAAGCCTGCGCCCGATACGCCGACGATCTTCAAGCCGAAGACATCCTCATCATCGATCTGCGGGGCCTCTCCTCCATCACCGATTACTTCGTGATCTGCACCGGCAGCTCCACGCCCCACCTCAAGGCCATCCGGCGCGACATCTCGCAGAAAGTCGCCGATGAACTGGGCGAAAAACCCCGCTCCGTCGAGGGCGCCCCCGAGAGCCAGTGGCTGGTGATCGATTTCGTCAACGTCATCGTCCACGTCTTCCATCGCGACAAACGCGATCTCTACGGTCTGGAAAATCTCTGGAAGGACGCTCCCCGCCTGGCGCTCGATTTCCTCCCCCAACCGGCCGGGAAACCGGGAGCCGCCGGAGAAGCGTAAGCCATCAACGGCATGCGCATCGAAGTCCTCAACACCGGCACCGAGCTGTTGCTCGGCAAAGTCGTCAACACCCACGTCGCCTTTTTCGGAGACGAACTCTTCAAACTCGGTCTCCGCATCACGCGCCAGACCACCATCCCCGACGGGGACGACATCCACCGCGTGCTCGAGGAGATCTTCCCGCGCTGCGAGGTCATCCTCATCACCGGCGGACTCGGTCCCACCAGCGACGACATCACCCGCGAGACGGTCGCCGGCCTGCTCGGCCGGGCCCTCCACAAGGACGACACCGTCTGGGAACACATCCGGCGCTTTTTCCTGCAACGCGGCCGCGAACCCAACTCGTGGAACGAGCGCCAGGCCATGGTGCCGGAGGGAGCCGAAGTCCTCCACAATCCCCACGGCACCGCGCCGGGCCTGTTCATACCGACCGTGCCGGGAAAAAGCCCGCACCTGTTCCTGCTGCCCGGACCGCCGCGCGAACTCCGGCCCATGTTTCACGATCTCGTCCTGCCCCGGCTCCGCGAACTGAGCGCCGCCCCCATCCTGCCGTGGCGGAATTTCAAAATCTACGGCGTCGGAGAATCCAGCATCGCCGGAGCCATCGAACCCCGCATCCAGGATGTGGCCGATCTGGAGTACGGCTACTGCTGCCGACTTGGCGAAGTCGACGTGCGGCTCATCGGCTCCCCCACCGCCATCGATACCGCCTCAGCCGTGCTCCGCGACGAGTTCGCCGAGGACATCGTCGTCGAGGCGGAGACCTCCATCGAGCAGGTCCTCATCGAACGCCTCACCGCCGCCGGACAGACCGTCGCCACCGCCGAGAGCTGCACCGGCGGACTCATCGCCAGCACCCTGACCGACGTCTCCGGCTCATCCGCCGTCTTTCACCGCGGCTACGTCACCTACGCCAACGAGGCCAAAACCGAGCTCCTCGGCGTGCCCGCCGCCCTGCTCGCCGAACACGGCGCCGTCAGCGAACCCGTCGCCCGCGCCATGGTCGAGGGCTGCCTGGAAAACAGCCGCGCCGATCACGCCATCGCCGTCACCGGCATCGCCGGCCCCACCGGTGGCAGCGAGGAAAAACCCGTCGGCACCGTCTACATCGCCGTAACCAGCCGCGGCGGCGAGACCATCGTCCGCCACGAGTGCTTCGCCAGTGATCGCGTCTCCTTCAAGCAACGCACCACCCGCGCCGCCCTGGACCTGCTGCGGCGGCGCTTGTGCGGATTCGTCTGAACTTATCGGCGGATTCCGCCAGCGTACCGGCAAGCACCGCCGGAGGCCGTTTTTCGGGACCCAAGAGGGTTGGGTCGGGGACTCAACAGGGTTGAATCCAGCCTTTCAGGAACCCTCTGGCCATGGCCGAAGTGGGCAACCTTCTCAATCGCCGAAGCTGAAGAGAAACTCGAGATCCTCGCGACGCAGATTGCGGGCAAAGCCCTCCTCGCCCAGCACCCCGGTCATCATGGCGCGCTTCTGCTGCTGGAGGACGCGGATTTTTTCCTCGATACTGTCCCGCACCAGCAGGCGGTAGGCGATGACCTTGCTCTCCTGGCCGATGCGGTGGCATCGGTCGATGGCCTGGTTCTCCACGGCGGGGTTCCACCACGGATCGTAGAGGATGACGTAGCTGGCGGCGGTGAGGTTCAGACCGCTGCCGCCGGCTTTGAGCGAGAGCAGGAAGACCTTGGGGTCTTTGGTGGTCTGGAAATCCTCGATGACCTCCTGGCGATCCTTGGTCTGACCAGTGAGGTAGGAGTAGGGCCGATCCTCGTCCTCGAGCCGGTCGCGGATGATGTCGAGCATGGAGACGAACTGGCTGAACACGAGCACTTTGTGCCCCTCCTCCCGCAACTGGTCGAGGAGGTAGAAAAGCGCGGTCAGTTTGGCGCTGTCCTCGTGGGCGTGCTTCGGATCGAGCAGGCCCGGATGGCAGCAGATCTGCCGCAGGCGCATGAGCCCCTGGAGGATGACGAAGCTGTTTTTCCGCAGCGACTCGTCGTTCTCGATCCCGAGCAGGACTTTCTGGATGCGCTCCAACTCGGCCTTGTAGAGTCTGTCCTGGGTGGTCTCCAGTTTGCAGAACACGTCCTCCTCGGTCTTGGAGGGCAGATCGAGGGCGACCTCGCCTTTGGTCCGCCGCAGCAGGAAGGGCCGCAGGCGGGCGGTGAGACGGGTGTGGGACTGGCCGTCCTTGCGTCGATCAAAGCGGTCGCGGAAATACTTGCGGTTGCCGAGGATGCCGGGCATGGCGAAGGCCATGAGGCTCCAGACGTCGAGGAGGCGGTTCTCGATCGGCGTCCCGGTCAGCACCAGCCGGTTGCGGGCCTGAATCTGGCGGGCGGCCTTGGCGGCCTTGGAATCGGGGTTCTTGATCTGCTGTCCCTCGTCGAGGATCACCGCCAGCCACTCGAGGCTCAGCAGATCGTCGGCCGCGCCGCGGAGCTGGGCGTAGTTGATGACGAGCAGATCCACGTTTCCAGCCACATGCGCCATGTCGAGATCGACCCGGTTGCGCAGCACCTGGACGCGGATGCCGGGCGCGGCCTTGCGCACCTCGGCGGCCCAGACGTCGAGCACGGATTTCGGGCAGACCACGAGCGAGGGGGGCGGATTTTTCCCGGCCTGGTTGCGCAGGTGCAGGATCCAGGTGAGGGCCTGGATGGTTTTCCCCAGACCCATATCGTCGGCAAGGATGCCTCCGAAGCGGTTCGAGGAAAGGTAACTGAGGAAATGGAAACCCTCGATCTGATAGGGACGGAGCGAGACGGTGAGTCCGTCGGGTTCCGGCGGCCTGACTTGCAGTTTTAGCTGGCTGGCCTGACGGGTGATGCGCTCCCACGCGGCGGAGTCGAAGACTTCGCGCGCCAGGGGCTCGGCCAACTGCAGTGCGTGCATGCGATGGACCTCGCCGGACAGGTCGTAGGGATCGATGCCGATGCGGCTGACGGCGGTGCGCTGCTCCTCGCTGAGATTCATCTTCAGCCGCAGCCAGCCGCCGCGATCCATCCGGACGAACTCGCCGCGGGCGGCCACGAGAGCGCGGATCTCGTCCTGCGACAGGTCGAGCCCGTCCACATTGATCACGACTTTGAGGTCGAACCAATCGATCTCCTGATCGACCACCTCGAAGGTTACCGAAGCCTCGACGGGCTCCGCCTCGAGGGTGGCCAGTTCCTCATCGGCGATGACTTCGATCTCGGGAGGCAGGCTCTCGCGCCATTCGGCGTAGCGGGCGGGAAAGGATTTCCCCACCCGGCACCGCCAGGAAGCGGTGTTGGCGTCCCAGGCCGGTTGCATGGGATGGAGCAGGGAGGGCACGCGATAGAGGAGGGAGCGGTCGTAGCGATGGATGATCTCGCCGGCTTCGTCGTGCCGGCGGGTGATCTGCCAGCCGTCGCGATCCAGGGTCTCCTCGCGGGTGCCGGCGGGATTGACCGCGCGGGCCCGGATCAGCACATGCTCGCTGGCTCCGGCGGTGGCGTTGCTGGAGAGGGTCAGCTCCAGAATGACGCGGAGGGTTTCATCGCGTAGCCGGGATCGGAGGGACTCGGGCAGTTCGGCGCCGACTCTGGTCAGGAAATTGACCCCGATCTCGCTTTCGATCACCGCGCGGGGCATCTCGTAGCGCGGCTCCACCATGGGCTCGCCATGGCGCCAGAACACGGGTCCCCGGAAGACGGTCTCGTCGGAAATCATCAGATTCTCCTCGCCGGGCAGCAGCCTGAGCTCGTGTGAGACATCCTCACCGTCGGCGGTGATCAACTGCAGCTCGAACTCGTCGGAGCCGAGACTGTCGGGTCGGCAGATCCAACGGAGTGGACGCGGCTCGAAACGGAAGGGGGTCTCATCCAGGGTCACCAGATGTCCCGCCGCTTCCGGCTGGTGCATGAGCCGGTTGAGCATGCGACGGTTGTCCTCGCGGTCGAGATTGAGCCCCCCGTCCTCGATCTCTTCTCCGGCTGAGGCGCGGAGGAATTTGCTCCAAATGAGATCCGATGCGGCGTCCATGCGCAGACCGCCATTGCCGTAGCGATCCTGCAGCCATTCCAGTTCATCCTCCTCGGAGATCCGCCGGAACGTCTCCTCGCCCTGGCGTCTCCAGAGGAGTCGCGCCTCGCGCCCCCCGAGACGGAGACGGAATTCGACCGTCTCCACCCCGTCGTCGGGTGGTCGCCGATCAAAAGACTCCACGGTGAATTTCCACTCGCTGATCTCGCGGTCCCGCTCCCACTCCCGCATGCGATCCTCCGCCCAGGAGGCGTCGGTGATGGCCTCCATGAATTCCGGGTAGTCCAGATTGCGCTTCCGGAAGGCGTAGGAGACGTAGTTCCAGAATTCGATGATGTCCCTCGGCGCCTCGGGCCAGAGAGTCGTGAGCGGCTCGAAATCCTCGACTGGCCAGCGGGGATGAATGCGGACGAGATCGTCATCATAGATCTCCCGCACCAGTTCGAAGCGACGGAAACGGCGCTCCAGTTTACCAACAAACTCATCCTCAACACCGGTGAGCGAACGACCGTTCCGATCCTCGAGGACCTCGGTGAGGGATTTCTCGCCCACCTCGTTGGGCGCCTCGGGTAGATCCCCTTTTCTGGAGACCCGCTCCAACATGGTCGCGTAGAGAGCCGCCTTGCCGGCTCCCCCCCGGTCCGTACTCTCACCAGACCACTCGTTTCCGCGGAGACGCAGGGTGGTGCGGCAGGACCAGCCGCCGTCCTCCACCTTGCCCTGTATCATGAGATGGTTTCCGAAGATCTGAACCACGGCGCCCTCATCATGCAGACGCTGGCCCTCGAGTTTGGAGTTATCTGAGAAAGAGTTGAGAAAGTTGAGAGTGGCTCTGTCGAGATTCATGGGAAATGGTTCAGCTCCGGACCTTCGATCACTTCGCGGCCCGCCCATCCGCGCGAAATCCACCGGTCATCCGGTGAAAATGTCGAAGGGGAGGGAGTTTGTAACACCACTGGCCATGGGTGCGCAACAGCGCTTTGACTTTCGAAGGGTGAAAATCCCGACCATCCCTCGAAAGATACGCGCAAAATTCAGAGCTGGCCGATGGGATAGATCCCCATTCGATACGTCATCGTCCCCACTCACTATCGTAACCGACTTGGCAATACGATCACTGCCATGGCTACCCATGGATTTCGTTCGGCAGCTAACTTTTTTCTGGAAACCTGACGCGCAATGTGGAAATCTATCCCTATTGACAGCCCTCCCCAGCCATCTCATCCAATCATCCCCCCATCAGGCTCCGCTCCCTCGGTGTTGCTACCGGAGCGGATCTTAAGGGGGCTTGCCAGCCGAGTTTCCCCCGGAGTCCTGGAACCGCTCCGGAATCGGAACCACAAACCTAAGCCTTAACCCGAGGCATACCCGCACCCTTCCCCCCACCACTCTCTCAACCCCAACCCACCCCTGGATATGGCAACCAAAAAGAGAACACAAAGCAAGACCGCTCCGGCTAAGCGCGTGCGCAACAAGCTGTCGGTCAAGAACATCAAACGCATCGACTCAACCAAGACACACGGTTGGCAGGTGCACGTGCGCCGCGGCGGCGTCCTGAAGACCAAGCTCTTCAGCGACCGTCTCCACGGAGGCAAGAAGAAGGCCCTGGAAGAAGCCAAGGCGCATCGCGACGAACTTCTGGCGGACATGGCGAAACTCGCCAAGCCGCTTTGGAAGATCAAGCGCACCCCGAGAACCAACACCGGCCACCTGGGCGTCTCCCTCACGGAGTACACCAACAAGTCCGGCAAAAAGCGCAAGGTCATCACCGTGACCGCCCGCGAGTCTCTCGGCAAAGCGGTGAACCGCAAGTTCTCGGTCGACAAACTCGGCTACGAACAGGCGGTCAAGAAAGCCGTCGCCTGGCGCGGCAAAGTCCTTCGCGAACGCGCCAAGGACGAGAAGTGAGAGCCGGGTCATCCGAACTTTCCCAAAATCAACCGAAACCGGCGGGGCTCGTCCCCGCCGGTTTTTTTGTCGCCCGCTTTCAGCGCGGATGCCGGGACATCACTCGACCCCGGCCGGGGTCAGGGGACGCACCTCGCGCGGGGACGGATCGGGCGCGGCGACGGGTGGAGCGGGTGCCTGCTGCCCAAGTTTTTTCGCGATGAGATCCTCCCAGTGGTGCAACTCGTATCCCGCGCCCAATCCACCCAACCCATCCAACAAGCGGGCACAGGTCTCCCGCCAATGCTCGAGATCCGGCGGCCCCTTCTTTTCCTCCGCCGACTGGGGAAAGACGAGATAGGTCACCTTGAGATCGCTCTCCGGACGGCTGTAGACGCCGGCGCGCTCGTTCAAGGCCTTGGCCAGACGCAGCGAAGCCTCGCCGGCCTGGAAGCTCGGTCCCGCGTCACCCGCGATCGCCGGAAACGCGCGCCCCTCGTGAAAGACGACCGCGTAATCGCCGATTTTTGGCCCAAAGGGGGTCTCGTCGAAACGTCCCAGCATGCTCAGCGGAATCACGATGAACGGATCGGCCTCGGCGATGAGAAAACTGCGCGCCTTCATCTCCCCTACCGCGACCGTCAGCTCCTCGATCTCGGCCCGAAGGGTTCGATTTTCCTCAATGCTCAGACCCGGCACCGCGAAGCGCGCCTCCTTTTCCCGCAGCCTCGCCTCCGCGCGCGCCAGCATGGGGTTCGGCGTCGCGGTCCGCTTCGGCCAGGCGTAGCTGGTGGAGTAGCGGTAGTTGTCCGACATCGAGATGTAATCGTCCAACTCCGGCCAGCGATCACCGTCTGACCCGTCGCTGACCACATCCATCTCGCTCTGGATCAGGAGCGCGCGCTGCCCGGTCTCGGGATGCGTCAACTCCAGCACCGTCTCGCAGTCATAGAAATTGTGCCGCGACAAGATGCGGTCCAACCGGGTGAGATTCTGCTGCACCCGCTTCGCCTTGGCCTCGTAGAGGGCGTGATAAAACGGGGACACCGTCGCCGTGGGCAGCATGCGCTCCAGACCGGGCAACTGTTTCGGCAGATCGGGGCTCAGCCTGGCCAACTCCTCCAGACTGGTGTTGGCCTTGGGAATGGTGAGGGTCAACTCGAAGGCCAGCTGAAAACTCTCGTCACGGTCCCTCTCCCGGGTCGCGTGCCCTCCCTGCGCGGTCTGCACCGCCGAGGTCACCGAAAGACCGTTCCAGAGCTGGACCGTGTCGACCGTCCGCCTGTCCACGTAGCGGGTCGGCAACGGTTCTTTTTTCTCAACCTCCACGATTTTTTCGACCTCGACGATTTTCTCGACCTCCTTGATCACCACCTCCGGCTCGGCGGGCTCCCCGGGACCGCGCGCGGCCTCCACCACCTCGACCACCCCCTTCTTCACCCGATCTCCGCTGTCGGTGAAATCGATCAACAGCACCATCGCGACGATCAGCAGGATCACACTGGCCACGCAGATGGCGAGGAGCTTCAGGCATCCGAGTCCCGGACGGGCGCTCCGGTCATCAGGCTCGGGGGGAGGGGCGGAGGATCGATTTCCCATGAGATTGTCGTTGCTCATCGGCGAGGTCATTCTAGCGTTGCCGCGCCGAACGGCAACGGCGATTCCGTCCCCATTCTTTCACCCATTCCTCTCCCCCTATCGGCATGATCATCCGGCAGATCGACGACCAGGCGCCCTTCACCACCGCCGACGGATCGACCATCCGGAGCATTCTGGACCGCGCCAACGCTCCGGCGGAAAACCAGAGCCTCGCCGAGGCCGCCGTGCCCGCCGCCGGATCCACCCAGCGCCACTACCATCGCCTGTCCGAGGAGTTCTACTTCATCCTCGAGGGTACCGGCACCATGGAAATCGACGGCGAATCCCGTAAGGTCGGCCTCGGTGACGGCGTCCTCATCCCGCCCGGAGCGTGGCATCAGATCACCGCCGATCCCGCCTCCCCGCTGCGCTTTCTCTGCTGCTGCGCCCCGCCCTATTCTCACGACGACACCTATTTCGAATAACGTTCGCCCCTCCATCTCATGCCTGCCAGCCTCACCCGTCTCTCCCCTGTCCCGCTCGCGCTCCTCGCGGCCTGCCTGCCCCTCGGCTCCTGCATTTTTTCCGAAACCCCGGAACTCGGGGGCTTCAGCAGCCGCATCGGCGATCCGCTGGGCGCCCTGGAGGACGAGCCCGCGCCCACACCGCCAAATCCTTTGATGGACCCCGTCGTCCTCCGCAACGGGGCATTCAACCTCCGCTGGCACGAGGACCTCGGCAAAAGCTCCAACAACACGGAAGCCGATCCCGACGCCGAAAAACCAAAGCCGGGCCGGCGCTGAGCCCTCCCCCCACGGCGGATCGGATCACCCGTTGATCGCCACCTCGATCTTGCCGTCGGGCGTCTCCCGCACCGGGTAGGTCTTCACCGCCTCCACCGCCGGCAGCGATTTCGCCTCGCCGGTCTCGAGGTCAAACTCGGCGTAGTGCCACGGACAGGCCACGCAACCGTCCTTCACCGGACCAAAAGCCAGCGAAGCGTCGGCGTGAGTGCAGAACTCGTCGATCGCGTATAGCCTGCCACCGTGGCGGATGACGGCGATCTGCACGCCATCCACCTGATAGGCTTTCCCCCGGTCCTCGGCGACGTCGGACGCGTCACCGATGACCTGATAATTGAGGGCATTCTCTTCCATCGCAAATCGCTCAGCCGAGCTTCGCGTTCCATTCCTCGATGCGATGCGCCTGATCGGCGAACAGCGCGTCGGTGGAGTCATGGATCTCGATGCCCGTGATCTTGTCACCCTGCTTGATGCTATCGACCACCTCCTGGCCTTTCGTCACTTCGCCGAACACCGAATGGCGACCGTTGAGATGCGGCGTCGCCACGTGGGTGATGAAAAACTGGCTCCCGTTGGTCCGCGGTCCCGCGTTGGCCATGGAGAAAATCCCCGGTTTATCGTGCTTCAGTTCCGGGAGAAATTCGTCCTCGAACTTGTAGCCCGGACCACCCATGCCGGTGCCGGTCGGATCGCCGCCCTGGATCATGAAATTCGCGATCACCCGGTGAAAGGTGATCCCGTCGTAATAGCCGCGAGTCGCCAGGTTGAGGAAATTCGCCGTCGTCACCGGCACCTTCGACGCGAACATCGTCGCCTCGATATCGCCTTTTTCCGTCTTCAGGGTGATCTTGATGTCTTGAATACTGGTTTTTTCTTCGCTCATAAGTCCGGCGAGAAAACCACACGAAGCCACCCGGCGCAACCGGCGTCGGCGATTTCAGAAATCAAATCCGAGCCGCTCCCGAATCGCCCGCGCCGAGTGCCCCGCCTCCCGGAGGGATCGCAGCGTCTCCGACTCGTCGCGTTTCGCGAGCCGTCGGCCACTCTCATCACGGATCAACTCGTGGTGATGATACTCCGGGACCGGGAGATCCAGCAGAGCCTGCAATACCCGGTGCAGGTGCGTCGCCTCGAACAGATCCATGCCCCGCGTCACTCGCGTGATCCCCTGTGACGCGTCGTCCCACACCACCGCCAGGTGATAGCTGGTGCCGATGTCCTTGCGCGCCAGCACCGCGTCTCCCAACAACTCGGGCGTCGCGCGGATCTCTCCGCGACCGCGGTCGCGCCAGGTGAGCGGCGCGCCGATTTCTTCCAACGCGCGTGTCAGGTCCAGGCGCAGGGCATAGTCCCGGCCCGCCGCGATCCGCTCCTCGCGCTCCCCCTCCGAAAGCCCGCGACAGATTCCCGGGTAAAGCGGTCCCTCCGCGCCGTGAGGCGCGCCGCCGGCCCGCTCGATCTCTCGCTGGATGTCCCCGCGCGTGCAGAAACAGGGATACAGCAGGCCCCGCTCTCTCAGCCCCTCCGCGACCGCCGCGTATTCCCCGAGATGCTCGGACTGACGTCTCACCGGAGTTTCCCAAACCAATCCCAGCCAGTCGAGATCCTCGAGAATGCCGGACTCATACTCATCCCGACAACGCGTGAAGTCGATGTCCTCGATTCTCAGGTGAAAACGCCCGCCCTCTCTCCGCGCCGCGCCATAGGAAAACAGCGCCGAGTAGGCATGCCCCAGGTGGAGCAACCCCGTCGGACTGGGAGCGAAGCGGGTGATCACTGCGGGACACGCC
>CAYTNL010000072.1:0-34606 GCA_964439145.1 uncultured Verrucomicrobiales bacterium
CTTCCGACGCTTCGGAAGGCGCCAGTGAAAAGTCATGACCGGCTTCCGACGCTTCTGCAGGCGCTCGCCATCTGTGGGAGAGGCTGGAGGAGCCGCGATTCAACAGGCTTGGGTCCGAGACCATACCCTGTTTTTCTTGGGGGGCGGGGGCGAGTGTTGAGAGTTTTTTACTCATGCCCCGACTGCTGCGCCAATTGTCAACAATTCACGACTGACCCCTGCCTGCAGGTCTGACCCCTGCCGGTCCCGCCCCCGGCAGGACAGGCGATCCGGCTGTGCATCCGTATGCCGTGAAGGCGGCGAAAACCCTATTGACTCTGGTTGGTTCCAGATGTCGGGTGAATCCGGTATCTGGAGCGCCCAGAGTTTTTGTTCAATCTTATGAAAGCCGATCAATTGACTTCAATTTTTCACACAACAGAGCAAGCGATTCGGCATCTCTTGAGTGGGTTCGTTGTTACGGCAGTGAGTTTATTGAGTATAGCCAATCCCAAGCCAATATTTGTCTTCGGAACGGAAAATCCAATCATCGCATTGACCGGGATTGGTGTGGTTGGGTTTTTAGTTTACTCCATCTACCGAATTGCGTCCTGGGCAATAATCGATTGTATCGCATTTTACCTTGGCTTATCAGCGCCGGCTGTGGAACGCCCAAAGAAACCGGGAAAAAAGGGCTCCCCAGATTTCGTTAAGCGGGTGCGAGAGTGGCTGGCTTTTCTTTCGTATAGCGACCCTTATGCGCTGTTTTTATTGTGGCGCTATGAATCAAATTCGGGGGAAAAGATTGATGGCTATCTGAGCTACCGGTGGGCAGTTGCCCACTTCGCGATGATCACGGCAATCTCTTTGCTAATAAGCAAATGCCGCCATTCGCCCGAATCGCTCATTGATCCCTATTCCCGCGCAGCCTTCTGGATTGGTTTGATCGTTCTCGCTATCGCACTCTGGCAAATTGCATTTCTCTTTAGAGTGGAAAGGTCTCTCTATAAACGGAGTAAAGAGGGGTTGATAAAGGGCTCGACGCCGAGCCATAGTGATTCTTCGGACCTTGCCTAAACTAGTAGCCAATTAAATCTGCCCCTCGCTGGCAATGACAATGCGCAGACCGCACTCGAACTCGACACGCAGTTGTCTATCGGTGGGGTGGGAGATCTCGATCTCGACGAAGGTCACTTCGGCAACCCGCCACGGAATGGATTTGGTATTCTTGTGCATTCCCAGAACGTGGCCCGATTCGACTAACCGGCCAGCATTCACCAAGGGGTGCGTTTACTCCGCTTACGGCAGATCCCGAAAAGGCGTAGAAGTGTCAAGATTTGATGGCTGACCCGTTTCGGCAGGGCCCGCTTCAGCCATTTGTGGCCAGTCTTGCGAGATATCCCGAACTGCTCGCACAGCTCGCTGATGCTTCGGTCTCCCGCCTCGGCGAGGACCACGAATCGGTGTCTTTTGTTCCATCAGGGTAGCGCTGTTCCAGGGCATGATCCGCCCCTTCTGCTGTTACCCATGTCCCCGGTCAATCTGTTACCTATGTCTCCGGTTCATAGCATCGCGACACAACGAGTGGTGCGTTAGCGCTATTCTTTACCAATGATAGTTCGGTAGTGCCGCAGGCGCCGGTTTTTCCCGTTTTGATCGAATTCGAACAAGCCGTCTTCGTAGATTGCGCCCACAAACAATTCCCCATCGGCAAAGGAGGCAATCGGCTTACCCGAAATCACTGCAATCTGTTCGACCGACGGAGAGCCGTACAAAACCTCAACAAATTTCCCGACGGCACGCTCCCCAACATACTGCTCAACTCGAAAAGAAACGAACGCACTTCCATCGATTTTTTCGGCATAACTATTAGCGGCAGCATCGTTAAAATACTCAAGATTGATCTCCCTGCTTCGTATAATCCATGCCCCAAGGAAGTCGTTGAGTTCAGATTCAAAAGAAGCAATATCTTGCAAGAGTCTCTTTTCCTCAGCTCTTATCTGATCGAAAGCACCGCCACCCAGACCACTCAGCGGCACTGATCGCACAATACTCTCGTGCAACCTTTGCAGTTCAGAGTTTTTAGCCACAAAGTTCCTTTGTCTTTTTATAAAGGACACCAATTCTCGACTGGATTCATTCGCAAGCAGGTCTAACTTCAATTTTCCACGATTATATTCATCATCAACTACCTTACTAAAAGTTGGTTCAACGGAACCGGCGTGAACACCTGCTTCGCTTTTCCTCTCGCACGCATTCAACATTAATACGAAAAAGCCGAGCAACACGCTGCAGAGCTGTGGATTGGGTGAATTCGTCAAAGTGGCAGATTGTTTTTAAAGGCTTTTGGATCGAAAGAGTATCCACTTCAAGTACAGCTTGAAAGAAAATTCTTCCGATAGTGATAAATTCACTTCCCGGCGCCCCCAAAGTCCCAAGCACGCTTTCCTCCGGCACCGTCGCAGGGCTCTGCCGATACGGATCAGGCTCTGCCGATAGGGGTCAGGCAGCATTTCTTGACAATAGTTCGTCTGGTGGAGTCGGTTCTGCCGAGAGAAATCGGTCGGTGACGGATTGATTCTAAACGCCTTCCGACTCCTTCTCCCAGGCACACTGATGGAACGGCGGGGTTGAAAAAGCGATTCCTGCAGCCGCTTCGCGCCCTGCCGTCCATGGCTTGGCATGGGTGACACCGAGGATATACGAGATCCCCTTCACTCCCCGTAGGGCGCCCGGAGGATACGATGGTTGTAGGTGTCGCAGACGTAGATCATTCCATCGGGACCGATGCGGACCCCATGCGGACGACGCAGGCCGGTGGTGAGGAAAGAATCGCCAACTCCGTCCGATGCCGCCAGGGGCTGTCCCGCGATGAGCTCGATCCTTTCCGTTACCGGATCGTAGCGGCGGATGCAGTGATTTTCCGCGTCGGCGATGAGGACGCGTCCCTGGCGGTCCATGGCGACGTATTTCGGACCGTTCATGGTTGCCTCGATGGCGGGACCGCCGTCACCGCTATAGCCTTTTTTCCCGGCACGATTCACAACGGTACGGACCGTTCCGTCCTTCACCTCGACGAGCGCGTTGCCTCCCCGCAGCAGCACATAGAGGGTGCCGTTCTCCGCCTGACAAACCGCCCGGGTGTCGCCCATGGTGGCTTCCAGGGCGGGGGCGCCATCTATCGGGAGGCCGTTCTCCCCGTTGCCGGCGACTGTCGTGAGCTGCCCGGTGGCGAGATCCAGCTCGCGGGTGCGATGATTGCCGATGTCGGCGATGTAGACGCGTTTTCCGTCCGGCGAGAGGGAGGCGGTCATGGTGATATTGAATTTACCGGCTGTGGCCGGGCCGTCATCACCGCCGAAGCCCTTCTCTCCCGTGCCGGCGATGGTGCTCACTTCACCTGTTTTCAGATTGAGGAGACGGACCCGATGGTTGAACGAATCACCGATGATGGCGGTGTCGTCCCCGGTGATCTGGATATCGTGCATGCCGCTGAACACCGCCACGAGCGGATTCGTCCCGTCCTTCACGTCGGCGCCGGGCGGAAGCTTGTTCTTTTCGAAATTGTGCTTCACTCCGGCAACGACCTCCACCTGTCCGTCGATGACACGGAAAATGCGGTTTGCTTTGGTGAACTCGACTCCGTAGGCGGTGCCCCGCGAGTCAAAGTCGACGCTGAAGGGTTCACTGATCGGGGTGGTTGCCGGGGCGCCGGCAAAGACTTCGACCTGGGCGCGGGCGGACGACGCGCAAAGGATCATGATCGCAGCGAGGCTGCCGGAGGAAGGATATTTCATGGGCGCGGTTCTCCCGCCCAGAGTGTGATACCCTGGGTTGGGAAAGGGGGGGCTCGCGGCTCGTGCGCGGAGATCAGGCGGCGGCGGGAGCGGCACCGTCCTGAGAGAAGCGGTCCATGGCGGCGAGTTGGTCGAGGTACTCGGCGGCCTCGGCTTTCCAGCGGGCGAGGACTTTGCGGGAGACGCGGACACCCTCGGTGGCGGCGGCTTCCAGCTCGGCGTAGTTTTTCGCGAAGCGCTCGGCCATTTCCTGCGCGGCTTCGATGGCACCCTGCCAGGTGGGGCAGGAGTCGTCGGCCCGGCTGGCGCGGGCGGCCTCGAGTTCGGCGAGGCGCAGCTCGGCCTGGCGACGGGTCTCGCGCATCTCGGCGAGGAGGATTTTCTCATTGGGCACGCGGCGCAGGTCGGTGACGAGCCCGAGTTTGCTCAGGGTCCAGATGCTCCACTTGGTGGGATCGAACTGCCATTTCTTGACGCCGTTGCGGTAGTCGTGCTGGAAGGAGTGGTGGTAGTTGTGGTAGCCCTCGCCGAAGGTGAAGAGCGCCATCAGGAAGCTGTCGCGGGCGCTGGTGCGGGAGTCGTAGGGACGGCGTCCCATGGTGTGGCAGAGGGAGTTGATGAGGAAAGTGCAGTGTTGCACGGCGACAACTCGGGTGACACCGGCGATGAGGAAGCCGCCGAGCGCGCCGACGCCGCCGTTCCAGATGAGGCCGATGACGGCGGGCAGGAGGAGACCGAAGAGCATGCCAAGCTGGCGGTGCCAGCGGTGTTGCCACATGACGAGGGGATCCTTTTTCAGGTCGCCGACGTTGGCGAGGGGGCGGGGGTAGAGTTTGAAAAAGATCCAGCCCATGTGCGCCCAGAAGAAGCCTTTGGAGATGTCGTAGGGATCATCGGGCTCGTCGACGTGTTTGTGGTGGGTGCGGTGGTCGGAGGACCAGTCGAGGGCGGAGTCCTCGAAGGCGCAAGCGCCGAAAATGAGGGTGCCGAGCTTCACCGGGGTCCGGGCCTTGAAGGCGCGGTGGGCGAAGAGGCGGTGGTAACCGAGGGTGATGCTGATGCCGGTGAGGAAAAAGTAGACGCAGAACAGGGCGATCTGGAAGGGATCGACTCCGAATTTGATGAAGTAGATCGGGGTGCCGATGATGGCGGTGAAGAAGGTGACGGTCAGGAAGATGCTGGATGTCCAGTTGACCCGGTCAAAGGGGATGCGTGTGTTCATGGTTGATGAGTCCGGCTTTGGCGCCGAAGATCGAAAACGGGTTGAAAATGGGGTGGATACGCGAGGGACGATGGTATGAGAACCGGTCACCAGAATCGCGCTCCGAGCCACGGATTGTCGCACTTTTTGGAAATGAGGCAACCTCCTTGTGGTCACGGAATGCTGTCTGAAACGGGTCTTGACCTGGTGGGCGATCTTCCCGCAACCGGGATGAGTCGATTGCGGGCGGCGGTTTTTTCCCTGAGGGTGGGCGCATCATGATGCAACCCCAGGTCTTTGAAACGCCGACCGGCGCGGTGATGGTGAGGAACCCGACGGAGGCGGACATTCCGACGATGATCGCTCTGCACCGGCGGTGTTTTCCACAGATGATGGAGACGGACGAGGCGTGGCAGGAGGACCAGCTGGCGAGTCATCAGCGGGTGTTCGAGGAGGGGCAGTTGGTGGCGGAATCGGCGGGCCAGATCGTGGGAGTGGCCTCGAGCCTGATCGTGGATCTGGGGCATGATCCGCTGCGTCACCACACCTACTACGGGATCACGGACGACGGCTATTTTTACAATCACGACCCGCAGGGGGACACGCTCTACGGTGCGGATGTGTATGTGGACCCGGATTGCCGGGGCCGGGGGATCGGCAAGATCCTCTACGCGACGCGGCGTGATCTCTGCCGTCGGCTGAATCTGCGCCGCATCCTGGGGGGTGGTCGGCTTTGGCGATACTCGGAGTACGCGTCGGAGCTGACGCCGGAGGAGTACGTGTGGGGGGTGCAGGACGGGCGGATCAAGGATCCGGTGCTGGGTTTTCAGCTGCGGGAGGGCTTTGTGGTCCGGGGCATCATGCCGAACTACATCCGCGATCCCCGCAGCGGGAATCACGCGTCGCTGATCGAGTGGTTGAATCCGGACTATCAGGTGGACGAGGAGGAGGAGCGCAAGGTGCGGGTGGCCTGTGTGCAGTATCAGATGAGGCGCATCGCGGATTTCGACGAGTTCGCGGCCCAGGTGCGGTATTTCGCGGAGACGGCGGGGGAGGATTACAACGCGGAGATCGTGGTGTTTCCGGAGTTTCTCTCGGTGCAGTTGCTATCGGCGCTGGAGACGATGGGATCGCGGGAGGGGATACGGAAGCTGGCGGAGTTCACGGCCCAGTTTGTGCGGTTGATGGCTTCGTTGGCGCGGGAGCAGGGCATCTACCTGGTGGCGGGCTCGCATCCGGTGGCTCAGCCGGATGGACGACTGCACAATGTGTCGATGATTTTCCGGCCGGACGGCACGCACGTGTCCCAGCCGAAGCTGCACATCACGCCGAGCGAGCGGACGTGGTGGGGCATCACCGGGGGCGACTCCCTGGTCGTGGTGCAGACGCCGAAGGTGCGGATCGGGGTGCTGATCTGCTATGACGTGGAGTTTCCCGAGGCGGCGCGCTATCTGGCCGACCAGGGGGTGGAGCTGCTCATCGTGCCCTACTGCACGGACAATCGCCAGGGCTACCTGCGGGTGACCCGTTGCGCGCAGGCGCGGGCGATCGAAAACCAGATCTATGTGGCCACGGCCGGAGTGGTCGGGAATTTGCCGGATGTGCCCGCGATGGATATCCACTACGGTCGGGCCGCGGTGTTCACGCCGTCGGATTTCGAGTTCGCCCGTGACGGCATCCAGGCCGAGGCCGATCCGAACATCGAGACGCTGCTGGTGACGGATCTGGATATTTCCGATCTCTACCGCTCCCGCGCCAGCGGCTCGGTGACGCCCATGAACGACCGGCGGCGAGATCTGTTCGAGTTTCAGGCCCATGTGAAGAGCGCCTACCAATCTCCCGGGGTCCAGGAGGCGACGGTGGCGGAATAGCGTGATCTCCCGAACTCAGTCCCCCTCATTCTCAACATGCAAAGACGTGATTTTCTCCGGCATGCCGGGGTTGCCTCCCTGCTCGCGGGCACGGGTCGGAGCGCGGGGGAAAAGACCCTGTCGACGCCACTCGTCTGCGACACCTTCGTCTACGGTTCGACTCCCGGCGGGCTCGCCGCCGCCATCGAGGCCGCCCGGCGCGGTTGCCGTGTCCTGCTGGCCTGTCCGAAGAAGAACGCCGGCGGCATGGCGGCCAGCGGACTCTGCACCACCGACGCCGTGCGACGGGAACTTTTCGGCGGACTCGTCCTCGAGTTCATCGACGGCGTCCGCGCCGACTACCTCCGCGAACTGGGCGAAAATTCCCCCGAATGGGAATACATCCACGACGGAAGGTTCTACGAACCGTCCGTGGCCGAGCGCGTTTTCGACCGCATGCTCGAGGCCGAGGCCGATCAACTCACCTTCCTGCGCGGCCATCACCTGCTGTCGGTGAAAACCGACGCCGCGCGCGTCACCGAGGTCGTCCTGGAAACCCCGGACGGCCGGACGCTGACCGTCACCGCCCGCACCCACATCGACGGCACCTACGAGGGCGATCTCGCCGCCGCCGCCGGGGTGCCCTATCGCGTGGGACGCGAGGGGCGGGAGGAACACGGCGAATCGCTGGCCGGCATACACTACATGGACTGGAAGAAGGGCGAGCAGATCATCACCCCCGACACCGGCGAAGCCTCGCCCGCCATCCAGGCCTTCTGCGCGCGGTCGATTTTCACCGATGATCCGGAGAAACGTGTACCGCTCGAGAAACCGGACACCTACGAGCAGCACCTCCCCGACCTGCTGCCCCTGCTCGACGATTTCGCCACCCGGCGCGTGTCGAAATGCACCCTCGGCAGCCGGATCGCCCGCCGGAAATTCCAGCTCAACGGCTCCATCGTGCGCATGACGAGTGTGAACCTGCCCGGTGTCAGCTGGACCTGGCCGGAAGCGGAGCGCCACCACCGCGCCCGGCTCGAGAGATTCCACATCGACCACGCCGCCAGCTACGCCTGGTTCCTGCAGAACGATCCCCGCGTGCCCGGCGACACCCGCGCTCTCTGGAAAACCGCCGGACTCCATCGCGACGAGTTTCCCCAACACGGTCATTGGCCCTGGCAGATCTACGTGCGCCAGGGCCGCCGCATCGACGGGCGCGCCCGCGTCACCCAGCATCATTTCATCATCGATCCCAAGACCGGCCGCACGCCGACGGTCGAGCATCCCATCGCCATCGGGGAGCATTCCTTCGATGTTCATCCCTGTCACGACCGCCGTTTCGCCGTCGATGGCTGGATGGAGGGAGTGCTCTGGTATCCGAAAAAAGCCTTTGGTCCCGCCCAGCCCGGCCAGGTGCCCTACGGCGCCATGCTGCCCGAGAAGTTGGACAACCTGCTCGTGCCGGTGGCCCTTTGCAGCACCCACATCGCCATGTCCGTGCTGCGGATGGAGCCGCTCTGGATGACGACCGGTCAGGTCGCCGGACTGGCCGCCGCCGTGGCGAGAGACACAGGGATTGACGCCGCGCACCTCGACCCCGACCCGCTGCCGAAAACACTGAACATCAAGGTCGATCCCCATGCCTGACACCTGCCGCCGCCGTTTTCTGCAAAGCTCGGTCGCCGCCGCGACGGCGGTGGGACTCAACCCTGTCAGGTCCGCGACCCAACCCTCTTTGATCACCCCGCCGCGGGTGCTGTTTTCGAACGACACCACCAACATCACCTCCTGCGTCAGTCCCTGGCGCGATCCCGGGGAGGGCTTCACGGACGAGCATCTGCGTCAGACGATCAGGGAAGCCTCCGCTGCCGACGCCCACCTGCTCCAGCCCGGACTCGGTTGGATTCCGTGGTGGAAATCGGCGCGCTATTCGGCGCGGGAACACTACGAGGATTTCCTGAAGCCGCTCGGCGTGACCAAGCCGCACGCCTTCGGCCGCTACCTGCTCGACGACGGCGACCTGGTGGAGACGCTGACCGACGAGTGTGTGAAGCGGGGGATCCTTCCCTTTGTGTCCTACCGACTCAACGATGGCCATCACACCCGCAAGCTGGCGGAGGCGTTGGAAAAAGGGAGACCCGACCAGACGATGTCGCGTTTCTACTGGGAAAACCACGGGCGATTCCGGATCGGCGATGACCCCGGGAGCTGGGACGAGTCCGTCTTCGACTGGCGTCACGCGGAGGTGCGCGATCACATGGCGGGGTTGATCGGGGAGCTTTGTGCCAGTCACGACTTCGCCGGGCTGGAGCTCGACTTTCTCCGACACTGGTCGCGATTTTCCCCGGAGCGAACCGGCGAGGAGGAAAGGCGGGAAATCACCACCGCCTTCGTGAAACGCATCCGCCGCGCACTCGATCACAAGACCTTTGCCGGGAAACGTCGCTGGCTCGGCGTCCGTGTTCCCGCTCGACTTGACATACATCCCGACCAGGGCGTCGATCTCGCCGCCCTCACCCGCGAAGCCGGCGTCGATTTCATCAACCTGTCCTACTCTTACTTCACGATGCAGGACGACTCCGTGGCGAGAGTGCGCGGCATTGTGCCACCGGAGACCGCCGTATACGTCGAGATGACGCACACCACCCTGACCGGCAAAGCGATATCCGGCAGTGGTACCCAGTCCTATCTGCGCACCGCCGACGCGCAGTTTCACACCACCGCCCATCTCGCCTACGAGCAGGGCGCCACCGGCGTCAGTTTTTTCAACTTCGCCTACTACCGCGAGCACAGCTTGCCCGAACTCGGTCCCTTTCACGAACCGCCTTTCCATGTGTTGAAAGAAGTCGCCGATCCGGATTTCGTGGCCCGTCAGCCGCACTGCTACTTTCTCAGCGAAGGCCGCAACGATCCCGTGCTTGGTGATCGCAAACAGCTGCCAGCCCTCATCAACCGCAACCAGCCGCACCGTTTCACCCTGCTGGCTTCCCCGACGCCGCATCACCAAAAGGACGGCCTGCTCCGCTTTCGGTCGCCCGAGGATATCTCCGACCGCGCCATCGAGGTAAAGCTCAATGGTCAGGCGCTGAAGAGGGCGCCTTTTGTCGCCAAGCCGATCAACCATCCCTACGAGGTCTGGCTCGGGGAACCCGAAGAGTTCGCCTGCTTCCACGTCCCGCGGGAGCTGGTAAGAAAGGGAGAGAACGAAATCGAATTCCTCGTCACCGGTGGCATCCGCGTGAAGCAGAAATACCTCGATCTCACGCTGCCTGTTTGAGAAGATCGCTCGGCACCGGCCATGCCAATGTGGTGGGGGGTTGCTGCGGTGCGCCTGGCGGCGGCACTGCGGTCGCAGCGCCGGTAGGGATCGCTCTGGGCATGCAGCCATCTGCCGCCGAGCAGGTCGAAGACGAGTTGGAAATGGTTCTGGGCGCGGCGCAGACCGTGCTGGTTGGTGGCGCCGTCGCTGGAACCCGTGGCGTTTGTCAGCCTCTCGATGCCAAGCGTTGTTTATCAGAAAGAATTGATTATCAATATTTTGTAAATACCGTGGATCTTCTTGTCCTGACGCCTATGGGCTGGGAAGTCCATGCCACCTTGCTTAACCGAGTGTCAATCGGGCTATGAGGTGGCCACGCCCACATCCCGGCCCCGCCGTCCCGCCAGCCAGGTCTCGATCACGAGAATGGCCAGCACCGCGACCAGCAGCCATTTCCAGAGCTTTTGGTTCTGCTCCTTGTCAGCGGCTTCGATCCGGCGTCGCTGGCTCTCGCTGAGTTCCTCGCCATCGGCGGTCTTAGCACCGGAAGTGGCCACGGCGGTCTCGACCGGAATGCCGAATTCCCCCAGCGCCACCGCCGGATCCACGGGATCGACCCGGCTCTCATCGGGCGGCAGATTGATGGCGTGGACGCGGGCCTGCTCCTGATCCAGCGCGTCGCGTGACCGAACGGTGTAGAATCCGGGAGCATCCGTCCCGGTGAACTGTTCCGCGCCCGGCTCCGGAGTGACCGAATCTCCGCCAGGAAGCGTCACGGTGACTACCGACTCGTTGCCGGGCAGGGGCAAGGGGTCGCCCACGTAACGGGTAGGCTCAGCCACGGCGGAAAACCCCGCCCGCCCCAGCAGGCCATAGAGGAGCGGAACGAATTTCGATGAGAGCGCCAGTTGGCTTTCCCTGGGTTCCCAGCCGGACAGAAAAAGAAACACCCGCCCGCCGTCTTCTCCCCGCGGCACCTCCAGCCACGCCGGCGCGCCGCTGTCGAATCGCGCCAACACCCGCGCCTTGTCGGTGTCGACACCCTCGGGGAGGGTCAGGTCCCGATGCCTCCAGGTGTGTATCTTGGTGAAATCGCGGATCTGCGCCTGGGCAAAGGGCTCCAGCACCGGATGCTCGAAGTCGATCCCCGCCAGCATCGCATACTCTTTCACCTCGGCCTCCACCAGCTCCAGTTGGTCGATGCCGGTCAGCGTCTTCAGCGCGCCGGCCTCCGCCCCTTCGCTAACGACACCGATGACCAGATTCCCCGCGTCCGCAAACTCCGCCAGGCGGGCGACCACCACCTCGGGCGTCTTCTCCCCAAGCCGGATCACCGCCACCCGCGCGCTGTCCAGCGGCGTATCATCACCGGAGATGGCGTCGAAGGTATGGCCGGTGATCGACGGATCGATCACCGGTGTCCTGTGCATGGCCCGACTCAGGTAGAACAGGGGCGAACCGACATCTGCGGCCGAGGCGTCGTCACCCACGTAGACGAGCCGGACCGGACGCGGCTGGGCGCGGGCGATGTGGACGCGATTGTCGAAAGGGTGCGCGTCGCCGCCGACTTCCAGGATCCCGTCGATGGATTCATCCGCCCGCGGCGGCACCGGAGTCACCCGACTGGCTCCCGCGGGGAGAAATCCCTCGATTCTCGTCTCCGGCATCCCCTGCCAAGCGAGGGAAAATGTCTCCGCCTTGCTCTCGCGACTGTTGGTCACGCGCACCCTGCGACGGGGTGGCTGTATGCCGCTTTGCTCGCGGTCGGCCTCTTCGGATTCCTCCTCCTGACTGGCGGCGACGAGATGCAGCGCCAGATTGTCGGTCGCTTCGCCGTCGCCACCGATCACCACGGGACGCACCCGGACATTCTCCGGCCAGGCGTAGCGGTTGAGGGAGTCCCGATCAGCTCCCTCCTGGAAATCACTGATCACCACGACACGCTGCACCTCGACCTCGCGCTCCGCATTGGCGTCCGCGAGCAGATCGGCGGCCTCGGTGAGCGCCTCGCCCAGCCGTGTGGCCCGCCAACCCGGAAGTCCCTCATCATCCTCGCTGAAAAGCTCATCGATCATGTCGGCGCGCGCCGCGCCCGGTAAAGCGGCGAGGGTGTCGAACGTCCGCTCCACCACAAACTGGTCGTCGAATCTTGCCAAGGCCACCTGATCCCCCGGACCCGTCGACGCCAACGCCTCTCTCGCCGCCGCCAGTGCCCGGGGCCACAGCCCCTCGCGCCGCATCGAGGCACTCGTGTCGATCATCACCACCACCCGGTCACCGACGCCATCGGCGAGGGGCAGTTGGGAGGACTTCAAAAAAGGTCGGCCGAACATCAGCGCCAACAGGATCAGCGCGAGGCATCGCAAGGCCAGCAGCAGCCAACGCTCGATCTTCGTTCTCCGGGTGAGTCGCTCCGGCGATTTCTCCAGAAACATCAGCGAGCTGAAAGTCTGGTGTTCTTTCGGCGGACGCCGCCTCAGGTGCAGCAGGATGGGTATGGCGATTGCCGCCGCGCCGAGGAGATAGAGGGGAAAGAGGAAACTCACGGAAAGGCGGGGGTGCGGAACGGCATCACGAACGATTCAGCGCCCGGGCGGGCATCATGCCGGCATCCTTGCGGTTGCGGATGAAATCAAAAAGCGAAAGCTCAAGGGGCTCGTCGGTGGGGACGATCCGGTAATCAATGCGGTTCCGGTCGCAGATCCCGCGCAAGGCGTCGAGATGGGCGTTGAGTTTTTTCAGATATCCGGACCGGGCCGCCTCGGGGTCGATGTAGAGATCCTCGCCCGTTTCGACATCCCGGAAATGGGTGGCTTTCTCGAAGGTGAACTCCAACTCGGCGCGATCCAGGGTGTGGAAAATGACGAGATCGTGACCCGCGGCCGCGAGGTAGCCGAGATGCGTCTCCAGTTGCTCGATCGGCGCCAGGAGATCGGAGATGAGGACGAAAACGCCGCGCCGGGTGATTAGCTCGGAGATCGCCTTGAGCGGCGCGATGAGGTCGGTGCCCCGCCCCCTTGGGGCTTGCTCCAGACGCATCATCAGGCGACGCAGATGCCCGGGCCGGTTCCTGGCCGGGATGGCTTGATCGGGCTTTTCATCGAAGGTCGCCAGCCCCACCGCGTCACCCTGCCCCATCAGAAAATAGGCCAGCGTCGCCGCCAGCGTCGCCGCGTATGCCGCCTTGCTGTGGCCGCCGGAGCCGTAACCCATCGATTGGCTCTGATCGACCAGCAGGGTGCAGCGGAGATTGGTCTCGTCCTCGAATTTCTTGATGAAGACCCGGTCGCTCCGCGCCACCACCTTCCAATCGATGAAACGGGGATCGTCTCCCTTGGTGTAGGGACGGTATTCGCTGAACTCCACGGAAAAGCCGTGGTAGGGGGACTTGTGCAGCCCTTTCCAGAATCCCTCCACCACCACTCGCGCACGCATCTCGAGCGATTTGATCCGCATCAGGGTCGCGGGATCGATGAGCGATGTCTTGGGCGCGGAGGACATGGCCATTGGGTAACGTAGGCTCAGGCGACCGTGTAGAGCATGCCGATGAGTCGGCGCGAGGTCTCGAGGTAGGCTTTGTAGGGGGGCAGATGCTCCGCGGTCCAGACCAGCGGCGCGGTGATGACTTTGCCGACATCGGTTTTCTGCCGGATCGAAATCCCGGCGGCATCGGCGGCGATCACCGGCAGGGGAAACAGCAGAAAGTAGAATGCCAGCATCATCCCGCAGATGGCCCCCACCTGGCGGATCAGGGACGGCCGCGCTGTGGAAGTCGGCGCCGGATTCGGACGGATGTCGTTGGTCATGGCTGGCTGGCGGTAGCGGGCGCGGTCACATCTTGCCACTCTTTCTCTCGGGCACGCTGTCGATCAGCTTGGTGATCACACTGTCCACGGTGACCCCCTCGGCTTCGGCCCGGTAGTTGATGAGCACCCGATGGCGCAGCACCGGTCCCGCGAGCGCGCGAATGTCATCGAAGGTCACATGGGCGCGACCGGCGAGCAGCGCCCGCGTCTTCCCTCCCAACACGAGGAACTGGCTGGCACGGGTTCCGGCGCCCCAGTTGACCCACTCGTTGACGAAATCCGGCGTGCCCGCCTGGCTTGGGCGCGAGGCTGCCGCGAGACGCACCGCATAACGCACAACCTCGTCAGCCACCGGCACCCGCCGGATCACCTGGTGACACTTGAGCAAATCCTCGCCGCTGAACAACCGCTCCACGGGCTCGCCCGGCCCGGCGGTGGTGCGCCGCACCACCTCCACCTCGTCGTCCTCGGACAGGTAGTCGATGACGATGTTGAGCATGAAACGATCCAACTGCGCCTCGGGCAGCGGGTAGGTGCCCTCCATCTCGATGGGATTCTGCGTAGCCAACACAAAGAAGGGCGCGTCGAGCTTCATCGTCTGCCCGGCCACCGACACCTGCTTTTCCTGCATCGCCTCCAGCAGCGCGGCCTGCGTCTTCGGCGGGGTGCGGTTGATCTCGTCGGCGAGGATGATGTTGGCGAAGATGGGGCCTTTGGAGAACACCAACTCGCGCTGTCCGGCGGCCGACTCCTCGAGGATCTCCGTGCCGGTGATGTCCGAGGGCATCAGGTCGGGGGTGAACTGGATGCGGTGGAAGCTGAGGTCAAACACCTTCGACAGCGTGGAGACCAGCAGCGTCTTCGCCAGACCCGGCGCCCCGGTGATGAGGCAATGCCCGCCCGAGAGCAGGGCCACCAGCAATTGATCGACCACCTCTTCCTGCCCGACGATGACTTTGGAAAGCTCCTTGCCGATCTGAGCCCGCGCGTCTTTCAGCTTCTCGGTCATCTCCCGCTCAAGCTCGAAGTCGGGACGGGTTTCCTGGGCGGGAATGGGTGGCGGATTGCTCATGGGAAAGTCGGTGATCGTTGAAAAAATATCGCGGGGCAAGCGAATCGCGGGCCTCGCTCTCAGTGCGTCATCGCATAGAAAATGATGTTGATGCCCAGCGGGTAGGCGTATTTCTCGGAAAACTCGCGGAAATACCAGGGATCGGTCCCCTCTTCCTCCCACCCGTCGCCAAGATCGGTATTCCAACAGATGATCATGCACATCCGGCCCGCGTCATCATAGACGGCGCGGTAGTGAGCGGTCTCGGACCCGGGCTTGTTCCACTCATAGGTGATGCCCTGCTCCCGCCCCATCATCGCCATGCCCACCGCGGGGATCTGCGGTTTCAGATCGAGATCGAACACCGCGTGAAAGATGGGATGGTCCAACTCCAGATCCACCGGCTCCCGGTCGGGAAAAATCTGCTTCAACGCGCGGTAAAAATTGTTCCACTCATAGATGCCCCAGAAATCGTCCACCATGATGAAACCCCCGTTTAGCAGGTAATCGCGGAGGGTTTTCGCCTGCTCGTCGGTGATCCAGATTTCGCCGGGCTCGATCATGTAGATGAAGGGATAGTGGCGCATCTGCTCCGCGTCGATATCGACCACGGCGCTGAGCGGGCTCACCTCCAGCGAGGTCAATTGATTGAGCCGGTAGGAAAAATTCAGCTCGCTGTCCGGATAATCGATCAGCCACTTGGAGCGTCGCTCCATCCAGGTTCCCGAATTGTAGCGCAGCCGCGCAAAAGTGAATACATCGTTCGGCAGCTCCTGGCTTACCTCCCAACTGGGAAAGTCGTAGTGCTGCCCGCGCCCCCAGTCGCGCGGATCCTCCGGCACCTCGCCGTCGGTGATCCCGAACCAAGTCGGCTTGTACTTCGTCCCCCCGCTGTCCTGGGCGAACAGCAGCAGGGGCAGCGCCAGGACCGCGCCGGAGGAGAGCAGACGCATGGAAAGGCGAAGGTCAGCAACGGCCAGCTTCATGGTCAGGGATTCTTCGGCGCCTCCTCGCTCTTGGACTCGGTTCCCCGGGACTCCGTCGCCTCGGTCGGCAAACCCCCGCCTCCGAATGGATCCTCCCTGGGCTTCGTGACTCCACCGCCGGAGGGATCCGCCTTCGGATCTTTCTCCGCTGATAGTTCCTTGAACGGACTTGGCTTCGATCCATCTGATTTCGCTTCTTCCGGCTCATCGAATTTCAGCAGCAACTGGTGCGCCTCGCGATAGCGTGGCGCCTCGGCCAGCGAATCCAGCAGGTAACGCCGCGCCCGCTCCTCATCCTCCGTCCGCAACAGTCGGGCGAGACGGAAGCGCACCTCGCTCGGGTTCACCGGCTTCAACGCGAGCAGTTTCTCGAAAGACTTCACCGCGGAATCGCGCTCCGCCTTCGCCTCATGGGCGCAGCCCCGACAATAGTGGGCGTGCTTGAGGAAAGGGTTGATGGCCTTGGTCCGCTTGGCTGTGTTCAGGAGCTCGTCCCAGTTTTCCTCCTCAAGGTCAAGTTCAAGAAGCCGTGTGTAGGCGGTGTAGGCCTCGGCCGAGCGTTCCGCGAGTTCCCGCAGCGTTTCCGCTTCCCGCTCCCGATTTCCGAGAGCACGCCAGGCCCGCGCCTTGAGCGCATATCCTCCGCCGCCATGCGTGTTGTCCGGATAGAGCGCGATGTAGTTGTCGGCGGCGGCGATCGCTTCTTCCCACTTCTCATGTGCCAGCCAATGTTGAGTCAGCGTGTGCCAGGCCCAGAGACTGTTGGGACGTCCAAGTGCGTATTCTTTCACCGCCTCGGCATCGCGGGAATCCACCACCTCCGGCGGCGGGCGAGTCCAATCGACTCCCGGCGCCAGGTTTTCCGCAAGGTTGGTGACGTGGTCGCGGAACTTTTCTTCCAACGTTCCGAGGTCCTCGGTATGTCGCGCAATGGCATCGTTGATGAGCACGCCATCGCCGAGATCTGTGAGGATCTTCTGAAAACTCTCCATGCCGTAATTGTCGATCAGGTATTCCACCACCAGCATCGATTGATAGTAGGCGAACATGAGGTGCTCACCGCTCGCCGGATGCAGAAAGGCGCCGCTCAACTCGCCGATCGGCGTCAGCGCATCCTCTTCGAGAATCATCCGCCGCGGATCCTGCTCCATCTTCTGCCCCCAGGTGGGGTCCCGCTCGACTTCTTCATAGACGGAAATGCCCTCGCTGAGCCAGCGCGGCATCTTGTTGTGGGTGACCGTCAGGGTGACGACGTGACAGAACTCGTGCCAGAGCGTGGCCTCCCAGTTGTTCTTTGCGTGGGCCAGCCCGCCCGGACTGTTCATCGTGACCACGGTGCCGAAGCAGGCGCCGAGAATTCCGGCGCCACCGAGATTGCCGAAGGTGCGGATAGCGAAATCCTGCTGGTGCGGAAAGAACTCCACCAGCACCGGGCGCTCCAGTTCGAGTCCGTACTTTGCGCAGAGTACTTCCTTGGCTTCGGTCAGCAACTCCAGCGCGCGATCACCGTAGATCTCCGCCTCGTTCGCCGGCATCCGGATGGTGAAATCCGGCGACGCGATGGTCTCATAACTCGCCAGCTCATCCCGTAACACCGTGAGGTTGTAGGCCAGCACGTTGTACTCGTCCTTCTTACCCACCTCCTCCGCCAGGGCGAAGGCCGCGTCCTCGTCGCCGATGCGCAGGAGATCGTGCGCCAGTTGGAGCCGGGCCGGGAGATAGTCCGGATCAAATTCCAGAGCCGCCCGCTGCCGAGCCGCCCCCTCCTGAAAGCGATAATTCCGCGACAATACCCGACCGATGGTGTGATCCACCTCCGGATTCTCCGCCCAGATCTCCAGCGCCTTTTCCCGCGCCGCCTGGAAGCCGGCCTCATCTGCCCGAGCCAGATTGGCGATGGCCGCCTGGTAGGCCCATGCCAGCGGATGACGCGCGTTCACCGACTGCACCAGCCGGATGCGCTCCTCCGCCCCCGCATATTCCTCCGCGTTGATCATCGTCTCCGCCTGGCTCAACAGACTTGGGGCATGGATGGGGTTCGCCTCCAGCGCCCGTTCCAGGTGACCGCTGGCGATCTTGGCATCACTCGGCGCGAACGCCTCCGCCAGCCCGTAGCGGATATCGGGATGATTCGGGGCAAACTTCAGTGCCGCGTTGAACTCCTCCGCCGCCCGCTGATAATCCGACTTCGATAGCGCCAGACGACCGGCCGCGAGATGGGCGTCGATGAGACCCGCCGGGATGTCGTCCTTCGACTTCGGCTTCTGGTTTTTCACCGGATCAAAATACTGCTCCATCACCGTGCCGGGGTCCGCCCCCAATGCCAGGGCCGCGCGGCCCAGCGCCACTTGGGTGAGACCGCCCCGCTCCTCGCGCTTCAGCTTCAACGCCGCCGTGTTCACCAGGCGCAGCATGTCCGCGGCGAGTTCTTTCCTCCCCGCCGAAACAAACAGATCGTGCGCCGCCATCAGCGCCGGGATGTGGTCGGGATACGAGATGGGCAGCTTTTCCGCCTCCTCCAGCGCCTCCTCGATCTGCCCCATCGCCGCGAGGGACTCGAACTTGATCACCCGCCAATCCACCGCCGGCTGGCCCCGCTGATCGGCGAGCCGACAGACCTGGAGACAGATATCGTAGCGCCCCGCCTGGAACAGCTCCCGCACCGCGGGGACATTCTCCTCATCAAAAAAACGTTTGTAGTCCGCCTGACCAAAGACCTTACCAGTGGGAAAAGCGAAGATCGCCGCGGCGACGAGGATAGCCGCGGAGAGGGGTGACCCGGGTCGGGGGCTGGCGGGCACGGTCATGGGCAGACAATGAAGCGGAAATCCCGGACCGCGTAAAGACCGATCACAGGGGCGGCATCGCGGTGAGCGGCTCGCGGATGTGGAGACATCGAGTTCATCGGGCGACAACAGGCGGCGGGATGCGGGACCAAAGAGGGTAGGGTCCGTGATTCAACCCTGTACAGTCGCCGGGGATGCAGTATTCGTGCCGGGTACGGACTTCCGCGTTTCGCGTCCGGGAACTGGTTGGACCGGATTTCCATCTGACCGCGGGAGAACCCTCATCTCCTCAGTTGTTTCCGATTTCGAACTAATCGAATAGATCGCTCTGGCCATCGTCGACAGGTTCGACTTTTTGCTTAGCCTCTGCCACAGCCAAGCCGAGTTCGGGAAGATCCCGGATCAGGATCTCGGGCACCTCGCCGATCAGTGCATCGATGATGGCGGGAGCGCCATGAGCATCGCCCATGATGTTGCCGGGGTGCAGGTCGCCAAGAAACCAGGCCTTGCCCTCGTGCCAAAACAATCGGATCTCGCCCCGCAAACCAACTCGGGACGGAACCAGGACGCTGCCCAATGCGCTGGCGGCCTGGGCGCGACTCGTGGGGTTTACGTCGATCTTGCGCGCGAGGGGCTGTTTGATAATGAGATATCCAAAGGCGTCTTGCGCCCCCATACCAACAATCTCGGTCGGCAGCGCCCCGGCAGAGTGGAGTACGGCCAGTTTCTCGATGGATTCGAAAAGGGTCGCTCCGGTCTGGGTGACATCCCATCCATCTTCTTCACGGCGGGCGATCAACTTCTTTCCGATATAATCCTCGTCCCCATCGATGCGCAGGTCGAAGAGCTTGTAAACGACGCCATGTTCGCGGTCGAGGTAGGGCATCGCCTCCGCGCCCGGTGTCAGTGGCTCCAGAAAGTCGGTGGAGTCGAACCCGTCCTCGTCGATCTCGATCCCCAGCAGGGACAGGGGGATCAGCGGGAGTCCTCGCTCTTCGGCTCGTCGGGCAACAAGGGAAGCCCACCCATCAGGCGAAGGATGTTCCCCTTGCTCAGTTGGCGCAAGGAATTCACGGATTGCCGCCGCTCTTCGGGCGTTGGCACGGGCGCCAGCCTCCCGTTGTTCGTCGGTGACGACGGGACCGGTGATGTGGGTTTCAAATCCGGTTCGCGGGTCGATGGTGGGCATTCCTTCACTGAACGAAATCTAGCTGACGTTTCCATTCGAGAAAAGCAGCAATTCGGTTCCGTGCCGCCCCCGCTCGTCGGCCATGGCCCGGAACCCGAAACGTAAGACCTGCCATTTCTTGTATGTTCCGTTCCCGACTCCACTTCAGAGGAAGTTTGATCACAAATCTGGGCTGGCGATGAGGTCGCCACGGTGATCAGTCCGACAACCCTGATACTACACATCCTGTTGGCGGAGAGAATGGAGGCGGGAGCGGGAATCGAACCCGCGATAGAGGTTTTGCAGACCTCGGCCTTACCACTTGGCTATCCCGCCGTTTTCTCCGGGCTGTCCGGACCGGCGCGACCGGAAAAATCAAGATCGCGACGGGCCGAAATGGGAGAGGGTCACTAAAAACCCTCCGGGTTCTCTGTCAACGGACGATTCACCCGTCGACCGTCACGCCATCGCTCCTCTCAAGGACGGAAAAAAGCCCCGCCGGGTCAGGGCGGGGCTCTCCGGGGGCGAATGGAATCGCCCGGATGACTGGGGCGCGGCTCAGGCTTTCCACGGCAGCTTCCACTGGCCGGGAATGGCCAGTTGGTAGTTGCCGTCGGGGCCGGGCTTCACGGGAGGCTCGGCGTCCATGGCGAAGACTTCGGGCATGATGCTGAAGTCGCTCTTCACCGCCTCGTCCCAATCGACGACCTGACCACTGTAGGTGGCGAGTCGTCCCAGGCTGGTGGTGAAGGAGCTCTTGGCGCCGTAGTAGGCGTTGTTGATCGGTTTGTCCTCGCGGATGTGGCGGTAGAGCTCGTCGTGCTCGACCTGGTAGGGATTGGGATCCGACTGGCCGCGCGGAGTGCGGTACTGCCACTTCACGTTGCCCTTGAGGTCGGTGATGCGCGGGTTGTTGCTACCGAGGTAGGCGATGCCGTCGGTGCCGTGGATCTCCTCGGCCACCTGGCGCCAGGTGTCCGGAATGTGCCGGCACTGGCTGTTCATCACGGTGTGGTTGTGCTCGGGGCCGAAGCGGAACTCGACGTAGTGGTGGTCGAAAATCTCCCCGACGGAGAGCGGCTCGGTGCCGGCGCGGCCACCCATGCCCTGGGCGGAGACCGGGTTGCCGCCCATGGCGGAGTCACCGCTGACGAACCAGTTGATGACGTCGATGTTGTGCACGTGCTGCTCGGCGATATGGTCGCCGCAGAGCCAGACGAAGTGGTACCAGTTGCGCATCTGATACTCCATCTCGGTCCAGCCTTCTTCCCGGGGAATGATCCAGGGGCGGCTGCCGTTCCACCAGCACTGGGCGCTGATGATTTCGCCGAGCAGGCCGTTCTCATGGACCTGCTTGAAGGCTTCGAGGTAGGAGTTCTGGTAGTGGCGCTGGAGACCGACGACGACTTTCAGATTTTTCTGATCGGCCAGCTTGGCGGCCTCGATGACGCGGTTGTAGCCGTGGGCATCGACGCAGACGGGCTTTTCCATGAAGACGTGTTTTCCGGCGGCGACGGCGTATTCGAAATGGATGGGCCGGAATCCGGGAGGGGTGGCGATGCAGACGACGTCGGACTCGTCGATGACCTGCTTGTAGGCGTCGAAGCCGGCGTACTGGCGGCTTTCGGGCACGTCCACCTGCTTGCCTTTTCCTTCCTTCTCGAGCTGGGCCTTGATGGCGGGCAGGCCTTTGCCACGGGGGCCGCTGCCGTCGATCTTGTCCTGAAAGGCGTCGGCGATGGCCACGAGCCGGGCGCCGTCGTTGGCGGTCAGGTTCTGGACGATGGCGCCGCTGTTGCGGCCGCCGCATCCGATCATGCCGACTTTCAGCTCGTCGCTGCCGGCCACCTGGGCGTAGCTCTCGATGGGCAGGGCGGACGCCGCCGCGGTGGCTCCGGCGGTGGCGGCGATGAACTTGCGGCGGGAAGTGCCGGCCTCCGTTTTGTCGGGGGCGGGGGTGGGTCTTTCTGTCATGTTGTCAGTCTGGGTGGTTGGGGTCTGTGAGGTGAAACGGGGCTGGAAAGGCGGCACTCGGCTTACTTCTTGGGTTTGGGCGCGGGCTTGGGATCGAGGTTGGCGTCGAGCTGCGCCTGGTCGGGCGTGGGGGTCTCGATGCCGTCGGCGGGGATGTCGACTTTGGCGATCCAGCAGATGGCGTTGAGGACGACTTTGCGGAGATCGTCGTGCGCCCAGTTGTCGTGAAAATGCAGGCCGGTGAAGCCGAATCCGCGGCCGCCCTCGGCGCGCTCCACCACCCAGCAGAGGTGCTGCGGCTGGCGCTCAGCCACCATCTTGCGGACTTCGGGGTTGCCGGAGTGGTGCCCGTCGGGGCGCGACATGGTCTCGTCGGGGGGGATGGCGGACAGGATGGGCGTCACGCCCTTCATCTCGGGCAGGAAGCGCATGTTGAAATACCACTCGTCGCGAATCTCGAATGGCTCGACGCCGCGGGCGACGGGATGCTCGGGCAGTTTCTCGAACTTGCCGTCCCAGTGGGGATTGACGGAGTAGTTGATCTCGAAGGCGCCTCCGGTGGCGGCGATGAGGGTGTCGTTGGTCTCGCCCGGCACCATTTCCACGGCGTAGTGGATCATGCCGACGCCGACGCCTTGCTCGCGGAGGTAATCGATCTGGCGCAAGTGCCAGAAGGCCGGGTGACCGGCTCCGCCGTCGCTCTGGACCACGAGGGCATCGGCGTTCTGAAAGGCGCCGGGATCGTTGGGCCAGCCGCTGAGGTAGGTGGCGACCAGCACTTTGTCGCCGTGGTTCTCATTGAGCAGTTTCGCGGCCAGCAGCGCGCCGGCGTTGTGTTCGTGCATCCGGGGCGGGTGGCTGGGTCTGCCGGCGACGTAGACGATCTTTTTCACATCGCCCAAGGGCAGGCGCTTGAGCTGGAGGTTGCGGAACTGGACTTTCATCGCCGGTCCCTTGTGCAATTGCAGGGCCAGCAGACCGGCGCGGCGACGGGTATCGGTGTCCTCGTCGGTGATCTCCGACATCACGGTGCCGTTGATCTTGCAGACGATGTGATGGCCTTGGGCGATGACTTCGTAGGTGTTCCAATCTCCCGGTTTGATGACCTTGGCCAGTTCGTCGGCGTCGCCCAGCTCGCCGGTGATCTCGGGTTTGCCGTCCTCCTTGATGACCGCTTTCTGGCCGCGCTTGGCGAGGATGCCGCGAAACTGCTCGCCGTAGTTGGTGCCGGCCCACTTGCCCTCGGCGTCGATGTCGGCCTGGTAGCCGCCGACGGCGTGGGGCTTGTCGAGGGCGAAACTCCGCACCTGGATGCCGGAATTTCCGCTGTGGATGCGGTATTCGGCCTTGAGGTGGAAGTCGTCGACCTCGCCCAGGGTCCAGGTGAGAAAGGAGTTGTACTCGATGGGTTCGGCGTCCGAGGTTTCCCCGGTGATGGTGCCATCCTCCACCCGCCAGAGTTTCGGATCACCGGCCCAGCCTTTCAGCGTCTGCCCGTCGAACAAGGAAATGAACTCCTCGTTGGTGACGACTTTTTCCTGCTGACTCTTCGGCGCGGATTCCTGCGCGACAAGGACGAACAGGGCGCCCGCGAAGGCGACACCAAGGATGAGGGCGATCAGTAAGGGGTATGAGCGTCGATTCATGGGGAGGCAAACCCTACCAATTCATCGGGACGCCCGCAATAGAGGAAAGCGGCGCGAAAATGGCGCCCCCTCCCCTCTTGTCCGCCGACTATCGGTCGCCTCAGCCGCGTCGCACCCAGAGACTGGTCTGGGAGGTGCTGAGTTGGTATTTCCGGACATGCTCGCGGATGAAAAAGGGCAACTCCCTCACCGAGACTCGATCGAAGTGTCCCGACAAGCGGGCGTCGAGATGATCCAGCGTCGGTCCCGGTGGCTGATTCGACGCCGGGGTGAACTCCTCCAGCCAGGTCGCGGGCGTGGCGAGGACCAACTGACCACCCGGCTTGACCAGAGCGGGTAATCGCTCCAGCAGAAGCCCCGGCTCGGGCAGGCGACAGAGCAGGTTGGCGGCATGAACGAGATCGAAGGCGCCCAGATCCGGCCGCAGATCCATGGCGTCGCCCACCTCGAAGCGCACCCGGTCCGTCCGGGCCTCGGCGGGGGCGGAGGCCTCCAACTCGTCGGCGAGGTGCGATTCGGCGTAACGACGATAGGTCAGAGACTCGCCCGTGGCCAGATGATTGGCGGCATCGATGAAGGATTGGGAAAAATCTATCCCCACCACTTCGTCGGCGTATCTGGTCAACTCGAAAGTCGAACGCCCCACCGCGCAGCCCAGGTCCAGAGCCCGGGGCCACGGCGCCGGGGCGAGATCGAATGTCTCGACGACTGTCGCCACCGGAAATCGAAAACAGGCGTCGCCCAGGCTCACCTCTCCCGCCTCCCCCAACGCGGCGCCGGCGAGGATCTGCTCGCGGGTGCCGTAGTGAAAGAGCAGATAGGTGTCCAGTATCCTGTCCGCCTCGTAGTTCATCCCGATTGGCATCAACTTATACGCCGCGCAGGGCCCGAAGCAGATACTCGCCCGGTTTGAAATCCTCGATCAGGATCTCCTCCTGGTCGCCGCGCTTCATCCGCACCTGAGCGATGTTGAAATTCGGCGTCTTGTGGGGGGCGAAGAGGATATCGTCGTGGGTGGAGTTCTCGTGCTTCTTGAACATCGCCGGCACGATATCCCCGCCGAGATGATCGTCGCGTCCGGTGGCGAGGTGGCAGGTGCCGAGCACTTTCTCATCCTGGATATCGGCCCCGGAAACCGGCAGCACCTGGGTGCCGAAACCGAGCTCACCCAGGGTGCCGGTCATGGGATCATCGGCCAACCGCGCGTTGTGCGCGTCGATGGTGGCCTGGTCGCCCTCGATCAGGGTGGAGCGCACGATGTTGCGGTCCACCACATCGAGCACGCCGAGGGTGCCGTCCGCGTATTTCATGGGAAACTGACCGCGCGCGTCCACCGGCACGAAGTAGACCTCTCCGGCGGGCAGGTTGGCGATGTCAGGGGTGCGGCCCTGGCAAAGGCCGTGCGATTTCTGCGCCTCCTGCCCGTCCAGGCCAAGCCAGGCGGTCAGCACCCGACCATCCTCCAGCGCGAAGTCAATCTCGATGGCATCGGCCCCGGTCATGGCGAGACGCAGCTTTTCCGCGTCGGCGCTGACTTCCTCATAGTCGACCGCCAGGCCCGAGCCGAGGATGACGTCGTTGACCCCGTGCATGGTCGCCCCCCGAAATCCGTGGATCCTGCACTTCTCCGTCAGCGGCGCGGTGGCGGAGTAGGTGGAGAGGCAGAGGATGATGTCGTAGTTCGGATAAATATCGCGCTCGAGGCTCAGCTCCCCGCCTTCGGCGTCGTAACACTCGTCCCGCAGATCGAGGTTCGAGCCATAGGTCATCGGGTAGGCGAACATCTCCCCGCCGGTCATTCCCAGAGCCTCGAGGCCGCCATCTTTCAGGCCGAGGTAGAATTCCTCGTACGCCTTCTTCTGGATATCGTGCCCGCCCACATTGAGAAAGCCGTAGCCTTTCATGAGGCTCAGATCCTCCAGATCGATGAGCAGGCAGATCCGGCAGCCTTCGGTGGGCTTGAAGACGGTGCCGAGGAGTCGGGTCAGACTGAATTCGGGAAACTCGCGCATTTCCGGATTTAGAATGATTTCGCGGTCGAGTAAAGCGGCGGACATGATTCGTGGCGATTGTTTGGTGGTGAGCGTGGGACGACGATCCGGATTTTTCCTTTCACGGCGACCGATTTGCTCCCACCGTTACGCCGAACCTCATCCCGCCAGACGATGACAGAGAGAGAAAAAATCGTGGTGATCACCGGCTGCTCCCGCGGCCTGGGTCGGGCGGCCGTGGACGGGTTCGTCGCCCGCGGAGCGCGGGTGGTGGGCTGCGCCCGATCAGCGGAGGCCATCGAGACACTGACGCGGCGATATGGCGAGGCGCATCTGTTTCGCACCGTGGATGTGACCGACGACACGGCGGTGGCGGCGTTTTGCGACGAAATTGTCACCCGCCTCGGCGCGCCCGACCTGGTGCTGAACAACGCCGCCCTCATCAACTCCAACGCCCCGCTCTGGGAGATCTCCGCCGAAGAGTTCGGCCGCGTCATCGATGTGAATCTCAAGGGCGTGGCCAACATCCTCAGACATTTGCTGCCGCCCATGATCCGACGCGGCTCCGGGGTGATCGTGAACTTCTCCTCCGGCTGGGGCCGCTCCACCTCGCCCGAGGTGGCGCCCTACTGCGCCACCAAATGGGGCGTCGAGGGCCTCACCGCCGCCCTCGCCCAAGAGCTGCCGCCCGGCCTCGCCGCCGTGGCCCTAAATCCCGGCATCATCGACACCGACATGCTCCGCGCCTGTTTCGGAGCCGGCGCCTCCGCCTACGAAGACGCCACCGCCTGGGCGGAGCGCGCGGTGCCGTTTCTCGATCAGCTCGGCCCCGCCAACAACGGCGGCGCCCTGACCGTGCCTTGAGATCCGCGCCGGGAATCCTGGACCGATAACACTTGCCCCGCCATTCTACTCGTCCTAGCCTGAGCAGGTAGAAATCCAACCGAGGGAATCCAGAGATGAAATCAACGAACCCGGCCCCGATGCGGTCAAGCATGGCTCTACTCGTCACCACGCTGCTGAGTCTCCACGGCTTCGCCCACGCCGAAACCGAATTGCGGGAGTTTTCCAACTCCGAGGGAAAAACGATCAAGGCGCGTATCGTCGCCGCCAGCGATCAGACCGTGAAACTGGCCGTCGAGGGTGGCCGCGAAGTCGAGGCCGGCATTTCCTACTTCTCGAAGGCCGACCAGGATTACATCACCGAATGGCGGAAAACCAACAAACCCGCCATCGACTACCGATTCGAGATCGACTACGACAAGAAGCGCGCCAGCCGCGACACCCGCCGGGAAGGTCCCGTGGAAGTGACCTACGAGACCTGGCTCTACAAGGTGGAGGTGGAAAATCTCAGCAAGGTCGAACTCAGCGGCCTGGAACTGCATTACAAGATCTACAAGACCGCCAAGGCCGACGCCAACGAGGCCCGCTACCTCGCCGAAGGCCTCACCCGGGAAGGCCCCTTTCTGGTCCGGAAAGCCAAGATCGATCTGAAGCCGGTGGCCCACCTCACTTCGGTCAACGCCGAGACCGAGACCATGCCCATCTCGAAGAGCGAACTCGATCCCGACTACTACTATACCGACGGCGAGAAGAGTAACAAGAAGGACGAGATGGACGGCTTCTGGATCAAAATCTTCCACGAAGGGAAAGAGGTCCACGAAATCAAGTCGAGTCACAGCGCGCTGAAAAACGCCAAATGGTGAGGCGGGACCGCGACCGCCGGGTGAACTTTCCGCCTCCCGGCTTGCATAACGTCTCCGGGCGCTGTTAAATCACGCCCCTATGAAAATCGGTTTCAATCTGCTGCTCTGGACCGGTCATGTGACCGAAGAAAACTTCCCCGTTCTCGAAAAACTCAAAGCCACCGGCTACGATGGCGTGGAGATCCCGATTTTCGACCCGAGCGATCCCGCCCACTACGCGAAGATCGGCCAGGCGCTCAAGGACAACGGTCTCTCCTCCTGCGCCGTCACCGTCTGCCCGGATCAGGCGCACAGCCTCATCAGCCCGAACGATAGCGACCGCCGCGCCGGCGTCGATCACCTCAAGCGCGTCATCGAATGCGGCCACAACGCCGGCATCGACAACATCTGCGGCCCCTACTATCAGGAACTCGGCAATTTCACCGGCGAAGGCCCCACCGATACCGAGCGCGCCCACGCCGCCGAATGCCACCGGGAGTTGGCCGAAGTCGCCCAACAGGCCGGCATCCGCCTCACCATCGAGTCGCTCAACCGCTTCGAATGCCACTTCCTCAACACCATGGAGCAGGCCAAGGCCTACGTGAAACAGGTGAATCACCCGAACTTCGCGACCATGTACGACACCTTCCACGCGAACATCGAGGAGAAAGATCCGCTCGGCGTCATCGAGCCGAACCTCGACGTCATCCAGCACGTCCACATCTCCGCCAATGATCGCGGCACCCCCGGCAAAGACCACACCCCCATCCGGGAGACCATCCAGATCTTCAAGAAAAACGGCTACGACAACTGGATGGTCATCGAGGCCTTCGGCCGCGGACTCCCCGAACTGGCCGCCGCCACCCGCGTCTGGCGCGACTTCTTCCCCAACGCCGAGGAAGTCTATGAGTTCGGCCACCAGTACATCGTCGATGCCTGGAACGCCTGAGCCAACCCTGTTCACCGACCCGTTCAACCCTGTCAGGTCCGCGACCAGACAGGGTTGAATCGTTTTCCCGCGGAGGGAAAATCAAGCCCCGTCCCAGGACTCGTGGATCGAGACGCGGGTGCCGTGCTTCGTGTTGTCGAAGATCAGTTGCGCCGCGTCGCGGGGCAGGCGAATGCATCCCGCAGAGGCCGGATAGCCCGGCAGGTAGCCGGCGTGTACCCCGTAGACCGAGCCGCTGAGACGCATCCAGTAGGGCATGCCCACACCGTAGATGGTCGAGATCTTGCCCGAGCGCACCCGCTCCGTGATCCGATAGCTGCCGCGCGGCGTGCGTTTCCCCGGGCGGGCCGTGGAGACCGGGGTCTCGATCGCCACCGCGCCATTGACCAGTAGAAAGGCTTTCTGACGGGCGATGTCCACCACCACCCGGGTGTTCGCGTTATTGCTCTTGGCGAGTACGCCCTGGTTCACCTTGGTCGCGGGAATCACCGGACCCGCCGGCTTGGTCTGGGCCGGTTTCTTTTTCTCCGCGGCGTCAGTCGTGAACAACCAGGCGAAAAAGTCCTCCCGCGTGGTGTTCTCCACCCCGGCGCCACCATAGCGCGGGGCCATGCCACCGTATTTCTGCCGCATGCTGAAGGCGGTCACGGTGCCGTTCGCGGTCGGATACGCCTCGGTGGCACCTGTGGCCACCGAGTCCGGCACCGCGCAGGACGACAGACTGAGCGCCGCCGAGGCGGCAACGACACTCGGAAGACAGATCCGAAGAAGCCCGATGATGGAACTCATGGTTGAATGGGAAGGACGAAGTTTGGATGAATGGACAGTCGACCGCTCCCCTGCTGAGATGAAACGGTAACCCGATCATTGATGTAGCAAATTTCTTGCTTAAGAAAAGTAAAATTTATGGCTATTTTACACATTCAGGTATCTCATTGCCCCCTTCCGAGGGAGTGCTAGCTTGCTGAACGGGAGGAATTTCGAGATTCCCTCCCCCCACGCGCCGTCACTTCGTCCTCCGCCCGTTCCATGCCGCGACGCATCCCATTCCCGGCCCCGCGGGTCCTGCTGGCGCTGATGCTTTCAGCCGTCGGCGCCCAAGCCGCCTACGACGCGCCGAATTTCGACCGTCGCCCCGTTGATCCCGACGCCCTCTCCCTGGGCGCCCGAGAGCGGGGCGAACTCGCCACCCTGCTCGCCACCGTGGCGGCGAATTTTCGCGCCGATGCGGGGATGGATGATGACCTGAGGGAGAAAGCGCTCGGAGTGGCCCTCACCCTGGCGCCGCTGCATCCGGGCGCCCGCGCCACCCACGCCAGTCTCCTCTCGGGAAAAACCCCCGCCCCGTTGCCGGGTGACCTACGCCCCGCCCAGCTCTCCGCCCAACTCTGGCGTCTGGCGGAAAAGCTCGCCGCCCGCGACGCGGAACCCGCCGATCGCCGGCTGGCGCCGATGCTGATGGAGATCGCGCTCCTGATCCAGCCGGGCACGGCATCGGACGACCGCCGCCTCGCCTACCAGCAGGCCAGCGAGGCGGCCCCGGTGAACTGGAACCGCTTTCTCACCCTCCAGCCGAAGGAACATCCCAGCAACGCCCGGGCCATCGCCCTGTTCCGCCCCGTCTCACCGACTCCCGAGCCCGCCGAAGCGCCGACCCCGACTGCCCCCGCGGATCCGACTCCGAGCATGGCGAAAATCGACGAAACACCGTCTCCTGCACTGCCTCCCACCCCCCAGGCTCCGCCCGTCTCCGAGATCAAGGTCGCCTCATCCGCCATCGCCTACCTCGCCCTGGATCGTGAGAAAAAATCCGCCCTCAGCGGGTCCGCCACTTTCAAAGTTCGCGATCCCACCGAGGACGAGGCCGGTCTCTTCGGTCTGCTGCTGGAGGCGGGGAGCGGACAGGGCTTCGAGATGCGCCTCACCTACGACCGCGACGGGCCCGTCATTTCCAACACCGATCACGCCGAGAGGCTCATTCGGCGGGTCTTTCGCCGCTGGCCGGATCGTCGGCTCGGTGAATTCACTTTCCTGGGTCCCGCCACCCAGACTCCACCCGGCACCGTGGACCTGAGCCTGCCCGCTCTGTTCATGCTCAGCTCGACCTTCTCCGGAGAAACGATCAACGAAGCCTTCGCCCCGGCCCGGGAATTCCTCCTCGCGGGGGAACTCGGACGCCGCGGGGAGATCGAACTTCCCGCCGCCTTCGCCTACCCCGAGCTGGCTCGAGCCGCCGCCGCCGCTCCACTGCCGCCCAGGGCGCTCTTCCTGCCCGATCCCGAAGCCCGCGCCGAACGCGAGCTGCTCGATGCCGCCATCGCCGGAGAGGCCGGCCTCCTCCTCACAACCCAGCTCATCGTCTATGAGTCCGTCGAGACGCTGCAGCCCCTCCTGTTCGGGGACACTCCGGAAAATCTCCTCGCCGCCATGGAGGAATTCTCCGCCGTGCAGAGCCTGCGCGAGACCATGGATGTCGGCGTCATCGCCCGCAACGAGTTCGTCCAGCAACGCCTCCGCGCCCTGCTCGAAAAATGGCCCGGCCACCTCTCCGCGCGCCTGCTCCTGGCCTACGGCGCCCGCCCCGCCGACATGACCCTGACCATCGCCGCCTCGCTCAACGCCATCACCCAGGCCGTCGAACCCGTCGCTGCCGAATACACCGCCCATATCGAGGGCACGGGGGGAAATCTCCTCAGCGACGTGGAACCCCTCCTCGAAACCGCCACCCAGACCCTCACCGGTCTGCGCCTGAAGGTAGATCCACGCGCGCGCGACTGCCTCACCGCCGCTGAACGGACTCTGGAAGCCTACCAGGCCTACCTATCCCTCAACAACCGGGACTCCAGCCTCGGACAGCAACGCCTCCGCGAACTTCAGGAAAAGATCACCGCCTACCAGCAGGAGATGCTCAAGGCCCGCGAGTCCGGAGACGCGGAAAACTGATCCCGCCGCCGGGTGTGGCGGGCCTTTTCCCCATTGCCTTTCCGGCCCGGTCATCGTAACCGGAAACAGGGAGCCATCCTCCGGACCCTTTCCCCACCCGCCGGAATCGCGATGAGACCGAGCCCATGAACGGCGCCTTCGACATTCTCGACCAGTTGCCCGTGCGGATCGCCCTGCCCGATCTCTGGCAGCAGGAAGCCATCCGCGCCCTCGGTGATGGCGCCGACGTCATCGTCAACGCCCCTACCGGCGCCGGGAAGACCTTCATCTTCGAAAATCTCGTCACCTCCCGCGCCCTGGGCCTCTCCCGGGGAGCCCGACAAGCCGTCTTCACCGTGCCCACCCGGGCGCTGGCCAACGACAAATGGCGCGAGTGGCGCTCCGCCGGCTGGGACGTCGGCATCGCCACCGGTGACCTCGCGGAAAATCTCGACGCCCCCGTGCTCGTCGCGACTCTGGAGACCCAACGCGAACGCTTCCTCGCCGGCGCAGGCCCCCGCCTGCTCGTCATCGACGAATACCAGATGATCGGCGACGAACGCCGCGGGCTGAACTACGAACTAACCATCGCCCTCGCCCCTGCCGCCACCCAGCTGCTCCTGCTCAGCGGCAGCGTCGCCAATCCCGGAGATGTCGCCGCCTGGATCCGCCGACTCGGCCGACGCGTCGAAGTGGTGGAGACCCATCACCGGCCCGTCCCCCTCGACGAGATCCCCTTCGCCGGCCTGCCCGTCCAGGCTCCCCGACAGGCCAAGAATTTCTGGCAACGCCTCGCCCTCGGCGTGCTCCTCTCCGATCTCGGCCCGCTCCTGATCTTCGCCCCCCAACGACGCGCCGCCGAAAAAATCGCCCGCAAGATCGCCGAGGTCCTCCCCGACGACGACCCCATCGAGCTGTCCGACGACCCACTCCTCCGCGCCGCCGGCCCCGACCTGGCGCGCCTGCTGAGAAAACGTGTCGCCTGGCACCACAGCGGCCTCAGTTTCGCCCAGCGGGCCGGCATCATCGAGCCCCTCGCCAAAGCCGGACAACTCCGCGTCGTCGTCGCCACCCTCGGCCTCGCCGCCGGGATCAATTTCTCCGTCCGCTCCGTCTTCATCGGCGACACCCTCTATCAGGATGGCCCCTTTCAGCGCGAAGTCCGGCCCGACGAGCTGCTCCAGATGTTCGGCCGCGCCGGCCGCCGCGGACTCGACGAGGTCGGCTACCTCATCACCGCCGACCGCGGTCCCCGCCTCATGGACGCCCGTCCCCGGCAACTGCGCCGCGCCAACGAGATCGACTGGCCCACCCTCCTGCGGGTCATGCGACGCGCCGCCGAGACCGGCGACTCCCCTTTCGACGCCGCCCGCCAATTCTGCGGACGGCTGTTCTCCGAGCAGCGCGTCCGCCTGGGATTCGTCTCCCGCGCCGGGACCGCGGAGCCGGAAACCACGACTGAAAAAAACCCGGGCAGCCTTTTCGGACTCGGACCCTCGCGCGGTGAAATCCTCAACACCGTCGGCCAATGGGAACCCGAACGACCCGGCACCCGCGCCGATCTCCCCCTGGGCCGGACCTGGGTCGTGGAAAACGGACGCGGACGCCCCGCGCTCTCCTGCGACCGCGTCGTCCGGGACCGCCTCCCGCGCGGCGCCCGCCTCTGCCGGCTTGATCGCCTCCTGCCCGCCACCCACTCCGCCGGGCAACGCCACTACGGCCTGGAAATCGCCGTCGCCACCCTCGTCCCCTCGCCCGGACAGGATGGACAAACCTATGCCCTCACCCGCCAGGCCCGCTCCTGGACCGGACTGCCCAAGGCGCGCGCCCTCATGACCTTCGAAGAGATCGAGATCCTCCTGCCCGATCTCATCAGCCCGCACCTCGGGGGCGCCGTCGTCTGCGGCTTCGTCCGTCAGGGAAACGCCGTCGCCGCGCTCGCCGATCTCGCGACCCTCACCGTCCCCACCGTCGAGGATTCCCTGGGCCGCCCCATCCTTGAATCCCGGCGCCGCAGCGTCGCCATCGAGTCCGAGACCCACTACATCGACGACGCCTCCGGCGAGACCCGCCTCGCCGCCGTCGGCTCCGCCGCCCGCGCCTGGCGTCAGTTGGGACTCATCGACGACCGCGGTCATCCCACCGCCCGCGGCGTCATATTCAGCTTCTTCCAACACGGCGAGGGCCTCGCCGTCGCCGCCGCCCTTGAGGATGCCACCTATCCCGTGGACGAACTCCTCTGGCACCTCGCCAACCTGCGCGCCGGCCACCGCTTCGACGCCAGCGACCGACCCGAGATCACCGGCGGAGGCAGCGAACGACTCGCCATCGTCTGCCGCCAGACCTACGGCCCCGTTGATCACGAGGGCTACCTGCGCCTCGGTCTCCCCCTCGGCTACGGCGACGGAGCCGCCGAGGCTCTCGAGGCCTGGCTCGCCGGCGACCACGCCGCCTTCCGCCGAGCCGGAGCCGAGCTCGAGATCGGCCCCGGCGACATCGAGCGCGCCCACGTCGAGTGGCTCAGTTTCCTCCGCCACCTGCGCGGCGCTCCCGATTTCGCGCACGAGCGCTGGCGCGCCCTCCAGGCCGTCGCCCGCGCCGAGCTCCAACGCCGCCTCCTCGAGAGCCCCCTCAAGAAGCTGCCCGAATTTCCCCACACCACCCTCCACCGCCGCCCCCAGCACCGGCTCAGCTATCGGCAAATCCAGAACCGTTAGGAGACGGTTGAAAACCGGAGGAAAAGCCGTCACCATCCCCACCCATGAGCACCAGCCACAGCCGGGTCATCACCCTCGATCACCCCATCGTCCGCGTCCGCCTCGCCGCCCTGCGACGCGCCGACACCGATTCCCCGCAGTTTCGTCAGGCCCTGCACGACATCGCCCGGCTCATGGTGCATGAGATCACCCGCGACCTGGAGACTGAGCCCATCGAGATCCAGACCCCGCTTTGCCGGACCACCGGACATCGACTCGTGCGGCCCCTCACCCTCGTCCCCATCCTGCGCGCCGGCGTCGGCTTGATGAACGGTTTCGCCGAGATCCTCTCCGAAGCCGCCGTCGGCCACATCGGACTCTACCGCGACGAGCAGACCCTCGAGCCGCGCTGTTACTACTCCAAATTTCCGCCCAACCTCGCCGACTCCGACGTCATCCTCATCGATCCCATGCTGGCCACCGGCAACTCCAGCGCCGAAGGTGCCGCCCAGTTGAAAGCCGCCGGGGCCACCCGCATTCGCTTCGCCAGTCTCATCGCCGCTCCCGAGGGCATCGCCACCTTTCACGCCCGGCACCCCGAGATTCCCATCCACACCGCCAGCATCGACGAGGGACTCGATGAGAGCGCCTACATCGTCCCCGGTCTCGGCGACGCCGGCGACCGCTACTTCGGCACCGCGTGAACGAGCAAAACCCCCGCTTGCCAGCCAGCCGCAAAGCGATACCTTCTTCATCCGGTCTTGCCTGGAGAACGCCAACTTAGCTCAGCTGGTAGAGCAGCTGATTTGTAATCAGCCGGTCGTCGGTTCGAGTCCGACAGTTGGCTCCAGCTTAAAATC
>CAYTNL010000073.1:0-34169 GCA_964439145.1 uncultured Verrucomicrobiales bacterium
CCCCACATCGACGCGCGCACCATGGAGATCCACCACGGCAAGCACCACAACGCCTACGTGACCAATCTCAACGCCGCCATCGAGGGCAAAGCCGATCTCGAGGCGAAATCGGCCGACGACCTCATTCGGGATCTCGCCTCGGTGCCGGACGACATTCGCGGCGCGGTCCGCAACAATGGCGGCGGCCATGTGAATCACTCGCTTTTCTGGACCATCATGGGACCGAATGCCGGCGGCGCGCCGGGCGGTGATCTCGGTGCCGCGATCGACGCGGCCTTTGGCGGGTTCGACGCTTTCAAGGACCAGTTCAAGAAAGCGGCCGCCACCCGGTTCGGATCGGGCTGGGCCTGGCTGTGTGTGAAATCCGACGGTTCGCTGGCGGTTTGCTCCACGGCCAATCAGGACAACCCGATCATGGGTGAGGCTGTCGCGGGCTGCGCGGGCACTCCCATCCTCGGACTCGATGTCTGGGAGCACGCCTACTATCTCCACTACCAAAATCGCCGTCCCGACTACGTGGATGCTTTCTGGAACGTGGTGAACTGGGATGCCGTGGCCGAGCGCTACGCCGCCGCCAAAGGCTGATCGCCGACACCCGGCGGCCCTATCCGTCGAAGTTTTCAGCCCCGGGATCGACAGCCTCGGTCCCGGGGCATTTTTTATTTGACGGTATTGCCATTAATTGCTGTGCTTAGCTAAGCGTATATTGGGAGGGATGGGAGCGAAGAAATTGATTAAGATTTATTGTCTGCGGGGCGTCGGATTGTCCGATGCGCTGATCGATTCAGATGATCGGTGGATACGGCAGTGGGAAAAGAAGATCAAAAGGAAGGTCCTTTCCGACGGGCATCCGGTTGAGTTGATAACGGTCGCCGGACAATACGAAGATCTTTTCGATGATGTCCGGGCGCGTCCCAGCGATGATATTGCCTTTTCGGAAGGAATTGTCCGCATGGGGTGGCAGCACCTCGAAGAAGCCGGCGGGAGCCTTTTTCGGAAGGAAATGGGACTCGACGCGGGAATCGAGGCCTTATATTGGCATGCCGGCATGGTGGTTCACTGGGCGTCCAACGATGGATTGAGACAGGAACTGCGTCAGCGCATCCGGAGTGAGATCGAAAATGTGAAGCCCGACATCGTGCTGGCTCATTCCCTGGGTTCTCTCGTGGCTTACGACACTTTTGTTCATGGTGGAATGGACCTGATTCGAGACCGGTTTTTTGTTAGCTTCGGGTCACAGATCGGGAATCCCTACATTCGGAGGGTTTTCGGTGGCCGATTGATCGGGTTGAAGGGGGCGAGGAAGTGGTTCCATCTCTACAACCCGAGAGATGCCGTGTTTACCTACCCGATTCGAATGCCCTCCCAGGAAGAAGAGCAAACTTCTTCATTTGCCCAAGTGAATACGCCGTTCGACAACCCGGATCCGCTCGATCATACGGCGGTTTCCACCGGGGCCGGGACCATCGGGTATCTCGATCACTTTGCGGCGCGGCAACTGGTCTGGCCGGAACTCCTGGGGTCGCGCCCGACTGATCGAGCCGCTCGCAGTCTCAAAAGAATTCGCCATCGCATTTCCGAGAGCCACGATCATCGGGCGCTCTTGATTGGGATTGATCGTTACCATCATCAGGCGATTCCCCAACTGAGCGGTTGTGTGAACGACACCTTTCTGTTCAGCGAAATCCTGCAATCAAATGGTTTTCCGCATGATCAGATCCGGCTACTACACAACGAACGTGCGACCACGACGGCCATACGGGATCGACTCGAATGGTTGCTCGACGATGTGGACACCCATGGAGGCGACCATGGCGAATGCCGAATTCTCTTTTTCAGTGGTCACGGCGCTCAACTCGAGAGCTACGGCGTTCAGGAAACGGCGGACCGCCGGGACGAATGCCTGTGCCCGACCGATTTTGATTGGTCGATGGAGCGCGCAATCATCGACGATCAGATTTTCGATCTCTATTCGCAGATCCCCTACGAAGCGAATTTGATCATGATTTTCGATTGCTGTCATGCTGGCGGCATTGCCCGGTCCGGGGCAAATGTCCGGGGGCTCTCCAATCCTCTGGACGTAGCCCACCGGGGGCTCCGATACCACGAAAAGGAGGGACTCTGGATGGCTCGCAGCAAAGAAAAAGGGAACTTTGCCAGAAAAGGGCACTCGGTGGCACGAAGGCGTCCATTCGAGGTGGGATTTCAACTCGGCGAAGACAATCAGGATTCAGCAGCGCTCTGGTTTGGATCCGACCGGACAGTCAGGAAGTTGGGACGGGCGCCTTCTTTGCGGGAATTGGAGAACGACGACTATGATCGTGTTCGCAAAGAGATCGGTCACAAAGGTCCCTATCTGCCCGTGATTTTCGAGGCATGCGGAGAGAATGAGCCGGCTCAGGAACATACTGAAGGTGCTGTGACGTATGGCGCGTTTACTTTCTGTTTTCTGCAGGCCCTGAAACAATCCGGGGGAGCGAAAGCCGGGCTCTCCTACCACGACCTTCTCACCAAGACCAAAGCGAAGCTTGATCGTCTCGGATACAGCCAGACGCCCAAGTTGCTGTGTCCGCCCGGTAAGATCACGCTTCCCGATTTTCGGCCGAATACCAGCAGGCGCGAAAAGGGATGATCGGATACCAGGGACAAGCCGCAAAATCACGAAGCATAACAACAGATCCGCCCACAGATGAGCATCCAGCAAAAATACGCCAGGCAGGTTCGCCACGCTTTTGGACAGGGGTATCACGCCGCCTGGTATCCTGATCGCGACCTGAAAATTGGAGACTATGGTCGCATGGAGGGCGGTGTCTTCAATTCACGGGGAAACCTGAGCGACTTTGGAATCCATATCGACCTCGATGTGGACGAGTCCGCTTCCAAGCTGGAAATCAATCTCAGTAAGCATGTTTCGATTTCAGTGAAAGCGGCGGGCGAGACCAACGCCTTCTTGCCCTCTGTTCCCAAAGCCGAGGCGGGTATTGCCCTGGAGTTTGAGCGGGAAGGAGCGTTTGCCATCGCCGCCGAGAATGTCTTCGAAGACCGGCTCAGAAACTACGCCGCGCTCGAAGCGCAGTTGGAGGAACTCAAAGACTCCGGCCAATGGGACAGCCGAGATTTTTACATCGTGACTGGCGTGCTGAGAATGCCGGTGGCGACGATTATCATTGCCCAGGAAAAGAAGACCAAAGTCGAAATCAGTCTGGAGGGAACGGTCACTCCGGCCATTCCGGAACTTGGCAAGGCCAGTGTCACTCCCTCGTTCCTGTTCGAAAGCTCGGCCACGGTAAAATACGCCCCCGCCCGAGACGCCACTCCCATCATTCAACTTCATCGATTCAAGGGCACGCCGTTTGGCCCCCCTCGGTTGCGTGATTTTTCGCGGAGTGCGGACCTGGGAGGCGCACGGACCTCGGCTTCCGATCCATCCGCCGCTCAGAACGAAGAACGGTGGCAGTTGATACTCGCCGACGAAGTACCGCTCGTTCTCGAAGAATAAATCCCTTCCTTTTTTGGTGGTGGAGCGCTTCCCCCCCTGGATACTCCGCCGACTTTTTCCGGCAAACTTCACAACAAAACAATCCCGTTACCATGTCAGCGCGTTTCATAGAAATTTCCGTCAATACCTTCGAACAACTGGTCGAGGGATATGTCCAGGGGCTGAGAAACAACCAATATCAACGAACGATCGACTCGATCCACATGCATCACACGTGGAAGCCCACCCATTCCCAATATCGGGGGTATGCAACGATCGAGGGGATGTGGCGTTACCACACCCAAACCAACGGTTGGTCGGACATTGCCCAGCACATCACCATCGCCCCGGATGGAAAGATCTGGACCGGTCGGAGCTGGAACCGCGCTCCCGCCAGCGCCCGTGGATACAACGGCACGTCCCGCAGCGGACCCTTCATGTTCGAGATGATCGGAGATTTCGATACGGGCCGGGATCCTTTCCAGAACCCACAGCGAAAAACGGTCATCGATGTCATTTCCATTCTGATGGAGAAATTCGATCTGCCGAGTAGTTCGCTCCGGTTCCACAATCACATGACCAACCAGAAAACCTGCCCTGGCACTTCGATCAACTACGCCGATATCCTCGTCAGCGTCGATGCGAAGCGTCAGACGCTGAGTAATAGCGCAGGTAAAGCGGTGAAGGTGCAAGCGGTGGCGGCAGAAGTTCTGTCGGGTATGAGACCAGTCGCCGGCGAATCAGACGGCACTCGCGACGTGAGTGATCACGATCACGAACACGTCGACTACGAGCAGGCCGAACTCTGCGAGAGAATGAAGTCGGCGCAGAAAAGTGACTCCTTCGAGGAGTTTCGCCCCCACTTGATCAATCTCCGCCAGGGAACATTCAGCACCGGCGGCGACTACCAGACTTCGCCGAAAGATCTCGACGAAATTTTCAATGTGCATATACCCAATGCGATCCGACAGGCTCAGGATGATGGTCTCGCCAGGCTCCCCTTGTTGATTTGGGCCCACGGGGGGCTCAACAAGGAAAAAGCGGCTTTGCGAGGCGCTGCCACCCAGATTCCGTTCTGGCAGAAAAACCACGTCTATCCGATTTTCTTCATCTGGGAAACAGGACTCGGAGAGACCCTGTTCGATATGATCAATGCCAAGCTGGGAACACTTTGGCCAGGTTCCTGGTTTGGAGGTAAGCGGGGGGGTGAGGAACCTCGTTTCGTCTCTCATCTCTCCGATCCGATTGTAGAAAAAACCGCCCGGCTCGTCGGTGGCGAGGCAATCTGGGGAGCCATGAAAGAAAGCGCCCGGAAAGCGCATGAGCCCTCCATCGGCGGAGCTCACCTTTTTGCCCAGAGACTCGCCGCTTTCATTCAGAACAATCCAAACTCCATCGAACTGCACGCGGTGGGACACAGCGCGGGTTCGAACTTTCACTCGTGGTTTCTTCCAAAACTGACGGGGTTCAATGGGAAGCCTGTCGTCAAGACCGTGCAATTCCTCGCTCCGGCCGTGCGGATCGACGAGTTCAAAGCCCGCGTACAGCCCCTGGTAAAAAATGGCGTCGACGCTCTGACGGTCTACACCATGACCGACAAGCTGGAGCGCGATGACAATTGCGGGCAGGTTTACCGGAAATCCCTGCTGTATCTCATCCACAAGAGCCTCGAACCGAAGGAAGGGGAGCCGATCCTCGGGCTGCAGAAATCCATCCAGGCCGACGCGGATCTGAGGCGGCTCTTTCGCCTGAACGGTGGGGCGGCGACCGGGGCCGAAGTGATCTGGTCGCAGCAGCAGGGAGCCCCCCGGCACAGTTCCATGAGCACCACCCATGGGGGGTTCGATAACGATCCTTTTACCCTGAATTCCGTCTGCCGCAGGATTCGAGACCTCGATGACATTGTCGAATATCCACCCTTCGTGGGGGAACGGGGGATCGATTCGAGCGAAGAGACCTCATCGCTGGAGGCGGAGATCATCGGCCTCATCCATCAGGCAAGCGAGCGCCCCGTGCCGAAGCCGATCTCGATGCGGCCCGGTCCCGCCATCCAGATTGCCCAACCCCAGGGCGGCAATCGGAAAGCACTCTGCATCGGTATCGATAGCTATCCTGTCCACAGCGATCGACTCGGAGGGTGCGTCGCCGATGCCGAAACCTGGCAGGAGATTTTTCGCCGACAGGGATTTTCCACCGAACTTCTCCTGAACGACAATGCCAGTTTCCGAAATATCATGGACGCCCTGCGTCAATTGGTGGAAGGGGCCCGGACCGGAGACGTCATCGCCGTCCAGTACGCCGGTCACGGCACCCATATGCCGGATGAGGATGGGGATGAAAAAGACGACAACCGCGACGAAGCCATTTGCTGCCACGACTTTCGCGATGGCCGGCTTCTCATCGACGATGACCTCGCCGTGCTGTTCAATCGCCTGCCCGCGGGAGTCAATTTCTCCGTATTCTTCGACTGCTGTCACTCCGGCTCCGCCACCAGAATGATGGCCGATCTGACTCAACCCGTCCTTTCGGGACCCGCTGAAGGCACTCCGCGATACATCCAGCCAGATGCGCAACTCGAGGCGGCCTTTCGGGAAGCCAGACGCCACGCGGGTGGCAAAAAAGGTCGTAGCGTGCGCACGTCCACCGGGAGAAATCCCTACACCAGCGCCTTGGAAGTCCTATTCGCGGGATGCCTTCCCGGCGAGCAGAGCTATGAGCGGGACGGTCACGGAGTCTTCACCAGCGCCGCCAAGCGAGTCGTCGACCGCTACGGCCTCGAAGGCGTCTCCAACCGTGTCTTCATCGAATACATCAAGGCCGAGATGCGCCAGGAACGGCGCCAGCATCCCGAACTCTATTGTGGCGAACATATCGAAGACCGCGCCTTTCTGGGACCGGTCTCCTAATGAACCGCCGATTTCCATAGTTTCCCCCCCGCCATTCAAAAAACAGCGCACCCAATGACAGGCAGCAACGAAAACGATAACGCGCCGCGCTACTGCAGCATGCCGGAACCGAAACCGATCGAATTGCCACCAGGCATTTCCGGTGAGCGGGAACGGGCCATCATCACTACCGCCAAGAAGTGGACCAATGGCTCCACGCTCACCTACTACTTCTTCGACGATGAAGAGAATGACGGCCAAACCGTCTTCTTCACGAACGGTAGCCAGGAGTGGCGCACCTGGGTGGGAGCCCCCGATCAGGTGGACAAGGTTCGCGAAGGCTTTCAAGCCTGGAAAGACCTCGGAATCGGTCTCGAATTCGCCGAAGTGAATGATCGAAATCAGGCCATGATCCGCATCGGCTTCATGCGCGGCGACGGTTCATGGTCATATCTGGGCACCGATGTGCTCGACTATGGGCCCAACCAGCGGACGATGAATCTTGGCTGGCGGCTGGAAGGGGCTAACGCCGATACCGCCATCCACGAGATCGGTCACACCCTCGGCCTTCCTCACGAACACCAGAATCCCTACGCCGGAATCGTCTGGAACGAACAGGCGGTCATCGACGCGCTCGCGCAGCCCCCCAACCGCTGGTCGGAAGAGAAAACCCGCTGGAACATCCTGAGAAAGATCCATCCCGACGATGTCCAGGGCTCCTCTTGGGATCCCCATTCCGTCATGCACTATCCTTTCGGCTCGGGATTGATCCTTCAACCAGAGGATTACCGAAACGGCTTGAATCCCCGCCCCGGCCTCTCCGAGCGTGACAAGACGTGGATTCGCCAATTCTATCCCCCCATCGACCAAGGCGACTTCATCGATCTGGAGCCTTTCGAATCCTACCCCCTCCTCATCGAGAGCGGCCAGCAGGTGAACTTCCGCATCCGGCCCCGCCAGTCGCGCGACTATCAGATTCAGACCTTTGGCCAGTCCGACACCTTCATGGAACTCTACGAAGAAGAAGAGGACAGCCACCCGCGATTCCTCGCCGAAGACAACGACAGTGGCGAGGAGCGCAACGCCCGCCTGGAACTTCGCCTGCTGCGCGATCGAAACTATACCCTCCGACTCCGCCTGAACTATACGGAAGCGGTGGGAAATACCGCGGTCATGCTTTGGTGAATCAATGAGATCCGCATTCCCTCGGAAGCGGACCGGAAGCTTTCAAACTCACCATGAACATCTGCTCATTGGGGCTCCTCGTGGGGCTGATGCTGGGACTGAGCGAATCGCCGGTCCTTGCGTCAGCCATCGCCGCCGCGGGATCGATCGTGGCTGCCTGCGCCTCAGTCTTCCTCGAAGCGAAATATGGAATTCGACTCCCGCGTCCTGGGCAAGAGGGCGAAGAAGCCGCTCCTGATCCGGAAGGGAATCCGACCGCCAGGGGTGAACCATCGCGACCGCCGCAGCCTCTGGAGTGGAGAGGTCAATTCACCGCCTGGATCGAGCCTTTCTCCTGGGCCATGATCTTTGGGCTGTTGGGGGGAATCACCATCCGCACCAACGACCTGTTGAACTTCCAATCCCGAAACTTTCGAATCGTCCTGCAAGAGAAAGGATTCAACGAAACCCAAGTAGACTATATGATGATGTCTCTGGCCCTGGAACCCGGAGAAATAGTGGTGCAGAGCGAGAAAAAAGAGCCGGGAAATTCTTCGCTCCTCCACAAGGAGCAGATCGAAAAATTCGACCTCACCAAATTCCAGAAGCAATACCCCGATCCCGAAGAGCGAATCAAAATCTATCTGCAGTTGGCCCCTTCTGACGAATTTCGAAAAAATTTGAACGAAGCAATCAAATCCGGCGCCAATCCGACTCAGAAAGTCCAGATTGCCGAACAATATCTGAAAGATCACTTCAAGGAGGAAAAATCATGAAGCATCAGAAAATAGCCAGGCTGATGGCTGGGTTGACGGGGCTCGCCCTGTTCCTGCCGACCGTTGCACCCTGTCAAACCGCGCTGGATCAGCAGCTCCGGCAGCTCTTTCGCCAGTATCAGGGATCAGTTGTCTACCTGATCTGCCGACGAGGCTACGCCGATGAATCAATCGGGACAGGGTTCATCATCGATACCAATGGAACCTTGATCACCAATGCCCACGTGATCCAGGGAGCGAGGACGGTGACTGCCAGATTTCTCGATGGCACCAAGATCGATTGTCACCTGCTGGACGTCGACAGAGATCGCGACCTGGCGGCATTGCAGTTGATACAATCCGCACCCGGAACGGTTTTTAACGGTCCTCTGCCACTGACCAACGGATCGGTTAGTCCGCTTGAAACCATTCTCACCATCGGCAGCCCTTCCGGTTTGGAAAACTCGCCTCACGCGGGACGCGTGACCCAGAACCGCCGGTCCAACGCGGTTAGGGATCTCGGCGGCAATCAGGTTTTCCAGACCGATTTCCCCATTATCGAAATCGATGTCACCTCCGCCAAAGGAGGCAGTGGCTCGCCCGTGATCAACCTGAATGGCGAAGCGGTCGGCGTGGTGGTCGCCGGTATCGACGAAGGCCGATTCAATCTGAACTTTGCGATTCCCGTCAGCCTCGTTCAGCAACTGAGTCTGACCAATCCACAACCCTTCGGAGGCGAAAATCAATGGGCCACTCCCACCGGAGATTTTACCGACCGATTGAGCTATCGCGTCAGTCCGACGACCCGTTTTCGGCAACCGGGAAGTGAAGACGGGCCCATCATCAATGTGCGGTCGGACAATCTGGGGTTCATCAACCCCGCCGCCATCCAGTCATTTATCTCCGATCCCGTGGCCGCCAATACCATGGTTACCATGCCGCAGTATCAGCAGTTGGCCGCGACCAACCGGCTCGTCCACGTCCTCAATACTCCTTTCCGGTTCAGCCTGGTGGTTCCAGAGTCCTACGAGTTCTTCGAGGAGTTCGACCAGAACAGCGAAGTCTTCAAAGCCACCATCATCTCGAGGATTTCCAGCTTCGGAGTCGAGATCACGGCCCGAAAAATTGAGACGCCCGATGGACCGGAGGCACTCAACGCAGCTTTGCTGCTTCACGGCGAACGATACTTGAGAGATGAGCTGGGACTCGTGATCGCGGCGGGGCCGAATCAGTTGGGATTGGGGTCCCAATACCGGGGAGTGAGAGGCGATACCGCGCCCCGCCTTGGCGCTCGGCCGCAAACCATTCGCTTTATCCGCTATTACGAGAATCTTGGCTACGATATCGGCGATCTGGTGATCTACGAGATCGACGAAGACATCTTCTATACCTTCCGCATGGAATACAATCCATCCATCACCACTCAGCCCATCGTGCCCCCGCAACTCGTGGAGCGCGGCTTCATGGGAGCCACATTTTCCACTGTGCCTCGACGTTGACTACTGAAGTGGCACTGCCATTCGTATCTTGAAAGCATAGTTAGTGAAGTGGAATGTGAGCGGAAGCGGCTCAATCCGCCGCCGCGAAGCGGGTGATCGTTTCCCCGAGGGTCACGATGCCCCAGCGGAAGCCGTCCAGGGGGATGCGCTCGTCGTCGCCGTGAAAGAGCGCGGCGAAGTCGAGGTCGGGTGGCAATTTCAGCGGATAAAAGCCGTAACAGGTCGCCCCGAGGCGGGCGTAGTTGCGGCTGTCGGTGAATCCGGGAATGATCGCTGGCACCACGATGCCACCGGGATCGGCCCGGGTGAGGGTGTCGTGGATGGCGCTGAAAAGCGGCGTGTCCGGGGAGAAAACCGTGGCTTCGGCCTCGCGCAGGATTTCGAAATGGAAGCGCTCGCCGCGTGGATCCCGGAGCACTTCCCGGAGTTCGCCAATCAGGTCCGACGCCGTCTGGCCGGGGGCGAGTCGCCCGTCGATCTCGACCGAGGCTTTGGCCGGGATGACGTTGATTTTCCCGCCTCCCTCGCGGATGAGGGTGGGATTGGCGGTGTTGCGCAGCACCGCCTCGGCGGAGCGCCGTCTGCTGCTGTCGGGTATGGCCAGGGGCAGCAGGCGCGGGCCTAGTGACGGATGGAAGAGCGCGGGAGAGAGCCATTTCCCCAAAGCGCCGCTGTGCGCGGCCATCCCGCCGAGGAAATCGCGGGCGGCGGCGCTCACATGCCAGGGCAGGCGGGCGCGGCTGATCCGGTCGATGGCCCATGCGAGGGTGGCGAGGGCGTTGTCGGCGTCGGGGAGGGAACTGTGGCCCGGCGTTCCATGGCTGGTAAGCCTCAGCCAAGCGACGCCTTTCTCGGCGATCTGGACCGGGTAGAAGCGTTTGCCCGCACGATGGAGGGTGAAGCCGCCGACTTCGTTGATCACGTATTCGGGCTCGTCTCCGAGCAGGTCGGGTCGATGCTCCACCAACCATTGGGAACCCAGTTCGGTGCCGGCCTCCTCGTCGGTGACGGCGGCAAAGATGAGGTCCCGATCCAGGAACAGTTCTTTCCGTTTGGCCAGGCGGATGAGGGTCAGGGCCATCACGGCGAAGCCTTTCATGTCGATGGCGCCGCGTCCCCAGAGGCAGCCGTCGGCCTCCACGGCATCGAAGGGAGGGTAAGTCCAACGCGCCGGGTCGGCGGGGACGACGTCGAGGTGGCAACTCAGGATCAGCGGTCGGGCGCGGCGCCTCGCGGGATCGGTGGGCAGTCGGCAGACGAGATTGGGCCTTGCCTCGTGGGCGCCGACCAGTTCCGGGGAAAGGCCCTCGTCCCGCAGCCAACGGGCGATCAGGTCCGCGGCGGGGCGTTCATTGCCGGGCGGATTGGTGGTATCGATCCGCAGCAGCTGGCGGAGACAGTCGGTCGCTTCCTCGAACTCGGCGTCGGTGAGGGTGAACATGGCGTGGACTCCGAATCCCGGCTCAGCGGCTCGCCTTGGTCTTGGCCCGGGGCACGCCGCCACCCATCTGGTCGCGGTCGAAAATCTCGGCGGGGAATGTCCCGATCTCAGGATCCCCGAAGCGGATGGTCACGGTGCGGCCCCCGTCCCGGATGATCATTTGAGAGAGAAAGGGGCTCCCGTTGGCGGTGTTGTCGTAGGCCATGGTCGCCGTCCGGAGCAGGGTGCCGGAGCCGGCGTAGAATTCCGCCTTCTTTCCCAGATGACCCGATTTCGTCACCCAGTATTTGATCTGCTTGTAGGTGTCGCCGAGGGAATCGGCCTCCATGGTGTAGATCGTGGCCGCCTCACCACCGACCTCGCCCTCTTCGCGGGCGGCGACCCGATAGCCGTCGACGAAGCTGGTGGAGGCGATGTCTCCGATGGCGGCGTCACCGGAGAGGCGTTGGCGTTTCGAGACCGAGACCGGTCGGCTCAGGCCCGGTTTCCAGAACCACATCTTGCCGTCCGACTCCGCCAGGTAGCGCCGTCCCTCGGCCTCGGACGGTGCCAGTACCTCGGCCGCGATGATGCCGCCCTGGGAGATGGAGACAAATTTCGCGGTCTTGGAGCCATCGGGTCCCCGGCTATCGACATCAACGATCCATTTCACCCCGGTATCGCCGGTGAGCACGCCGCGGGCGCGCTCGGCGGTCATCAGGGCGGTATCTTCCTCCGCCGCGCGAGTGGGGAGTAGGGAAGAAGCGAAAGGGAAAAGGGAGCAAAGGAGGGCGAGATACGGGAGTTTCACCCCGCCACTAAAACACGATCCCGCCGCATTGCACGAGCCGAAGAGCATGGCGGCGGCTGCCGACGGTCGACAAGCGCCGCAAGCCAAGGCACACTGCGCGCATGTCGGAAGCAATATCGAAAGATCCCATCAGAGTGGCCCTGCTTGGCGCGGGCTGGTTCGGTCGTGAAGCGCACCTGCGGAATCTCCTCTCCCTCGACGGGGTGGAGGTGGTGGCCGCCAGCAGTCGGAGCGATGCCAGTCTCAACGCCGCCCGGGAACTGGCCGGGAGTCATCTGCGGGTCTTCAACGACTGGCGGGAGGCTCTGGCGGTGGAGTCCGTCCAGGCCGTCATCGTCGCGCTGACCAATGATCAGCATCATGAGGCCGCCGTCGCCGCGCTCCGGGGCGGGCGGCATGTCCTGTGCGAGAAACCTCTCGGTCTCACGGTGGCGCAATGCGACGAGGTCATCGCCGCGCGCGACGCGGCCGGGAAGGTGCTGCAGATCGGTCACGAAATGCGCTTTCAGCGTCTCTACCAGGAGATGAAATCGATGATAGCGCGGGGAGCGGTGGGGGATCTCCAACTGATGTGGTGTCGCGAGTTTCGCGGGCCGATGCGGGCTGGCTGGCGGTCGAGCGAGGCGCTTACGGGCGGGACCATTCTCGAAAAGAACATCCATCACATCGACCTCTTCAACTGGATGATGGAAACGCCGCCGCTGCGGGTGTCGGCCCATGGCGGCACCAACGTGCTCACCGACCGCGAAGTCCTCGACAATGCCCAGGTCCTCGTCGAATACGCGGGCGGACGTCGAGCCAGCTTGGAGCTGTGTCTGTTCGCCCCTTACGGAGGCGACTGCGAGATCGGGGTTGCGGGTAACCTCGGCCGAATCGACACGCGGAACCAGGCGCTCAGCCTGGTGCATCATCGTTTCGACCTCCCCGACCGCACCGAAATGCAGATCGCGGATTCCCGTGAGGACGCGAATTTCATCGATTCCAGCGGTCGGGTTGACCGGGGCATCCGCCCCGAGTTGATCCATTTTTTCGATTGTGTCCGGGAAGGCAAAAATCCGCTAAACGATGGCGAAGCCTCCCGCATGGCGGTGGCCGTCTGCCTCGCGGCGCAGGAATCGATCAAGCGGAAGGAATCTGTGTGGATCGAGGAGGTTCTGAACTCGGACCAGTGATATAGGGAGTTGCCTTTCTCTCCCATTCTGGGTAGAACCGTTTCTATGTGTAGAGTATTCTTTCCCACTTCTTTTCTGACAGCGATGCGGATGCTGGTCTACCTGCTGGCAATTTTTGTCACATTGTTGACGCCAAACATGGTGGCCGTGGAACCTGAGGAGGGAAGTTCGCCTATCCTGGCGCAGACGGAGCCGCCAGAACTGGCGACCACGGATCGATTGCCCGGTGTGGATCTGGCGGAGGCCATCACTTCGGTCACGGGAGTGGCGATTTCCCCGCTCCTGGGAGTGAGTGCAGTCGGCGCTTGGCACTATGTGCGGACAGCTCCGGAACTGCGGGGGGAGCTGCCGTGGTTCTGTCATCCGCTCGCATGGGGATTGGGATTGACGGTGTTGGTGCTCTGTGCGCTGAAAGATGTGGTCGGCACCACCACGCCGGCGTTGCTGAAGAAGCCGATCGATGTGGCGGAACTGTTCGAGAACAAGGCCAGCGGCATGCTCGTCTGCGCGACTTTCGTTCCCTTCGTAGCCGATCAGGTGGTGCGCCACTTTGGTGATTCGACATTGGGCGCGAACGCCGCTGCGACGGCATCAGCCGGAGCCGGCCTCGGCGGAGAGGGGATACTACTGGCATCCACTTCTCTCGCCATGATCGACAGCGGGTGGGGGCTGTGGTTGCTGCTGTTGCCCGTGCTCCTCGCGGGATTCCTGGTAGTCTGGCTGCTCGGGCACACCGTGAATGTGTTGGTGTTGCTTTCACCCTTCGGAATTCTCGATACTGGGCTGAAGGCCTGTCGGGTGGCGTTGATGTCCGCGATCCTGATCCTGTCGGCGATCCATCCCGTAATCGGTGCCATTTTCTGTCTGATGTTGATCGCCGTCGCTGCCATTCTCGCGCCATGGGCTTTCCGGCTGGCGGTATTTGGCACCGTGATGGGAGGCGATCTCGCGCGCAGTGTGTTTCTGCGCTCGAAAGTGCCGGAGGGCCGGGTGTTTGGCTTTCTCGCGCACCAGAACGGGGACCGGTTTAGAGTCCGTTGTGGAGGATGGTTGACACGCAACGAGTTGGGTGAAGTGATTTTCGAAACCCGCCGGGCTTTTTTCGGTCCCGTGGGGCGCTTTCGATTGGCAACGACCGGTCGATTTGGTCTTCGCCGAGGTTTGTTGTTTCCCTCGGCCTACGGTCGCGATGACAGCGGACAGGCTGCCCGTCCAATGGTGTTGTTGCTGCCGCGCTATCGAGTTCATCTCGACGGCATCGCTTCGGATTTCCAAGTCGTGGCAATCGACGATTCCCTGATTCAGCGTGGCCTGAAAGGGGCCATTGCCTGGGTTCGGGAGACCGCACAACTGGGCCGAAAGTCAGCGATGGGCCTGTTGGAGAGGCGCGCCGATGGAGGGACGAAGTCGATCGAAACAGCGACGCCTTAGCGTTTGGCCCACTTCGCGGCATGATCCCGCCGCTGTTCAATTGCGGTCAATCGGAACCTCGCGTCGCTGTTCGCACCAGCATTTCGCCAAAGCCGGGCATGGGATCTTCGTCGTCCTCGAAATCATCGTCATCGGCGATGACGGGTTTGGCGGGTGGCCTGGGGAGGGCGGGAGCGGGCTTTTCGCCGATGCTTCCCTCCTCGCTATCGGGGTGGGCTCCGCGCAATCGAAAGAGGCAGAAACCGAGATCGATCTGCCCGTGGATCTGGCGGAATTCTGCGGGAATGTAGTATTGTTCGACGCGGCGATCCTCCGAGCGTTTCGACTTCAGCACGCCTGCCGAACGCAGGATCCGCAGATGTTTGGAAATGCCGTCGAAGTCGCGATCAAAATGCCGGGCCACAGCGGCGGCGTGGAGGGCGGAACCGTCGGCGAGCAACTTCACCATTTCCCAACGCAGCTCGTTGCCTAGCGCGGAAAGGACTTTTTTGGGATCGAGGTCGTCAGGCATCGGAGAAATAGATCCGGAAGAAAAAATCGGAGAGATTTCGATGAGTTTGTGACACTTCGGAGCTTTTTCTCGGATAAATGCTTCCCGGTTGCAACCCTATGGCGGAGTGCTTGGTCGGAGATTTCTGGAAGGCGAAATCAGGCTGCTTCCAGTTTTTTGGCTGCCACGTACCGAGTCCGATTCAGGATTTCATCATCAGCTTGAACAGGAATGGTCCGAATCAATTCCCGGATGCTGAACTCTTGTTGGCCGACGAACTCCAAACCGACAATCTCGCCGGACTCATCGAAGTCGATGAACACAAAGCCTGCCTCCGAACCAAAAGGCTCGGTTCGTGCGACCTTCCCCGAACTCAGACGCAAGTATGCCGCGGTTGCCTCGGTATCGATTTCGACCACGGGCGGCTCATTGATGGGAACCACAAATCCGCAAATTTCAGCTCCAATATCCTGTGATGATCCAGCACTCATCTCCTTTAACTTCCGCGACCACAACGAGAATGCTATCTCCGAATTTCCGAAAGAACAGGCGAATGAATCCTCCGTGATTTCCCTTTCTGGGAGGGTGTTTCAATATCGAATCGGGATTCTCAACGGTCTCATGCGCTTGTTCAATCGAAAATCCCCGCTCAGTTCCGCGCGTTCCCGCGTGGTCTGTGTCATGAAATTCCATGATCCGCGGCATGCTGCGAAGAAAAACTCTTCAGGTGTAAATCTCCGCCCCCTTCTCGGCAAACTCCTCCGCTTTCTCCTGCATGCCCTTTTCCAGCGCCTCCTCCTCGGTCAGGCCCTGCTGGGCCGCATACTCCCGCACTTCCTCGGTGATTTTCATCGAGCAGAAGGTCGGACCGCACATGCTGCAGAAGTGGGCGGTCTTGGCGCCGTCCTGGGGCAGGGTCTCGTCGTGGAACGCGAGGGCTTTCGGAGGATCGAGAGCGAGGTTGAACTGGTCCTCCCAACGGAATTCGAAGCGGGCCTTGCTGAGGGCGTTGTCGCGCTCCTGGGCGGCGGGGTGTCCTTTGGCGAGGTCGGCGGCGTGGGCGGCGATCTTGTAAGTGACGACGCCTTCGCGAACGTCTTCGCGATTGGGGAGGCCGAGGTGTTCCTTGGGCGTGACGTAGCAGAGCATGGCGCAGCCGTACCAGCCGATCATGGCGGCGCCGATGCCGCTGGTGATGTGGTCGTAGCCGGGAGCCACGTCGGTCGTTAGCGGTCCGAGGGTGTAGAATGGCGCTTCGTGACACCATTCGAGCTGCTTTTCCATGTTCTCCTGGATGAGGTGCATGGGTACATGGCCGGGGCCCTCGTTCATGACTTGGACGCCCTTGTCCCACGCAGTCTTGGTGAGATCGCCCTGGACTTCGAGTTCGCCGAACTGGGCCTCGTCGTTGGCGTCGGCGATGGATCCGGGGCGCAGGCCGTCACCGATGGAAAAGCTGACGTCGTAGTCGGCGCAGATGTCGCAGATCTCGTCCCAGTGGGTGTAGAGGAAGTTCTCCTGGTGATGGGAGAGGCACCACTTGGCCATGATGGAGCCGCCTCGGCTGACGATCCCGGTCATGCGGGTCGCGGTCTTGGGAATGAAGCGCAGGAGCACGCCCGCGTGGATGGTGAAGTAGTCGACGCCCTGTTCGGCCTGTTCGATGAGGGTGTCGCGATAGACTTCCCAGCAGAGATCCTCGACCCGGCCGTTGACCTTCTCCAGCGCCTGGTAGATCGGCACGGTGCCGATGGGAACCGGGGAGTTGCGCAGAATCCACTCGCGGGTGGCGTGGATGTTTTTCCCGGTGGAAAGATCCATGACCGTGTCGGCGCCCCAGAGCGTGGCCCAGCGCATCTTTTCGACTTCCTCGTCGATGGTGGACGCGACCGCCGAGTTGCCGATGTTGGCGTTGATCTTCACCAGGAAATTCCGCCCGATGATCATGGGCTCGCTCTCGGGGTGATTCACGTTCGCCGGGATGATGGCGCGGCCGCGGGCGACTTCGTCGCGGACGAATTCCGGTGTGATGTATTCGGGGATCGCCGCGCCCCAGGGATGCCCGCCATGTTGGAAATTCATGAGATTGCGCGGTCCCTTGCCATCCTTGACGGCGCGATAGGCTTCCTCACGACCGAGATTCTCGCGGATGGCGATGAATTCCATCTCGGGTGTCACGATGCCCTGCTTCGCGTACCACATCTGGGTCACGGCGTGCCCGGCGGAGGCCCGGAGCGGTCTCCGGCGCAGTCCAGGGTATTCCTTGAGGCGATTGCGGGCGGCCTTGTTCTGGTTGTAGCGATCAGCGTGCTCGTCGGAGAGGTAGCCGTTGTCCTCCGGCTTCACCGAGCGGCCGTCATATTCCTCGACATCGCCGCGGGCGAGAATCCAGTCCCGCCGCAGGGCGGGGAGACCGCGCTCGACGTCTCCGTGGTATTGGGGATCGCCCCAGGGGCCGCTGGGATCGTAGACGCGGATGGATGGATTCTCCTCGACGCGACCGCTGGGATGCCGGGTGGGGGAGAGATCGATCTCGCGCATGGGCACGCGCAGTTCGGGGTGGAGTTTGCCGGACACATAGACGCGGCGACTGTTGGGAAATACGATCCGGGAGTCGGCGGACGCGGGGGCGGCATTGGGTTCGTTGGGGCTGATCATGGCGGATAGGATGGGGCGGGAAACGAAAAAACCGCGTCGGCAATTCAGGGCCGGCGCGGTGAGAGCGGCAAAAGTGGTGCGCTGGGGATGGAGGATGGGTGACACATGGCGACTCCCTACGGCGGTGTGAAACGCATCAGGTTCAAAGGGTTTTCCGGTCATTCCGGAATCTCAGCCCCATGGCGGGACTCCCCTGTCTGCCCCAGACTAGCGGATGCCGATGCAGCGTCAAGACCCGGTGCGACGATTTCCCCGCGAGGCGAGCGAAAGTCGAGGGTCGGGCACCGAGGTTATTCACAACTTGTTCACTGGTTATCCCCTTGTTTTCAACGCTTTGTGAGCAAGTTGATCGCGGTTTGTTAACGGAAGCGAAATTTTTACATCTTCCGCTTTACAGTCTTGGACAGGCTTCGTATGGAACGGGGCGATGGGGGTTTCCGCACGATATGGATCTTTGACTTTGCCGAGACTGGCGAAGGGAATGATCGCGCTGATTGATCGCGAGCCCAGGCGGGAATCGGAGCAGGAGCCGAGGTCGAAATCGGCTCCCGAAGCGAAGGGGACGCGATCTCCTGTTCGCTGGCTCACACTGGGCAGTTTCATCGTGCTGCTCCCACTCTTCTATGTTTTCGCCTGGAAGAACGGAGTCCATCACAACACCGGGACCGCCAAGAACGGGGACCCCATCATTTTCGAACACGATCAGCACACCTACCTGAACATGGCGCGGCTGATGCGGTTGACCGACTACGAGCGGGTGGTGGCGCGACATCGCATGCCGGGTTACCCCTTAATGCTTAGCTCGCTGTACCGGGATTCCGACGCCTATGTGAAGCTCTCGGAAAAGGATCCCCGCAATGTGAGTGACGGCTTTTTTCTCCGGGCGAAACATTTCAACATCATGCTGAGCCTGCTCGGGATCGTGGCGGTCTATGCCTTGGCGCGTCGCTTTCTGCCGACGCTCGAGTCCCATGTCGTCACCTGGGCTTTCGCGTGGCTGATGGCGGTATTCCGGGCGCCGTTTGTCCAGCCCGAGGTGGCGTTCTACGTCATGTTTCTCTGGTCATTGGTCATGTTGTGGCGTCTGCTGGTGCGCCCTCGCTGGTGGCTGGCCGGGACGACGTCGCTGATGCTGGCGGGGGCATTCATTCTGAAATCGACGGTCATTCCGCTGGTGGCGTTGTTTGTCGCGGTCGCGCTGGTGCGTGTGATCTGGCTGATGATGGACATGGCGCGGAGACGGGATTGGACGGGGGTGCCGGGCGCCTTGAAAGGGTTCGGCACGGCGCTCTTGGTGCCGACGCTTTTTGCCGTGGTGTTGCTCCCCTACTTCCGGAACACGGCGGAGATGCACGGCTCCGCGTTGTGGGACGTGCATTCCCGGCATTATCTCTGGATGGATTCCGATGAGGAAAAGCGCCGCTGGAGGAACGCGGGCATCGAGTTACCGGAGTTCGTCCCGGCGCCGGGGACAGAGGTGCCCACGCTGAAGACCTATCTCGCCTCCCACACGGCGGGCGACATGGTGGAGCGTCTGAGGGAGGGCTGGGACGACACTCGAAAGATGGTGCGAACCCGGTACCGGACTCTGGATCTCTTCGTGATGACACTGACTCCGACGCTGATCGCGCTGCTCGCGGTGGTCTTCTGGCGGCGGACGCGGCGGGCCATGGACAGGCATTGGCTGGAGTGGCTCCTGGTCGCGGGGTTTTTCATCGGCTACGGTCTGCTCTATTGCTGGTATGAGGCGATCGGGGTGGGGCCTCGTCTCGCGCTGGCGCTATATCTGCCGGCGCTGTTCTTTGGGGTATTGGCCGTTCATCGCCTGGCCGAGCCGGTGATGCTCCGGGTGCATCGATGGCAGGCGCCCTTACGACAAGTGCTGGCCTGCCTGCTGCTGATCGTGGTCGCGGTCGGCGGGATGGGTGTGCTGGCGGGGGATCTCTGGACGGTGGAGGGCGGTCGCTGAGGTGGGCGCGGGAAATCCCGGTCGCTTCGGCTTTTCAAATCAGCGAGTTGCGGCATAGTCCCGACCATCATGGCCGAGCCCACCAACGAGAAAACCTCCGCGCGCGCCCCGTCCCGGCTGGGGCGATGGGGGGTGTTGGCGCTGTTCGCGGTCTTGTTGCCGGTGTTTCACCATTTCGCCACGGAAAAGTCCGTGAAGGACAACTCCGGCGTCACCGAGCGGGGATACGATGTCATTTTCGACTACGATCAGCACCCCTATCTCAATGTGGCCCGCAAGCTGCGCGACGAGAACTTCCGCTGGGTGACCCCGCGGCATCGCATGCCGGGCTACTCCCTGCTCTTGATACCGCTCTACGATCCCGAGACGGCTCATGAGATCGATCCCACCGGGAAGGATCCCCGCCGGGTGGGGGACGCTTTTTTCCGTCGCGGCAAGGTGTTCAACATCTTCCTCTCACTGGCCACCCTCTGTCTGCTCTACCTGTTTTCCCGTCGATGGATGCCCCGGGTCGAGGCCCTCATCGTGACCTGGGCCTTTGGCCTGCTGCTCGCCATTTTCAAGGCACCCTACGTTCAGCCGGAGGTGATTTTCTACCTCACTTTCACGGTGAGTTTCGTCTTGTTGCTACGGCAACTGGAGGCACCCACATGGAAGAATGGTCTTCTGGCCGGGGCGGCGCTGGCGGCGACGTTTCTGCTGAAATCGGCCGTCATCCCGCTCATCGCCCTGTTCGTCGCCTGCTTCGGATTGCGCGCGGTGGTGGACGCGATCCTGAGAGCGCGTCGCGAGGGACTCCCGGCGGCCTGGCGACCGCTACCGCGGGTGGCGGCGCTCGGGGTATTGCCGGTGCTGGTCTTCTGCGTCCTGCTTTCCCCCTATCTCTGGAACACTTGGAAACTGTTTGGTTCTCCTTTCTGGGACGCCCATTCGAAGCACTACATGTGGATGGACACGGCGGAGGAGAAGTATAAATGGCGTGACCTGCGGATTTCCGAACCCGATTTCGTGGCGCCCCCGGGAGAGGAGCCGCCGAATTTGAAAAAATACCTCGCCGAACACAGTCTCGCCGACATCGTGCGGCGCCCGGTGGAGGGATGGGAATTGCTCATCCCGCGCGTGGCCAAGGACTACGGCGCCCTGTTTCAATTCGTGGATCAGTTCTGTCTCCTGGCCGTCCTGGTGGTGGCCCTGCTGCATTGGCGGGAGGTATTGGCGGGGTTGCGGAAACACTGGTCCGCCGTGCTGATGGTGGCGGGCTTTTTCATCGGCTACAGTCTGCTATACAGCTGGTATGTGGCCATTCGGGTGGGGCCGCGACTCATTCTCGGCCTGGCGTTGCCCCTCATATTTGTCTGCCTCTGGTTCATCGGCCGCTTTGGAGGAGAATTCCGCGTGCCGCGTGTTGGCTGGCGCGTCAAGGATCGCAATGTCGTCCGAGTCGTGCTCGGGATCGCCGTTGCGGTGTTGGGTTGGCGGGTGCTGCGGAGCGATCTGTGGATGGTCGAGGGCGGGCAATGAGACCCGAGCTTCGCGGTTGCGGGCGCGTCGGCCCCCGGCTAACTTCGAAAGGCTGGTAGTCGACCATTCCGAAGTTTTTTCGGGCGGTTCGCGGCCCGCCCCGCCCTCATTCCTTACGAACCACGCCATGAAGCTGCTCGACCGCTACATCGGACGCCAGATCCTGCTGTCGGCTTTCTTCGCCGTGGTGGTGCTCAGCGTGGTGCTGGTGCTGGGGAGTATTTTCAAACACATCCTCTCGCAGTTGGTGGATCGTCCCGATCTGGACGCCGGGTTCGTGGTGCGGCTGTTGCTCAACGTCCTGCCCTTTTCCCTTGCCATCACGATACCGTGGGGATTTCTCACCGCCATTCTGCTGGTATTCGGCAGATTGTCGGCCGACAACGAACTCGTCTCTCTGAGAATGTCCGGCCTCAGCATGCCGAGGATCTGCCTGTCGGTCGTCCTGCTGGGCCTGCTGTTCACCGGACTGTGCGGCTGGATCAAGCTGCAGGTGGAACCCGACGCCCGCGGGCGCCTCGAGCGCATGTTGCCTGACATGCTCTACAATCTCGCCTCGAAGAATCCCATGGCCCTGTTCACCGACCGACAGGTCATGGACGAGATCCCGGGCTACCTCATTTACGCCCATCGCGAGAGCGATCATCTCACCCATTTCGAGATGGCGGTGTTGGATCGGTTTTCCCGGCCGGAGATCTTCGTCACCGCCGAGCGAGTGGAGGTGAAGATCGATCCCGAGAGCGAGGTGCCGGCCATGTTGATGGAATTTCGGAACGCCCACTTCGAACACAGCGAGGTCGGATCGAAAGTCGATGATATCCGCCCGTTCTACGCCAGCCGTTCCACCATGTCGGTGCCCCTGACGGAACTGCGCCGCACCCAGGACAAGGTGAAGCCCGAAACCCTGCGCGTGTCGCAGCTCACCCGGGCGCTGAATGCCGAAGATCTGAGCCGGGCGGATCGCAGTTCCCTCCGCACCGAGATCAGCATGCGCTATTCCTTCGCCCTGGCCTGCCTCACCCTCGGCCTCATCGGCGTGCCCTTCGCCATCACCGCCCAGCGTCGTGAGACGTCGGTGGGTTTCGCCATGAGCCTGTTCATCGGGATCACCTACTTTCTGCTCATGACCATCGTGGAAATGGTCAGGGAAAAAGACAACCTCCACCCGCACCTCCTCGCCTGGCTGCCCAACGTGGTGTTCATCGCCATCGGACTCGTCCTCTTCCGCCGTCTGGCGAAGAAATGAGCCCCGCCGCGCGCGGAAAGGAGAGCCAGAAGTGACGATAGCCGAATACGCGGAGCGCATCCTTTTCGCCGAGACCCTGGCGGAAAAGCTCGAAATTCTGCCCCTCGACCAGATCCGGGAGGATGGCTTCTCCCGCTTGTCCGGGACCGCGATGATCGAGCCGGGACGACCGCAGGAGCTGCGGATGCGGAATCGCGGCGAGACCGGCAAGTCCGACCTGCCCTCGCGCCCCCAACTCGTGGATGAGCAATCGCGGGGCGTGCTGTTCCACTTCTTCGGCAATCACGAACTGATGGCCGCCGAGTTGATGGCCTTGGCGCTCCTGCGATTTCCCGACGCCCCGCGCGAGTTTCGCCTCGGCCTGCTGCGCACCCTGCGCGAGGAGCAGCGGCACACGCTGTGGTATGTCCGCAGGATGGAGGAGTGCGGGGTAACGTTCGGCGACCTTCCGCTCAACCGCTTTTTCTGGGACGCCGTCGCCACCATGGAGACGCCGCTGGACTATGTGACCAGGCTAAGCCTAACCTTCGAGCAGGCCAACCTCGACTACGCCAGGCACTACGCCGCCATCATGCGCGAGGCGGGAGATCCCAAGTCCTCGCGGCTCATGGAGCGAATCTACCGCGACGAGATCTCGCATGTCGGCTACGGGCTGGAGTGGTTCCGAAAGTGGAAACGCCAGGATCAGTCAGATTGGGAAGCCTATCGGGACGCGCTCGTTTTTCCCCTCTCCCCGAGCCGGGCCAAGGGGAATCGCTCGGAATTCAACCGCCGGGGACGGATCGAGGCGGGGCTGGACGAGGCATTCGTGGGCGAATTGGCGGTGTTCGAGCGATCCAAAGGCCGGACACCGGATATCTATTGGTTCAATCCCGACGCCGAGGCGGCGATGGCGGCGGGAGTCGACGGCGGTGGCTACGAGCGGAAGAGAGCCGTTGGTGAATTTGTCAGAGATCTCGAGACCCTGGCCATTCACCTGGCGAAACGCGACGACATCGTGCTTGTGCGCGAGATGCCCCGACGCGAATACCTGGAGCGTCTGAGGAATTGCGGATTCGATCTGCCCGAGTTCGAAGTCGTCGCCGATGAGACGGCGCTGGCGCCGGACAGCCTCACCGCCAATCGTCGCCTGCGGAATCTGCGCCCCTGGGCCTGGGAACCGGGGAGCGCCCGACTCCTTCGTCCACTCCGGTCCTCACTGCCCGCCGTCGCCGACGTGCCGCAATGGTCGGAGCCCTTGCGGCAGCTTTTCTCCAAAGCCGCCCAGGCCCGGCAGTGGCCAGCCTGGACAGGAGGCGGCGCGCCGCTTTCCATTCCCACCGCGTCGGGAGACTCGCTCGCCGGAAAGTGCGAAGAGATTCGGCAAAACTGGGGCGGGGTAGGCGATCCCGTCCCCATCGTATGGAAACCCGAGTTTTCCGCCGCCGGGCGTGGTTTCTGGCTGATCGACGCCGCCGGGCTCGACCCAAGAGGGTTTGACGGGGGACCCAAGAGGGTTGAACGCGGCGCCCCCGGAGTGCTGGAACCCTGGGTGGAGCGGGTGTTCGATTTTTCCGTTCAATTTGAAAAAGACGCCCACGGACTGCGTCGACTCGGTTTCACCCGGCAAGAGATCGGGGAGGGGGGGCGTTATCTCGGCACCGTCTGGAGTCCGAAATTCTGTCGTGGCTTGCCCCCGGAGCTGGCTCGCCACCTGATGCGCGAGGCTATGCCGGCCTACGAGATCGGGGCCGCGTTTCCCGAGAGTCTGGACAGGTGGCTGGAGGCTGCGGGCTATCGCGGGCCGGTGGGCGTGGATGCCTTCATTTATCGAGACAGTTCGGGTCGGCTCGCGCATCGGCTTGTGTGCGAGGTCAACCCGCGTCACACCATGGGGCGGCTGGCGTTGGATCTCTCCCGACACCTGTCCGCCGGTCACGCGCTGCGGCTCAGCATCGAGAGGCTGCGCCCGGGGACTGACGCCGAGCGCGAAGTGACACGGGATCGCCACGGCAAGCTCTCCGGAGGCACTTTTGCGCTCACGGATATCGCGGTCGCCCGCGGTTGGGCCGCTTGGATGACGGTGAGCCGGGAAGTCGCGTCACTGTGATCCGGGGCGGCCCGCCTCGCAAAGAAGACGATTTATCGTAATTGAAAATTTAGATTTGCAAAATATTCACAAATCTCAGAGGATCTCGGGACTGTTCGGTCATCCGTCTCATCGCCCAACCATCCTCATCCATGAACTCCAAATCGTTCAAGCACGCCTTCTTCTGGCTCTCCGGAGCCGGAGCCGAGACCCTGGAGCAATGCCCCAACTGGGAACAACGCAAGTACGTGGCCTTTGGCGCCACCGTGCTGGTGCCCACGGTCTTCGCCTTCATCGCCTGCGCCTACGCGTTGTCCACCCTGACCCAGGATTGGCGCATCATCGTTCCCGTGGCCTTGGTCTGGGGATTCATCATTCTGACCATCGACCGGGCCTTGCTGGCCACTTATCGCTCGTTCCAGAAATTCCATCGCAAGATGGGCCAGTTTTTTCTGCGCATGATCGTCGCCGCTCTCATGGGCATCACGATCTCGCACCCGCTCACCCTGCTGTTGTTTCAGGACACGGTCCATTCGGTGATCGAAGAGGAGCGCGAGGCCGAGATCGCGGCGGTGCGCGCCGAGTCGACCCTGGTCAAGGAGGGGGTGGATCGGAAAATCAGCGCACTGGAGGCGGATATCGCGGAACAGCGGGCCAAATGGAACGAGACCTTCCAGGCGGAATTCCTCGTCGAGGACGCGCTCGCGGGAGAGAAGGATCCGACGGCGGATCTGGACCCGGAGACCCGGGCCGAGATGGAGGCCAAACTGGCCGAAGCCACCGCACCGCTGGTGGCCAAGCTGGCGACGGCGGACCAGCAGTTCTCCGAACAGACCGCCGCCTACGAAAAGTTGCAGGCCGAGTTGGATCATTGGCAGAAAGAGTTCGAGCGTGAGATCAACGGGCAGCGCAGTGGCATCGTGGGCGAGGGCCCGCGGGCGCGCAGCATCCGAGATGACCAGCTCTCCTGGCGCCGCGACGAGACGAAGCGGATCGGGGAAATGCTCGCTTTCCTGACCCAGCAGCGCAACGCCTACACCGCCGACAAGAAGGCGTTGGAAGACCAGATCGCCGCCGAATACATCACCATCGCCGCGGAAAAATCCGAGCGCTTGAAGGCCGAGCGCGAGCGCATCGCCGGACTGAAAAGGCAGGTCCAGCAGGAGCAGGCCTCGCAGTTCGTCGGTCAGCAGAACACCATCCGGGGCACCATTGCCGCCCAGATCGACACTCGCCTGGCCGAGCTGGAGCGGTTGCAGGGCGAGATTGTGCGGCTGGCCGATGACGAGCAGGATCGGGTGGAAAGCATCAAGGCCGAGCCGCGTCGGGACATTCTCACCCAGACGCTGGCGCTGCACAAACTCTTCGAATCGGGACAAGAGGGTGGCAAATTCGCCCTCATCGCCTACGGGGTGCTGGGGCTGCTTTTCATGCTGGTGGACACCATTCCCCTCATCGTGAAATTCTTCTCCAAACCCGGTCCCTACGACGCCTTGGTGGATTGCGAAGAGGTCAGGTTCGACCGGGAGCGCCAGGCCTTCCTGCACAGCTATCACCGCTACATGGACGAGCTGTCCACCGGTCGGCTGATGCACCTCTCGCCAGCGAACAAGCCGTTGGAACGCTCCCTCATCGAGGGGGTGGATCGCTCGCGCGCGGCGAAGGAGTTCATCGAGCACCTCATCGACCTCGAGCATGCGTTCGAGGAGCGCATCAACGAGGAGCGGCTCGCCCTGGCCCGCATGGCCGAGAGCGGGAAGGACAGCAAACGGGTGCGCGCCCGCGCCGCGATGCTGGAGGACATGGCCCAGACCTTCTACGGCGACCTGCGCAGCCGGATGGAATCCTTTTTTGACGATCCCCAGTCCGCCCGCGCCGCCGCCGCGGCCACGGTGAGATCCTGAGAGGACCGAAAAAAAGCGCCACCGGGGTAGCCGGTGGCGCCTTTCACGGAATCGGTTTGCGGCGTGTGAACGATCAAGCACCGGCCAGGTAGGCCGCCGTGCCCTCGTGAGTGGCGCTCATGGCGGGGCGGCCCTTCTCCCAGTTCATCGGGCAGACTTCGCCGTGCTGCTCGAAGTGCTGGAGCGCATCCACCACCCGGATCGCCTCGGCGATGGAACGGCCGAGGGGGAGATTGTTGACCAGTTGATGCTGCACGATGCCGGCCTTGTCGATGAGGAACAGGCCGCGATAAGCGATGAGTTCCCCGTGAGCCATCAACTCACCGTTTTCATCCACATCATACTCACCGGCCAGCACGTCGTAGGCCATGGAGATGGTCTTGTTGGTGTCGGCCACCAGCGGGTAGCTGACGCCCTGGATGCCGCCCTGGTTCTTCGGCATCTGCAGCCAGCCCCAGTGCGACATCTCCGTGTCGGTGGAGCAGCCGACTACCGCAACGTTGCGCTCCTCGAACTGAGGCAACGCCTCCTGAAACGCGTGCAATTCGGTCGGGCAGACAAAGGTGAAGTCTTTCGGGTAGAAAAACAGAATCACATACTGGTTTCCGCGGTATTGGTCGAGGGAGAAATTCTCAACGATCTGACCGTCGACAACGGCTTGGGCGGAGAATTGGGGGGCGGATTTACCTACGAGAACTGCCATGGTATTGGGTCGTTGTGGGTTGGATGGATCAAGTGATTGGAAGAAGAAAGCGAACAGTGACGCAGGCCCGTTGCTTGTCAATCCAAACCCGGATCACAAGGGGTGGGAAAACGGCGAATAAAAAACCTGTTGACCGGAGCAACGAAAATGTTAAAATGAACAGTAATCAAAATAACATTTTTCTGGTTGCCCTGTGCCGGAAATACGAGAGAGCAAAAACCACTGGGAAAGGCCGTGGTCCGGATCGGCAGCCGGGCCACGGCCGTCTCTGTTTCAGGGACTGACGGTGTGGTGAACGGGCGACGGAGTGGACTCAAGGGAACCTCAAAAAACCTCGGCGACTGCGCCGTCGATGAGGAAATCCGGGGAGAATCAGCGGCTGACACCGTATGAAGGAAAGACGGCCCAAGGGAGCCCGCGCCCTGACTGTCAGGGCTTTGTCTCTTTTCAATCAGGGAGTCCGCTCCCTTCCCTTCATCGCTTCGCGCCCTGACCGCCCCGAGCTTGACTCGCGGCTCACCACGATTTTTCGAGGTCCACTCAAGAGGGTTGAGTCATTGACCCGACCCTGTTTGGTTGAGGATCCGGGCAAGCACTGTAGACGCCGCCCGCTGTGACCAGTGGGGCTACTCGTCTGGTGGACTCCGGGGAGTCTAATCGTGGCGGAATGGCCGGCGATTCATGGGCAGGGTGCCCATGCCGCGATTCACTTACTTCATCATCGCGAAGCGATCCGAGAGAAGTTGCTTGGCGGAGGCGTTCTTGACTTTCTCCCGCGAGGCGTCGATCCAGCGCTGCTCGAGCTGGTTCTTGGTCGGATGGTCGACCTCGTAGAAGACGCCGAATTTACCGGGGAAATCGAGCGAGGCGAGGGCGAAGGCGGCGTCGTCATCGGTGACGTCGTGCCTGGTCTCGTCCTCGGGGGTATCGTCCCACTTTTTCTCGTCGATGAGATCGAACTCACCGCCCTTGCGGGGATTCCCGGCATCGAACGCGCCGGGATAGAAGATGACGCATTCGGACAGTACTTCGACGACGCTGAATCCGGGATGGAGGATGGCGCGCTCGAAGATTTCCATCATGTGTTTGACCTGGGTGGCATGGGTCCGTCCGACGAAGGTGGCGCCGTTGGAGACGAGCTTCTTCATCGGGTTGATGGGGCGGTCGATGGCGCCGACGGGGTCGGTTTTCGACTTGAATCCCTGGGGCGAGGTCGGGGAGGTCTGCTTTTTCGTCAGACCGTAGACGAAGTTGTCCATCACCACATAGGTGAGGTTGATGTTCTTCCGCGCGGCATGGTCGAGATGATTTCCGCCGATGGAGTATCCGTCGCCGTCACCGCCGAAGGCGAAGACATGCAGATCGGGCCGGGCGAGGCTGACGCCGGAGGCGAGCGGGAGGGCGCGTCCGTGAATGAAGTGGACGCCGTGGCCGTTCACGAAGTAGGGAAAGCGCGAGGAGCAGCCGATCCCGGCGATGGTGACGATCTGTTCGTGGGGAATCTGAAGTTTCTCCAACACCTTGAAGAACGATGCGAGAACGGCGAAGTCGCCGCAACCCGGACACCAGGTCGGGTGATCGGCGCTGAGTTCTTTCTTGGTCAGCTTCTGGGGAGCGTCGGCGGCGGCGGCCATGGGATCGGGGAGGCGTGCGGTTGGAGTGGTGGGAGGGGAGATAGTCGCGTATGGGCGGTTCCGGTCATCCGGCGATGGCGGCTACGCCGTCGAGGATCTCGCGGATCTTGAAGTTCAGGCCATCGGTCTTGCAGATGGAGCGGATGCGCGGATCGCAATAGCGTGCTCGAAGCAGGGTGGCGAGTTGACCATAACCATAGAGGCCCTCGTCGTTCATCTCGACCACGATGACGTGCTGGAACCGGGCGAAGATCTCCTCCAAGCCATTGGGCAAGGGATTGACATGGCGGATGTGCAGGGCGCTGAAGGATTGGCCTTTTTCGCGGGCGCGATTGGTGGCCTCGCGAATGGGACCCCAGGAAGATCCCCAGCCCACGAGCAGGATGTCACCCGTCTCGTCGCCGTAGACTTCGGGAAGCGGAATCTCCTCGGCCATGGCTTTGATCTTTTCGCGCCGCTTGGCGTTCATGCGCGCGTGCATGTCCGGGCTGGCGCTCGGGTGGCCCCACTCATCGTGCTCCAGACCGGTCACGACGGGATATTTCCCTCCCAGCATCTTGGTGCCGGGAGGCGCGTGACGGGTGTCGCCGTCGATGGGGTAGGGCTTGAAGTCTTCGCCGCGGGGGACCTGGTCGAGCTCTGCCTCGATGAGGCATTCATCGAGATTCGGCTCGCGGAAGGCCTCGATCCGGGTGGCGAGGGCCTGGTCGGTGAGGATGATGACGGGGCAGCTGTATTTGCGGGCGAGCTGGCAGGCCTCGACGGCGGTGTAGAAGCAGTCCTCGACATTCTTTGGGGCGATGACGATACGCGGGGTGTCGCCATGGGAGCCGTAGATGGCCTGCATGAGATCGCTCTGCTCCACGCTGGTCGGCAAGCCGGTGCTGGGGCCGCCGCGCTGGACGTTGATGACGATGAGTGGCAGCTCGGCCATGACGGCATAGCTGAGGGCCTCCATTTTGAGGGAAAGCCCGGGTCCGGAGCTGCCGGTGACGGCGAGATGACCGGAGTAGGAGAATCCGAGCGCCATGGACACGGCGGCGAGTTCGTCCTCGGCTTGCACAAAGAGGCCGCCGTATTTGGGGAGTTCGGTTCGCAGGCCTTCCATGATGGAGGACCAGGGGGTGATGGGGTATCCGGCGCCAAATCGAATGCCGCCGGCGATGAGGCCATACATCAGGGCGGTGTTCCCATCGGTGGTGATGCGATCCTTGTCGACCGAGGCGCCGGCGCGCAGCGCGTAGCTGTGGTGAATGATCTCGGGGCCGAGCTGGTAGGCGTAACCGGCGTCGAAGGCCAGCATGGCGTTGCGGATGACATCGTCGCCTTTGCGGCCGAACTGCCGCTCGATGAGAGCGACGACCTTGTCGTGATCGAGTTTGAAAAGCTGGGTGACCAGGCCGAGCACGAACAGATTCTTGCCCCGTTCGCGGGTGCTGCCGCCAAGAGCCTCGACGGTGGTGCTGGTGATGGGGATCGCGACATGATGCAGCCCGCGGTCGCTGGCGGTGGGTTCGACGTTGTCGGAGTCGTAGATGCAGACGCCGCCGTCGCGAAGGGAATTGATGTGATTGTCGTAGCTGTGTTGGTAGAAGGCCACGAGGAAATCGGCTTCGTCACCGGGGGAAAGCACCTCGCCGGATCCGAGATGGACCTGGAAGATCGACGGCCCGCCCGAGATGGTGGAGGGGATGGTCATGTAGGTCATGACCTCGCGCGCGCTGCGGCCCGCCAGTTTGGCGAGGAAGCCGCCTATCGTCTGAATCCCATCCTGGGAGTTTCCGGCGAAGCGGATGACGGCGTTCTGGAGATCGTTGGACCCGGATGAATTATCCGGGGAAGACTGCTCTTTCGGGGCAGGGCTGGCTGTGGCGCTCATTCGACGTGGCAGGGGAGGTCGTGAAGGCGAATATCGCGTAGGCTTTTACGCATTCAAGGCGGTTTGTGAACAATTCGAAACACTTTTCCACGACCCTTCGGCCAATGGTGGCGGTATCAAAGAACGGCCTGTCAGGTTTGGCAACGAATTTTGTTTGGCAAACTTAACGGTTTCACGCGTCTGGCGCGGCATTCATCCCTCTCTTTGGGGCGCTTGCGGCCCGGGCACGAATCAGCAACGCGGCGATGAGGCAACCGACGAGGTTCGACACCAGGTCCCAGCCGGTGTTTTCGTAGCCGCCGACATTCGTTTGCGGCAGCAGGAGGGTGGCGAAGAACTCCACCACCTCGTTGAGGGCGCCGAATCCCATCCCGGCGGCGGCGCAGATCACCAGCAGACCGGCGGTGGGGCGTGGGGGAGCCGCGCCGGGTTGGCGCGCCACGATGGCGACGGTGAGGCTCTGCCAGCAAAGCCAGGTGGTGAGGCCGAAACCAAGGATGTGCACGGCCTGATCATATTTGAAGAGCCGGGGAACGAGCCAAAGGTTGTAGAGTACGCTCTGTTCCAGACCGGAATGCCAGTCCGCGGGGATGGGCACCAGGCCGCCCGCCATGTGGAGCAGTCCCCAGCCGCTGAGCCCTGCCAGCAACTCGGCGCTGAGTCCGACGCGTCGATGGACCCAGCCCATGGCCGCGATGATCACGAGCATCACCCCGATGTAGAAGACGAATTCTCCGTTTCCCAGCAGCCAGGCGGTGATCGCCGCCGCCACGAGATAGGCGGCGGTCAGGGTCAGAATGGTGATCAGTTGTTCCCTGGTGGCGCTGCGGTGCATGGCGTCATCATCATAGTGGTCGCGGACAGCGCTGACAATGAAATGACGACGGTCCTCCGGCGATCCAAGGGAGGTGGCCCGTGTCGCCCGCCGCTTGACATCGCGGAGGAGTGGCCTTAACGGTCCCGCTTCCCAAATTCCGAACCTCTTCCCTCCCTCTGCCACCATGGCCACCACCGATGTTATTCTCCGCGAAAAAATCAGCAACCTCGGCGCCGAAGCCGATGTTGTGACCGTCAAGCGCGGCTACGCTCGCAATTTCCTGATTCCCTCCGGCAAGGCCTACGAGGCCACCCAGGGGAATCTGCGTCAGATTGAAAAGCTCAAGCAGGTGCGGGCGCAACGCGAAGCCGAGGAGCTGGCCGAAGCCGAGAAGGTGGCGACCAAGCTGCGCAAGGCCAAGCTCACGCTCGAGCTGGCGATTGGCCAGGGTGGCAAGGCGTTCGGATCCATTACTTCGGCCGACATCGCCAAGGCGCTGCTGGAAAAGGCCAAGGTCGAAATTGACCGCCACCAGATCGATCTGGAAAAGCCCATCAAGGGCACCGGCGATTTCGAAGTTCCGGTCAAAGTCCACGCCGACATCATCGTGAATCTCAACGTCAAGGTCCGCGCCGAGAAGGACGAGGCCGAGGAAGCCGAAGCGGCCGAGTGATATCCCGAACCCGGTCGCTTGCCGGGCGCGATTTTTTTGGAAGCCCCCGCGGATTCTCCGGAATGCGCGGGGGCTTTTTCTTTGTCACCGCCTCGACTGGCTGTCGCGCCGACCGATATTCACGCTGCTGGTGGATGTGGACATTGATGACGTATCGAGAGATTGAGACCGCTTACGGTGGGAATATCGAATGGTCCGTTTCGGAAAGAAGGGTTCATCGAAAATAATGGGGCGGAGCGAGAGGGATTTTCTTTGAATCGCGCAGTCTGAGCCGTAGGTAATTCCCCCCCGCCCGGTTCCCGGGTCGATTTCTGTCGCGACCACTTCTCCGAGGGTGATGACCCTGATCATCCGAAGGTGGGCGCCGCATGTTTCCCACTCCTTTCCGCAGCTTTCTCCGATGCCCAGTCCCAGTTCTTCCGCTCCGCCGCAGAATCAGTCCAACGCTCCTGGAAACTTCAAAAACAAAGGCGCCTCGTTCAAGAAAGGCGAGTCGGAGGGGGGCGGCGCTTTCGGCGACATCCTGCGATCCATGCCGGTGAACGCGGACGCGGAGCGGGCGGCGCTCAGTTGCATGCTCAAAGCGCCCAACGAGATCATCGGCAAGGCGATCGAATCCCTCAACCAGGATTGCTTCTACATCCCGGCCCATCGCATTCTTTACGAGACCCTGATCGAGCTCTACGAGACGCGGCCCAATGGTCAGATGGACCTCATCACTCTCAACACGACCCTCCAGGATCGGGGGAAAATGGAGCAGGTGGGAGGTCCGGCGGCGGTGGCCGATCTGCTCGACGATGTGCCGTCGATCGGATTCTTCGATCACTACGCGGACATGCTGAAGCAGAAATTCGTGCTCCGGCGCATCATTCAGGACTGCGGCGACTGCGCCAACCAGGCCTACGACAATCCGGAGGAGACTTCGCAACTGCTCGACGATGTCGAAAGCAAAATCCTCAAGATCCGCGACGCCGCCGAGAAGGAGGGCGACATCCTGCCGATCAAGAAGCACGCGCTGAAGGCGGTTCACACGATCGAGGAATCCTTCAAGAATAGCGGCAAGGGTGTCACGGGGCTTTCCTCGGGCTTTGACAATCTCGACAAGATCACGGGCGGCTTGCAAGGCGGGGAAATGATCGTGGTCGCGGCGCGTCCCTCCATGGGGAAAACCTCTTTGGTGATGAATATCATCGAGAATGTCTCGATCAACGCCGCCGAACGAAAGCCGACCGCGGTGTTCAGTTTGGAAATGTCCGCGGAGCAGTTGGTCCTCCGCTTGATCTGTTCGCGGGCCGGGGTGGAGATGGGCAAGATCCGGGGCGGGTTTCTCTCCCAGCAGCGTGATTTTCCCCGGCTCATGCAAGTGGCCAACGACCTGGCCCAGAGTGACATCTACATCGACGACACGCCCGGTCTTTCGATCATGGAATTGCGAGCCAAGGCGCGGCGTCTCAAGAAGGCGTACGACATCCAGCTCATCGCGATCGATTACCTCCAGTTGCTCAAGAGTCACAGCAAGAAGGCGCAGGACAGCCGACAGATCGAGGTGGCGGAGATTTCCGGAGGCATCAAGGCGATCGCCAAAGAGCTGGACATCCCCATCATCGTGCTGGCGCAGTTGAACCGGAATCCGGAAAGCCGTGGAGGCGGCAAGCCGAAGATGGGCGACCTCCGTGAATCCGGCGCCATCGAGCAGGACGCCGACGTGGTGGGCCTGCTGTATCGGGAGGAATACTACGCCGACAGCGAGGAGGAAAGAGAGGCGGCCGCCGGTAAGGCCATCCTGTCGATCCAAAAACAGCGAAACGGCCCCACCGGCGATGTGAAGCTGGTCTTCCGCAAAGAATACATGCGCTTCGAAGATCGCGCTCCGGAGGACGATGACGAGGAGGAATACTGATCCGCCGGGAATCGGCAAAAATGTGACGCATCTGTCACCTAGCAGCCTGTCGGACTTAGGCGAGTGACAATTGCAGGTGAAAAGGTAACCTG
>CAYTNL010000074.1:0-33858 GCA_964439145.1 uncultured Verrucomicrobiales bacterium
CACGGGTGCAGTCCGATACGCTCATCTATACCAGTGGATTGCATGCAGAAGTTGGGTCTGATTCGATGGCTGAACTGAAGCGGGTGTTTGCCCGACTCGGGGAGATCGGGGGAGCGGCGGACTCGGATCTACGGCATCTGGTCAAGGCGACCTACTACGTCTCCGACGATGAACTATCGGCGAAGCTCAACGAAATCCGGCCCAGCGTCTATGATCCCGAACGTCCCCCGGCGGCAAGCAAGGTGGCCGTGGGGTCGGTTGGTCGAAAGGGGAGCGGGTTGCTGATGGATTTCATCGCGGTGCCGAAGCCTGGCGGGCGCTGACTGGGGGTGGAAACCGATTGGGCGGCGCCTGGCGGCCCGCGGGTCGGGAGGGGCAACCTTGATGGCTGCGCGCGATCTCACGCGCGCCCATTCTCAGAAGTGAGATTGATATTTAAAGTTTTTAAAATTTTTGTTGCGTCGCGAGAAAATTTTAGTAAACTTTACCATCAACCTGCTTGGGCAATCTTAATTTTAAGAAAATCAATGAAGCGCCCCTTTCTTCATCTGCTCTCACTCCTCACGATTTCCGGCCTGTTGCCATTGAATTCCGAGGCTCAGGATTCCTACTGGGATGCCGCCTATGCGGGTGGCGCCGCTCCATCCGGTGGTGGTGGTGGCGGTCTCTTCGGCGACTCCCAGTTCAGCTATGGGTATTTCGATTTGGGCTACTTTGTTCACGCTTTCGAGGCGGAGAGTTTGGATGATGCCAATGGTTTTGCCGGGGCGTTGTCAATTCCGATTGTCGATTCGCTGTATGTGCGCGCCGCGCTGGGGTTTGCCTCGCCAGAAGACCAAGAGAATGAGGAGATCGATTACCTCGCCTGGAGCCTGGGTGGCGGTCTCGGACTACCGATCGGCAGTAGTGCGTTCGATCTGGTGGTGGAGGCGGGTATCGCTCATCGGAAACTGGAGGGGGGAGCGTTTGAAGATCCCATCGATGGCTACGGGTTTTATGTATCGCCCGGGGTTAGAGTCGGTTTCGGCGACTTGGTGGAACTGAACGGCGGGGTGACTTTCATCAATGTGGACAGCGACAGCGAGGTGGCGGTGGACCTGAAAGCCCTGCTCCACCTGACGCCCAGCATCAGTTTGTTCGGCGGAGCGACCTTCGCCGAGGAAGTGGATCAGTACGGAGTGGGATTGCGGCTCAGCTTTTGACCGAGTTTCTCCCTTGGTGATGAACGAGCCGATTTTTCCCTGAGTTGAGGGGTAAGCCGCGGTCCGGGTTATTTGGCAGGTGCCCGGGCCGCGGCGCTTCTCTCCTCCCGATTCAAGACACGAAAAGTCAGAACACGAAACAGACACGCGAAGATCGGTCGATTTCCACATCGCGACACGGCCCGAGGCACGATGGAGACGGGTGGCTGTGAGGCACGAAACGACCGTGGAACGAACCGGAAATCATCGAAACCGATCCGAGCGACGCCCCGCCAGCAATGGCGGGGCGTTTTCGTATTTGCCGACGGGATGCTGCCATTGCGGGAAAGCGGGTGATCGTGGCAGGCTCGTCGGCATGAAGTGGCTCCCGGTTCTGTTCGCGTTCGTCGGTTTTCTCGCCCTGTCCCATTCGGGGCACGGAAACGAGACTCCTCCCAACTTCGTCATCGTGCTCGCGGACGACCTCGGCTACGGCGATCTCGGCTGCTACGGGAATGAGGTCGTGCATACCCCGCATCTGGACCGATTCGCCGCGGAGGGATTGCGTTTCACCGACTACTACGCGCCGGCGGCGAATTGTTCGCCATCGCGGGCCGGACTGATGACGGGCAGGACTCCGTGGCGGCTCGGCATTCACAACTGGATTCCGATGCTGTCTCCAATGCATGTAAAGGATTCGGAAATCACCATCGCCTCGTTGCTGCGGGAGTCCGGATACGCGACCTGTCACGCGGGCAAGTGGCACCTCAACGGCATGTTCAACCTGCCGGGACAGCCTCAGCCGAGTGATCACGGTTTCGATCACTGGTTTTCCGCGCAGAACAACGCCCTGCCAAACCATCGCAATCCCTGGAATTTCGTTCGCAACGGCATCCCGATGGGACCGATCAAAGGCTACTCGGCGGGAATCGTGACGGACGAGGCGGTCGAGTGGCTGCGGCAGGGGCGCGATCCGGGAAAGCCCTTCTTCCTTTTCGTCTGCTACCATGAACCGCACGAGCCGGTCGCGACCGCTCCGGAGTATGAACAGCTCTACGCCGACCTGGAGGACCCGGCCGAGCGGGCGTTGTGGGGAAACATCACCCAGATGGACGCGGGATTCGGCCGACTGATGGCGGAATTGGACAGCCTGGGCCTGCGCGAGGACACGGTCGTCTTTTTCACCAGCGACAACGGTCCCGCGCTGACGGGCTTCCATCCCTACGGCTCGGCCGGCCCGCTTCGGGCGAAGAAGGGCTACGTCTGGGACGGCGGCATTCGCGTGCCGGGCATTCTCCGGTGGCCGGGGAAAACGGAGCCGGGCTCGGTGAGCGGGGAGCCGGTCTGCGGGGTCGATATTTTGCCGACCTTCTGTGCGGCCACCGGCGTGGAGCCGCCGCAGGATCGGGTGATCGACGGGACCAGTTGGTTGCCTTTGCTGGAGGAGAAAGGGAAATCCCTGACCCGCTCGACGCCCCTCTACTGGCATTTTCTCCGGGCGCGCGGCGAGGCGAAAGTGGCGATCCGCGAGGGCGATTGGAAACTGGTCGCGGGAATCGATCAGCCCGATCTGAAACCGAGCGGGGGGATCACCGGAGAGGACATCGAGTTCAACAAACAGGCCGAGTTGGCGAACTTTCAGCTCTTCAACGTGCGCGAGGACATCGGCGAAACGACGGATCTCAAGGAATCGGAAACCGCGCGCTTCGAGGGCATGAAGGAAATGCTGGTGAAGAAGTATCGCGAAGTGCGGGAGGAGAGTCCGGTCTGGCCGGAGTGGGAATTTCCGCGCTACGAGGGTCAGCGGATCGGGTGGCCCGAATACAAGCCGCTCAGGAAACCGCCGGTCTACGAGTGAGGACGATGGGCATCGTCGGGGCCGCGATCATTTCGTCGGGCCCAGGTGCTTCTCCAGAAACCGATAGCTCCCGACGCCGTTGATCTTGTGCGGGCCGGGGAACCACTCGATCTCGCAGAGGTCGCCGATGCCGAGTCTGGCCTGGTAGAGATTTCTCACCTTGGCGAATTCGTAGGCGACCGCCTCGTCGGGTCCGACGCCGTCGAAATGCCCGCGTTCCACCATGAAGGGACGCGGACAGATCAGGGCCGCCATTTCGGCATAGTTGAAAGTGCCGCCGAGATTCCATTCGAAGATCTCGTATTCGCCTTTGTTTGCGTAGCTGTAGCGGAGCGATTTGGGGTCGGTGGCCGCGTTCTTCCAGACCCATTCGTTGAAGTCCGCGGAGCAGATCGAGAGCGCGTAGCGGGGCACCAGCGGTGGAATTCGCATCGCCGATTTTCCCCCGTAGCTGAGACCGTAGAATCCGATTCGCTCTCCGTCGACGAAAGGCAGGCCCGCCAACCAGTCGGTGATCTGGAGATGCTGGGGGACGATGAGGGAAAAGAGGGTCTTCCCAATCGATTGAGCCTTGAACTGCTGGAGCCGAAAGAGGTCGGCATACTTGTAGCCGTTCTGCGGGGCGAAGGTGATGAATCCCCGCTCCGCGAGCCGGGTGGCGAAGGCCTCGTAGGCTTTGAATTTCGCCTCTCCGATGACGTCCTGCGGCGTTCCCTCGAGTCCGTGCTGGCAGACGACGACGGGGCGTTTCTCGCCGGAACTCAAGTCGAGATCCTTGGGCAGGGTGAGGACGCCGTAGGCGAAGACGCCGTCGAAGACATCGAGCACCACCTCGTAGCTGACGGTTTTTGGTCCTACCTGATAGGGACGGATGCGCGGATTCAGGGGCAGGCGCTCCAGGTCGAAATCTCCGATGACCTCGGTGCGGAACTTTTCCCGATAGGGTTCGATGGTTCGCGAGAAAGTGTCGAGGTCGTCGGTTTTCAGATCCTGAAAATACTGTTCCCGGTCCTGACGAGATTGAATGAGCGCGCGTTGGGTGTGGCGCTCGATGGCGGTCATCTGTCGAAGGTGGCGCTCGGCGACGGGATCGTGCCCATCCGGTTCGGTCTGGATTTTCTCCAAGTCGAGGGGTTCGCGCGCCGGATCGAATTCCTCCACCCCGAGATCTTCGGCGAAGGCGGTCAGTGTTTCGCCGTTGACCGCGTGATTGGCGGTGACCGCGAGCGGTTGCCAGTCCGCCGCCGCGATTTCCCGGAGTCGCGAGGTTTCCATGCTCACTCCCTGTGGGGAGGGCACGGTGAAGCGACCCGGCTTTCCGTTCTTCGGAGAGCGATCCTCGATGATCTCCGGCTCGCCGTTTTCTCCGGGCCGAAAAACGAAATCGGGATAGACGCCCGACTCGATCACCAGGGTCCGCGGGGCCACTAGGCTGGCGATTTCCGCGTCGCCGAAGGTCTCGAGCAGGCCAAAGATGTTGTGCTCGGCGGGTTCGAGCCACAGTCGCTCGCGGGGGCCGAAGTAGCCGCTCACGCCCACCGAGCGAAGTCGCGGATCGAGGGCGCCGGCGTAGAGGGAAAGGAGACCGCCTTCGCCGAAGCCGATGACGCCGACCGGCCGTTTCCCGTCCGAGGAATTCTCCAGGGCGTCGACCCCGGCCAGGACCTGGTGAAGTTCGTAGCCCAGCAGGTGTCGACCCAGTTCGAAGGCGGGACGATGCAGCCACTCGCGATTCGTCATCCGGTGCGGGTTTTCCTCCCGGTTGATCAGTGAGGGCACCAGCACCCGGCAGCCCGCCTGGGCGAGGAGGAGGGCGAAAGGCGAGGTCTCGCCCTCGACATCCGGGGCCAGTCCGGCCAGTTCCTCGGGAGTCTGGTCGGCGTCGGGTATCGCGATCACATCGGCCAGGATCGGGTGATCCTTTCCTTCCGGTTCGAGCAGCAGGCCGTCGCCGTCCACGCCGTCGATCGCCCGCCAGCGGACGCGGTGAACGGATAGTCCCTCGGCGACGGCGAGTCCGTCTCTCCGAAGGCCGTAGTATTCGAGTCGGGTGTCGGCGATTCGCGGATCGCGATCGAGTCCCAGTATTTTCGCCAAAGCCTCGCGGCGTTCCTCGACAGAGAAGGCCCCGGTTTTCCACTTGGCGGCTCGCGACTCGCGGGCGGCGGCGATTCTCGAGTCGAGGAAGGCGTCGTTCGCTTCGACGAGTCGATGGCTCAGGTCGCCGTCGAGCGTCAGTCTCTCCGTTCCCGGCAACAGGTCCCCGCCATCCCATGGCATCAGGACGGGCCATGGGGGATCGGTGTCGTCCTTATCCTGGGCGGGGGCGAGACCGGGGAGCGTGAGCGAAAGCAGGAAAGCGAGCCAGTGGCGTTTCATACCGGTCATGACAACAGAAATGGTCGCCGGTGGCAAAGCCGCAGACATACGCGACAAGGCCAGTGCCTTTTGTGTCATCGACAATCCTCCCCCCGGACTGTTACCAATAGCCGCATGTCGCCGGTTCGCGTCCTCCTCACTTGCCTCATCATCGCGGCTCTGTCGGCGGATGCCGCCGGGCAACCGAACGTGCTCTTCATCGCGGTCGATGACCTGAACACGCGCCTGCGTTGCTATGGCGTCGAGCACATCGAATCGCCGAACATCGACGCGCTGGCGGCCCGTGGCGTGCGTTTTGATCGCGCTTACTGCCAGTATCCGTCCTGCGGACCCAGTCGCGCCTCGGTGTTGACGGGACTCAGGCCCGACACGACGCGCGTGCTACATAACCGCGATCATTTCCGGGATTTCCTACCCGAGGTGATGACCTTGCCGCGACTGTTCCGCGAGGGCGGCTACCACGTGGCGAGAGTGGGAAAAATCTTTCACCAGGCGGTGCCCACCGACATCGGCACCAGCGGACCGGATGATCCCGGGTCGTGGGACGAGGTCGTCAATCCGAGCGGTCGCGACAAGCGGGAGGAGGGATTGCTCACGAACCACACTCCCTTTCTTCCATTACCCGATCAGATGGCCTACCTGATGGCGGATGGCGAGGATGGTGAGCAGACCGACGGGCTGGTGGCGGACGCAGCCATCCGGTTGCTTGGGGAAAATCGTGACCGACCGTTCTTTATCGCGGCGGGATTTTACCGACCGCACATCCCCTACATCGCGCCGAAGGCATACTTTGACCGCTATGCCATGGAGGCGACCGTGTTGCCGTCGTTACCCGCCGGGTATCGGGATCGCGTCCCCGGGGCGGCGCTGGCTTCGACCCCGGTGTGGCCGAATTTCGGGACCACCGAACGCGAGGCGCGCGCGTGCATCCTCGCCTACGATGCCTGCGTGACATTCGTCGATGCGCAGATCGGTCAGCTCCTGGCCGCGCTGGACCGGCTCGGTCTGCGCGATTCCACGCTCGTGGTGCTGTGGGGCGACCACGGCTATCATCTCGGGGAGCATGGCCTCTGGAGAAAAAACAGTCTCTACGAGGAATCCACCCGCGCGCCGCTGATTCTGGCGGGCGCCGGCGTGCCCACAAGGGGTGGCGTCTGCCCGAATCCGGTGGAGTTTGTCGACATCTACCCCACCGTCGCCGAACTCGGCGGACTAACGCCGCCGGCCACGCTTGAGGGCGTGAGCCTGCTTCCCCTTCTGGAGAATCCCGAGGCGGAGTGGGATCGCCCCGCCTACTCCCAGGTCCATTTCCGCGACGTTCCCGGCCGGGCGGTGCGGACGCGGCGCTGGCGCTACGTGGAGTGGGGAGAAAACGGGGAGCGGGGCGTGGAACTGTATGATCACACGACCGATCCCGCCGAGATGAACAATCTCGCCACCGATCCCGCCCACGCCATCACTCGTGAACGACTCGCGGCCAGGCTGAGGCATCCCTGACGGTACAGACGCGAAAAAACAGTTGTGAAAACATCTGTTATAACGCGCCGTGAAACCATGGCATACCAGACCAAAGTTCGGAAAATCGGAAATTCCTACGGCATCGTGATTCCGAAGGAGGCGCTCGCGGCGATGCGGGTCGAGGAGGGCACCACCCTGTATCTGACCGAGTCGACCGAGGGATCGCTCCGCATCACTCCTGACAAGCCGGGTTTCGCGGAGAAGATGGCGATCGCCGAGCGGGGGATGAGAAAGTATCGCAATGCATTGCGTGAACTCGCCAAATGAAAGGGGAGCCGAATTGGTTGGATCGCCAGGACATCCAGGCTGTCCAGGAGGAGTTGTTGGGTCGCTTTGGTGGGTTGTCCGGTGTTCGTGATGAGGGTCTTCTCGAGTCCGCGTTGAGCCGACCCGAGCAATTGAACCATTATGAGGAGCCATCGGTATTCGAACTCGCTGCCGCCTATGCGACCGGATTGGTGAAGAACTACCCGTTCCTGGACGGGAACAAACGGATCGGGTTCATGGCGGCCTACATTTTCCTGGGCGCCAATGGTTGGGAATTGGACGCCACCGAAGAGGAAGCCGTCGAGCGGACGCTCGCTCTGGCGGCGGGGGCGATCGGCGAGACCGACTACACCGAATGGCTTGAGCGCACCAGCGTGCCTCTCCCCGGAGACGAGACCGCTTGAGATGCGCCCGCCTGTTATCGACCGACTCAACAGGGTAGGGTCGTGGACCGGACAGGGTATGGTCGCGCGCCATCATTTTTTGCCCTTGTCGCGGCAGGGGCGTTGCGGGAGTATCGCCGCCATGAGATATCTCCTCGCGCTGCTCCTGTTCCTCGCTCCCGCGGGGGCGAGGGCGACACCCAATCTGCTGCTCGTCACGGTTGACGATATGAGCTGTGATTCCGTGGGAGCCTTTGGTTGCGCTCTCGACGGCACCACGCCGAACATCGACGCTTTCGCCGCCGGGGGGATGAAATTTCTCCGCGCCCATGTCCAGGTGGGGAACTGCTATCCGTCGCGCAATGTGATGTGGTCCGGCCGTTACCCGCACCGCTCCGGGGTGGAGGGATTCTATCAGGTCAAGCCCATCGATTACCCGGTCCTGGTTGATCTGATGAAGGAGGCCGGGTATCACGTCTCCATCCGCGGCAAGGTGGCCCATTCCACTCCCTACCAGCCCTACGGGTGGGACGCGGATTTCACCACTCTTCCGGATGGGAGCCCGACGCATCTCAAGGACGCGGAATCCTATCGCCTCTCCACCCGGGCGGCGATCGTGGCGGCGAAACAGGCGGGGAAGCCCTTTTGTTTCAACATCAACATCTCCGATCCGCACAAGCCGTTCTGGAAACCGGGCGACCCGCATCCGACCTCGCGGATATTCACCGCCGACGAGGTGCCGGTGCCGGGATACCTGACCGATGATCCGGCGGTGCGGGAGGAACTGGCGCTCTACTACTCGTCGGTGCGGCGCGCTGACGATTGCTTCGGGGCCATCATGAGCGCGCTGGAGGAGAGCGGTGAGGTGGACAATACGTTCGTCATGTTTCTCTCCGATCACGGCATGCCGCTGCCTTTCGCGAAAACCCAGCTCTACCATCACAGCACCCGCACCCCGTTGATCGTGCGCTGGCCGGGAGTGACCGGGGACGGCACCGCCGACGACACCCACCTGGTCTCGGCGGTCGATTTTCTGCCCACCTTGTTGGATGTGATCGGCGCGGCGCATCCCCGGGGGCTTGATGGCCGGTCATTTCTCCCACTGATCAGGGGCGAGGCCCAGGTGGATCGCGGGGTCGTATACAAGGAATACAACGAGAACTCCGGGAGAGTGCGCAACCCGATGCGCGGGGTGCAGACGGCCAGGTACCTGTATCTTTTCAATCCCTGGTCGGACGGCAAACGTCTCATGGCCACCGCCACCAACGGCACCGCGACATGGCGCAGGATGAAGCAACTGGCCGCCGAGGACAAGGCCGTGGCGGAGCGGGTGAATCTGATGGAGTATCGCGCGGTGGAGGAGTTCTACGACGTGGCGGAGGATCCCGACTGCCTGCGCAATCTGGTGGACGAACCGGCCCACGCCGGGGAGCTGGCGCGTCATCGCGGGCTGATGGAGGCGTGGATGACGCGGACGGAAGACCACGCGCTCCCGGCTTTCCGGGGGAGAAACGATCCCGCCGCCCTGGCGGCTTATCTGGAAAAGGTGGAAGCCGAGGCCGCCGCGAGAAAAAAGACCGGTGATGGAGGTCGGAAAGAAAAACAGAAGAAGCAGGCGGGGCGCTGATGGCGGTTTGTTGGCATGGTCGACGTTGACCGGATGACGTGTCGTTGAGGGCTTGCAAGTTCCGGCGGCAAAGGCGATGAAGCCCGCGCGGTAAATGCCCCCGCGCGGGGAATTTTCGCCCCCGAAACACGAGACGAAACGCGTGCGATTTTCCCGACTCCAGTGCCTGACCCGGAGGGCGCCGGCGGTGGCGGCTGTATGGCTGTCGCTGGCCGGTGCGGGCTGTGTGACGCCGCCGGTGGATCCCGACCCGATGCCGGGAGTGGGCGCGCCGGAGGAGGGCGGGAAATCGCGGGAGATCCCGAATTTTTCCGGTGGGGCGTGGTGGGAAAGTTTCCGGGATCGCCGCTTGAACGCGCTGATGCGTGAGGCGCTCGCGGACAATCCCGATTTGCGCTCGGTGGGACAACGCATCGATCAGGCGAACCTGCTGGTGACACGGGCCGGGGCGAGTTTGTTTCCGAATATCGATGGGCAGGGTGGCTTTCAGCGACGCTGGGACGTAGAGGGGCGTCGCGGTGATGACGCCTCTCTGGGACTGCTGCTGGATTGGGAACTGGACGTCTGGGGGCGCATTCGTGCCGGGCGTTCGGCGCGGGTGAGGGAGGCCGAGGCGGCTGAGGAGGATTGGTTGGCCGCCAGGTTGTTGCTGTCGGCGGCGGTGGCGGAGTTGTGGTTTGAGCTGTGTGAACAACGGGGCCAGGCGAATCTGGTGGGGGAGCAGATCGAGGTGAATCGCACCCTCCTGAATCTGACGCGACTGCGATTCGGCCAGGGCCAGAGCAGCGTGGTGGCGGTGTATCAGCAACAGGAGCAGTTGGAGTCCACCGAGGCACTGATGCCGGACATCGTGTCGCGCATCGACGAGCTGGAGTTGTCGCTGGACGCGCTGCTCGGGCGACTGCCGGGAAATGACGACGGGTCGCGCGAAGTTCCCGAACTGGGAGATCCGCCCTCCCGGGAGGCGACCGGTGTGGCGTCGGATCTCCTGGCCCGGCGGCCCGATCTCCGGGCTCAGCGGGCGCGTCTCGTGGCGCTTGATCACGAGGTGGGCGAGGCGATGGCGGATCGATGGCCGCGTTTCACGATCGGCGCTTCGTTGGGGGCGGGTGGCTCGCCGACACTCGAGCGACTGGTGGGCGACGCCGTACTCGGGGCGGTGGCGCCGGTATTCGACGCTGGTGACCGGAAAGCCGAGATCGGGCGACGTCAATCCCGGGTGCGGGAGGAGCTGGATCGCTATACCTCGCTGTATCTGGAGGCGGCACGGGATGTGGAAGTGGCGCTGGTGCGTGAGCGACAGTTGGCGGAAAGGGTGCGTCTCCAGGAGCGGCAGCTCGGCACCGCGCGGAAGTTGCTCGCCGAGTCGAGAAACCGATACAGCCAGGGAGCTACCGATTATTTGCCGGTGTTGGACGCCGTGTCCAAGGTGCAGGAACTGGAGCGCGACCTGCTGACCAGTCGACGCGAGCGGCTGAGCGCGCGGGTGGGCCTCCACCGTGCCATCGGCGGCCCGATGCCGGAAACCGAATGGAATGGCGTCGATGCCGGGGATACTTTGCCATGAAACGTGTGAAAGCCGCTTTTCAGATCATGATCGCCCTCTCGATACTCGGCGGGGCGGGAGCCGCGTCGTGGGTGCTGTTGAGGACGGCTCCGGAGACGCCAACCGAGGACAAAGGGCAGGCGGCAAAGATCGTGCAGGTGATCGACCTGACTCCGACCGATGAGCGCATACTGGTGACGGCGTGGGGCACGGTGATTCCCGCGCGCGAGGTGACGGTGCGGACGCAGGTCGGTGGACGGGTGGTGCGTCAGCACGAGGCCCTGGTGCCGGGCGGGCGTGTCGCGGAGGGCGAGGAGCTGGCGGGCATCGAGCCCACCGACTATGAGCTCGCCTTGATCGAGCGCGAGGCGGAGTTGGAGGAGGCAACCTTCGAGTTCGAGGTCGAGCGTGGCCGGCAGATCATTGCCCGTCGCGAGTGGGAGCAGTTGCGAAACGATCTGCCCGAGGCGGACGCGAATCCCTCCCTGGCCCTGCGTGAGCCTCACCAGCGCCTGGCGGAGGCGGCGGTGGAGAAGGCGGAAAACGCCATCAACCGGGCCAGAGTCGATCTCGACCGGACCTCGGTCGCGGCGCCGTTCAACGGCATGGTGCTGGAGGAGCATGTGGAGGTGGGCCAACTGCTGGAGTCCGGGGGCGACATCTGTCGTCTGGTCGGCACGGACAGCTTCTGGGTGCGGGTGACGCTGCCGATGACGGATCTGAAAAGGATACGCCTACCCCAGGGAGATCAGCCGGGAGCTGCCGCCGAGGTGCGGCTGGACACCGGCAACGGCGCGGCGCCCGCCTGGCCCGGCAGGGTGGCGCGCCTGCTCGCCGATCTGGAGACCACCGGACGCATGGCCCGCGTGCTGGTCGAGGTGGAGGATCCGCTGGGTTTGAACAGAGGGGGCGGGGATGTCCCGGTGCCGCTGCTGTTGGGCAGCTACGCGCGAGTGGAGATCGAGGCCGGGCGTTTGACGAATGTGCTGTCCATCCCTCGCGGGGCGTTGAGGGAGGGCAACAGGCTCTGGCTCGTGGGCGACGATGACCGCATCCGTATCGTCGAGCCCGAGATCCTCTGGACGCGGCCCGAGTCGGTGTTGGTGCCCGACATACTTCAGCCCGGAGAGCGCCTCATCGTGAGTGAGCTCAAGTCCGCCCTGCCGGGCATGGAGGTGAACCCCCAGCCGCTCGATTCCGGGACCAGTGGCGAGTGAAATGAAAGCCGACGACACGAGATCCGGCATCATCGCCTGGTTCGCCCACAACGATGTGGCGGCGAACCTGCTCATGTTGTCCATCGTGGCGGCCGGGATTCTCGTGGCGAGGAACATTCGGCAGGAGGTCTATCCGGTCTACGAACTCAACACGGTCCAGATAGACATGGACTACCGGGGAGCCAGTCCGGAGGAGGTGGAACGTTCGGTGATCCTGCCGATCGAGGCCGAACTGCGTGGTATGGAACTGGTGCGCAGGATGGAGTCCGTGGCGAGGGAGGGGAACGGGTCGGTGGAGGTCGAGGTGATGCCCGGTTTCGACCGCAACCGGGCGCTGCAGGAGGTCACCGCCGCCGTGCAGAGGGTGAGCCTGTTTCCCGATGAGGTGGAGCCGCCGGTGATCACGCTGGGAGCGGGGCGGCGTCGCGAAGTGATGCGGGTGGCGGTCCACGGTGATCTCGACGAGCAGACCCTGGTGAGCTACGCGCGCCTACTGGAGGATGGGCTGCTCGCCGAGCCGGGGATCGCGATTGTGGATCTGCGCGGGGTGCGTCGTCCGGAAATCCTGGTGGAGGTGCCGCAGGAGAGACTGCGGGCGTTGAATCTCACCCTGGGAGACATCGCCGAAGCCATTGACCGGGGAGCGCTCGATGTGCCGGCGGGCACCTTGCGGACTCCGGCCGGAGACATCCTGCTCAAGACAACCGAGCGCCGTGATTTCGCCAGCGAGTTCGCCGGGGTGCCGATACTCAGCACCACCGATGGCGCGCGGGTGCGGCTGGGAGACATCGCGACCATCGTGGATGGATTCGAAGAGGCCGAGCGGGAGAGTTACTTCAATGGTCAGCGGGCGGTGTCGCTGGCGGTCTACAGTTCGGATACCCAGGCTCCGCTGGAAGTGGCCCGGGCGGTGCGGCGTTTTGTGGAAAAGCAGCGACCCCACCTGCCCCCCTCGGTCGATATCACCCTCTCGCGGGATCGTTCGATCGATTACCAGGAGCGCATCACTCTGCTGCTGGAAAACGGCGTCATGGGGCTGCTGCTCGTGCTGTTGGCGCTCGGGTTCTTTCTGGAACTGCGGGTGGCATTCTGGACCGCGATCGGGATTCCGGTCTCGATACTCGGCTCGCTGATCCTGATGCCGTTGATGGACGCGACCATCAACATGATCTCCCTCTTTGGTTTCATCATCACCCTCGGCATCGTCGTGGATGACGCGGTGGTCGTGGGGGAGGACATCTTTCACAAAATGTCCGGGGGCATGTCGCGTCGCGAGGCGGCCGTGGCCGGGGCGAAGCAGATGACGGTGCCGGTGCTCTTCGCCGTGTCGACCAACATCATCGCCTTTCTCCCGCTGCTTTTCGTGCCCGGTGAGATCGGACAGTTTTTCGAAATTCTCCCCGCCGTGGTCATCGCGGTGTTCACCGTGTCGCTGGTGGAGTGTCTCCTGATCCTACCCTCCCACCTCGCCTTCAGCCGGGCGAAGGAGGGGGGGCGGAGCTGGTTTGCCCGGTTCGATCGGCGCCAGACCCGCTTCCGCGAGCGGCTGGATCGGGCGATGGAGCAAGCCTACCAGCCCCTGCTGGATCTGGCGATACGGTTTCGCTACCTTACGGTCACCGCCTTCGTCGGAGCGCTGCTGGTCACCGGAGCGTGGATCGCGAGCGGACGCATCGATTTCATCTTTCGCCCCGCGATCGAGACCGACTTCGTTCAGGCGGAGATCGAGCTGCCCTCCGGGACACCGGTCGACCGCACCCGCGAGGTCGTCTTCATGGTGGAGGCCGCGGCCAGGCGCGCCCTCGAAAAGACGGGGGAGAAAGACATCCTCGTCGGCTTTCTCGCCGAGGTGGCCGAGAGCGGCAGCAATGTGGGGGAGGTGAGCGTCATGCTGGTGCCCCAGAGTCAGCGAACGATCACCGGGGCGGAGTTCGTGTCGATCTGGCGGGAGGAAATCGGGGTCATACCCGACCTGGAGTCCTTGTTTTTCGACTGGCTCATCGGTCCCGGAGGGGAGGCGGAGGTGGATATCCAGTTGGCGCATCCCGAGATCGCGACCCTGCGACACGCGGCGGATGATGTCGCGGAGGCCATCTCGCACTACGCGGGAGTCGAGGATATCCGGAAGAGCTTCGGTCGCCAAATGCCGCAACTGAGCTTTGAAATCAAGCCGGAGGGCCGGAGCCTCGGCATCACCGCCGGTGATCTCGGTGAGCAGATACGGCACGCTTTTTACGGGGCCGAGGCCCTGCGCCAGCCCCGGGACCGGCAGGAGCTGCGGGTCATGGTGCGGCTGCCGGAGGAGGACCGGCGGTCCATGAGCGGTTTGGAGGAGCTGCTGATTCGCGGCCCGAACGGAGGGGAGATCCCCCTCTCCCAGGCGGCGGTCATTACCGAAACCAGCGCGCCGGTGAGAATCGAGCGGGTGGATGGCGGTCGCGTGGTGAATGTGACCGCCAACGTCATCGCCGGGGTCACCACCGGCAACCGAGTGTTGAACGCCTTTTCCAGACGGGACCTGCCCCGCATACTGGAGCGCTATCCGGGATTGCGGCACACGTTCGAGGGCGAGCAGCGGGAGGAGCGGGACGCCATGCGCGAACTGATCTGGGGACTCGTCGGATCGCTGGCGGCCATCTACGTGATCATGGCGGCACTGCTGAGGAGTTATGTTCAGGCCTTCATCGTCCTCCTCACCATCCCCTGGAGTCTCTCGGGGGCGGTGTTGGGCCACGAGTTGCTCGGGTTCGATCTCAGCATCTTCAGCGTGTTCGGGATGATCGCGCTCTGCGGCATGGTCGTGAACGGCGCCTTCGTCCTGGCTGTGACGCGGAACCGCTATCTCGAACGCGGCGATGATGCATCCACCGTGACGCGGATGTCCGCGTTGCGACGGTTTCGCCCCATCCTGCTCACCGCCATTACCACCTTCCTCGGCCTAGGTCCCATGATATTCGAGACCTCCACCCAGGCGTTGTTCCTGGTGCCCATGGCCATCGCGCTGGGCATTGGGACGCTGGTCTCCACGGTGGTCATCCTGCTGTTGATTCCGGCGTCGTTTCGCATCGCGGAGGATTTCTCCGGCTCCTGAAAATCGGCCGGTTGGCGCCCCGCAAATGATGCGCGGTGCGCGGCAAGATACGCGAGGCCCGTGGGCGGGCATCCGGGTGATGATGTCACTGTGTTCAACGGAGTTGGTTCCTCCCCGCACAGGTCCATCATCAAAATCCCCAAACCGATCCGCCACCATGAAAAGCGCCTTCAATTCACTCGATCCTCTCTCCCGTCGACACTTCGTCGAACGGATGGCCAAAGCCGCCATGGGCGTCAGCCTGCTGCCCTTCGCCGATCAGGCGCTCGCCCAATCCGCCGGCGGGAAGGCCAAGCACATCATCTACCTCTACATGGCGGGCGGGATGACCCATCTCGACACCTTCGATCCCAAACCCGGGACCGAGGTCGGCGGCAAGACCGAAGTCTGCAAGACACCCGTTCCCGGCATCGTCCTGAGCCAGTACCTTCCCGGGTTGGCGGAGCGCATGAACGACATCGCCGTGGTGCGGACCCTGCAACAGCGGACCGCCGATCACCGGGGAGCCTCCTACTGGATGCGCACCAGCTACCAGGCGCGGGCCACCATCAAGCATCCCGGACTCGGCCCCTGGGCGCAGCGTCTTCTGGGGAAAATGCACGAGACCCTGCCGGATTCCGTCGTCATCGGTGGCGGCGGGCAGCATCCCGGCGCCGGCTTTCTCGGACCCAACTACGAGCCACTGCCCATCGGCGACGCCGAGGGCGGGCTGCCGAACTCCGCCATCTCCAAGACCATCGAGGAGAGCACTTTTGGCAAGCGGCTTCAGATGATGGAAACCTTCAACAGCCAGTTCGACCGCAAGTTCAAGACCGAGGAAGTGGCGGCCTACAATCAATTCTACGACAACGCCCTCGGACTGATGAAAAGCAGTGATCTGGAGGTGTTCGATCTCGCCAAGGAACCCCAGGAAAAGCGGGAGGCCTACGGCATGAACCAGTTTGGCCAAGGCCTCTTGCTGGCCCGTCGCCTCGTGACCCAGGGCATCCGTTATGTCGAGGTCGTTAAGGGCGGCTGGGACATGCACAACGATCTCTGGGGCGATATCGAGACCAACGCCGGTCAACTCGACCAGGCGGTGTCGGCGCTCATCGATGATCTCAAGGCCGTCGGAAAATTCGACGAGACCCTCATTGTTCTGACCACCGAGTTCGGCCGTTCCCCCCGGGTCAACGCCAACGCCGGGCGCGATCACCACTCTCTCTGCTTCTCCGGCATGCTCGCCGGGGGCGGTATCAAAGGGGGGCAGGTGTTCGGAAAATCCGACGACAAGGGCCACGCGCCCGCCGAGGACATGGTGGAGCAGAAAGATTTCAACGCCACCATCGCCATGGCCTGCGGGATGCCCCTCGATCAAGTGGTCTATTCCCCTTCCGGTCGTCCCTTCATGGTCGCCGGTCACAAAGAGGACCTCGCCACCAAGCAGCTCAAGCCGGAGGGCAAGCCTATCCTGCCGTTTCTCAGTTGACTCCCCATTCGACGAGCCAGTCCGCGATCAATAGGCGAACCCGTTCCGGTTGGGAAAACAACAGGAAGTGGTCTTCACGTTCAATCGATGAGTGGCGAACGCTGAATCCCCGCGACTTCAAGGCATCGGCCCCTCTCCTCACATAGCTCGGGGGCACTCGTCTGTCTTCTTCGCCGGAGATCACAAGAGCGGGTGTACCTGCGAACTGTGGCGGTGTGATGAGCGGGATTTTTTCAGGATCGATCACGGGGGATAGATAGATCAGTCCCGCGACGATGCCTTTCTGGAGGTGGGGTAGAATGTGAGTGATCCCCGCGCCCCCGTTTGAAATTCCGGCGAGGAAAATTCGATCAGAGTCGAAATCGGGTCGGTTTCGGCAGTATTCAAGTGTCGAGAGGATGGCCTCTCGGCCTTGGTCATTCCGCCATTCTCCAATTCCAAAGGTGGGCGCCACGATGGCGATATCTTTCTGGTCCGCCAGAGGTTTCAGTGTCCAGAGATAGCCTTTGAAATTCCCGAGACTCCCGTGGAGAAACACAATCACAGGACGTCGTTTCTTGAGAGAGGGCGGGGTGGTTGGCAGGTAGACGAATCGATGACCAATTCGCGGCTCTGAAAAGAATATCTCCCGGTATGTTTCGCCAAGTGCGCTGGGAATGTTTCGAAAATCAGGGTCATCTCTCATTTCGGCATAGACCGAACGAACCGATTGGCGTGTCCTTCTCGCCTGTTCCGAAGTGAGGTGGGGGTCGAGGAGCGTGAACAGTCGTGTGCCCATCAATAGCTGATCGACCTCAGGCACGAGATTCGCGGGATTCCAACGATGAAATCGGGTAGATCCCGAATATTCGCTGTGTAAACCCGCATCGGGATGCCGGTTCGATACCAGGCGTGGCGAGGTGATCACGACGCCGATCAGCAGACTCATGCCCAGTAAACATGCGGTCGCGGACAGGGCGGTTCTCTTAGGGCTTTGGCGGAAGTTTCCCGCAAGCAGGATGGGAATGGGTATCCAGAAAGCGAAAATACCAAGCCCAAACAACACACCGGTAGTCGTGACCGCGGAGATCAACAGCAGCAAGACTGCGGCAAGCAGCGGCAGCGTAAGAATGAGCCATGCCGTTTCGGCGGCAGTCTTGAATTTCACGAGCGGATTTTCCTTGAATAGAGAGTCGAGTGAAAGACCGAAGATCGGACGTTGCCGAACCCATGCCAAGCACTCCGCATGAGTGACGATATTGACACCTGACCGCCGCGCGTCGAGTGGATACTTGGGTGACCCGATCAAAGAGGGTTACGTTCCCCCCTTTCATGAGTAATCCCACCCCCCCTGCGCCCCCGGTCCGGCCGTCTTTTCTCGAAGCCTTTCGTTTCTGGCTCAAGCTCGGCTTCATCAGTTTCGGTGGTCCGGCGGGGCAGATCGCCATCATGCACACGGAGTTGGTGGATCGTAAACGGTGGATACCCAACGACCGCTTCCTTCACGCGCTCAATTTCTGCATGCTGCTGCCCGGACCCGAGGCCCAGCAACTCGCGACCTACTGCGGATGGCTGCTGCACCGCACCTGGGGCGGCATCGTGGCGGGCACCTTGTTTTTTCTCCCGAGTGTCTTTGTCCTCTGGGCGCTGAGCTACATCTACCTCGCCTTTGGCGATGTCGCGCCGGTGGCGGCGGCTTTCGCGGGACTGAAGCCGGTGGTCCTCGCCATCGTGATGGGGGCGGTCTATCGCATCGGGAAAAAAGCCCTCCACGGTCCGCTCAAATGGGCGCTCGCGGCGGCGGCATTCGTCGCGATTTTCATTCTGAAAGTGCCGTTTCCCGCGATCATCGGGGTGGCCGGGGTGCTCGGATGGCTGGGGGCGCGGCGGGGATGGCGCGGCTTTGTCACGACGAGCCGCGCCGCCGATTCAGGGGAAAAGGTGTCGCCCGACGCGGGCGGCTCCGACGTCCGCCGGATCGCTCTCGTGCTGCTGGTCGGGCTGACGCTCTGGTGGGCACCCGTCTTTCTGTCTTCGCGGACTCTGGGGCCTGAGCACACGATCACGCGGGAGGGTGTTTTTTTCAGCAAGGCGGCGATGGTGACCTTCGGTGGCGCCTACGCGGTGCTGCCCTATGTGGCCCAGAAGGCGGTCGAGGATCACGGCTGGCTCGAGGCCGAGCAGATGCTCGACGGACTCGGGTTGGCGGAGACCACCCCGGGGCCGCTCATCATGGTGGTGCAGTTCGTCGGCTTCGTCGGCGCGTGGCAGCATCCCGGCGATCTCAGCCCGCTCCTGGCTGGCACGCTGGGGGCGCTGATGACCACCTGGGTGACCTTTGTGCCCTGTTTCATGTGGATATTTCTCGGGGCGCCCCTGATCGAGCGGCTGCACGGCCATGCCGGGCTCACCGCCGCGCTCTCGACGATCACCGCCGCCGTCGTGGGAGTGATCCTGAATCTCGCCATCTGGTTCGGCCTTCACGTCCTCTTCCCGGAGTCACAGCCGGACTGGTTTGGGATCGCGCTCTGCGTGGCGGCGTTGTTCGTCTCGCTGAGGTGGAAAGCCGAGGTCCTCTGGCTGGTGGCGGCGGGCTGTCTGGCGGGGCTGGCGCGATGGGCGATCAGGTGAGTTCGTGAAAAAATGTCTACCGAGGTCATTTTTTTCTTGTCGCTAAGTTGACGAATGATCTAGCTATGCGTTAACGTTTTTTCCCCCGATGATGACTTCCTGCGGCTTCCTGCGGCTTCCTGCGGCTTCCTGCGGCTTCCTGCGGCTTCCTGGCGATTCTGCTGATTGGCTGGTTCGGTTCGACTGAGCGACTTGTCGCGGAAGTTGACCCCCCGGTTTCCCAATGGCTGTGGGAACCGGTGGGAGTCCAATCCGGCGGCACGGTTCAAACCGGCACGGAAGGCCAACTCATTTTCAACGGGTCCGGAGTCGGCTTGGTGGAATCCGGGGATGAGGGGTGGTTTCTCCATCGGGAGGTTCCGGAGACGCTGGCGCTGACCATTCGTCTCGCTTCGGCGCCCTCGTTGTCAGGGAGAGTGGGTCTTCAGCTCCGCGCGGGTCTGGCGCCAACGGATGCCAGGGTCTTCGCCGGCTGGAACGCGGCGGGAGACCGGATGCTGGTATGGCGTTCTGTGAGCGGCGGGGCCGACTATTCCCGAATCATCCCCTCCGGCGCGGGCGATTGGCTGCGCCTGCTGGTCAAATCCGGCGTGGTGGTGGTCGAGTCTTCCGTGGACGCGGAGACCTGGGCTCCTCTCGCGGCGGTCAACTTCTCCGTCGATGCCAACACGCGCGCGGGAGTGTTTTTCTCCTCGGGCTCGTCCTCACAATCGGGAGCCGCCGTCCTGGGGGACTTGTACCGGGAAGAGACCACTCCACTGGGAGTGATCGGAATCACGAACGCGGCGAGCGGGGCCGGCGGTGTCACCCTTTCCGGGGACTGGTCATTGCAATCCGAAACTGGGACGGGCCTGGTCAGCGACGACTACGTGTCAGATGCGGGTGTCGCGAAAGGCTCGGGCGCCGTGGCCTTGGAGGCCGGGGCGGTTTTTGGCGGCTGGCACGACCTGTTTCTGCTGTGGTCTCCGGGCGGTGATCGTGATGATCAAGTGCCCGTCGATGTGGAGCATCTCGGCGCGGATGGGGAAACGCCCACCACCTCAAGCATGACGGTTGACCAGCTCCTCGGGGGGCACTGGGCCTATCTGGGCGAATACTTTTTCAAGCCGGGCGATCCCGACTGCCGCGTCACCGTGAGCAATGACGGCACCGTCGGCTTGGTAACTCTGGACGCTCTCATGATCGTTCAGCGACCCGAGCGAATGCCCTGGAAATCGCTTCTGTGGAATGAAAATCGCAAGTTCAATGTTTCAAGCGCGGCAGAGTTCGGCCATTCGGGCAGCGTCCTCACCAAGACCAGTGGTGGAGCCGCTTGGAACGCCGGTGCTTCGAGCCGTCGCGTGCTCAGGGGGGATGGCATTCTTGAATGGCGGCACACCCACAACAATCGCCGTGTCTTCGTGGCCCTGAGCGCCGATGATCCCGGATTGACCTGGCAGGAGTTGGATTACGCCCTCTTCGGGCGGCACGACGGCCTGAATTACCTCTACGAAATCGGGACCACTCTCGGATCAGAAGGTTCCTACGGACCGGACGATGTCCTGCGCATTCAGCGGATGAACGGGGAAATCTCGTATTTCCGCAACGATACGCTCTTGGGAGTCTCGAATATACCCTCGACCGGCGAGTTGCTGGTGGACACCGCATTCTACGAAAATCTGGGCGAGATCACCGGAGCCCGATGGTGGGGAGCGGTTCTCCCGGGCGACCGGGATGAGGACGGGTTGCCGGACGGGGCGGATGGCATCATCCCCTTTTGGGAGGAAAACGTCCGCGACGCGCTCGGCTTGACGAGTTTGGAGGAGGTCGACCCCCAGAGTGACCCCGACGGTGATGGGCGCGGTATCCTTCGCGAGTATTACGATTATACGAATCCCGCCGACCCCGGCTCCGTGTTCATTGGGCGCCCGGTGGATTGGGTGGGACATGCCAATACCACCTCAGATCCCGCCTTGCTTGTTCAGGATCCGAACTATGAAGGCACCCAGTTGCGGAAGAATGCCGGGGGCGACGCGTGGAACGCCGACGCGGTGAGTCGCCGGGCGGTGGTGGGAGATGGAAAGGTGGTGTTTCGCGCGGACGCGACCAACAAGACCATCATGGTCGGCTTTTCGGCGAGCGATGCCAACAACAGCTACAACTCGCTCGACCGGGCGCTTCACCTTCAGACCGGCGGAAACCTTCGGGTGTATGAAGACGGGCAGTTGGACCCGGCCGCGCCGGTGGACAGCTTCGCGCCCGGCGATCTCCTATCCATCGAGCGGGATGGGGACTGGATGCGCTACGCCAGGAACGGAGTGGAGTTTTACACCAAAGGCAACGCCCCCACCGGTCACCTGATCGTTGATACCAGCTTTCTGCATCAGGGCGGACAACTCAATGACACGCGGGTCAGCGGGGCGTTTCTGCTCGGCGACCGGGATGAGGACGGCTTGCCCGATGGCCCCGAGGGCGTGCCGATGAATTGGGAGGAACAAATCCTGACCTTCAAGGGATGGAGCCACATTGACCAGGTGCTGCCCGGGGATGACGCTGACGGCGATGGTCGCACCAATGGTCAGGAGTTCTATGAATGGAGCGATCCGACTGACGAGCACGACTTCCGCCTTTTCGAAGATCTGGAGTGGACGGACACTCTTCGCATGGTTCCGTCGATCCCCCTGCCGGGCGGTGGGAGCCATCTGGTGAAGAATGCCGGAAACGGGGCATGGAACGCCGGGGCGGTCGGGGCGGTGGTGCTTCCGGACGACGGCGAATTTCGGTTCGGTTTCGCTCGAAACAACCGACGCATCCAGGTGGGATTCGACGCGGGGAACGAGAATCACCAGCCAGGCACCATCGATTTCCGGGTGGTCGGGCAGTTGGACGGGAAAGTTTCAATTTACGAGGATGGGGTCAAGGTCTTCCCCGCGAGCGGTCAGCCCGCCCAGCCCTACAGCGCCGACGATGAGTTTTCGGTCGAGCGGCGGGACGGCATCATCCGGGTGTGGATGAATGGGAAACACGGCGATCCCCTCTATGCCTCCGCGACGATCAATCGCGACTGGGTTCGCGTGGATGCTTCGGCCTACGACACTCTGGCGGAACTGTGGAAGTGCCGCGTCGATGGGATGTTTGATTTCGAGACCGTGGAGACGGGATTCGAGGTTTCGGAAGGTTTCTCGCCGGGCGTTCTGGATGGTCAGGGAGGGTTTTCCGCGACTTCGGGCGTGGAAGTTTCCTCTTCGAATCCGGCAGCTGGTTCGCTGGGGGTTCGATTGGCCGACTACGGCGACGAGTTTTCGGCCTCCTATTCGGGGCATCATTCGCCGCACGCTGAGGTGGCCATGGAAGTTTATGTCGATTCCGGGGCGGAGTTTCTCGATGATCCCTCCCTCTTCCCCGAGGAGGTCGCCACCGTGGTCACTTTCGATCCCGCTCGCGGCCTCGTCGCCTGGGACGGAGACGGCGAGGGCGGAGGTGCCTGGGCGACCGCGCCGGGAACGAGCGGATTGGCGGGCCAATACGTCGAGCTGCGGGTGCAGATCGACTACGAGAAGCAGACGTGGCGGCTGTTGGTCGATGACGTCGAAAAACTGACCGGCCTGGGGCTCCGTCACGCCGCCGACGCCCTTTCCCTGGCGGGCCTTGAAAACCGCAACCGGCGCGAGTTGGCCGCCGATGTTTACCGAATGAAAGGCACCCTCACCCCGTCGCCGGAGCCATAGGCGTAGCGATAGGACGATCCCGAAGAATCCAAGTCCATGGCCAAGCGCAAAAAGAATAAGGAGGTCGAACCGAGACCGGGTATCGGGTCGGTGGATGGTGATTCCCATCTGGAGGAGGGGGAGGCGGCGCCGCCGCGAAGTGACGTTTCCGTCGAGGGTTCAACGCGCTTCGCAACGGGGATTCCCCACCGGGTGAGATGGGTCCTCGTGCTGTTGGTTGCGGTCACCGCGATCACCGTCGTGGCATTGGGAATGCGTCCCGTCGTGAGGACCTATGCCTTCGGCGGCGATTTCGCCACCGGGGGAAGCTGGAGATTGGAGGCGACCACTCGGTTCCGACAAGCTGCTGAGGATTCGCCGCTCCGGCAATGGCATCTTTGGCGGAGCGCAACGCCCGAGATGAGCCGGGCCGATCTCGTGGGCCTTGATCTCGTCGCTCTGGATCGTTCGGTCCCCATCCTGGGGGAAACCTTGTTGGCCTTCGCGGGGGTGGATTGGCGTCAGCCGGTCACGGCCTCCCGCTTCGGGGAACTGCTCCGCATTCGCCTGCCCGGCTTGCCGGGGCACGCGGGAGAGGGGGGCGTATTCGGAGTGCTTCAGGTTGAGTCTGCCGTGGCGATGGGCATTGACCGCGAATCGACCGATTCCGGCGGCTTCGCCTATCGGATCGATTTCCCGCTTCCCGAATGGACGTTCGAACGGGTGGCGATCGCCCACGAGGGCGCGCCGCCTGTCTTGTCAGAATGAGTTCCGCCCCACCGGCGGTCGCACGACTTGGAGCGAACCCACCTTACCCACCGCAACGATCTTCCGTGAGAACCCTATTGAAAATCAGCCAGCGTTCGTATTTTGGAACCCCGTTCCCCGCCACGAGCCATTCACGCGCCGTGGCGGCATTCTGGATCGCGTGTCTCGCGCTGACGGGCATCGCCTTGGCCCAGCCAAACCTGCGCGGCTTCAAGCCCGCCACCGGCACCGGGTTCAATGTGGTGGGGGCGACAGCGGCGGCGCCAGCCGGATTCAACGAGCCGATCACGGTGCAGTTTCGGGTGCAGAATAGCAGCAGCACCACCGCAGCTCCGCCATCGAAGGTGAGATTTTATCTGTCTTCCGATAACGACATCGACCCCGAGGTCGATGTGCTCCTGAAGGAATACGTTGCCAGCTCCATCATCTTGGGTGCCTCCACATTCGCCGTGCCCGAACTCGCGCCCAACGCCAATTATTACAAGTCCGACCTCGTCCTGCGTCTGCCTCACCTGACTCATTTTCCCAAGACAGATGCCGTCTATCTCGGGATGGTGGTGGACGCGGACGACGACGTGGACGAATCCGACGAGAACGACAACCGGAACCGCGGTCATCTCATTGACCGGGAGAAAATCTACATCAATCTGGTCAATGGGGTCGATCTCACCGGCATCGATGGGCGGAATCTTCAGGGTTTTCCCGACACGGACGCGCTTCAAAACGTGTATTTCGATGTCCGGGAGTCGGAGGCCTACTGGGGGCGTGTCATTCGGATCAAAGGTGGCGTGATGAATCAGGGGAATGGAAGTGTAACGTCCCCCTTCAAAGTGAAATTCTACCTCTCCCACAATCTGAACTTCTATCAGGGCATCCATTTGGGCACCATCACCGTCAATCCCAGCAACACGGCGGTTTTTCCCAATGGATTTCAGGGGGGCGACTGGGTATACTTCCCCGGTCTCTTCGTCGCCCTGCCCGAGACCGCGCCCTACCCCGCGATTACCGACTACCACATCGGCATGATGATCGACACGGACAATGCCATCACCGAGGTCTCGGAAGCCAACAACGGGGGATACAGCGACCTGAACATTCAGCCCTACCTGACCTACCAGCCGGAGCCGATCCGGATTCTTACTCCTCAACCGAACATCGAGGTTTCCCGGGTCACCGAGGGCGTCGATTTTGGGGAGGTGGCCAATGACGGAACCGGGGGACTCACCGGCGAGCAGACCGTGACCATTCAGAATCTGGGCGCCCCCGCCACTCAGGATACGAACTCGAACCTGTTCATCACCGATATCCGGGTCGAGGGATCGCCGGCGTTCAGAGTCAAAGCGGTGACCAGCAACTTGCAGAGTGTCCTCGTTCCCTACCATGAGCACCCCGTCCGTTGGTCGGGGCAGGAGACCTGGACGGTTCAGGTGGAGTTTGACCCGACGGTGAACGGCCCCGCCACCGGGTCGCTCGTCATCGAGAGCACCGATCCCGACGAGCCTGTGGTCACGGTTTCGCTGGCGGGCACCGCCATTGGCCTGCCCGACCTGCGGATCACCGACTCGGTCGCTCCGGCGAACGATGGCGTGTTGAGCCTCGGCGGAGTGCTGGATGATGGGCCGGGCGGCGCTTCCGCGTCCGAAGTGGTCACCTTGAGCAACCACGGCTCCGCCGCGCTCCAGATTCAGGGGATCGCGATCCAGAGTCCGGCGTCGGGATTTCTCATCCAATCCGTGGAGAGCAGTGTCAGCGGACCCTTGGCGATGCCGGTGGCGTCCTATCCACTGCCTCCCGGCAATGCGGAAAGTCTCCTGGTCACCGTGAAATTCGATCCGGCTCAGGTGGGGGCGGCTGGCACCTCTCTCGAGATCTCTTCCGATGTCTCCGGGGGAGACACGCGAACGGTGGCCCTGACCGGGACCGGCCTGTTGCCGGGCGATATCGAGATCACCGATTCCGTGGCGCCGGGGAACGATCTTGCGGTGGCGTTTGGTGACGTTCACGCTGATGGAGCGGGATTGGAGAAAGCCGAGGCCACGGTGGTCATCGGAAACGCCGGAGAGGCGGATTTGACCATCCCCGTGGGGGGAATCACCCTCACCGGAGCCGATGCGTCGCATTTCGAGATGGTTTCGATCATCAGTGACTCCGCTGGCTGGATCGACCTTTCCAGCGAGAGCGCGACTGTCCAGGGCAACAGCGAGGAGACCTGGACGGTGACGCTGCGTTTCGATCCCGCCACGGCTGGGCCGCTGGCGGCTCAGCTTCGGATCGAAAGTGATGATCCTGACGAGAATCCCGCCCTCGTCGATCTCTCGGGCACCGGGCTCGACGAACCGGATTTGGATTTGCGGGACAGCGGGGGCAGCCCCTTTCCCGAGCCTTGGAGCCTGAGCTACGGACCGCATCTCAACGATGGCACCGGTGAACGGGTGGCGACGCGATCATTTCGCCTCCGAAATATTGGCACCCAACCCTTGACCGTCGATCTTGAGGGCATTGCCCTGACGGCGGGAAGTGGCTCGCCCAACGCGCAGCGTTTCGAAGTCCTGTCGGTGGTATCCTCCACCGCCGGCGTGATCGACCTGGCGGGGACCGATCCGGCCCTGCGACAGATCGCGCCCACACAGACGGAGGACTGGACGGTCTCGGTCGCCTTCGATCCCGATGCGGACACCGCGTTTTCCGACACCCTGACGGTGGCGTCGGACGATCCCGATGAGGCGTCCGTGTCCGTGGCCTTGAGCGGCGAGGGGGCGCGGCCTCGTATCGTGTCCGTGATGGATGAGATCGTCGAACAGAACGTGTCCGCCGGAACTCTGTTCGAATTGGAATGGGAAGACGAATACGTCGCCGGCAACGCGATGGTGAATCTCTATTACGACACCGACAATGATCCCTCATCCGGCTTGGTGCCGATCGCGGAAAACATCCCCGAGGACGACGACGCGGATGTCTTTCACTGGATTCCAGAGGAGACCCTGGCGGGAACCACGATCTGGATCTACGCGACCGCCCGCGACGGCATCGTTACCGATGGGGCCTACGCGGCCAATCCCCTCCACATCGAGGGCGAAGGATCCTTCCAGGTGCTTTCACCACTGCGAGTTACCAGTGCGGATTACGCTTACGAATATGAATACCTCGGTGAAACTTACACCGGGGTCACCACTTTGGGGGCGGGAGAGACGATCGTGCGAGTGGATACGCCGACGGAGGGCGGAGGCTCCGTGACTCACACGTTCAAGGTGGACTTGGTGGATAGTCTGCTTGATCGGACAAGCATCACCTACGATCAGTTGAACCGGGTCGAAACGCACACCAACGGAAATGGGATCACCACAACCTACACTTATGATGTGATGGGGCGGCTGGTGAAAACCGAGGCGACCAATGGCAGGATCGTAAACTGGAAATATGACAAACTGGGCAGAAGGCTGCAGATGCAGGACTATACAGGTGTCCTTTTTTACGATTGGGACGATTTAGATCGTGTTACGAAGATCACGACATCGAGCGATGAGATCGTTGGGAACGGTGATGATATTGAGATTTGTTATACGGCTTATGATAATTTTAACCGGCTTCTTTCTTTGGGCTATCCAAGCGGACTCTCTGTAGGGCTTAGCTACGACGATGGCAGTCGTTTGAAAACAGTAACAAAGAATGACGATGGAAAAGTCTGGACATACGCTTATGATTATTCACGAGGTGGGGTATTAAGCAATCTTGAACATGGTAATGGTTTAGTAAGCAGCTTTGAATACGACAGTTCAGGAAGGTTGATTGAAATCCGACATGAGAAATCGAGTGGGGAGCTTCTGGTGCGATACGATTACACTTTAGAGGCAGATGGAAAAGTTGGAATGTTTCTGACTACTTATGGTAGCGGTGCGCAACGAGCGGAGAAGTATTGGTATTCTGAATTAGGTCAATTGATCAAGGTGATCTACTCTCGGGATAATGCTGTGGTTAATGAAGGTGTTGATTTGACTGTTGAGTATTCATACGATTTGGCTGGGAATAGGACTGTTGAAAAACGAACCGAGCTGGGAATTGTGGAGAGTGAAAAACATTTTTCTTACGGAAGTGAAAATAGGTTGTTGCGGTTGAAGGACTTGGTTGGTGGGGGGGTGGTTTATTACGAATATGATGAGGCAGGAAATCTTGTTTCTGAAAGTGATGGTGTCGGACAGAAAAGTTATCAGTGGGATGAACGAAATCTGCTTGAAAAAAAATGGGATTCGAGCCGAGGCGTAATTCAATACGCGAACAATGGGGATGGGATTCGCATAGGGCACATCGAAAATCATGAAGATGTCAAGTATGTGATCGATTTCAATCGTCCGGTATACGAAGTGATTGAAGAGTACAGCGAGAACCAATTAAGAGTGCTGAGGATTTTCGGGCTTGGGATTCTAATGGAAATTGTTGATGGTCAGGAAGAATACTTTTTATTGGATCGCTTAGGTACTGCAAGGATGGTTTGTGATGAAAATCAAGAGCCGATAAGGCTCTTTGAGCCGGATGTTTTCGGAGAATCCTTATGAATGAGAGTTTTACGAAGAGGATTGAGATTTCTCAATTTGATCTCCAAGTCTCGATAAAGCGCTTTGATTCTACGCTTTTCTACGGGGAGATATTTCTTGTTTTCGAGGCAACCAGATATGTCCACCTTTGTGATGTTGTTGGTCGATATGAGCTGGGTGTAGACCCCGGGTCTTGGCAGTTGAGGTATTTATTCGAACCTGGATTTGAGCGATTTGATTTAGCATTAGGAGCATTTTTGGAGGTCTTGGAAGAAGAAACCAAATTGCGAATGATCCCTAATCAGAGGCTTGTGTTTTGTCCGTCAGATTTTCAGGCGATCGTGTGCGATGCGTTAGTGCGCGAACGCGTGATTGAATACCCCGTGTATTCATGTTTGGATGTAAATTTGGATCTAGAGGCTCAGTTGTTAACCGGTCAAACCAATGGTTGTGATGAAGAACTATTCTAACCGAATCTCTTTTTTATTTTTCTTCGCTATATTCAGCGGTTTGTTTTTTAGTCCGAAGAATTCAGTTGCTTCTGTGTCGAATTATTTTGCAGGACATCGGATTCTTGTGGGTGAAGACAAAGTTCAAATGCGGAGTCGAATTTATGACCCGGTGGTTGGAAGGTTTTTGTCTAAGGATCTTTTTGGGTTTGTGGATGGAGCTAACAGATATCAGTATGTGACATCTGATCCAGTTAATCAGATTGACTTAGATGGTGGTGCGGCGCATGTAATTGCGGCTGCCGGTGTGCTAGCTTTGAAGATTTTAGGCGGGGCGGCGATCGGGGCTGGGATCGATATAATTTGGCAAGTTGGCGAGAATGCTTTTGACGGCGAAGAAGGCAATTTGTTTGAAATAGACAAAAAAGCTTTGGCCCTATCCGCAGGTTTGTCTGCCGTCTTGGCGCCTGGGGTGGGAAATATCGCCGCCCGAATAGCGATGTCCAATGCGGGAAGAACATTTCTGATTAAAAAACTGCTTCCAAAAATAGTTCAGGTGGCGAGGAAGTTGAATGTGAAGGGGCCGACTATTCCGGGTCATGGAGAGGTTAGCTATGCGCAAGCCTTTTATCGGGAGACGTTCACGCCAGATAACGCCGAAAAGTACTTAGGCGGTGCAAGGACCATTAGTGAAGCTGTAAAGAAGCAGGTGGCAATGAATGTGGATCTTGTTAGAGATTCTGGACGATTGTTTGTTCTGAATACTCGTGGGACGCAGGCATTTTTGAGGGGAAATCAGATGGTTACATTTGCTGTGCGGGAGTCCAAAAGAGCTATAAATAATCTAAAGCGCAATCGAGAAATTATCAGTAAATTGGGAAGGGATGGATCTCCGTTTGCGCTGAGCGAAACGACTTACAAACATATTATTGAGGGGGCGGGTTTTCTTTTTGGTAGCGCAGCGGGTGGGGGGATAGGATCCCTATTTGGGCGCGATGATGTTGGCGGCGTGTTGATTGATCACGCTGCTACGCTCCCTGGAGGAAATCTTTCTGGGGTGATATTTGATTCAGCTTCGGAGCAGCTCTTATTCTTGGGGGCGGGTAATTCTGCCAATCTGACCGAGATTGATCTCGACTACTACTACACCGCCATCCAAGCCGTGTACGGTTCTTCCGTCCCTCCATTTGTTTCTCTCGAACCGGCTGCCGTTCAGACCGGGCTGTGGACCGATTCGGACGGCGACGGCGCCTTGGAACCGGGAGAGACCGGGGGATTCCCGTTCTCCTACCAGACTCTCTGGCCGAACGAGGGAGGCACGGTCGATCTCCGTCTGGTGTTCCAGGACTTCGCGAACAATGAAATTCACGATGTCGTGGTTCCCCTGCAAGTCACGCCGTCGCCGACCATGCTCTGGCCGGATGGGGCAATCGCTTCCATCGAAACGCTAGTTCTCCAGCCGAACAGCCTCTACCACGGCGGATGGCACGAGGCGCCGGTGACGAATGCGTTGCCGCCCGGCATCGCGTTGGATGAGGCCCCTTTTGTGAATGTGTCCAACACCAACATCGCCAGCTATCCATTCGTCCATAAGCGGAATCCGAACGGTTCGGTCAAGAACGACTATGTCCTGACGTTGTCCAACACCGGTTCCCGAACCTACGGAATCATCACGGCGGCGGTGGTTCCCTCGAAACAACATCGGGTTTTTGGGGGAAGAGTGGACGGCACTCGGATGGGCTGGGTCATGTACGAAGCGGATCGGATCATGAAGTGCCTCGCGGTGGGGCACGATCCGCTCACCGACACGGACTACACCAGCGAAACGCTGGCGGTGCCCGGCTACCGGAATCTGCTGGAGCGGGCCGCCGGGGACCCCTCGCGGGCGGACGGCAACATCCGCATGTGGTTCGTCCCCGAGGAGATGACTCTGAAGCGGCATGTCGATCCGGCCACCGGCCAGGCGGCGATCATCTGGGATACGTCGAAGGTGGCGCTGCTGACAGAATCAACTCGGAAGGCGGTCGTGGCGAGTCCGGTGGCGGCGGAGTTCGTGAATCATTTCACGGATCACTACGCCGATTTCGCGGCGATGGAGTTCCCTGTGATCGATCCCGACGATCCCACGGGCCAGAATCTGCTCAACGTCAAGATTTTCGATATGCTCGAGGACGTAATGCAGGCGGTGTCACTGGCTCGTTTCCTCCGCGACAACGGCATCCCCCTGGACATGTGGTGGCTCAATAGCTGGACTCCGCCCACGGCCTTTTCTCCGCGAAGCGTTCCGACCGCGAAGGTCGAAAGCCATGAGAACTTTACTCGTTTCCTGATTCACGGTGGGGTGGACATTCCCACGCCCAATGCCTATGTGCCTTCGGTCAGCGCCGCCAATGTGGCCAATCTGGTCCTGACTGCTCGCCCCGACGATCCGGAAAATCCCGAGAGTGACCTCGATGCCCAGAGCTGGGAGGTGAACGGTACCAGCGAAGGCGACCTGACGGCGGTGGCTGCGACCACCGCGCCGGAGCCGCAGGACGGGAACATCGTCCTCGGCGAAGTGGACCTGGCCGCCGCCAGTGCCGGGGAACTGCCCCTGGCTTTCTCCCGCTACTACCAGTCGAGCTATCTCGGCAAGGAAAACCTGGGTCCTGGCTGGCGCACGGCTCGTTTCCAACTCGAATTCAGCCGGCCCTCCTGGTTTGATGACAACAGCCAAGGGCTCATGAAGGACTCAAACAACCAACCGGTGCCCCGGTTCTCGAATGGGGACACGGGATTGCGGAGTGGAGTGATCCGGGTGGTCGATCTCGCCTCGGGTGGATTCCTGGAGTTCGAGTCGAGCCTGGTACTCGACTACGGCGTCGATTCCCTCCTGAATCCGGTGATCATCCTCGACGGGTTGAAACCCGACGGGACGCCGGAGTTTACCCCCGGTCCCCTTCAGGATGATCGCGCGACCCTGGTGCAGGACACGGCGACGCGGAACTACGTATTCACCTCCGCCGACGGCGCGGTGGTCGAATTCGACTACGAAGGCCGGGTGCGCTTCACTCGCGACCGGCGCGGGGTCCAGCAAACCTACACCTACGATGACACGTGGCGTCAGCTTCTACGAATCGAAGACAGCGAAGGCCAGAAGATCGAGTTCGCCTACGACCCGAGCAGCCGGAAGTTGACGGGCGCGACGCTGACGATGCACAACGCGCCCCACGCTCCCGTGATCGAGTCGGTGACCTACGACTACCACACCGAGGGCGACCACGCCGGCTGTCTCCAGACCGTGACCGACACCCGCAGCGGCCAAAGCGTGACCTACTCCTACAACGAGCACTGCCAACTGGTGCAGAAGGAGTATTTCAACGGGCTCAACGAATTCGTCGCCAGCGTGGACCTGAGAGGACGGACGGAAGAGGCCGAAGATTCCCGTGGAAACCTGGTCCAGAGTAACTTCACCCGTGACGAAGCGACGGGTGACCGAATCACGATCACCAGCGATCCGTTGATCGATCCCCTGAGCGGTTTCCTGCCCGCCGAAACTCGGTTCGATCCCAACGGGCGTCTCCTCAGCAATCGAAGCGTGACCGGCGCGGAAGTCAGCTATGGCTACGATGGTGCCGATCCCTGGCCGAACCAAATCACCCTGCCGATCGAAGGACGGGCGCCCATTCAGATCGAGCGTGACGCCTTGGGGAATCCGACCCGCATCACCGATCCCTCCAATACGGATGCGCTCCCCGTGGAGATCGTCTACAACGGCGATCACCTGCCCGAGGACATCTACGACGAAGCGGGACGCAAGACCGAGGTGGGCTACACGCCGCTGGGCGATGTGGACTACGTGCGCCGCTATCACAACGGGAATCCGGTGACGGTGAGCTACGGCTACAACGCCAACACCGGCTACCTGGAAACGATTACCAATGCGGAGAATGAAACCGTGACCATTGGTCACGACAGCAAGGGGCGCGTCACCAGCGTCGAGGACGCCACCGGGGTGCGGATGGAATACGACTACGATGCCTACGGTCGTCTCTGGAAGGTTCACGATCCCCGCATGGTCGATCCGATCGAATACCTTTATGACGACGCCGGTCGGGTGGCGCAGGTGATCGCCGCGACAGGCACCACCGGCTACGCCTATGACCCGGCAACCGGCTTTCTCAGCAGCGTGACCGATTCCCAGGGACGGCGGACCCGCTACTCCTACTTCGCCAATGGCGATGTGCATCGCGTGACCTTGGAAAAAATGGCCGCCGACGGGGTCACGGTGGAGGAAGTGCTGAACCAGACCGATTTCGACTACGATCGTTTCGGCAACCTGACCATGGTCGATCCCCAGGACGCGGCCCCGATCTATTTCACCACCGACGAAATCGGTCGGAGTACCGGAAGCTACGAAGTGGACAATCGCGCGCCGGGACCGCCCAAAGCGCTCGACAGCAATCATGCCGATGATGCCGTGTGGACCAATCACACCGATCACGATTTCGTCTGGGGGGCGCCCGAGAGCGACTCGGGAATCGAAGGTTACTCTTTCGCTCTCGATTCCGAACCCGACGAGGTCATTGACGTTCCCAACGGGGCCACCTCGGTGGTCGGGGTCAGTGAGGGGCAGCACGTTTTCCGGGTGAAGGGAAAAACCAACGACGTGCCCAGTGGCGACGCCTTCGTGTCATTCTGGGGTAGCGAAGCCCGCTTCGATCTGTGGGTGGACACCACCGATCCGGAGATTGACGCCTGGACCCTGGCCCCGCCCGATGTGACTAAGGAGACCCAGGGCCCCGTGGAAGTCGGCGTGACCATCTCCGACAACCTCAGCGGCATCGACCCCGCGAATCCGCCGCGCCTGCGCCACGCCCTGGTGGAAAGCGGGGACCCGGGCGCTCCAGTGGTCTGGTCCGCCTGGATGCCCATGGCCGAGGGCGTGGCGGCGGGGACCTGGACCGGTGCCATTTCCGAGGACTGGAACGCGGAAAAAGGCAAGACCCTCCGCTATCAGGTTGAGGCCGAGGATCGCGCCGGAAACCTGGTGTCGGGAGAAAAGAGCGAACCCGTCGAGGCGGGCAAGGCGCCTTTCCTTTTCTTCACGAAGTGAGGAAGAGGAAGGGGGAATCTTTAACGCCGCCACCAATGTGTGACTCCACCCTCTTTGGTCGCTGATCGAACCCTCTTGAATGAGACAAGAAAAAACCGCGGACCCCGGGGATGACCGGGGAGCGCGGTTTTTTGTAAGCGTCTCATACATAGCATCTATCGAAGCGATGGGTGATCGCTACACTTC
>CAYTNL010000075.1:0-33776 GCA_964439145.1 uncultured Verrucomicrobiales bacterium
ATGGTGGGCAGGACAGGATTCGAACCTGTGAAGGCATAGCCAGCAGATTTACAGTATGTCTCGACAGGTGAACAGTCGAGAACACTCGTGAACATTCATGGACAGATAAGGAGTTTGTAAAACACTCATTGCAAGTCGGTTACGTTGTTTTATGGTGTGTCCACATCGCGCCATGAAAGACCAAAACGCCCCAAAGGAGAACGGAAAAAAGTGCAAAGTCAGTGCAAAGTCACCCCGGCCAAGCCGTTCGTCCGTGGCCTACTGGCGGGATCGGGTTTACCTGCCGAAAACCAAGCAGGGAACGAATTGCGCGAATTACGGCGCGATGGTCTGCTTTCGGAAGCGGCGGGAGTATTTCAACCTTCACACTCCCAACAAAGAAGCGGCGGCGGCGCGGGCCGTGAACATTTTCCGCTTTCTCGGAGAAAACGGTTGGGAAGAAACGCTTCTCAAGTTCAAGCCCGAGAAGGTCACGAACCCGAACAACTTGCCCGATACCGTTGGCGCATTGATCGAATCGGCCACCGCCCTTTCGTCTGCCCGCCCGCAATCCAAGAACGGATACGCCAAAGCGTTTCGCCGGATCGTGGCTGAGATTGTCGGAATCGAAGGCGCGGGACGCTATGACGGCAAGAACGGCGGAAACGAAAAGTGGAAGGCGCGGGTTGATGCGGTGCGCTTGGAGCGAATCACGCCGGACAAGGTTCAAGCGTGGAAAAATCAATTTCTGGAATCGGCGGGTGATGACGCGGTAGCCCGTCGCAATCGAGTCAGCACCTTCAACGGGTTGCTGGGAAACTCGAAAGCCCTTTTCTCCCGCAAGTTCATCCATTTCCTTCGGGATCGGGTTGCCCTTCCCGATCCGCTTCCGTTCAACGGCATCACAAAAGAGAAAGGGCCGTCCCTTCGCTACCGTAGCAAAATCGACGCTCAGGAGATCATCGAGAAGGCGACGAACGAACTGGCCGAAACGAATCCCGAAGCCTTCAAGATCATCCTGCTTGCGGGCGTGTGTGGATTGCGCCGAAGCGAGATTGATTACCTGCTTTGGGATGCCTTCGATTTTTCCAGCCGTGAACTCCACATCGAGAACACGGAATTTCATCAGCTCAAATCGGAGGATTCGGCGGGCGTGGTCGATCTTGACGACAACCTTACCGCCATCTTTCGCGGCTTCTGTGCGGGCGCGGAAAGCGAGTTCGTGATTGAGTCCAACGGCTCAGTGAAGCGGAAAGCCGGTTCAGGCTCCTACCGTTGCGAACCGCATTGGAAAGCGGTCATTGCATGGTTGAGAGAACAGGGCGTGAAAGCACAGAAGCCGGTTCACGAACTGCGGAAGGAAATCGGATCGCTGGTAGCGTCCGAACATGGAATCTACGCGGCTTCCCGATACCTTCGCCACTCCGATATTCGGATCACAACTCAGTATTACGTGGACAAGAAACAGCGGATCACGCCCGCACTTTCCGCCGGGTTATCGCTTGATCGGAAGATCGTTCCCATCGCCGAAAGCGAGCGTGGGGAAGCGGAAGCGATGACTTCGAAAAGAGCCTGATCGAGAAAAAGGATGGGACGGAACAAGGAACCCGAAGTTTTTCACGGACTCGCGGTATTTACCCACGATGTTCCGAATCGGCGCGTCAATCCGATGACGCGGCATGAGTATGCCCCCATCGGATCGCTCTACAGCAGCTATCGGCAACGGCGGAGAACGTGGCTATACGAATCGGAGAGAAAGCCCGTGGCCGAGTTTGTGAGGGAAGCGGAATCCCTTGTTGAAAGGTTGCGAGAGGTGAAAATCGAAAACGAGATTCGCCCCCTTTGCGAAGCGATGTTTCTCCTTGCCCCCGCGCTACTGGATGACTCCGATGGATGGCATCGCTTCAAGATAGTGATTGCCGACATTCGCAGTGTTTTCGAAGAACAGGGGGCGACGGCCCGACAGCTTCCCGAAGGGCATCCCGGTATCGCGATTTTCCGTTCCCGACTTCACGCATTGCGAAAGCAGTTTAGGCATCAAGCCCGTTCGCAATTCGAAATTTCGCTTCTCTCTGTTCTCTTCATGTTCGCCCGAACCGTTGGCGAGCGAAAGAACTGGAAGCGAGACTTCAATCGCTGGGTGAAGGGAATCAAGGCGGCTCAGAATTTCGAGATTGATTCGTTCGATTGGTCGCACCGCGCCTGTCTCATCGAGGCACGGAGACAGTTGGTTGTTGCAGGTCGCGTTCCGGTTTTGCCAAATCCGGAAATTTTCAATCGAACCCGCATCAAGAAGCGAGCCGAGATTCTTTTCCACATAGCAAGCAACCGCCATCGCTCGCCACTCACGCTTTCTGAATTGCGAACTCTGATTCTGGAGAAACGAAAGTCAGGCCAAGGTAAAAAGCCGATACCTTGGGAATCCTATTTGGGCAAACTCCCGGAACGACCCTTCCCGAAAAAACCTGTCGTTTAGGTTAGGTGCCAACGTGCCTTGTCCCGCCATAGACTGCCAGCAGCTATGGAAACCACCTACCTGACAAGGAAAGAACTCGCAAGGCGTTGGAAATGCTCCCTGACAACCATCAGGCGCATGGAGAAACGCGGCGACATCAAAGCCATTCGACTCTCTGGCCGAATCGTTCGATTCGACATTGATGCGATCCGCGAAGCCGAAGAACAGGCATCGTGCGAACTGCCGGTGTGAACCCCGAACCCGGTTCGCACTCGTGTGCGAATCGACTACCCGATTTGCACGGACGTGCAAATCTCGACTTCCCGACCATGAAGAAACAACCACGCCGGAAGCGTCCCACGAAAGCCAAGCGCGGGCGACCGACCAAATACAGCCCGAAGGTGGAAAAGGCGATCTGTTCCGCAATTTCCGAAGGAATGCCCTTCGCGCACGCTGCGGCGATTGGTGGCATCACGTTTCAAACTTTCTCGGAATGGCGAAAGGATAAACCTTGTTTTTCTGAGGCCATAGAGAGAGCCAAGGCGGAAGGGATTCAAGCCCGGCTCAGACTGATCCTTTCTGCGGCAGAGGGGGGCGACACATCAGCGGCGCGATGGTGGTTGGAGCATTGCGAACCGGAACACTTCGCCAAGAACCGGGTGGACCATCAGCACAAAGTCGAAGGAAACCTGAAACATTCGTTCTCAGTTCCGGAAGAAATCTTGAACGCCATCGCAGAGGCACGAAGGAGGCATGACGGCGAACGATGACAATGCGATTGACCTTCTTGCCACTCCCTACGGCTTTGCGGCTGGGATTCTCAATCTGACCCTCTACCCGTGGCAAGAGGCGTCTATGGCTTCCGTGAGTCCACGCGGCGCGTCCGTGGCCGTGAAGGCCGCTAACGGCTCAGGGAAATCAACCCGGCTTGGCGCACCGTTGGCGATCTGGAACGCCGTCGCCTTTCCGGGAAGCCTAACGATTGTCACGGCTGGCGTCTATCGGCAGGTTCAACGCCAGTTCTTTCCGGCAGTCCGTTCGTTCTCCCATCTTTTCCCGAACTGGAAGTTTCTCGACACGGAAGTTGAGACGCATACGGGATCGCGAATCTACGGCTTTTCGACCGATGATCCGGGACGGTTCGAAGGGTGGCACAATGAAAATCTCATGGTGATTTGCGATGAGGCGAAGTCTATCCCCGATCCGATTTTCGAGGCAATCGAACGCTGTCAGCCAACGCGGCGACTTCTCATCAGTTCCCCCGGCCCGCCAACGGGAGCGTTTTACCGGGCCTTCACGAAAGAGCGGCAATTCTATTCCACGCACTCCGTGACGGCGATGGATTGCCCCCACATCAAGCAGGAATGGATTGCGGAGCAAATCGAGAAATACGGGGAAGAAAGTTCGCTCATTCGGAGCATGATCTTTGCGGAGTTCCAGAGCGACGGGGAAGATGGCTCTTTGATTTCGCTTCGAAACGTCGAACGGTGTTTGGCTGATCCACCACCGGCAGAGCAAGGCGCGGTTCAAGCGTTCTGTGACTTCGCGGCGGGCGGAGATGAGAACGTCCTGGCAATCCGCAGGGGAAACCGCGTTGAAGTTGCGGCAGCGTGGCGGGAGCGAAACACAATGGCCGCAGTCGGCAGATTCGCCCGCCTTTTCGATCAACACGGTCTTTCACCTAATGAAATCTATGGTGACGGCTCAGGACTCGGGAAACCGATCTGTGACCGCCTTCGAGAAATCGGCTGGCGAATCCATCCGGTAAACAACGGCTCGAAAGCGCACGAACCGAATTATTACTCGAATCTTGGGGCGGAGATTTGGGCCAAGGGCGCAAGACAAATCGAGCGCAGAGAAATCATTCTCCCGCAGGATGACGCCCTTACGGCTCAACTCACCACGAGGCGGGGAATCCTCAATTCACGCGGCCAGATTCAACTGGAATCGAAAGAGCAACTGAAACGGAGGGGTTGCCTCTCGCCTGATAGGGCCGATGCCGTTCTCGGTGCGCTGTTCAATCACCGGCCCACAAGACTTTTAATCGCATGAACCAACAATGAACTACGAAAAATTCCTCCCTACTGCAAACGCGCATGGAAACACTGCCGAGGCTCCCGAAGCCTACGCCGAACGGATGAAAAGCACGCTCCTTCCCAACTGGCCAACGGAACTTCTGATCGAATGGCTCCATCGCTACGATCACGGGATGGCGAAGTATTGTTTCCTTGGCTTTGAGACACTGGAATTTGAGAAAGTGACTTGGAAACTGAGGGACGTTCCCGGCGTAGAAGTATATGGCGATCCCCGCTGTTTTGATGACTATCGAGACATCGACCATGACGCTTCAATCAGAGCAAATTGGTTGCCCCGATACATGAAGGAGCATGGCACTTGGAAAGCGGCGATAATCCTTTTGAAGAACGATGGGGAAATTGTTGCGCCGGATGGCTTTGGCCCTCTGCGATCTCCTTTTCACCTAATCGAAGGACGCCGGCGACTTTCCTATTTGAACACGCTTCGCGAACGCGGAGAAGCGAAGGGAGAACATGACGTATGGCTGGTTAAAGCCGATGGCCAGAAAGCATGACCTAGCAAAAATTCGGCCCGGTTGCCGTCGCCAAACAACTACCGGGCCGAAGCGTTTTCGCAATGCCTCACGATACGTCCAGCCCGCTCCCTGCTCAAGTTGAAACACCGCTTGGCGTCTTTACCCGTTGCACGGCTCATCGCCCGCGCAGGGGGCGGAGAAGGCGTAGAAACAGAAATTCCAATGGTATCCGGCCACAGGGTAGAACAGGCGAAAGCAATCACGATGGAATCAGCGAAGCAATCCCCCTTTACGATCCATCACAAAGAGTCACTGCCGAGAATGGGAGAATTGATAGGGTAAAACTTACCTGTTATCTCGGAACACTGTCCACGCTTCACGATGATGACTTTCCCCACTATCGGCAGTGTCTCGGGTATCTGGAAAACGGTTTGTTCTGTGGGCCGCCCGATGGCGGCGAAAGTCACCGGCCAACTCTGATTCGGAGTTCGTCCCGTTCGCGGAATGGAGTTCCCCAAATGAAACCTTTGCTGGCGGGGAAAGTGAATTTCCAGTTCGCCCGCTCCATCATTGCACTGAGTTCGCACCTCTACCTGAATCCCACGGAAGCGATTCACTTCTACCCTGAAATTTCCAACCGCACTGATGGAGTGTTTGAGACGCTGGCGAAGCCGACCGAACCCCGCCCGTTGGATCGAACGAAACAGAATTGTGTTTCCTCAACGGTCACACGGGAGCAATACCGGAACGGAGAGCGAAGGTATTTCCAGAACGTGTTTCGTGCGATTGAGAACGGTTGCCGCGAAGCGGCTGAGATTGCGACGATCCCGACAGCGGGAATACGGGCGCACGAATTTTGCCTCAAGGATTGCGAAGTTTATTTCGAGTTCCACCGCCCCGATGCGATTGAGTGCCTTCGCGGCATGGCGGAAACGCTCAACAGCTTTGCCGAGGATTCTGCCATTCGGGAACACGCCCCGCGAACCGAGGCCAACGACAGCGAAACAACGGGGAACAGCGAATCCGTGAAACTCCGCTTGTCGAAAACGGAACACCTGATCGTTTACGCCAAAACACCGAACCGGCTTCGCTTTGAGGTTCGTTTCATCAAGCCGGGAACGAACATTCTACGGCGGCGTTCCGCTCCCGATCTGAATGGCTTGTTTCCGAAATTCGACACGCTGCGAGAGCGGGCGGCGGAGAGGGTGAATCAGATTCTCGCCTTCCTTCACGAGTCGCACGAGATTCCCCCGACGACGGTGGCGACCGATTGGCAATTCAAACGGGCGTGGTTCAACGCGACGGATTGGAGCGCAATCAGCGATGAGATTCTTGAAATCCTTCGGCTGAAAGGCCGCTACGTGGTTCGCCATCCTACGCCGGAAGAAAAGCGGGTTATCAGTGCCGGGAAGAAAGCAGGATTGATTCGATACGTGAGAGAACGGCGGGCCTACGTTCCCGTTGCCGATGCGGTTGGCTAAACGCCTGTTTGCACGACCGTGCAAAATTGGAACGGACGTTCTAACGGATTGCGCGAAGGGGTGATTCCGGCCCCTTGCCAGATTCCGGTTCGCCCTCTATGCTGGCAGCGTTTCCAATACGGAAGCCGGGGCTTGAGAACCCCGCCAATAGCGGCACCGACGTTGGCCGACAAACAACGTCGCTTCCTCGCCAAATGGCCGGGGAGGCGGCTACGTATGTTCAGGTCGCTCGCGACTAAAGGTAGTCGCGGCTGTCCTATTGGCGGCTTCTCAACTCCCCGACCACCTTCGGGAAATCGGATGGTGGTCAGTGCAACGAAAATTCAAACGATAGACCATGAAACCGAAAGCCGCTTTTCTCGCCTTTGTCCTAACCTTCCAATTCGCCGACTTCTCCAACGCTCAAACGATCTACGATGAGAGAACGTGGACAAGCGCGGATGAAACCAGTTCTTTCGTCGGGACTTTCAAGGGCATCCAATCGGGGCAGGTGACGATTGAGAAGGACGGAAGCCCGCTCACCTTCTCCGTCAAAAAACTGTCTCAGGCCGACCGCGAATTTTTGGGGCAGGGAATCACGGTCACAACGTCCGACGGAAAGACCTACGAAAACGCATCGGTTTCGAAAATCTCCGCATCGTCGGTTACACTGATGTTGCCGTCAGGAATCGCTACGGTTGGACTCGAACAGCTACCGGAGGATATGAGGGCGCGATTCGGCTATGACCCGGAAGCGGCGGCGAAGGAGAAAGAAGCGATGGCGGCGGCTCAGGCGGCACGGCAAGCACAGTTGGCCGCGATGCAAGAGGCACAGGCAAAAGAGGCGGCGATGAAAGCCGAACTGGAGAAAGCCGAATTGAGGGATTGCTACGTGTGGCGATTCGTAGAGGGGGGACTGATTTTCAACAGCCATTCATTTCAGGATTTCGAGGGCAAGCGATCTGTCAAAATCGTTCCCGGCACTGGATGGGGATACAAGCAAATCCTTGATGCACGGGACACGGACACTCAATACCACCTGTCGGGCGTTCCCGATGAACCGGCATTGGTGGACGATCAACCGTTCTCCGCCTTCATGATCCCGAACGGCACTTACGAAACAGGTGGATCGAGAATCAAGAGCTACAAATTTGTCGGGTGGGGCGGCATTCTCTACGAGGATGACCAAAAATTCGACACGCCTACGGTGGTTCGAAAACCGTAGGCCATACTTTTCCCTTTGAGCCGAGCGGCTACGCCCGCGTTTTCGCCCAACAAATCCCCGATTTGCTGGCAAAGTCGGGGCATTGAACCGGGATTCGGAAACTTTTTTTTTCGCCGGAACCGGAAGGCGGGAGAACCCGATTCAATGCAAAGTCAGTGCAAAGTCACGGATTCAGGGCAACAAAAAAGGAGTCACGCCGTTTGCGTAACTCCTTGATTGTTAGGGATGGTGGGCAGGACAGGATTCGAACCTGTGAAGGCATAGCCAGCAGATTTACAGTCTGCCCCGTTTGACCGCTCCGGAACCTACCCTTTTTCACTCACGAGGGAATTTTCCCCGTTTTGCGAGGCGCGTAATGTGCCGGGATGTGGGGGCTTTGCAAGGGTTTTTCGTAAAATCGAAGAGGAGTGGGGCGTGGGGGCCTCCTATCTCCAAGCCCCATGCCCATGCCCTCACGCAATCAGATCGTGCCAGACGTTGCCGTGGACGTCGGTGAGGCGGAAATCGCGGCCGGAATGGCGGAAGGTGAGATCCTCGTGATCCAGCCCCATCAGGTGCAGCACGGTCGCCCAGAGATCGAAGACGGTGGTCTTGTTCTCCACCACATGATAGCCAAACTCGTCGGTCTGCCCGTAGATGGTGCCGCCCCGGGTGCAGCCGCCGGCCAGCCAGATGCTGAAACCGAAGGGATTGTGGTCGCGGCCGTCGCTGCCCTGGGAAAAGGGGGTGCGGCCGAACTCGCCGGCCCAGACGACCAGCGTCTCGTCGAGCAGACCGCGCCGCTTGAGGTCGCGGAGGAGACCGGCGATGGGCTGATCGACCTGCTGGGCCATGTTCTGATGGCCTTTCTCGAGTCCGCCGTGCTGGTCCCAGGGATTTGCCGCCTGACCGCCGCCGGGAGTCTGCGGCAGGCAGGTCAGCTCGATGAAGCGCACCCCGCGTTCCACCAGTCGCCGCGCCAGCAGGGCCTGGTGGGCGTAGGCGCGGGTCATCGGATTCGACGACTCGAATCCGTAGAGGCGCCTCGTCGCGGCGGACTCGCCTCCGATGTCGCAAAGCTCGGGAACGGCTGACTGCATCCGGTAGGCGGTCTCGTAGTTGCGGATGGCCGCCTCGACTTCGGCATCGTGCCGGGTCCGCTCGGCGAATCCCTGATCGACGCCGTGGATGAAGTCGAGCCGCGATCGCTGCACGGCATCGCGCTCGCGGGGCACGATGTTGCGGACCGGTTCCCCGGCATCGACCCGGATCAGGCTGGCCTGATGCTGGGCGGGGAGAAATCCGCTGCTCCACTGTCCGACTCCGCCGTGCGGGATGCCCGCCTCGCCGCTCTGGAGCACGACATAACCGGGCAGGTTGTGATTGGACGAGCCCAGCCCGTAACAGGTCCAGGCGCCGGCGCTGGGATGCCCGATGAAGGGAAAGCCGGTGTGAAAGAAGAAGTTTCCCTGGGCGTGCTCGTTGACCGGGCTCGTCATCGAGCGCACCACGGCGAGGTCGTCGGCGCAATGCTCGCGGAGGTGGGGAAAGAGGTCCGAAATCGGGATGCCGCTCTCGCCGCCGGGATGGAAATCGAAGGGGCTGCCGAAGATGTTTCCGTTGTTGTTGAACTGGGTGCGCTCCACCTTCATCGGCATCGGTTTGCCGTCGAGCTCCCGGAGCTTCGGTTTGGGATCGAAGGTGTCGAGGTGGGACACACCACCCGACATGTAGCAGAAAATGACATGCTTGGCCCGCGGCCGGAAATGGGGCCGACCGAGCGGACGGGGCGCCGAGGAAGTGGAGAGGGCGCCGCGGACATTCTCCAGACCCAGCAATCCGGTCAGGGCCGTGAGCCCGAATCCGGTCGAGGCGCGCTGGAGTATTTCGCGGCGGGAAGGCATGGGGCGTGGGGAGGGGAGCATGGGGCGGGGGGGGGATGCGAACTTCGAACGAGAGGAACCGAAAACCGTGAACCGAAAACCGAATCACCTCACATAAATAAACTCTTTCAGGTTGAGGATGGCGTGGGCGAGATCCCGCCAGCGGCGCTGTTCCAGGGGCACGTCGGAGCCGAGCCGGGTGAGTTCGTCCATTCTCGATTCCAGCGCGGCGACGGCCGTTTCGTGTTCGGTCTTCTTGGCGAGCTGGGAATCAGTGAGGGCGGTGAAGACGTCGCGTTCGCTGACGAAGACCCGATCGCCGGTCGCGGCGGCGCGCGCCTCGTCGGGTGCGAGGGCGCGGTCGTAGAGCGCGGCTTCGAGGATGCGGCCTTTCAGCGGCTTGTTCCCCTGGGCCGACCGGCCGTGACGCAGGCCGAAGAGGACCTGGGCCTCTCCCGCCCGGTAGGTGTGCAGCGGCGCCTTGCGGATCGGTTGACCCCAGGGCTCGCCGTCGCGGTAGCAGCGGATGGTGCCATCGGCTGCGTGGGTGACGACGAGGTGCACGGGGCGCGTGGCCGCCTGGGACTCGTCGGGCGCGTCGAAGTCGAGGGTGCGGGTGAAGGAATTGCTTCCCGCGACCCAGCGACGCGGCTTCCGCTCGGCGAAGACGATGCTGTCGAAGACACCGCCCTGGAGATCCTGCACCGTCATCACGCCGCCGGCGCGCTGTTCCAAATCGTCGAGCTGGACGACGACCTCGAGCGTTTTCTCGGCGAGATCCACGGGCAGCGGCGGCGTTTCCACGAATCCGCCCCCATCGACGACCACGGCGCCGTCCTCAAATCGGGCGGTTCCTTTCAACTGGCCGTCGAGATTTCCGACCTGATCCTCCAGATGATCGTCGAATTTCCAGCGGGCGATCGGTTTCAGGTCCACCGGCGGCGGTACCGCGCCCTCGTTCGCCTCGCCGGCGGCGCGACGGCGTTCATCGAGCAGCTGTTTGCGGATGGGATCGACGATCCCGGCCAGCGCTTCGCGGTGAGATTGCAGCTCGGACCGGATGGCGGTGAACTGTTCCGAGGTGGCGCGATGTTCCTCCTCCAGGGCATAAAGAAAATCCCGCGCCCGGGTCAGTTCGGCCTCGTCGGGCGGACGGTTCAGCGCGCGTTCGAAAAGTCCGCGGATCACCGCGTCCTCGTCGTCGGCGTCCGGCAGCGTCGCCGCCCAGCGCCGGGCCTGCTCGATGAGAAACGGATCGTTCAACAGCGTCAGCGATTGCGCCGGCACGTTGGTGGCGTCGCGGCTACCGACGGCGGAGGCGGGGGTCGGGAAATCGAAGGTGGTCAGCAGGGGATCGAGCTGGTTGCGCTTCACTTTCAGGTAAAGTGAGCGACGGGGCGCGTCGCCCCCGACCGGCGCTCCGTAGCGTTCCCCATCGAGCTGTCCCGCCACCGCCAGGAAGGCGTCGCGAATGGACTCGGCCTCCAGCCGTCGCACGTTGAAATGCGAGAGCAGCCGGTTCGCCGGATCGCGCTCGATCGCTTCCGGCGAGGGATCGCTCGACTGTCGCCACGCTTCGGTCAGGACGAGTTCGCGGATGAGCGATTTCATCGACCAGTCCTGCTCCTCGCGGAAACGCGTCGCCAGGTGATCGAGCAGTTCCGGATGGGACGGCTCCTCCCCGAGTCTCCCGAAATTGTCCATCGTCGTCACCAGTCCGGCGCCGAAGAGATGATGCCAGACGCGGTTCACGATGACGCGGGTGGTGAAGGGGTTGTCCTCGCGGAGAAGATCGCGGGCCAGCTCCAGCCGCCCCGTGCCGGCGGTGTCGTAGGGCGTGGCATCGATGGCCTCGAGAAAGCGGCGCGGCACCGGATCCGTCGGCTGCTTGTGATCGCCCCGGGTATAGAGCGGCTGATCGCGCCCGGGACGCTCGATCACCCCCGGCGCGCGGGTCGGGGCGGGAATTTCCGATTCGAGCTGACGGTAACGCGCCAGCTGAGCCCTCAGCGGCTCCGGCAGATCGGCCGGACGATTCGGGAGCAGACCGGCGTCGAGGATGGCGTCGAGGAAGAGCGCTCCGGCGTCGTCGAGGGTCCCGTCGTCGGCGCCCCAGGCGGCGAGAAGGCCGCGCACGGTGTCGCCGTAGAGCGCGAGTCCGTCTTCGAGTCCGCGCGGCGTCCGGTCTCCGGAGGCGGCGAACAGCGCGGCGAGAAATTCGTTTTCGGGTCGGGCCGGACTCGGCGCGCCCTTTTTCACCAACAGGGCTTCGCGAATGCCGAACCAGGAACGGTCGGCGTCCTTCACCAGAATGGGCGCCTCGCCCGCCGTGGCGATCTCGAGGTGGATGGCGTCACCTTTCCAGTAATCGATCCGGTCGTGGCGGATCCATTTCCACTCCCCGTCGCCGAGGTTGGTGACGGGAAAGATCGTCCCGTTGCGCGGATAATGCTGCACGGCGTAACGCGCGGAGCTGTTCTCTCCGGCGACGTGCAGGTAGAGATCATACTCGCCGTCCAGCTCGAAAGGGGCGGAGGCGAGAAATCCCCGGTGACGATCCGAGATGAGATGCGAATACGCCCCGGCGGGCAGGATGCGGGCGACGGCGCGATCGTCGTTCGATGCCACGACGAATTCGCCGGCCGACGCGGGAGTTTCCCGATCTTCGAGTCCCTCGCCCTCGCGGGTCCAGTTCCCCCACTCGTCGGCGGCCGCGAGATCCCAGCGGTAACGCAGCAGCTCGCCTTCGCGCGACGACGGCTCCGACTTTTCCATGAACTCGTCCCGGAGCGCCTCCCAGGCCCGCGCCGCGGCGTCGGGATCGTCCCCGGCGGCTCGAAGCCGATGCAGCGGATGCAGCACCGATTGCGCGTCTCCGGCTTCGTCGAGCGCTTTTCGCCAGGCATCCGAATCGGTGGAGAGCGTCGCCAGCCAATGGTCGGCGAGGTCGCGGCGCAGAGCCGGCTTCATCGCGGAGAGTTCGTCGCGGTTCTTTTCCAGGATGCCCGGGGCGTCGACCGCGATCGTCGCCGGCAGGGTCGAGGTGAAGATGCCATACATCGCGTAGTAATCGGCCTGGCTGATGGCGTCGAACTTGTGGTCGTGGCAGCGGGCGCAGGAAACGGTCAGGCCGAGGAAGGCCTTGGTCACCGTGTTGATCTGGTCGTCGGTGAAGCGTACCCGCTCGTCGAGGGCGTCGGTGGGGGAGAAGCCGTGAAAGACCATCCGCAGGTGGCCGATGCCGAGGGCGCTCTCGTTCAGGCCCAGGGCCGCGTCGATCCGCGGAGCCTCCAGCAGATCACCGGCGAAATGCTCCAGGACGAGTTGGTCGTAGGGAATGTCGGCGTTGAGCGCGCGGACGAGGTAGTCGCGGTAGCGCCAGGCGTGGGGGATGTCGGGGTCGCCCTCGCTGCCGTGCGAATCGGCGTAGCGCACCCAGTCCATCCAGTGCCGCGCCCACTTTTCGCCGAATCGCGGATCGGCGAGCAGAACGTCGATGCGTTCGGCGAGGGCGGAGTCGGGATTCCGTTCCCAGCTTTCGAGGAAGGCGGAAGTTTCCTCCGGAGTCGGCGGCAGTCCCACGAGCGTGAAATGCAGGCGCCGAACCAGGGTGCGCGGGTTGGCCGGCGGGGAGGGGGCGAGGCCTTCCGCTTCGAGACGGGCGCGGAGAAAGCGGTCGACCGGACGCTCCACGTCGGCGACTTCGGGCGCCTCGGGATTGGTGACGGGTTGGAAGCTCCACCAGCTCTGGCGTCGTTCGCGGACCGCTTCCCATTCGGTGTCGGCGGCGAGTTGCGCGTCCGTCGGCGGAGCGTCGCGCGGGTCCGGCGCGCCCATCGCGATCCAGCGTTCGAAGTCGGCGATGATGAGGTCGTCGAGCGGCGCGCCCGCTTTGGGCATCTTCAGATCGGGCAGTTCGTGGCGGATCGAGCGCAGCAGCAGGCTTTCGTCGGGCTTACCGGGCAGGATGACTGCTCCCGAATCGCCGCCCTCCCGCCAGGCCTCGCGATGATCGAGGACGAGTCCGCCTTTCGCCTTGTCGCGCGAGTTGTGACACTCGTAGCATTCCTGGGCCAGGATGGGCCGGATGCGGCTCTCGAAGAACTCGACCTGTTTCAGGGTAAGCTCGGCGCCGCGCGCGGCGCACGCCGCACCCAACAGGGTCAGGCCGGCGACCCAACAGGGTTGAATCGCGCGCCGGAACGGGAAAATGGCGAGTTTCATGGTCAGGCGAGCAGGCGTTGGCGGATGTCGGCGGCGGCGGCCCGGCATTGGGCGCCCAGTTCGGCGAACTGCTCCGGTGGCAGTCGGAAGATCGGCGCCATCACCGTGACGGCGGCGACCGGATATTCGTAGGCGTTCAGCACCGCCGCGCCGACACAGTGGATGCCGGCGAGCCCCTCAGCGAGGTCGATCGAGTAGCCGCGGGCGCGGATGTCGGCGAGGTCGTCGAGCAGGGCCCGGCGGGTGGACAGGGTGGAGTCGGTGAATTTCTTCAGCTTCACCGAGGCGAGCCATTCCCCGAGTTCCGCGTCGGGCAGGTGGGCGAGGATGGCCTTGCCCGGCGCGCAGGAATAGAGCGGCACTCGCATTCCCACCTCGCCCATCACCTTGACCGCGTGCCGGCCGGAGGCCTGTTCGAGCACGACGCCTTTCGCTCCGGAGCGGACCAGGAGTTGGACAGTCTCGCCGGTGAGATCGCGCAGTTCCCGCAGGGCTTCGTGGGCGCAGAGGGCGAGACTTTTCTCGTGAACCCGGGGCCGACTGAGGTCGAAAAGTCGGTTGCTCAGGGTGTAGCGCTTGTCGCTTTCGCGTCGATGCAGGTAGCCGCGCTCGTGCAGAGTCTGGGTGATGCGGAACGCGGAGTTCTGCGAAATGCCGAGTCCGCGCACGAGGTCGGCCACCGAGAGGCCTTGCGGATTCTCCGCCAGCAGCTCGAGAATGGCCAGGGTGCGGTCGGTGCCGGGCGAGAGGGAATCGGCATTGAGCCGAACATCGGGGGCGGTGGTGATCATTCTGTATTTAGATGAAAATCTAAATTTGGATGAATGACAAGCCCTCCGGGTGGCGGGTTTGCGGGACGGAGGCGCCATCGCGGCATTTCGGGGGCTTGTCTTTTATGGGGGGAGTTGAGTAAAGCTCTGCCATGACCGACGCGAAGCCCCGATCAAGTCTCAGTCTGTTCGTCACCCTGAGCGTGATGATGTTCTTCCTCTTTTTCGTCTGGGGGGCCTGGTATGTGACGATGGGCACCTTCATGACGGAGCGGGGGATCGCGGATTCGATCGGCTGGGCCTATTCCGTGGCGCCGATCGCGGCGATCGTGACGCCGTTTTTCATGGGAGTATTCGCGGACCGGTTTCTGAACGCGGAGAAGCTCCAGGGGATCCTGCTATTTCTCAGCGGGCTGGCGATCATCGCGGCGCCGAGGTTCGCCGCTCCGGAGACGTCCGGGATATATCTCGCGCTGTTGCTGGTGCACACGCTGTGTTTCATGCCGACGCTGGGCCTGTCGAACACGATCTGTCTGAAGCACCTGGCCGACGGCGACCGGGACTATCCCATCGTGCGGGTGTTCGCCACCCTGGGCTGGATCGTGGCGGGGCTGGTGGTGAGTTTCGTGTTCAAGGCGGAGGCGACGGCGACGCAGTTTCATGTGGCGGGGACGGTGGCCTTCGCGGTGGGGCTCTACAGCTTCTTTCTCCCGAAGACGCCGCCGCCGGCGAAGGGACGACCGTTGGCGCTGGGAGAACTTTATGGGGCGGGGACGCTGCCGTATTTCAAGAAGCGTCCCTTCGCGATTTTCATGTTCGCCTCGCTCCTGGCGTCGGCGGCGATGATGCCCTACTGGTCGTTGGGCAGTCCCTTCGGGAATGTGGTCGGGATCGAGCGCACGGGCGCGTTTTTCTCCATCGGTCAGGTGGCGGAATTGTTCGTGCTGGCGCTGGTGTTGCCGCTGTTCATCAAGCGTTTCGGGATCAAGTGGACGATGCTGGTGGGTGTTCTGTGCTGGGCGATCCGCTACGCGCTGTTTTCCGGCGCCGCGGTGGCGGAGGGGCAGGTGATGTGGACCATGATGGTGGTGGCGGTGCTGTTGCACGGGTTCAGCTACGACTTCGTCTTCATCTCGGGTTTCCTCTATGTGGATCGGCATGTGAAGGAGGAGGTGCGGGCCCAGGCGCAGGGGCTGCTGGTGGTGTTCACCCAGGGGATCGGGTTCCTGCTCAGCTCGCAGATACTGGTGTCGCGGGTATATCCGGCGGTGATGGGTGAGGAAGGTGGTTTGGCCGGATGGCAACGGTTCTGGATGGTGCCGGTGGGCTATCTGGTCGCGGTGCTGGTGTTGTTCGCGGTGTTTTTCCGTGAGGACAGACCGGTCGCCCGCGAGGAGTGAGAACTCACGCGGGGGCGATCACGGATGCGCTCCCCGGAACGATGAGGCATCCGGGGGGGCGTCGGGAATCCGATGGCGCTTTGGGGAAGAAACTGTGTCCATCTTTTCGGGGTTCATGGAACAACCTCTTGAATGTCCCGTGAATCCGAAATTATCCAGCGTGCCGCTGCCGAGTTTATCCATGACCGGCACCGGCTGGGCTCCTTTGTCGGCGGGTTGCTGCGGGACGCGCACGCGGCGGAGGATGTCATCCAGGAAGTGTGGGTGCGGCTGGCGGCCGAGTTGGAGAAGGGCACGGTCATCGAGAGCCAGCCGGCATGGTGCCGCGGGGTCGCCAAAAACCTCATTCTGAAACACTGGCGGCGACAGCGGAACGCGAAGGTGTTCGCCGACAGCGAGGTGCTCGAGGTTTTTCTCGCCCGCGTCGATCAGGCCTTCGCGGAGACCGACGACTCCGGCGAACTGTGGGAGCGGCGGCAGCAGGCCCTCGACGACTGTGTCGCCGCCCTACCGGAAAAGTCGCGTCGCCTCCTTTCGTTGCGCTACGAGGGGCGCGTCCCGGTCGAGGAGATCGCGCGCCGGGTTGGACAGAATTTCGACGCCGTGACCAAGGCGCTCTACCGACTCCACCAGGCCCTTTCGGACTGTGTCGAACGCAAACTTTCCCATCCCTGAACCCATGAACGAAAATCTTCCCGAACTCCTCCGCCGCTTCCGCGAGGGCGAACTCGCCCCGGACGACTGGCCCCGCCTCAATGAGTTCCTCGAGCGGCCCGAGGGCCGCGAGGCGCTCCGGCACGACTGGTTTCTCGAAGCGGCCCTGCCACAGTCGCTCGCGGCGGCGGCGGTCGCGGTGCGGATCCCGCGGCCCTCGCTGGCAGAGCGCTTCCTCGCCTGGATCGACGGGTCGCGGAATGAGGAGCCCGCCCTCGCGACGCTGCGGTTGTGGTCGCGGGCTTCCTTCGCCGCGCTCGTGATCGGATTGGTCGCCGCGACCTGGACGATCTGGCCGCCGCGCGAGGCGGTCGATGCCGGATCCGATCCCGCGTTCATCGCCCAACTCATCCTCCAGAACCAGCTTTCCGAAGAACCATGAAAACGAAACTTCTCGCCCGGATCCTCTTCAGCCTCTTCGCCCTCTTTGCCCTGGGCGGTTTGTGTGGCTACGCGATGTCGAACCGGGTCCAATCCGGCCGTCCCGCGTGGACCCAGAGCCAGGAATGGGCGCGCCGCTGGATCGAGCACCGCATGGCGCGGGACTTCGCGCGACTCGAAGCCACGCCCGAGCAGCAGGTCGCGCTGCGCTCCAGCTACGAGCAATTGCTTTCCGAATTCAACGTCATCCAGGCCGAGGCTTCCGCCAAGGTCTCCGAGGCGTTCAAACGGCACGGCGCCGAGATGTGGAAACAACTCACCCCCGAGCAGCGCCGGGAACTGCGCCAACTCAATCGGGAACGCCTTCAGCAACGCCAAGCTCCGCAGCCATGAAACGCCACCTCGTCTTGATCCTCGCCCTCGCGGGCATCACCTCCGCCTTCTCCCAAGGCTCCGGCGGAGTCTTCCAACGCTTTGACCGCAACAGCGACGGCAAGGTCACGCCCGAAGAACTGCCAAACACGCAGGCCTTTGATCGCTTTGACACGAACCAGGACGGCAGCATCACGCTGGAGGAATACAACGCGGTCACGGGCGGCACACCCACGCCGGGCGGCAGCGCCATGCAAAGCCAAATCGACGCGATGGTGAAGCAGTTCGACGCCAACGCGGACGGACAGATCACCCGCGAAGAAGCCGCCGGAGCGCCGTGGTTCAACCGGGTCGATGCCAATGCCGACAACGTCGTTGACGCGGAGGAACTGAACGTCATCCGCCGCATCGTCGCGCAACGTGGAGGCGGCGCGGGCGGCGGGGGACGCGGCATGCCCTCCGCCATGCCTTCCATTTCCAAAGAGGAAGTACAAAACATCACCAGTGGCCCGGAGGTGCTCAAACCGGGCGATGTCGGCATCGGACGAATGATCCCGGACCTCGGTTTCACGACGCTGGACGGGAAAAGCGCGAGCCTCGCCGGCTTCAAGAAGCACAAAGGCCTCGTTATCGCCATGACCAGCGCCACCTGCCCGGTGAGCAAGCGCTACATCCCCAGCTTCGCGAAGCTCGAAAAGGAACTCATCGCTCAAGGCCTGGGTCTCCTCTTCGTGAATCCTTTCGCCAGCGAAACCACCGAGGAAATCCAAGCCCAGCTCGCCGAGGCGGGCCTCACCGCCGCCTACGTGCATGACAAGGAGAAGAGACTTTCCGCCCTGCTCCAGGCCCGCACCACCACCGAGGTCTTCCTGCTCGATGCCGCCCGCACGCTCGTCTATCGCGGTGCCTTCGATGACCAATACGGCATCAACTACAGCCTCGACACGCCGAAGCACCGCTACCTGCACGATGCCATCGCCGCGTTCCTGAAGAGCGAGACACCGCACATCCAGGCCACTGCCGCGCCGGGATGCGAACTCGACCTCGGCGAAGCGCCCCAGCTCGCTGCCTCGCCCGTCACCTACCATCGCGACGTGGCGCGCATCCTTCAGCAGAACTGCGTGCACTGCCATCGCGAGGGCGGCATCGCACCCTTCGCGCTCGACGACATCGAGGAGGTCACCGACCGCGCCAGGGTCATCAAACGCGTCGTCACCGAAGGCACCATGCCGCCATGGTTCGCCGCTTTCGAGGACGACGCCGAGACCAATCCCTGGGCCAACGACTGCTCCCTCTCCGCGAAGGACAAGGCCGACCTCCTCGCCTGGATCGAGTCGAAGGACCGCCCGATCGGCGATCCGGCCGACGCGCCCGCGCCGCGCGAGTATCCCGCCGAGTGGAGCATCGGCCAGCCTGACTTGATCATCCCGCTGAGCCGCGCCTACGACATCAAGGCCGACGGCTTCATGCCCTACGCCTTCGATGTGGTGCAGACGGAACTGACCGAGGACCAGTGGGTCACCGCCTACGAGATCCTGCCGAGCGAGCGCGACGTCGTGCACCATGTCATCGTCCAGGTGCACGAGCCCGGCGCCGATGCCCGCGACCGCGAGGAAGGGGCCGGCGGTTACTGGGCGGTCTATGTTCCCGGCAACGGCTCCTGCGTCTATCCCGAAGGCTTCGCGCGGAAGATTCCCGCCGGAGCGAGAGTGAGCTTCCAGATTCACTACACGCCCAGCGGCACCGCGAAGAAAGAACGCCTGCGCATGGGACTCGTCTTTGCCGATAAGCCTCCCCAATACGAGGTGCGCACCGTCGCCGTCTCCAATCCACGCATCGCCATTCCGCCGGGAGCGCCGGACCACGTCGAGACGCGCACCCAGCGCGTGCCCTTCGACATGCCGGTCATGGGTTTCATGGCCCACCTGCACACCCGCGGAAAGGCCTTCCGCTACGAGGTGACCTACCCGGACGGCGAGTCGGAAATCCTGCTCGACATCCCCCGCTACGACTTCAACTGGCAGCTGCGCTACGATTACAAGCAGCCCAAGCTCATCCCACGCGGCAGCACCGTGAAAATCACCGCCGTCTATGACAACAGCGCCGAAAACCGCGCCAACCCCGACCCCACCAAGCTCGTCAAATGGGGCAGCCAAACCGTGGACGAGATGATGATCGGCTACCTCGAATACTTCATCCCGCTGGCCCGAGAAGTCGCCGCAAACCAAGTCCCAACCTCCACCACTCCATGACTCCACCAATCCTTCCCCGCTCTCCTCGGCGCCGTCAGCCTCCTTTGCGGTTCCTTCGTCCACGCGCAGGACGCCGCCACGCCCGAGTGGTTCAAGAAACTCGACCGCAACAGCGACGGCCACATTTCCCGTGAGGAGATGCCGAAGCTCTTCGATCAGATCGACGCCGACAAGGACGAGTCAGGATCGCTCGCCGAGGTGACGGCTTTTTATGAGAGGGCGCAAGCTTCCCGCCCGGCGCAGAAGAGCGCCCTGCCGGACACGGTCGAAAAACGCCCCGTCACCATCTGGAGCGATGGCACGCGCATGGCGGGCGACCTCTACCTGCCGAAGAACCGCACGCCGGACAATAAGCTCCCCGCCATCGTCCTGTGCGCCGGCACGGGTGGAACCAAGGGCGGCACCCAGGCGAGGATCGCGCCCATCTTCGCCGAGAAGGGCTACATCGTGCTCGCCTTCGATTATCGCGGCTGGGGCGAGAGCGATCCGAAGCTCATGGCGCTGGAGAAAGTGCCCGCGCCGGATGAAAAGGGTGAAGTCACGGTGAAGGCGCGTGCGGTGCGCTGGCAGATGGATTTCGCCGACCAGAGCGAGGACATCCGCGCCGCGATCAGCTTCGTCGCCGGCGAGCCGGGCGTGGACAAGGACCGCATCGGCATCTGGGGCAGCAGCTACGGCGGCGGACTCGTCACCTGGACCGCCGGCAACGATCCGCGTGTGAAGTGCACGGTGGCGCAGGTCGGCGGTCCCGGAGCGCCGCGCAATCCGCAGGCGGAAGCGCGGATGTATGAGCATCTCACGAAACAGGCGCGCGAGGAAGTCGAGCCCGTGCCGTTCGAGACGGGGAAGATGACCGGCCAGATGGAACGTTACACCCAGATGCGCGTGAACCCGTCGAAGCGGATCGGCTTCAGCCCCGCGGAGGCGGCGGAGAAGATCACGACGCCCATCCTCTTCGTCGTCGCGGAGAACGAGGAGTTGGGCGACAACGCGAACACCGAGCGCGCGGCATCGGCGATTCGCGGGCGAGGCGTGCCGGCGAAGTATCACGTCATCAAGGGCATCACCCACTACGGCATATATCGCGTGGGATTCGACGAGGCCACGAAGCTGGAGTTGGAGTGGTTCGACGAACATCTCAAGGGTGCCGCCGCCAAGGCCGTCGCTCTGGAATCGGAAGCTGGCCCGGCGACGCCCGGACCGAACCCGGTTGGATCTCCGATCGAACAGGGTTTCCTCAAGCTCGACGCCGATCAGGACGGCAAGCTGAACGCCGCCGAGTTCGCCGCGCTCAAGGAGACCGCGAAGTATTTCCGCGAGAACCCGGATCATCTCGAACCGGCTTTCCAGCGGCTCGACGCCAACGCGGATGGGGCGCTGACCTTGGAAGAGTATCGCAACATCGCGAAACCCCGGGCCGGAAAGGCGGGCGAGGCTCCGAAGCCGGCGCCGAAGGAGAAGGAGGAGGCGGGCAAGAGTGCCAGCGCTCCGGTCCCGAGCGATGCTGACCTCGCGTTTTTCGAGAAAAACATTCGCCCGGTGCTCATCAAGAGCTGCTACGAGTGCCACAGTGCGGAGGCGGACAAACTCAAAGCCGGGCTGGCGCTGGATGCGCGGGCGGCCTTGCTCAAGGGAGGCGATAGCGGGTCGGCCGTGGTGCCGGGAAAGCCCGAGGAGAGCCTGCTCATCGCCTCGCTGCGGCACACGGATCCTGATTTGGAAATGCCGCCGGACAAGCAGGGCGGCAAGCTCGACGACGCGGTGATCGCGGACTTTGTCGAATGGGTGAAGCGCGGCGTGCCGATGCCCGTGACTCAGACACTCCTGTCTGAGCAGATGACGGACAAGAGTGTCCGTCTCACGGCCCGGATGGACCATTGGGCGTTCAAGCCGGTGCAGGATTCGCCTGCGCCGACGGTAAAGAACGCGAACTGGCCGCGCACGGAGGTGGATCGCTTTGTTTTGGCGGAGTTGGAGAAGAAGGGCCTCGCGCCCGTGGCGGATGCGGAGCCTGCGGCCTTGCTTCGTCGCGTGCATCTCGATTTGACCGGACTGCCGCCGACGGCGGAGCAGGTGACGGCTTTTCTTGCGGCTCCGAGCGAGTCGCGCATCGAGGGCGTGATTGATGAACTCATGAAGTCGCCGCAGTTCGGTGAGCGCTGGGGCCGTCATTGGCTGGATGTGGCGCGGTATGCGGAGAGCAGCGGCAAGGAGACGGACTTCGCCTATCCGCAGGCGTGGCGGTATCGCGATTATGTGATCAAGGCCTTCAATGCGGACATGCCGTTTGATCAATTCATCCGCGAGCAGATCGCGGGCGATTTGTTTGAGGCTCGCGATGACAAGGAGCGGGCGGAGTTGCTCATCGCGACCGGCTTTCTCGCCATCGGGCCGAAGTCGCACATCGAGAAGAACCCGCTCCAGTTTGAGATGGATGTGGTGGATGAGCAGATCGACACCGTGAGCCAGGCTTTCCTCGGCATGACGATGGCCTGCGCCCGCTGCCACGATCACAAATACGATCCCGTCTCGCAGCGCGACTACTACGCGCTGGCGGGCATCTTCCGCAGCACGGACACGAAGTTCGGCACGATCAAGGTCATCCAGAACAACAACCCCGGCACGCTGGTGCCGCTGCCCGCCGGCGCGCAGCAACCGAACGCGCTCCAGCCACTCTCATCGCGCGAGCGCACCCGCCTTGAAAACGCCATCGCACAAAACGCCGCCCGCATCGCCGAGCTGACGAAGAATCGCGAGTTCGCCTCGGCGGAGTTTGTGCGCACGCGGCTTCGTCTGGAGACAGATCGCGCCCATCTCGCCGCGTATGAAGCCGACGGCACGCCAAAGCAGTTCGTCACCTGCGTGCTGGAGCGTGACAGGCCGCGAGACTCCGCCCTGCTCCTCCGCGGCGAGGTGGAAAAGCCCGGCGACATGATTCCGCGCGGCCTGCCTATGCTCGCCGGGGACATGTCACCCATCGAAAGCGGCAGCGGACGCAAGGAACTGGCCGCATGGATTTCCTCGCCGGACAATCCGCTCACTGCCCGCGTCATCGTGAACCGCGTGTGGCTGCATCTCTTCGGCCAGGGCATCGTCACCACGCCGGACAACTTCGGTTTGTCAGGACAAGCGCCCTCGCATCCCGCGCTGCTCGATCATCTCGCGACCCGCTTCGTCAACGAAGGCTGGTCCATCAAGAAGCTGATCCGCGAGCTGATGACGAGCCGCACCTATGCCCTGAGCACCACGCACGACGCGAAGAACTTCGAGGCCGATCCCGACAACACCCTGCTCTGGCGCATGACGCCCCGCCGACTCGATGCCGAGTCCATCCGCGATGCCATGCTGCTCACCGCGGGCAAGCTCGACCTCACACCGCCGAAGGGCAGTGCGGTCGGCGCCTATGGCGAGGGTTATGTCACCGGCGTGAACACGCAGACACGCGGCGCGCTGGACCAGGTGCTCGCCTGCCGCTCCGTCTACCTGCCGGTGATGCGCAACCTGCCGCTGGAGTCACTCGCGCTCTTCGACATGACCGCAGGCAGCATCGTCACCGGCCAGCGACCGCAGACGACGGTGCCCGCGCAGTCGCTCTACCTGCTGAACAGCCCCTACGTGCTGAAAGCCGCCGAGTTCGCCGCGCAACGCCTCCTCACCGACCGTCCGAGAAGCGAGCCGCACCGCGTGAAACTGGCCTACGAGCGCTTCTTCAACCGACCTCCCACCGAGGCCGAGATCGAAGCCGCCCTGACCTTCGTGAAATCCCAGCCCAAGCCCGAAACCGCCTGGTCCGCGCTCTGCCAGAGCCTCTGGGCGAGCCATGAGTTTCTGGCGAGGGGGTGAACCGATGAAAAGCCCATCCCTACTCTCGCGGCAACCAAGCCATCGGAACCCCTACTTCTTCGCCGCGAACGCCGCGTCGAGCTTGTCAAGCAAGGCCAGGCCTTACTTCGCCGAGCCACGGGCCGCCATCGCGCGGAAGCGTGATTCCGCGTCGAACTCGGCGATGCTGATCGTGGCCAGCTCTTCGATGAGTTTGTTCACGCTCATGTCGCGGTGCTTCGCCAGTTGGCGCAGGCGGGCATGTTTGTCTTCGGGAAGTCGGATGGTGAGGGTGCTCATGGGATCAGGGCTTCACCGTCAGGCCGATCAAAGTCGCTGCCGAAGCCTGACGGGTATCGGCGGTCACAAACTCCGTTTCGGCCGAAATTTTCGCGGCGGCCAGATGCAAGGCGTCATTCGTGCGAACGAATACGGGGGGCATCTGCGAAAGACATTGGTCCAGAATGTCCCCAAACTCCCGATCAAGCTCCGGAGACTCTGGAATGATGCGAACCCGACCCGTTTGAATGTCCTGGAGCAGCCTTTGATAACACAGGTCGGCTCCGCCCGCCGACAACACTCCCTCGGATTCGCGTCGGCGGAATGCGGCCCGCGCCTCATGTTTGCCGATGAACGCAGTAAAGATCTCAGAGGCACTGGATGCACGAGCCAAATACTGCGGCGAATCCGCTTCAGTCAGATAGAGCTTCACGATAGCGGATGTGTCCCAGAAACTCATCAGAAGCGTTCTTCGCGAAGGTCATCCATGATCTCTTGCAGCGGCACCCCGACCTTACCCGTGCTGGTGCGCGAACGCAGTTCCGCAAGCTCGGCCAACCACTGCTTGCGATCCTCCAGCGACGGCACTTCCCCCGTCCGCCGCGCGGGCAGGCGCCTCTGCAACCACTCCAGCAACGTCCATTGCTCTTGCTGCGGCAGGTTTGCAACGGCGGATTCGATTTCGCCCAAAGTGCTCATGGAGGGAAAATGCCCTCCAGCGCTCATCACGTCAAGCCACCACAGCTTTCCAAAAACTTCCTCCTCACCACCATGACTTCACTTCTCCAACACTCCACCACCGCATTCCCCGCCTTCTCCCGCCGTGAATGGCTGCAACGCACCAGCGCGGGCTTTGGTTATCTCGCGTTGAGTGCGCTCGCCACGCAGCGTGCCCTCGCTGACAACGCCGCGCCGCTCGCGCCGAAGCAGCCGCATTTCCCCGCCAAGGCCAAGCGCGTGCTTTTCCTCTGCATGGACGGCGGGCCGTCGCATGTGGACAGCTTTGATTACAAACCCGACCTCGCGAAATACGCGGGCAAAGCCATCGGCAAAGGCAAGGTGCCCACCGGCAAGCTCATGGCCCCGGTGTGGGAGTTCAAGCAGCGCGGCCAGAGCGGCTTGTGGATCAGCGAGCTGTTCCCGCAGATCGCCACGCACGCGGACAAGCTCTGCCTCATCCGCAGCATGAAGACCGACGTGCCGAATCATCCGCCCGCCTTCCTCCAGATGCACTGCGGCATCCCCACCGCGCCACGCCCCAGCATGGGTGCGTGGATCACCTACGGCCTCGGCAGCATGAATGAAAACCTGCCCGGCTTTGTCACGCTGAGCCCGAATCCCGGCAACGGCGGCTCCGCGAACTACGGCAGCTCGTTTTTGCCCGCCATCTACCAAGGCACGCGCATCGGCAACGGACGCCAGCCCATCACCCAGGCCAAAATCAGCAACCTCGCCCATCCGCAGCTCGCCCGGCCTGAGCAGCGTGCCCAGCTCGACTTCGTGCAGCAGCTCAACCAGGCCGCTCTGCTCCGCCAGCCCGAGAACGCCGCCATCGAGGGCCTCATCGAGTCGCACGAACTCGCCTTCCGCATGCAGGACGCCCTCCCCGGCGTGCTCGACATCGAGAGCGAGTCCGACACCGTGAAAAAACTCTACGGCATCGGCGACGCGAGCACGGATGACTTTGGCCGCCAGTGCCTCATGGCCCGCCGCATGCTGGAGGCCGGGGTCCGCTTCGTCGAAGTCAACCACGGCGGCTGGGACCAGCACCGCAACCTCACCGAAGACCACGGCAAACACGCCGCCGCCGTGGACCTCCCCATCGCGGGACTCCTCACCGATCTCGAAGGCCGTGGCCTGCTCAAAGACACCCTCGTCATCTTCGCCGGTGAGTTCGGGCGCACGCCGTATGCCCAGGTCGACGACGGTCGCGATCACAACCACACCGGCTACACCACCTGGTTTGCCGGAGCTGGCGTGAAGCCCGGATTCAGTTTTGGCGAGACCGACGAGTTCGGCTACGAAAGCGTCGTCGATCCCGTCCACATCCACGACTGGCACGCGACGATCCTGCATTTGCTGGGGTTGGAACACACCAAGCTCACCTATCGCTACGCCGGAAGAGACATGCGGCTGACGGAGGTGAAGGGGAACGTGGTGAAGGGGATTCTCACGTGAACTTCGAGCTCCGAACCATGACTCCAAAACTCCACTCCTCCATTCCTCCGCTCCTGCTCCTCTGTGTGCTCGGTGCCTCTGTAGTTCAATCCCACGCTCAAACCACCGCGCCCGACCGCTTCCAGCAGTTCGACAAGAACGGCGACGGCAAACTCTCGCAGGACGAGTTTCCCTATCCCAATCTCTTCAAGCGCTTCGACAAGGACGCGGACGGGTTGCTTTCCCGCGAGGAAGCGGCGGAAATCAAAGCTCCGGGCGGAGCGAAGCCCCCGGCTCCGAGCACGACCGACACGCCCACGCCTGCTCCAACCACCGCCGCCACCGATTTCAAACCGCGCCCCCATGGCGATGAGGCGACGAAGGCAGGACTGAATCACGAGGTGCTCGCGAAGCTCGACCTCGCCCTGCAACAAGCCGTGGCGAACAAGGAAATCTCCGGAGTCATCGGACTCATCCATCACCAGGGCGGGCGCGGCTACTTCGAGGCCTTCGGCTGGCAGGACATCGAGGCGCAGAAGCCGCTGGCGAAGGACGCGCTCTTCCGTTTGCAGAGCATGACGAAGCCCGTCATCGCCGCCTGCGCCATGGCGCTCTTTGACGAAGGACTGTTCACGCTCGACGAGCCGATTTCCAAGCGCTGCCCCGAGTGGGCCGAGCCCAAGGTGCTCGAAAACGGCCAGATCGTGCCCGCGAAGTTCGCCATCACGCCGCGCATGTTGATGAGCCACAGCAGCGGCCTGTATTACGGCGACATCCAGAAAGGCGCACGCAGCAAGGCGGGCAACGAGGGCGCGGCCTTCACGCCCGTCGCCACCACGAGCCGCGATGCGAAGACCACGCTCAAGTCCTTCTCCGAAGGGCTGGCGAAAGCGCCGCTGAAGTTCCATCCCGGCACCGGCTGGCAATATGGCCACAGCATCGACGTGCTCGGCCGCTACATCGAGGCCGTGGCGGGCAAGCCGCTCGATGAAGTGCTGCGCGAGCGCATTCTCGGCCCGCTGAAGATGACCAGCACCGATTTCTGGGTGCATCCCGAGAACGCCGGTCGCATCTGCCAGATCTACAAGCAGCCCCGGCCCGGCGTGCTCGAACGCGGTCGCGAAGCCAGCCAGCTCACGGAAAAGCCCACGCTCTTCCTCGGCGGTCAGGGCCTCGTCAGCAGCACCGAGGACTACGAGCGCTTCTGCCGCATGATGATGAATCGCGGCGAACTCGACGGCGTGCGTGTGCTCAAGGCCGAAAGCGTCGATCTCATGTTCCAGAACCATCTCAAACCCGAACTCGGCCAGAAATACGGCCTCGGCGGCGCGGTGGACGGCGAAGGCGGCTACGCCTGGGGCGGCGCGAACGGCACCCAATTCTGGCTCGACCGCAGCAACCAGCTCTTCGGCGTCTTCATGGTGCAGACCCAGCTCTACAAAGCGCCCACCTACGGCCCCTTCAAACAACTCGCGAACGAGTCCGCTGGCATCGCGAGCAAAGGCAGCATGGGCGGACTCGGCCAAGGCGGCGGCATGAACAACGCCTTCAAACAACGTGACACGAACGCCGACGGCAAACTCGGCCCCGATGAACTTCCCGCCGCGCTTTTTGAGCGGTTGGATGCGGACAAGGATGGGTTTGTGAGCGAGGAGGAGCTGAAAGCGCTGCGGAAGCGGTGAGCCTAGGACACTTCCTCGAGCGCAGATGCTATGGGGATTCGGAAATGCTGAGGTCAGGGTCGCAACTTACGCTGCCAACTCGATAATCGCGATAACCCGTTCACCGAACTTTCGTGCTTCGACTCGCACGGGGCAGTCTCGGAGGCTGGAACCAGTCGAAGTTGTCCAAAGGTTCAGGTTTTCGTCGGCGCAGTTGCCATCAAGAGCCGAGGACAAATCATCTGCGTGAATCTGCGCAATCACTGATTGATCGGGAACACGCCATTGCTTGGGAACGCATGGAATCCGTTTCCTACCTGGTTCATTCGGCACAGAGCGCAGCACACGAAGGCTCGGGACAAAATCACTTTTGGACGCAACGCCTTCATCAACTAGTTTTTGTTCCTGCTTCTTCAGTGTAAGTCCAGCTTCTAGCAACACCAACGGGGCTGGTGCCTTTTTCACGCAAGCTCTGAGAGTGGAATCAAAGCTCGCCTCAGGGTTGAACCGGCCACGAACTCGCTCAACAACGCGAAAAGAAAGTCGGCCCGCGAGTTGATATTCTGAGTCAAGCACGGGTTGAAAAAGCGGCTCGTAGAACGCGAACTCTCCGGCGATTGCATCAGTAAGCCGCTCGACGGGGTCTTTCTGAATCGTTTCAAAAGTGGTAGTTCGTCTGAGTGGTAACGCCATTTGCTCCTTTGCCGTGAGGCAATGGGCGATTTCGTGCCAGATAGTCCACACACGCCGGGCTGCTTTGTCTCCCCGGCAGTCTATGAACGTCACATACTGCGTTCTCCCTGTTTTGGTGCGAGCTTCGAGGCTGGTAATCATCCCAAATGTGTCAGGCCGCAATTGGCTGACCAAGAGACCAAAGACGCCAATTTCTCTTGCTGCTTTGAACTCCGCCGCCAAACGCTTAATGTCTTCATCGCTGTGAATCTCGTGGACAGTGAGGTTTAGCCGTTTGGAGACAATTCGTTGCAGGTCTTCGATGCCCGCCAGTCGCGAAGCCCGCCGCAGATATCGTCGCACTTTGTCGCGGCAGTATGCCATCACAGCATCTGCTGGCCGTAACGGATCCAAGCTCAGTTCATTGGCCATGCTGATGATGGCGGGTTCGTCGTTCAGGTCTCTCATATGAAATCTCGCACGGCCTCGTAAAATGCCTTCCAGTCAAAGCTATCCGTTCCGTTCTCGTTTCGAAAGTGAGCTGGTTGCCCCATCTTCAATAGCTGAATTGTCTTCTGGAAAGAGAGGTTCTCCGCCTTCGCTACCTCGGCAAGCCGTGCGGGGATTTGAATATCCGACTCCGGGAGGCTCGGGGAGTTTCCGGTGAGTAAATGGTCCACGCTCATCCCCAATGCACCCGCGATGTTGTTCAGGTAGTCGCCGCCAGCGGTTTTGCGTTTCCCATTCTCCAAATCGGACAGGAAACTTTTGCTGACCGACGCCTCGGTTGCGAGCCGGTCAAGCGTCCAGCCAAGCGACTGACGACGGGCGCGAATTCTTTCTCCGATGTTGCTCACGCTTCTTCTTCGCCTCTTGGCAGTTCGCAGGCAACGAAAATTTTCGCGAAAAACAACTTGAAGTTCGCAGGTGCGAACTTTATACGTGAACGCGAACACTATGGACAAGCACCATACAACGAATGAGGGCCACGGCAGTGCCGGGGCAGAACATGTGCAGAATTGCGGCTCCGCACCGAAGTGGGCCGCTATCGTCAACGACCGGCTCTTTCCGATGCCACGCCGCACTCTCACCGCGCGGGTCATCCTCGACCAGTCCGGCCACGGGCAAGATGTCGTGCTCGTCCGCGACCACGAGACGAGGAACGACGTTCCTCTCGCGGACGACGCCCTCGTGGACCTCGCAGAAGGGAACGTATTTCGTGCTGTTCCCCGATGCGATGCCGGTCCACAGCCAGCCTGCGTCGGTGGGCCGAAGCTGGCGTTTGTGTGCGATGACAAGTGGGAGGTGACGCTCATCGGCAAGCAGACGGGTGATTCGCTCAAGCGGCTGTTCAAGCTGCCGGATGGCGTGAAGCTCTTCCGCGATTACGAATCGCCAAACGACAAACCCATCGGCGACGGCGACGCGGTGAAGTTCGCGGACGGCTGCGTTTTCACGGCCCAGCGCGCTGATGAATACTGCATCAACATCGAAGGCACGAAGCATCCGTGGAGCAAGGCGACCATTACCACGCCTGAAATCCGCAAACTCGGCGGTCTGCCTACCGACCAGCCGGTCGTGTGCGAAGACGCTGAGGGAGGCGAGCGCACGCTGCGCGAGGATGAAGTCGTGACGCTGGACCCGTGCTGCCGCTTTGGCCGCGCCCCGAAATACAAACGCGGATAAACCATGCAAACGCGCATCATCGAAGAAATCGGGCTGCTCAAGGCGCAGTTCTCCGAGCTCCGCCACGGCGAGCAGTTCAATTGGGTGCTTATCCCGGAATTGCTGCTGCCCGCCGGGCGCTTCAATCGGACACACGACACGATTTTGTTCGCGATACCTGTCGGCTATCCCCAGACCGGGCCGGACAATTTCTTCACCAGTGTCGGGCTGCGGCTGAAAGACGGAACGATGCCGCCAGCCTTCAATCTAGGCTCGCAGTCAAGCAACGGGGCAGCTCCGATTGCCGGTGATTGGGGCTGGTTTTCTTGGCATCCGAACCAATGGCGACCGGCAGCAACCATCGCAGGCGGGGACAATCTCCTTGGCTTCGTCAGCGCCATCAAACTCTGCCTGCGAGGGGAGGAATCAGCATGAAAACTAGCATCATCATTCCTGCGGACATCGCTGAAACGTTGCGCACGCACCTCTTCCAAAACGACGTGGAGCAAGGCGCGTTTCTGTTCGCCCGCGCAGAGCAAACCGCTACCGCGCTTTCGCTGGTAGTGGAAGAATCGTATCTCGTTCCGGCGCGCGGCTGGGAGGTGCAGATGGACGTGTATCTTCAAATGAAGGACTCGGAGCGCGGGAAAATTATGCAGATGGCGCGTGCGAAAAAGTTGTGCGCGATTGACTGCCACTCGCACCCGCAAGCCGACGGCGACGTTTGGTTCTCGCCAAGCGATGTCGCGGGCATCACCGACTTCGCGGACTACGCCAAGTGGAAGCTCGATGGCCGGCCCTTTGCCGCGATGGTGTGGGGCGAGGCATCGGTGGATGCAGTGCTGTGGTCGGGAGACTTTGCCGGGCCAACAGTGCCCGATGAAATCTGCATCGCCGGAGAGCCGACGCTGGCCTTTGTTCCGACGCACTCGTGGTTCCAATCTCCTCGCGGCAAACACCGTTTCGACTCTTATGAATGAAGAACGATTTGCCCGCCAAATCCTGATGTTCGGCAAAGCCGGTCAGGAGAAAATCGAGAAGCAGAAAGTCGGCATCGTCGGCGCAGGCGGGCTTGGCTCGCAGGTGTGCCAAGCTCTGGCCTACACGGGCGTGAAGGACTTCGTCGTCGTGGATGATGACGCACTGGAGGAAACGAATCTGAACCGGGTCGCTGGTGCATTCCCCTCCGACGTTGGCAGGCTCAAGGCGGAAATTGCCGAGCGACACATTCACCAAATCAATCCGGACGCCACGGTGCGGGCCATTCCGAAGAATCTGCGAACGCGCGAAGCCATGCAGGCTCTCATTGATTGCACGTCAATGGCTGGCTGCGTGGACCACGACGGCCCGCGCTTGGTGCTCACAGAGTTGGCGGCGGCGTATGCAATTACGCTTTTCGACACAGCCACGGAAATCTTTCCCGAAGCTGACGGTCAGCAGTTCGATTTCGGCGGGCGCGTAGTCATCGCGCAACCCGGTGACTACTGCCTTTTCTGCGCGGAGCAGATTGACCGAGAACTTGCCAAACAAGACCTCGAAGTGCCCGAAGTCCGCGCGCTCCGTCGCAAACACGGCTACGGAATCGGCGAAGATGTGCCCGCACCTTCGGTCTTCGCCCTCAATGGCATCATCGCCAACTTGGCGGTCATGGAGTTCATCGCGAGGGTCACTGGCATTCGGAAACCAGCCCGCAAACTGACCTACAAAGGCGACCGTGGCGTGGTGACTTCCAACGACTCCAAGCAGCCGGATTGCTTCACCTGCGCCAACTGCGGCCAACGCGAGGCTGCGAACATCTGGCGCTATGCGCTTGGGGAATAGCCCCCTCAGCAGCCGATGGGCTGATTTTTTGAATGAATTCAGAACTTGCTGGCCGTAAGGGTGCCGTTGAATGGAACAAAACATTGCACTTTCTGCAAGATTTTGTAGAGTGACGCCATGCAGCCCATGCGCCAGCTCGCGGACACGCTCCGCTCTCTCGCGGACCGGGAGCACTGTGTCTTCGCGGCGTCCGATCTGGCCGGGGCGGTGCCGGAGTGCGGGCAGTTGGCGGTGCTGCTGTCGAGGGCGAATAAGGGCGGGCTGCTGCGGCGGGTGTGCAAGGGCATCTATTTTTACGCGGTGGCGGACTATCCGGCGGGGAACCTGCTTTTTCATGCGGCGGCGCGGTTGCGGGCGGGTGCGTTCAACTACCTGAGCCTGGAGACGGTGCTGAGCGAGGCGGGCGTCATTTCGCAGGTGCCGATGAACTGGATCAGCCTGATGTCCTCGGGTCGCAGTCATGTGGTGGACTGCGGGGACTACGGGCACATCGAGTTCGTGCACACGGCGCAGCGACCGGACGAGGTGGCGGGCGAGTTGGTCTATGATCCTGACCGGCATCTCTGGCGGGCCTCGGTGCGGCAGGCGCTGCGGGACATGAAGGCGACACGTCGGAGCTTGGAACTCGTGGACGAGGAGGTGCTGCGTGGGCTTGTTTGACCAACTGGTGGACGAAGCGCTGCGCTCGCGGGCCGATCTCGCGATCCTGCGGCCCGTGGTGGAAAAGGAACTGCTGCACCACGACATCCTCCGGGAAATGAGCGGCGCGGGTTTGCTTGCGGGGCTCACCTTCATCGGCGGGACCTGTCTGCGGGCCTGCTATGGCTCGCAGCGGCTCAGCGAGGACCTGGACTTCACCGGCGGCAGCGATTTCAAGAAGAGCGACCTCGCCACTCTGGCCGGTGTGCTGACCGAGCGACTGCACGAGCGCTACGACCTGCCGGTGACCGTCAGCGAACCGGTGAAGACCGGAGGCAAAGTCTCGACGTGGAAGCTCATGATCGAGACACGCCCCGGCCAGCGCCATCTGCCCGCGCAACGCATTCATCTCGACATCTGCGCCATCCCCAGCCACGACCCGAGGCCGATGATGCTGCGCAACCTCTACGGCATCGACCTCGGCACCTCCGGTCTCATCCTCCAGGCACAGAGCCGCGAGGAAATCCTCGCCGACAAGATCATTGCGCTCGCCTTCCGCGAGAACCGGCTGAAAAACCGCGATCTCTGGGACATCGCGTGGCTGGTGCAGCAAGGCATCGTGCTGCCCGCCGCGCTCATCCCGCTGAAGGTCGCCGATCATCAGCGCGAGAACTCCGAGTTCAAAAGCCAACTGCAATCCCGCCTCGCCAGCCTCAAGACCGATCCGTCGATGCGCGACGACTGCCTGAAGGAAATGCAGCGCTTCCTGCCCGCCGCGGTCGTTCGCGACACGCTGTCTCAGCCTGCGTGGTGGATTTATCTCACCTCGGTGCTCGATGATCAGGCGCGACTGGCGTTGGCGGCACTGTGAGCGGACACACAGAGAAACCTTGTCCACCTTTCGCGAGTTCATGGAACATCCTCTTGACCGTCCATGACTCCAAAACTCCACCACTCCATCACTCCGCTGCTTCTCCTCTGTTTGCTCTGTGCCTCGGTGGTTCAAACCCACGCCTCCGAGAACTGGCCGCAGTTTCGCGGAGCCGACGCGCGGGGCGTTTCCACCAACGCCAACTTGCCGGACCAATGGTCGGCCACGGAGAACGTGGAATGGAAGACGCCGATTCCGGGTCGCGGATGGTCTTCGCCGGTGGTTTGGGGTGAGCGGGTGTTCTTGACGACGGTCATCAATACCGGAGAAACCGAAGCTCCGAAGAAGGGGCTGTATCTCGGTGGCAACCGGCCTGAAATCCCGGCCACGGAGCATCTGTGGAAGGTGATCTGTCTCGATCTCGCCACGGGGAAGCCGGTGTGGGAGAAGACGGTGCATCGGGGACGACCGCAGACGCCGATTCACCTGAAAAACAGCTACGCCTCCGAGACACCTGCCACGGATGGCGAGCGCGTGATTGCCT
>CAYTNL010000076.1:0-33451 GCA_964439145.1 uncultured Verrucomicrobiales bacterium
GTTCAAAAAATGCCCTTGCCAACATCTGATACTTCTGACCCCTATCGGCAGAGCCACGGACAAGGGAGCCTCAAGCGACTGCAGGCCGGGGCTGACGGGGCTTGCGGCTGCGCCTGACGGCTTCGCCGGCAGCGGGAGCAGCCGACGCCCGGCTCCGACACGGCGAAGTGGAGCGGCTGCGACCTGGCGACGACGTGCGAGGAACGAGCGCCGAGGAGTCCAGCCGCAGCCCAGCGGAACGCCCCACGAACCACCAGCGAGCGAGCGACGGCGCGACTCGTGCGGGTGCCCCCTTTTTGATTTCGGCGACAGCCGCTCTCGGCACCCACAAGCACGAGGCGTGACGGAGCGGTCGTTTGCTCTTGCGCCCGGGTGGTCGTCCGTCTTCACCGACAGGGTGCGAGGTGCTTTACGTTCGATCAATCTTTCGCTTCTCCACCGATCACCGCCTCAAAAAACGGCTCCTCTTCATCGTATGTGTGAAAGCGTATTTTCAGCCCGCCTTCAAAAGAACCTGCAAGCTCATCGAGATGCACAGACTCGGCTGCCGAGACCAACATTTTTGCCAGCGATTCTTCTAATTCTTGGCCCTTCGTTTCGAACTCCTCTTCTTCCAGTTCGTAATACGTTGAACCCAATTTGAAGATATGCAGGGCCGCCCAGTATGCCTTCTTTGGCGGTTGATTCAATTCTTGCGGCCAAATCTGTATGTACCCGTCAGGTCCTCTGACCGAAACATAAAGGTAGTCCCAAGTGATTGATTTCACTGCGTTTCTTCCAAGCACATCAGTGCAAAACTTCGGCCAGAACTCGATGAATGCGGCTTCGAGTTTTGCATTTTCAGTCTCTCGGAACTCGGCTTTGAAACAAGTATTTCCTATATCCTTCCAATCCATAGCGGCATTAGCAATTGATTCGAGATTGCGTACAAGGGTCTAGTAAGATCGAACTCGGTTGTATCTGATAGTCCTGTATCCGTGCGGAGGATAAATTCTCGGATCATATCTGATTTTTCGGGCGCTGCCGCTAGGGGTCAGTCAACAAATCTTGACAAATGGACGTCGTTGTTTGGACTACTTCGGCAGGACCCAGATAATCTTCAGCCTGCTTGGTGGATAGTGAGCGGATCATGATTCTCTAAGGATTGTGGGAAGGAACTACTGGAGAGGCAAGAATATTTCGATCTCGGGGACAGGCGCATCACCGTATCGAGAGGTCCAGATGCCACCCGACAAGATCAGCAATCGTCACAGTCTCACCGGTCCACGGGCTGCAGCGGGACTCCGTAGTCGCGACCAAAGCCCGCCTCCGCGCCATCGCCCAGCGCTACACCGCCCAACCCAAAAACTCCCGCTCTACTGGCGGATACAGCTCCTCGAATCCCCCGTTTCGGCAGAGCCCAACCCGCTACGGCAAGCTGTTGTATAGCAATTTCACTTCCTCTTCGGTGAGGGGGCGTCGCCAGAGACAAACCTCGTCCATTATCCCTTTGTAGACGCTGTATTTGGAGCCGTCGTGCGCGTATCCGAGGAAGGCTCCATGATGCCCGGTGTTCGATCCCTGCTGATCAATCTGACCGGCGATTTCGCCGTTGAGATAGATCTTGGTATCCCGTCTGCCCATGACCCAGACGAGGTGATTCCATCCCGCCTGCCAAGGACGGTCCAGTTTGATGAGAGCCCTCAAGGTGGAGCCGCCTTTGTCGGCCCTGGGTCCTGCCGGTAGGGGTCAGTCGGTGAATGTTGATTTTCTGAGTGGCGTTTTCTTTGTCACCCAAACAAGCTCAACTGCGGCTCTTCGTCCTTTTCCCCGGCGGATTTCTCCTTCACGGACGGTTCCTTCCGCGGACGCCGCTTTGGCTCGGGCTTTTTCGATCCGGTGGCTGTCGTTGACGGTGTCGCACCCGTCCCCGCCTTCTCCTCCCGCAGGCCGCTGGCGACTTCGCCGGCCTCAAGTTTTTCGAGGATCTCCTTGGCGCGGTCGATGATGGCGTCGGGCAAACCCGCCAGGCGCCCGACCTGGATGCCGTAGCTGCGGTCGGCAGCGCCGGGGACGATCTGGCGCAGGAAGATGATCTGGTCGTTCCACTCGCGGACGGCGACGTTGTAGTTCTGCACGGCCTCGCGGCTGGCGGCGAGGTCGGTGAGCTCGTGGTAGTGGGTGGCGAACAGGGTGCGGGCGCCGACTTGGTCGTGGAGATGCTCGGCGACGCTCCAGGCGATGCTGAGGCCATCGAAGGTGCTGGTGCCGCGGCCGATCTCGTCGAGGATGACGAGGCTGCGGTCGGTGGCGCTGTTGACGATGACGGCGGTCTCGGTCATCTCGACCATGAAGGTGCTCTGCCCCTTGGCGAGGTCGTCGCTGGCGCCGACCCGGGTGAAGATGCGGTCGACGAGCCCGATCTCGGCGCTCTCGGCGGGGACGAAGCTGCCGACCTGGGCCATGAGGGTGATGAGGGCGACCTGGCGGATGTAGGTGGATTTCCCCGCCATGTTGGGCCCGGTGATGAGGAGGAGCCGGTTCTGCGCGGGCTCGAGGGCGGTGTCGTTGGGGACGAATTTCTCGCCGGCGGCGATATTCTGATCCAGCACGGGGTGGCGGCCGGCCTTGAGGTAGAGATTGCGCGACTCGTTGAGCAGGGGCCGGCAGTAGTCGTAGAGCCGGGCGGTCTCGGCGAGCCCGGCGAGGACGTCGATCTCGGCGAGGGCGCCGGCGGTGTCCTGGATGGCCTCGAGGTGCTCGAGGACGGTCTCGCGCAGGTTGAGGAATTCCTCGTACTCCAGCGCCTTGAGACGTTCGTCGGCGCCGAGGATCTTGTTTTCCATCTCCTTCAGCTCGGGGGTGATGAAGCGCTCGGCGTTGGCGGTGGTCTGCTTGCGGGTGTAGTCGTCGGGTGTCTTGGAGAGCTGTGATTTTGTGATCTCGATGAAGTAGCCGAAAACGGCGTTGTATTTCACCTTGAGGGAGGCGATGCCGGTGCGCTCCTGCTCGCGGACCTGGAGATCGGCGATCCACTGTTTGCCCTCGGTGGTGGCGGCGCGGAGCTCGTCGATGGCGCGGCTGTAGCCGTCGGCGAAAAGGCCGGCATCCTTGAGCGAGGCGGGCGGTTCCCCGGCGAGGGCGGTGGCGAGCAGTTCGACGAGTTCGGTGAAATCCGGCAGGCGGGCGCGGAGGGCGTCGAGCAGGGAGCTGGGCGAGGATGGCGAGTAGGATGAGGAGGCGAGTGCCTCGAGGTGGGCGCGGACTTCGGGCACCTGACGGAGGGAACTCTCGAGGGACTTGAGATCGCGGGCGTTTCCCGATCCCTGGCTGAGTCGGCTGAGGGTGCGCTCGATGTCGCGGATTTCCTTGAGAGAATCCTGGATCTGACTGAGGACGAAGGGTTCGTCGATGAAGGCCTGGATGAGGTCCTGCCGGGCGACGAGGGTGTCGAGGTCGCGCAGCGGGTGGAGCACCCAGTCGCGCAGTTTCCGGGCGCCCATGGGGGTGGCGGTGCGGTCGAGGGCGCCGAGGAGGGAATGTTTCACGCCGCCGCTGCGGCTGGTGACGAGATCGAGATTCGCCTGGCTGGCGGCGTCGATGAGGACGTGGTTTTCGGTGCGGTAGGCCTGGAGTTGGCGGAGGTGATCGATCTTGCGCCGCAGCTGAGTTTCCAGGTAATGCAGCACGGCTCCGGCGGCGCAGACGGCGGGCCCGAGCCCCTGACAGCCGAAGCCGTCGAGATTCTGCACCTTGAAATGCGACTTGAGCGCCCACTCGGCCTGGTCGCGGAGGAAGGCGAAGCCGTCGTACTCCTGGGCGGCGGGAAGGGTATCGAAAGTCTCGGCCTGCTCGTCGGAGTAGAGCACCTCGCTGGGTCGGACGCGGGCCAGCTCATCGGTGAAGGCCTCGCGGTCGCGGAACTCGGTGAGGCGGAATTCGCCGGTGGTGTGCTCCACGTAGGCGAGCCCGATCCGTCCCCCGGCCTGGTGGACGGCGGCGAGGTAGTTGGGCCGGTCGGCGTCGAGCAGGTTGAGATCGTCGATGGTGCCGGCGCTGATGATCTGGGCGATCTCGCGTTCGACGATCTTGCCGGGCTGGGGTTCGGAGGTCTGCTCGGCGAGGGCGACGCGTTTCCCGGCCTTCACCAGCTTGGCGATGTAGGGCTGCCCGGCGTGGTGCGGGACGCCGCACATGGGCATGCCGTTGCGCTTGGTGAGGGCGACGTTGAGGATGGGCGCGGCGATCTTGGCGTCCTCGAAGAACATTTCGTAGAAATCGCCAAGCCGGAAGAGCAGCAGAACGTCGTCGGGCAGGCTGCGGCGCATGGTGACATACTGCCGCATCATCGGCGTGAGTTTTTTCTCGCCGCTGTTGCCGCTGTCGTTTCCGGATCCACCTGCCATACGCGATCAGTTTAGGGGTCGGGGACGAGGCGGCAAGGGGTAAGGTGCGTGGAATGACGAATCGCCGGGGAACCGTCGGCAGGCGGCGGACGCCCCGGCGGTGCGTCCCTACCAGGTGAGGGGGGTTGTCTCCGGGAGATCCGGCAGAGGAACGGTCCGCCCTCAAGATGTCACCCGATCAGCCCCGCTTGCGACCACTGTCGCCATCGCCGCCGCTGTTCCGGCTGCTGCCACCGCCACTGCCGCGACTGCCGCCGCCTCCACCGCTGCTTTTTGAGGAGGAGGACGACGAACGCGAAGAACTCCCGCCACCGCTGTCGCGATCCACGATGCCGCGCTGTTGCAGGCGAGGATTGTTGGTGTTCAGGCTACTCTTGTTGCTGCCGCCACTGGATCGGGACGACGATGCCGAGGAGGATCCCGAGGAACGACTGCCACCACTCCCGGAACTGGAGCTGGAGGAACGTTTGTAAGTGCTCGAGTCGCTGCGGTGATCGCTGTGCCGGCTCGATGAGGAACTCTTGTGATGGTCATGATCACGGTCGTGGTCGTAGCGGCGACTGTCGTAATCGTGGTGGTCGTGCCCGTAGTGATCGTGATGACCGCGGCATTGGTAGCTGCGGCAGATGGAGCAATAGCCGGACCGATAGGCGCCGCCTCCGATGCCCCACGGCAGGCCATAACCGCCAGAGCTATACCCGGAGTGATAAGTCGTGGTGGTGCCGACCCGTCCGTAGCTGCCGTAGCCGGGGTCGGTGGTGGTGACGCAGGAGGCGAGCAGCATCGCCAGGGGTGCCAGCGTCAGACGGAGGACGAATACGGGGAGTTTCATAAATCGATTCAGAGGGATTGGACGAACGAAGCCGGCCGCGATGCGCAATCTATCAGGATTTCTTTTCCGGAGCGCTGACATTTTTCAACGGTGGCATTCGGGCTTCGACAGGCGAGGTCGCGTCATGGTAGTTTCCGAGCCTTTTTTCCGCTTTCGTTTTCCATGGGCAAGATTCTCTTCATTCGCGGTGGCGCGGTGGGCGACTTCATACTCACCCTACCGGCCATGCAACTGGCGCGGGAAGGTCTGCCCGACGCGCGGATCGAGGTGCTCGGCTACCCACCGGTCACCCGCCTTGCCCGGGCGGCGGGTCTCGCGGACGGCACCCGCTCCATCGAGTACGGGCCTCTTTCCTCGTTCTTCGTTCCGCGCTCGCTTCTCTCGCCGGAGCTGATGGATTACTTCGGCAGTTTCAGTGTGGTCTTGAGCTATCTCTACGATCCCGACGGCTTTTTCCGGGAAAACCTGGAGCGCTGCGGCGTGAAAACCCTCTTTCGCGGTCCGCATCGGGTCGATGAGTCCGCCGAGCCAAAAATCCCGGCCGCCGCGCAGTTGGCGAAACCGCTCGAAAGCCTGGCCCTGTTTCTGGAGAAGCCTCATGTGACGCTGGCTTTCGACGACGCCACCCACCACGAGGCCACGGAATTCTATCGGACAGAGACCGAACCGGACGCGCGGTGGATCGCCCTCCATCCGGGCAGCGGCTCGCCGCAAAAGAACTGGTCCTTCGAGGGATGGATCGCCGTGGCTCGCGCCCTTTTCGTCGCCGATCCCTCCACCCGGTTCGTGATCACGAGTGGCGAGGCCGAGGATGCGGTGATCGGCGAATTCCTCGCGCTCATGTCCGCCGCCGGTCTGCCGCATCGTCACGCGGCGCATCAGCCTCTCCCGATCCTGGGAGCGATCCTGCAGCGTTGTCGGCTCTATCTGGGTCATGACAGCGGCATCTCACATCTGGCGGCGGCCAGTGGGGTGCCGGGTCTGTTGTTGTTCGGCCCCACCGACCCGGAGATCTGGGCGCCGCGCAATCCCGGCATCCGAAGCCTCCGCGCGCCGGGAGGAGACTTGTCGAAAGTCGAGATCGATGCGATCGTCGCGGGAGCGAGTGACTTGTTATCCCGTTGGCCCAAATGAGCTGTGACCACACCGCCACTTACTCGCCCCCTCGAAAGAAGAAAAGAATTTTTGAATCGAATTCATCTTCTTCTTATAGGCGTGAACAAGTCTGAATGAACAGGGTATAGTCCACGACCTGAGAGGGTTACGTCGAAAGTGGTGTCGTGAACAAGGGGCGCGCGTCCGACGATCAAGCGCCGTTTTTCGTGAAGAGTGACGAAAGCTTCACGAGTTTCCCCTGTCCTTCGCATCTTGTTCACAGCTTTCGCCATCCGCGGAGAGGCATTCCCAGCGACGGTCGGCGAGAGCGTTGAGAGCGGCCTCGGTTTCCGCTTCCTTTTTGCTGCCTCCGTTGCCGATGCCGAGTTCGAGCCCGTTCCATTCGACGCTGGCGGTGAAGGTTTTCAAGTGGTCGGGCCCTTCCTGGCTGACGATGCGGTAGACGGGGCTGAGGGGGGAGATGGCCTGGAGGATTTCCTGGAGTTGGCCTTTGGGATTGATCTCCTCGGGTTCCTCGGCGACACGCTCGAGGGTGGTGGCGCAGAGTTTCAGGACGACGTCGCGCGCGGCGGGGTATCCGCCGTCGAGATAGATGGCGCCGATGAGCGCCTCGATGGCGTCGGCGATGTTGGAGGGCCGGTCGCGACCTCCGGAGGCGGCTTCACCTTTGCCCAGGAGGAGGAACACGCCGAGATCGATGGCTTCACCGTAGTGGCAGAGAGCGTCGCGGGAGACGAGTCGGCTGCGCAGTTTGGTAAGGCGGCCCTCGCCGAACCCGGGAAACATGGCGAACAGTTTCTCGGTCAGTATGAGCTGGAGCACGGCGTCGCCGAGGAACTCGAGCCGCTGGTTGTCGAAGTGCGGCCGGTTGGTCTCGTAGGCGAGGCTCGGGTGTGTGAGAGCCTCGGCCAGCAGGAGGGAGTTGGCGAATTTGTAGGCGAGACGTTGCTCCAGAGACTCCATGAAAAGCTGGCTTACTACGTGGGGAGGGGTGGGGTGACTGACGGGGATCGAACCCGCGACAACCGGAACCACAATCCGGGGCTCTACCACTGAGCTACAGTCACCATCTCCCTCGCAAGAATCCGCGGGGCGGACGGGCACCGGGAAGGGGATGTCCCGGCGGCAAGGCGGAGAAAATAGGACAAGGAGGGCAAGATTTCCAACGGAAAAATGCGCGGGGTGGAGGCGGCATTTTGCCATCGGCATTCGAGGCGAGGGGCGATACATTTTCTCCATGATCGATCACATCTATCTGGATCGGGGGTTGGTGGCGTTGTCCCGCGCGCATCGGGCGGGAGGGATGGCGGGCCATCTGGGGTCGGCTCTGGTGGCGGGCTATTTTTTCGGGGAGATGCGTTGGGATCTGCCTCCGGGGGTGAAGTTCGCCATCGAGCGTGATCTGGAGCGCATCATTGGTGGGGAAGAAGCGATCTGGTTCAACGCGGAGAAGGTCGGTGTCACCATCGACGATCTGTTCGCCGCCTCGGAGAAGGAAGCGGGAGACGCGATGCTCGGTGAACGGGCGGCGCCGCTGGTGGCGGCCGCGTTGGAGAAGAATGTCGGGGCCACTCGGCAGAGCGGTCACAACGTGATCTTCGCGTCCATCGCGATCAGGGCGCTGCGGGATCATCCCGAATACGGTACGCGGTCGGTGGCGGAGGGTCTTGCCCGGCTGATGGCGGCCTTCGACGACCAGGGCCCCGGGCGGGGCTATTTCGGAAAGGAGGAAGGCTGGAAAAATGGCGGCGCGGTGAAGGTCGAATCCGTGCCGGACCCTGGCTACGATGACTTGGGCGCCATGGTGGAGGCGACCGTCGATGAGTTGATTGCCAGCGCCGGGGTTCGGCGTCAGGGTTTCGGTGGCCTGCATCATTTGATCGATCACGCGGCCGGCCTGGTGGAGCTGGCCAATCACGGTTTTCCCGATCTGGCCCATCGCGGACTGAAGGCGCACCGGCATCATCTGCGACTGCTGAGGGCGCTGCCGGTGCTGGAGGAGGAGCTGGGTGTCCTGGTGAAGGCCGAGCACGATCCGCTGACAACGGAGTTCTGGCAGCGCCGGGATTCGGTCCAATGGGGCGCCGCGCTCTCGCATCGGATCAAGTGCCTGTATGGATTCTCGGTACTGGCGTCCTCCCTCGAGGATGAGGGCAAGGCCACGCGGGCATGGGAAGCGATGCGCTACCTGCTGGCTTGAGAGAGATCCTCAAAAAAAAGAACCGCGCCCGGCCGAAGAACGGTCGACCGGGCGCGGTCTCAGCAGGGAAGTCCTGTGGGAGGGGAAAATCCCATCAGGATTATTGGGGGAGTCAAACGAATCGAATCAACCAAAGAATGTGATTTCCAATCAACACCCCTAAAACGGGGCGGGGTGATAGTTCCTTAGAGAAAAAACTGAAAAACTTCATTTTTTTCCAGGAAGCGATGATTCCCCGCTCTCAGCGGCAGCTTTGGAAGGAGCGGAAGCGGATCGAGGGAGACGCCCGGTAGAAGGACCGGCTGATATTCAGGCTCGGGGAGGTGGTCCGGACGGAAGGGAAGCGGCTGTAGCCGTAGTTGTGCGAGTGGATCGAGATACTGGGTCCACGGTAGTAGCGGGTGGTGACGGTGGACCGGCACTGGTTGTGATAGGAGGGCACCCAGGCATAGACTGAGGTGCTGTTGTAGTAGCGGACGGGACGGTAGTAGGAGTAGACCGGCTGTTGGCAGTGGCCACAGCTGGAGTGGACCCGGCAGCCGGACTGATGCGGATGACCGGCCTGGGCCTGGTTCTGACCGACGGTGGTGAGACCGATGGCGGCGGCGGCGAGAGCGAGCAAGGTTTTCATGTTTCTGTTGATGGTTCGATGGGTTTGTGGAACCGGCGCACGCAAGAAGGCGGGTCCCTCATGTGTGGGACGCCTGAGATGACCGGCTATTCAAAAATCGCCGGAAAGTTTTTTTGCGGGGCGAAGCCGCGCGCCCCGATTCAGATATGGATCGCGTGCCCGAAGGCGTCGCTGGTGGCCTCGTGGATGGCCTCGGAGAGAGTGGGGTGGGCGTGGATGGTGTTTTCCAGCTCTTCCCAGGTGGCTTCGAGAGTGATGGCCAGGCCCATCTCGGCGATCATTTCGGTGGCCTCGCCGCCGATGATGTGGGCGCCGAGCAGTTCGCCGTATTTCTCGCCGTAGAGCAGTTTCACGAAGCCCTCCGGCTCGCCGGCGGCCAATGCGCGACCGCTGGCCTGGAAGGGGAATTTCCCAACCTTGTAAGCGACGCCTTTCTCCTGACACGCGCGTTCGGTGAGGCCGATGCTGGCCACTTCGGGATGGCAGTAGGTGCAGCCGGGAAATAGCTCGACCTTTTTCGACTTGTGTCCGGGGATGAACATCGACTCGACCGCGTGGATGGCCTCGAAGCTCGCCACGTGGGCCAGCCAGGGCGGTCCGATGAGATCGCCGGCGGCGCGGACGCCGGGGAGATTGGTCTCGTATTTCTCGTTGGTCTCGACAAAGCCGCGGTCGGTGAGTTTGAGATCGTCGCATCCGCCGGGCAGCACCGCGCCGACGCCGACGGCCACCAGGCAGACATCGCCTTTCAAGATGGTCGCTTCGCCGCCGTCCTTGGGCTCGACCGTCAGTTCCACGCCCGCATCCGTGACTTTGGCGTCGGTGGTCTTGGTGCCGAGCTGGAATTGAATGCCCTGTTTCTTGAAGGATTTTTCGAGCGCCTGACTGACCTCGGTGTCCTCGACCGGAAGCAGGTGATCCATCATTTCCACGATGGTGACCTTGGTGCCGAAGGCGTTGTAGAAATAGGCGAACTCCACCCCGATGGCTCCGGCGCCGATGATGAGTATTTCTTTCGGCTGAGTAGAAAGCGTCATGGCTTCGCGGGCACCGATGACCTTCTCACTGTCGAAGCGGAGGAAGGGCAGGTCGCGGGCGCGGCAGCCGGTGGCGAGCAGAATGTGATCGGCCTCGTGGGTCTCCTTGTTCCCGTCCTGGTCTTCGACGCTGACTTTTTTCTCCCCGGCCAGGGATCCGGTGCCGCGGAGGTAGTCGACCTTGTTCTTCTTGAACAGGAACTCGATGCCGCCGGCGAGTTTGTTGGAAACACTGCGGGAGCGGGCTATGATTTTTTCCCAATCGTAGGACAAGCCCTCGATCTTGATACCGAAGTCCCCGGCCTGGTGCTGGAGATTTTGATACATCAGCGCGTTCTGCAGCAGGGCCTTGGTGGGGATGCAGCCCCAATTCAGGCAGGTGCCGCCGGCGCGGTCGTTCTCGATGCAGGCGACTTTTTTACCCAGCTGGGCGGCGCGGATGGCGCCGACATAGCCGGCGGGGCCGCCGCCGATGACGATGAGGTCGTATTTGGCCATGGGAAAGTTGAGGAGAGTGGATAGGGGAGTGAGGAGAGAAGAGCTCGATCAAATCAGCGCGAGCACGGGCTGTTCGAGGTATTTGCGGAGAGCGGCGAGGTATTCCGCACCGACGGCTCCATCGACGACACGATGGTCCCCACTGAGGCCAATGTTCAGGCGCAGACCGGGAACGATTTCGTCACGCTCGTTGACGACGGGTTTCTTGACGATGGCGCCGACGGAGAGGATGAGCGACTGCGGCGGGTTGATGATGGCGTCGAAGAAATCGATGCCGTAGGATCCGAGGTTGGAGATGGTCATGGTGCCGCCCTGCATCTCGGCGGGGGAGAGTTTCTTGGTGCGGGCCTTTTCGGCTAGCTCTTTCATGGCGACGCTGATTTCCTCGAAACTCAGGTGCTGGGCTCCGCGGATCACGGGAGTGACGAGGCCTTGATCGACCGCCACGGCGACCGCCAGGTGCACATCGCCGTATTGAATGATGGCGTCGCCATCGAAGGAGGCATTCACCGCCGGCACGACGGTGGCGGCTTTCACCGCCGCTTTGAGGACGAAATCATTCACCGTGTATTTGTTGCCACCGGACTTCTCGGCGTCGGCGTTGATCTGTTTGCGGGCCGCCATCAGGGGGGCGGCATCGACTTCGATATGGAGATAGAAATGGGGGATGGAGGTCTTGCTCTCCAGAAGGCGATCGGCAATGACTCGGCGCATGCCGGAAAGCGGGAGGCGCTGGTCCTCGCCGGCGGGAGCTGCGGGTCGGGTCGCGGGGGTGGCCGGAGCCTTCTCGCCGCCGTCGGCCGAGAGTACATCCTTTTTCACAATGCGACCACCCGGGCCGCTACCGGAGACACCGGTGAGATCGACGCCTTTTTCCTCGGCGATCTTTTTGGCCAACGGAGAGGCTTTGATGCGATCACCCGATGTCTTCCCGGAGGATGCCGAGCCGTTGTCGGTGTCCGGCGTCTCATCCTTCGCCTCGTCCCTGACCTCTTCGAAGGGCGAGTCGCCCGCGGTGGGCGGCGCGGTGTCGGCGTCGGCCGGTGGCTCCTCCCCCTCCGCGAGCAGCAGGGCGAGCTTGGCCCCCAGCGGGACGGCCTCGCCTTCCTTGACATAGATCTTGTGGAGGATGCCCTCATCGAAACTCTGCATTTCCATGGTGGCCTTGTCGGTCTCGACCTCGGCGATGGCTTCATCCATGGCGACAGCGTCGCCCTCTTTCTTGAGCCACTTGACCAGGGTGCCCTCGGTCATGGTGTCGCTCAGCTTAGGCATTTCAATGTAGTTGGGCATGGCGGGAGGCGGCGGGGCCGCAGTGATGGAAGATGGAAGTCGGGGAAGAGAGTACGGTCGGGATCAGCAGATCGTGAGCGCGCGGGTGACGATCTGCTCGGGATAGGGCAGCTGCTTCTTTTCCAGAGGCGGGCTGTAGATGGCGGGGGAATCGACGCTGCTGATCCGGAGCACGGGGGCGTCGAGGTCGTCGAAGGCCTGCTCCATGATCATGGAAGCAATTTGCGCGCCGACCCCGCAAAAGGGCTTGTTCTCCTCCACGTAGATGGCGCGATGGGTTTTGCGCACCGAGTCGAGGATGGTGGCTTCGTCGAGCGGGCGGATGGTGCGCAGATCGACCACCTCGGCGTCGATGCCGTGGTCGGCCTTGAGCAACTCGGCCGCTTTGAGGCAGGAGATCACGGCCCGGCCATGGGCGATGAGGGAAATGTCGGCACCTTCCTTTTTCACCTCAGCCTTCCCAAGCGGAATGATCAGTTCGCCGTCGGGCAGATCCTCGTTCGCGGGGACGGGTCCTTTCTCGCCGTAGAGGAGAGTGTTCTCCATGAAGTAGACCGGGTCGTTGTCACGGATCGCCGACTTGAGCAGGCCCTTGGCATCGCGGGCGGTCGCCGGCGTCACCACTTTGAGACCGGGCATGTTGGCGAAAATGTTTTCCGGGGTGTGGGAGTGGGTGGCGCCGACATTGGTGCCGCCGTTGGCCGGACCGCGCACCACGATGGGCACGTTGATGAGGCCGCCCGACATGTAGCGCACGGTGGCGGCGTTGTTCATCATCTGGTCAAAGGCGACATAGGCGAAGGAGAAGAACATCAGCTCCATGACGGGGCGGATACCCAGCATGCTCGCCCCGATGCCCATGCCGATGAAGCCCGCCTCGGAGATGGGGGCGTCGATGACGCGTTTGTCGCCCCATTTGTCCCAGAGGCCCTCGGTGACTTTGTAGGCGCCGTTGTACTCGGCGACTTCCTCGCCGATGATGCAGACGTTTACGTCGCGGGCGAGTTCTTCGTCGAGAGCTTCGTTGAGGGCCTGGCGATAGGTGATTTCTCGCATGGTGAAAATTCGAGTGAGAAGGTGAAAGGTGGGAAAGAGATGGGGAATTGGCGAAGACCTAACAGGGTCGGGTCGCGGACCGTACCCTGTTGAGCGGGGGGCGAATCTCAGTGGAAGAAATGACGCCCGGTCTTGCCGGCTTCGGTGCCGTTGTCGACTTCCCAATAGACGTCGTCCAGCATTTCCGCCTCCTCGGGGTAGTCGCTCTGTTGGGCGAACTTGGCGGCCTCTTCGGCTTCTTCGCCCGCCTCTTTCATCATCGTTTTGAATTCGTCCTCGGTGACGAGATTCTCGCTGATGAGCTGGTCACGCCAGAGGGTGAGCGGATCGTGCTCGTTCATGTATTTCTGGATCTCTTCCTTGGTGCGGTATTTCTCCGTGTTGGCGTCGGCGACGGAGTGACCCTTGTAGCGATAGGTGTCGATCTCGAGAACGGTGGGTCGGCTCTCCTGATGGGCGCGGTCGATGGCGATCTGGGTGCGGGCTCGGACTTCATAGAGGTTCTCCCCATTGATCTGATCCCACTCCATCCCGTAGGCTTCGGCGCGCGCGGCGAGACCGATCTCGGGATGGGCGCTGGAGCGTTCCTGGGAAGTGCCCATGGAGTAGCCGTTGTTTTCGATGATGTAGATGACCGGCAGGTCCCAGAGTTCGGCAAGGTTGAGGGCTTCGTGATAGGCGCCCTGGTTGACGGCGCCGTCTCCGAGGTAGCAGAGGCAGCAACCTTGAAGACCTTTGTATTTGAGCGCGAAAGCGAGGCCGGCGCCGAGCGGGGTCTGACCGGCGACAATGCCGTGGCCTCCCCAGTAGTTTTTGTCGGGCGCGAAGTAGTGCATGGAGCCGCCCTTGCCCTTGGAGCAGCCGGTGCGTTTGCCGAAGAGTTCGGCCATGCACTCGTTCATCGACATGCCCACAGCGAGAGCGTGGCCATGATCCCGATAGGCGGTGATGACGTGATCGTTTTCCCCGAGCAGGGAAATGGTGCCCACGGCGACCGATTCCTGGCCGATGTAGAGATGGAGGAAACCACCCATCTTGCCCTGCTGATAGTATTTCAGCGAGACAGTCTCAAAGCGGCGGATACGAACCATCTGACGCAGCAGGCCGAGCTTGTCCTCGGCGGTGAGCTTGGCGTTGACGGGATCCTGGGAGTAGTCGTGGTCGGGGCGATTTGCGGCGATCTTTTTGGCCATGGCTGGATGGGGAATGGCGTCGTGGTTGGCGACGCGCCAACGGTAGCTTATGTTGCGCGGATTGAAACCGCGAAGGCGAGGTGGATGACACGTTTTCTGAGCTTCGTGATTCCCGAAGCAATCATTGCGGCGGCTGAGCCGGTGGACATGAGTTATCTTTCCCGACCCACGGGCCAACGACACTCGACGACGGTCGATGTTCCACGTGGAACACTTCAGTAAACCTTCATGTTTGTTTATCCAAAAGACTACGATGTGCTCGTCATCGGCGCCGGCCACGCGGGGTGCGAGGCGGCGCTGGCGGCGGCCCGCATCGGTGCCTCGGTCGCGGTGCTGACCCAGAATCTCGACACCATCGCCCAGATGTCCTGCAATCCCGCGATCGGTGGACTGGCAAAGGGGCACATGGTAAGGGAGATCGATGCTCTCGGCGGAGCCATGGGTCTGAACACGGATGCCACCGGTATCCAGTTTCGCCTCTTGAACGCGGGCAAGGGACCAAGCGTGCGGGCACCCCGGGCGCAGTGCGACAAGAAGGCCTACCAGTTTCGCATGAAGGCACTGCTGGAGGAGGAGCCGAATCTGGATCTCCATCAGGGGAATGTGTCTCGTCTGCTGGTGGAGGATGATCGCGTCACCGGAATCGAAACGGGACTCGGGATGCGATTTCATGCCAAGTCCGTCGTCATCACCACCGGTACTTTCATGCGCGGCCTCATGCACGTCGGGCTACAGAATCAGCAGGGCGGACGCATGGGGGACGCCATCTCCACCCTGAGCGATCACCTGCGCGAATTGGGTTTCACGGTGGATCGGTTCAAGACGGGAACACCTTGTCGATTGAATGGACGGGCCATCGATTTCACCCGCTGCGAAATCCAGCACGGCGATGACCCGCCGCCACCGTTCTCCTTTCTCCGGGATACCATCCGCGCCGGGGCGAATGATCTCCACACCCTCAACCGGTGGTCAGACCCGATGTTCCACGTGGAACAAATGCCATGTTGGATCACCTACACCAATGAGCGCACCCACGACATCATTCGGGCAAATCTCGACAAGTCGCCAATGTATTGTGGACGCATCGAGGGGATAGGCCCGCGCTATTGCCCGTCGATCGAGGACAAGGTGGTCCGCTTTGCCGACAAGGATCGTCATCAGATCTTTCTGGAACCGGAGGGACGACATACTCACGAATATTACGTCAACGGGGTCTCCACCAGTTTGCCCTACGAGGTGCAGTATGAGTTTATCCGATCCATCACGGGATTGGAAAATGCCGAGATCATCCGACCGGGCTACGCGGTGGAGTATGACTACTGCGATCCGACCCAGTTGTATCCGACGCTGGAAACGAAGCTGGTCTCGGGTCTCTATTTCGCCGGTCAGATCAATGGCACTTCGGGCTATGAGGAAGCGGCGGGCCAGGGTTTGATCGCCGGGGCAAACGCGGCATTGAAGGTGAAAGGCGAATCCGATCTCTTGCTCGGACGAGACGAGGCCTATCTGGGGGTGATGATCGATGACCTGGTGACGAAAGGCACGACGGAGCCCTATCGCATGTTCACCTCGCGGGCGGAGTATCGGCTCCTGCTCCGTCAGGACAACGCGGATCTGCGGCTGACGGAAAAGGGGGCGGCCTCGGGATTGGTCCGCGCCGAGAGGCTGGCGGCGATACGGGAGAAAGCCATGCGTCTCGATGAGGGCGTGCGCTACGCGAACGAAACTCGTCGGGACGGGGTCACCATCGCCAAGTGGATGCGTCGTCCTGAATCGTCCTGGATGGCTCTCGAGGAAAAGCACCGGGAGAAGTTCGGGGCCGCGATCTGGGATCTGATCGAGATCGAATTGAAGTACGAAGGCTATCTGAAACGGCAGCAGGAAATGGTCGACCGCACCGCGAAGTTGGAGCACAAGATGATACCCGCGTGGCTCGATTATCATGCGGTCCGGGGATTGAAACGCGAGGCCCAGCACAAGCTCGATCAGATCCGGCCGCAGACTCTCGGTCAGGCGGGACGAATCTCCGGGATCACTCCCGCGGACCTCGCCTTGCTCGCGGTGTGGATCGAACGGGGTGGGGGAGGTAGTGCAGCCGCGAGCCTGGCGATGGGACCGGATTCGGAAGAGGGTTCCTGATTTCCGCCCCGTGATGTTCCGTCTCCTCCGCAAGAGCAGTCGTGCGTCGCGTCGTCGCCTCGTGTGGCTGGTGTGCACCATCGCGGTCATGGTCGCTGTCTCGATGATTCTCGCCAGGCGCTCGCACGCCCTCTCGGAATGGATCACGGTGGATCTCGCGCCGGTGATCTCGTACCAGCTCAAGATCGGGTCGCAGGAGGGCTGGGTCGATGTCAGTCTGTTGGCAGTTCCGAAACTCCACCTGTTGCCGGCCGCGCGGAATAGGTTTCGTTTCGAACGGATAGCTCTCGGGACCGGGTCGATGAGCTCGGTGCAGAATCGAATCCTCGGTCGGGGGATCCGATGTCCCTGGGTCGGGATCATCCTCGCGGAAATCGCGTTCGCCCTGGCGTTGTGTGGGTGGTGGAATCGACCACGATCCCGATCAGGAAATCCAACTCGCCGAAAGCGAAGGCTTTCGAAGTGATCGCCCGGAGGAGGATCCGGTCAGCCCGTCAACTCCGCGGTCAGAATACTGTCGAAGATCGCGGCCGCCGCTTCGAGCGAGTTCACCGTTCCCGTGGCCTCGACCGTGATCGGTTTATCGCCCCGGACCCGAACGCTGCCCTCGAGTCCCGCCGCGATGGCCATCTCGATATCGCGATCCGCATCGCCGATCAGCCAGGACCGATCCAGATCGATATTCAGATCGCTCGCGGCGGTGTAGATCATTTCCGGATCCGGTTTCGGACGGTGGGGGCATTTCGCGGTTCCGGTGAAGGCGTAGATGGCGTCAAAGTCCGCCCCACAGTTTTCGCGAAGCGCCGACTGCATCCTCGCGTGGATGTCGTCCAGATCGGCCTGTGTCATGACCCCTTTCCCGACTCCCTTCTGGCTGGTCACCAGTACCGCCAGCCAGTGCCGATCTTTCACCATGCGGAAGAAATCGAAGAAGCCGGGAGAGAATTCGAAAGCTCGCCAGGATCTCACATAGCCGCTACCCGGTGATCGATTCACGACACCGTCGCGGTCGAAGAATACCGCGGGACGTTTCCTTTCCGCTGTCGGGGACTCGATCATGACGGGCGCTTTCGGGGAGTGCCGATGATGCGGAAATCGCGACCGACTCTCTCATAGGTTACGTCGTCGAGGTCGGCGACGATGCGATCAACGGGCAACAATCGGCTGTCGCCACCACCGAGTGTCGGGGCGAGGTAGATGACCACTTCGTCGATGAGATCGTTCGCGATGCCATGGGCAAAGAGTCGGCCGCCGGACTCGATCATTACCGAGGCGATGCCCTGGTCTCCCAGGACTTTCAGCGAACGCTCCAGCGATGCGCCACGGAGGACGATGGTGCGCGCCTTATGCTCATCGGTGAACAGTTTGGCGCCCTCGGGCAGATCCCTCGTTGCCGTGAGCACCACCCGCCATGGCTGGGGACGATCCGCGGCATATTCGCCACGGAGCGTGAGTCGTGGATCATCCCTCCGCACCGTCTCGCCCCCAACGAGGATGGCATCGATTTGGCGGCGCAGTCTCTGGACATCCTCGAGCGCCTCCGGTCCGGAGATCCAGGGGCCATCCTCGGATCTCAGCGCGGTGCGCCCGTCGAGGGTGATGGCCGTCTTGGCGATGACCCACGGAAGCCCCGTGGTGATGTGCTTCGCAAAAAACCGTATCAGGTGTCGGGCTTCCTCCTCCCGGCATCCCGAGACCACCTCGATACCCGCGTCGCGGAGAATTTCGATGCCCGCTCCAGCATGGGCGGGATTGGGATCGGGGCAGCCGATGACCACTCGATGGAATCCCGCGGCGACAATGGCATCGGTGCAGGCTCCCGTGCGTCCGGTGGTCGAACAGGGTTCCAGCGTCACGTAGAGGGTGGCGGCTTTCAGGGCCTCCTCGGAGTGGCGCGACAGGGCGTCCTGGATCGCGTGGATTTCGGCATGGGCTTCGCCGGCTTTCCGGTGCCACCCCCGCCCGAGGATCTGATCGTCTTTCACGATCACGGCACCGACTGCCGGATTGGGCGAGGTCAAACCCAAACCCTTCCCGGCCTCGTGCAATGCCACCCGCATCCAGGTGCGATCATCGTGGGTGATCTCCGTGGAGACCGATTGGGAGGGGGCAGACATGAGTGGGGGCGTGATCGGTTCGTCCGCTAAAACCTTAAGCTTTCCAAAGTATCGAAGAAAGAGAAAACTCGGTACGCGTATCGATACGAACTTCCCCATCAGGGAGCCATGGTGTTCACTGCCGTCGTGGCTTCCGATCTCAAAGCGCGCGCGTTTTTCTATTCCGAATTGGCGAAGTTCGCGAAGGCCGGGTTCGGCATGGACAAGGCCTGCGAATCCATCATCGGACAAAGCGGATCGGATCGCGTGGCGCGCGCGCTTTCCACCGGCATGCTGGAGGGAGTGAGGGCGGGCGGCACCCTCGCGGAAGGGTTGTCACGCAGTCGATATCCGGTTTCGGAACTCGAGGTGTCGCTCGTCGATGCCGCGGAAAAAGGCGGGAATCTTGAGGTCGGATTCCGAAACCTGGCCGAGCATTTTCGTCAGGAATCCGAGGCGCGCCGCCGGATTCGTCGCGCGCTGGTCTATCCCGTCTTTCTGCTGCACTTTGCCCTGCTCGTCGGCATCGGAATCACCGCGATGTTTCAGACTCTCGGTGCGGGACTCACCGGCCACGGGTCCGGGGATTGGCGGGACAGCGTGGTGCCGGCCTTGGGATGGGTCGTGGCGGGATATGCGGCGACCGTGGTGCTGGTCATCCTCTGGCGGACCATGTCGCGTCTGGCGGAACGATCCGCCGTGATGGATCGCTGGATGCGCCGGGTACCGCTGGCGGGACCCGTGAGACGGGCGCGGGCGCTGGCCCGATTCTGCGAAGTGTTCCATCTCTACCTCCTGTCCGGGCAGCGCATGGACCTGGCCTGGTCGCGTTCGGGTGATGCGTCCCAGAGCGGATCGATCCGCGCCCACGCCCGATCCGCGTCGAAAAGATTGCGTGCCGGCGAGTCGGTCGGTGAGGTCGTGATCTCCGCGGGCGGCGTCTTTCCTGGTGACCTGATCAGGGGGCTGGCCTCCGCCGATCTGGCCGGCGCTCTGGATGTCGAGACCGCCCACTGGGCGCGCCAGTTTCGGGAGCAGAGCGCGGAGAATGTGGAGCGACTGGCGGTGTGGGCGCCGAAGATCTTCTACTGGCTGGTGCTGGGCATCGTCGCCTGGATGATCCTGCGAGTGGCGTTCTCCTACTTCGATATCATTCAAGGCATGCTCGATTTCGGAGGCTGAAACAGATGTTTTTTTGAAAAGGTTCATATTTTCACTGGACAACTGAACACACCGACCTATCATCGTGGAAATCTGTTTCCAAACGATGGTCGAACTGCTATCTCAAAATGGTTCGGATGAAGATCCGGACAAACCCGTCACTGCCGACGAACCCGAAAAATCCGCGGTCCGCTCCCGTGAGACCGCACCAGGCGAGTCATCTCCGGAAGACTCAATTCTCCCACCCACCGCTCCTCCCACGTCCCGCTCTCGTATCATGGCCACCACCACCAAATCCAAAGACGACACCAAAGCGAAATCGAACACCACTTCCGCCGAGCCCGAGCGCAACCGCTTGCTGGAAGCTCGCGCGAAAAATCTCGATCTCGCCATCTCCCAGATTCAAAAAGATTATGGCGAGGCGGCTATCATGCGTCTCGGTGGGGAACACCGCATCGATGTCGACGCCATTCCGACCGGGAATCTTCTGATCGACCGGGCGCTCGGAGTTGGCGGCTTTGCCCGCGGACGTATTGTGGAAGTTTTCGGCCCGGAATCTTCCGGGAAAACGACTCTCACCCTCACCGTCATAGCCCAGGCACAGAAAGCGGGCGGTCTGGCGGCGTTTGTCGATGTGGAGCATGCGCTCGATCCTCAGTATGCGAAGAGTCTGGGCGTCAATCTCGATGAGTTGCTCGTCTCGCAACCGAGCTCAGGCGAAGAAGCGTTGCGTATCGTGGAGACCCTGGTGCGGTCGAACGCCCTCGATGTCATTGTCCTCGATTCCGTCGCCGCGCTCGTGACCAAGCAGGAGCTGGATGGCGAGATTGGCGACGCTACCGTGGGAGCGCAGGCTCGTCTCATGAGCGCCGCGTTGCGGAAGCTTACCGCCATGATCTCGAAAGCGCGCACTGTTTGTATTTTCACCAACCAGATCCGGGAAAAGGTCGGGGTCATGTTCGGCAGTCCCGAAACCACCCCCGGGGGTCGCGCCCTGAAATTCTACAGCTCGGTGCGTTGCGACATCCGCCGCATCGGTTCCATCAAGGCATCCGATGGGACGGTGACGGGGAACCGGACCAAGTTGAAGATCGTGAAGAACAAAGTCGCCCCGCCCTACACCGAGGCCGAGTTCGACATCATGTACAACGAAGGGATCTCCAGCGCCGGTTCTTTGCTGGATCTGGCGATCGATTTCGACATCCTCCAGAAGCGAGGATCCTGGTTCAGCTACAAAGGCAGCCAGATCGCACAAGGTCGAGACGGAGCCAAGGAGGCACTCAAAGCCGACAATGTGCTCTACGCCGAGATCGAGGAAGCGGTCAAAGCCAAGCTTTCGGAGGAGAAGACGAAATAGACGACATGCCTCAGCCTGCCACATGACAGATGGCCGGACAGTATCAACCCGATGCGTCAGCCGTAGCGTTGATCGTCGTGGGAAGACGGTGCTTTGGAATCCGGCAAGCGGGTAAGTCGACTAGCCGATACTACGTGCAACCATCGCGATACGGCAGCCTCGCTCGTGCGCGTGACTCCTCAAATCCCATCGCCGACAAAGCATTCCTGATTGATTCGGGTATTGCGCTACTGCGAGGCAGGGATCCTCATCGAATTCCATACCCGGATAGCAAAATCAGCCGCGGGATATCAGGTATCAGGATTCCGTGTAGGCCTGACGCGGAGCGGGGTGGCGCCCTCCACTTGATTCCCAACCGAGTCCAGGAATGAATCCCTTGACGCGAAAGATCATCCATGTCGATATGGATTGTTTTTACGCGGCGATCGAGATGCGGGAGCACCCGGAACTGGCGGGCAAACCGATCGCCGTCGGTGGAAGCAGCGGACGCGGGGTTCTCACCACTTGCAACTATGAGGCGCGGAAATTCGGCTGCCGATCTGCGATGCCGGGGTTCAAGGCATTGCGCATGTGTCCCTCTCTGGTGATTCTTCCAGTGCGTTTTGATCTCTACCGAGCCGAGTCACAGCGGGTGAGGAGGATATTTGCGGAATTCACCGATGTGTTCGAGCCACTGTCGCTCGATGAAGCCTACCTCGATGTCAGTCATCTGAACTCCGAGGGTGCGACCATCGCCGCCGAAATTCGGGATCGCATTCGCGACGAAACCGGTCTCACCGCCTCGGCCGGGATCGCCCCGAACAAATTCCTGGCCAAGATCTCCTCGGATTGGAAAAAACCGGACGGTCAGTGGGAAGTCCGCGCCGAGATGGTCGAGGACTTCATCCGCGATCTGCCGATAGAAAAAATCTGGGGTGTCGGAAAGCGGACCGCCGAAAAAATCCACGCCTTTGGCGCACGAACCTGCGGTGAACTGCAACGCTTTTCGAAAATCGCGCTCGACCGACGCTTCGGGAGGTTCGGCTCGGAACTCTACGAACTCTGTCGGGGCATAGATTCGCGACCGGTGATACCCAATCGTGAGCGAAAATCTGTCAGCAACGAGCGCACCTTCAGCGAGGACCTGGCCTCGCCGGAGGAAGGGCTTGAGAAACTGGGAGAGCTGATCGGGGAGCTTGGAGAAGATCTGGAGAAATCCCATCGGCATCGTCGGATCCGTGAGAACTTCGTGAAACTGAAATTCAGTGATTTCACTACCACCACCGCCCAGCAGGCGTCCGGTGTTGTTGATGCGCGGCTGTGCGCGGAGCTTTTGAGAGAAGCCTGGGGACGGGGAGGTGGAAAGTCCGTCCGGTTGATCGGCGCGGGGGTCCGCTTTTTTCCCCAATCTGCGGGCGACGGGACCCGAGAGAGTGTGGATCAATTGGAGATGTTCTGATTGCGGTTGCTCGGGATATTCCTTCCGCCGGAACCTTTTGGTTTGCGAGCGGTCAGGCGGTCATTAGGATGATGATCCGGTTGTTCCTGTCGCTCCCGCACTGTTCCCCACCGTCATTCAATGGCTCAAGATCCGTTCATCCACCTGCATCTGCACACTGAAAATTCGCTGCTCGACGGGGCGGTCCGGATCAAGGATCTCATGTCCAAAGCGGAGAAGTGCAAGATGCCGGCAGTGGCGATGACGGATCATGGAAACGTGTTCGGGGCGATCGACTTCTACATGGCGGGTCAACGGACGGGCATCAAGCCCATCATCGGTTGCGAGGCCTACCTGACGCCTCCGGGCACCAAAATGACGGATCGCAAAGTGGAGTTGCCCACCAGCGGGAGAGGCGGCGCCAAGAAGCGGAGGAATTCCCACCTCACCCTGCTCGCCGCCGACAACACCGGATGGGGCAACCTCATGAAGCTGGTGTCCAAGGGCCACCTCGAGGGAATGTATTACGGCAAACCCCGCATCGACAAAGAAACCCTGGCGGAACATTCCGAAGGCCTCATCGCTCTCAGTGGCTGCGTCATCGGCGAGATCAACCAGTTCATCCAGGCCGACGATCTGGAATCGGCTCGAAAAAGTGTGTCCGAATTCACCGATATCTTCGGCAGAGAAAACTTCTACCTCGAGATGCACGACCACGGTCTCGAGGTTCAGACGAAGTGCAATCGACAGTTGCTCGAGTTCGCCAAGGAGTTCGATCTCGGCCTGGTGGCCGCCAACGATGTCCACTTTCTCAATCGTAGCGATCACGAGTCGCACGATGTCATGATCTGTATCGGAACCGGGGCGCAACTGCTCGACCAGAGCCGCATGCGCTACTCTCCGGAGGTATATTTCAAGTCCACCGCGGAGATGACGAAACTCTTTCGTCATTGCCCCGAGGCGCTGCGGAACACCCTCGTCATCGCCGACCGGTGCAACGTCGAAATCACTCTCGATTCCGCCAGCTCGGAGAAGTACCCGCAATTCGAGGCGCCCGACGGCAGCAGTCGCGAGCAGTATTTTCGCAAAGTATGCTTCGAGGGGCTCCTCTGGCGCTATGGCGACCGCGCCGACACCGATCCCGAGCTGCGTCAGCGACTCGACTATGAGATCGGTGTCATGGAGAAAATGGGCTTCGTGTCCTATTTCCTTATCACTTGGGATTTCGTGAAATGGGCCAAGGACAATGGCGTGCCCGTCGGCCCTGGCCGCGGCTCGGCCGCCGGCTCGCTCGTCGCCTACGTGCTCGGCATCACCGATCTCTGCCCACTGCGGTTCGGTCTCATCTTCGAGCGATTCCTCAACCCGGAGCGAATCTCACCGCCCGATATCGACATCGACTTCTGTCAGACACGCCGCCCGGAGGTCATTCAGTACGTCCGGCGCAAATATGGCGAGCGGGCCGTGTCCCACATCGTCACCTTCGGCACCCTGGGCGCCAAGAGCGTGGTCCGGGATGTCGGCCGCGTCATGGGTCTGAGCTTCACGGAGGGGGACCGGCTGGCGAAGATGATTCCCAACGAACTGGGCATCACGCTCGCGGACGCAAAAAAGAAGAACCCGGAGCTGAAGGAAGAGCTGGAGCGCAACCCCACCGCCGATGAGCTGTGGCGCTACGCCACCTTCCTCGAGGGCCTGCAGCGCGGCACAGGCGTCCATGCCGCCGGGGTCGTCATCGGAGACCGCGATCTCACCGACTACGTCCCGCTCACCCGAGCCAAGGAGGGTGAAATCACCACCCAGTTCGCCATGACCCCGCTCACCGAACTGGGCATGTTGAAGATGGATTTCCTCGGCCTGAAGACGCTCACGGTGATCCAGGATGCCGTCGATCTCATTCACCGACATCAACCGGACTTCTCCCTCAACGATGTCGGGCTGGACGACCGCGCGACCTTCGATCTCCTCAACCGCGGCGAGACGACCGGGGTGTTCCAGTTGGAATCCGGCGGGATGATGAACCTCTGTCGTCAGTTCGACGTCAACCGCATCGAGGACATCATCGCGCTCATCGCCCTCTACCGTCCTGGTCCCATGGACCTCATCCCGGACTTCATCGCGCGGAAAAAAGGGAAGACCAAGATCAAGTACCTCCACCCGCTCCTGGAGGAGGCCAGCAAGGAGACCTTCGGCATTCTCATCTATCAGGAGCAGGTGCAGCGCGCCGCCAATCTGCTCGCCGGATACAGCCTCGGCGAGGCCGACCTGCTCCGGCGCGCGATGGGGAAAAAGAAACTCTCCGAGATGGTGAAGCAGCGGAAAAAGTTCGTCGATGGCTGCGCCGCAGTGAACAAGATCCCGGAAAAACAGGCCAACGAAATCTTCGACTTGCTCGAAAAATTCGCCGGCTATGGGTTCAACAAATCACACTCCGCCGCTTACGGACTGATCAGCTACCAGACCGCCTATCTGAAGGCGAATCACCCGGTCGAGTTCATGGCCGGCCTGCTCAGCAACGAGATCAACAACACCGACAAGATCTCCGTCTTTGTCGCCGAATGCCAGCGCATGGGTGTCGATATCCTGGCACCGGATGTGAATCGCAGCCAACTCAAGTTTGTTCCCGAAATCAAACCCGACGGTGGCAAAGCCATCCGCTTCGGTCTCGCCGCCATCAAGAATGTCGGCGCGGCCGCCATGAAGACCGCCATCGAGGAACGCGAAGCCAACGGATCCTACGCCTCGCTGGAAGACTTCGCTTCCCGGCTAGACACCAAGGTGGTGAATCGGAAAATCCTCGAAAACCTGATCAAGGCCGGTGCCTTCGACTTTACCCTGGAGCGGCGCGACGACCTCTTCTCCCGCGTCGGCCAGGTCATCGCCGGCGCCTCATCCGCCCACCGCGACCGTGCCTCGGGCCAGGTGTCGCTCTTCGACATGGATGAACTCATGGCCGCCGCGCCTCCCCCGGAGATCACCGATGAGGTTAGGGTGGAATGGTCGGATGAGGAGTACCTCTCCCACGAAAAAGATCTTCTCGGCTTCTATGTCACCGGTCATCCTCTGGACCGTTTCCGCGCCACTATCGAGGCGGGTAAATATCGGAAACTCTCCGAAGTCCAGAGCCTCAAGGTCAATCCCAAGATCACCCACCGATTTGCCGGCATCATCCAGGAAGTGCAGGTAAAATACACCAAGCGGGAGGGCAAACCCTTCGCCATCCTCTTCTTCGAGGATTTCAGCGGCACCATCGAGCTGATGGCATGGAACGAAGTCTACGAACAGTGCAAGAGCTTCCTGGTGAAAGGCGCCGTCATCGTGCTCACCGCCAAAGTCGAGGACGATCAGCGCTCGGAAATGAAAAGGCTCACCGCCAGTGAAGTGGCGCCATTGGCCATCAATCCCGACGCGCCACCGGTCGGCAAGCCCGTCATCGAAGCGCGCACCCAACAGGGTATGGTCGCGGACCCAACAGGGTTGGATGCGTCTCCGCGGCTGAACAGCAATGGGAACGGCAACGGCAACGGTCATTTGCCGAGGCAGCTCCCGCCGGTGGTGATGAATCTGGATTGCATCCGCGACACCGAGTCCACCCTTGATGAGATCCGGGAGATGGTGAGGCGTTTCCCCGGGCTCCGTCCCCTCCATCTCTGCCTTCGTCGAGCCAACGGCACCGAGGTCACTCTGGCGGCAGGTGTCGCCTATCGCGTGTCCGACGCTGTCTACGACTCGCCGGAACTCAGGCCATGGCTGCAACCGGAATAGACGGCGATGCCACCTGGCAAGTGATTCGCTCACGCCCCAAATCGGAGCACCTCGCCGCCGCCGCCCTCCAGCGAATGGATGGGGTGGAGGCTTACTGCCCGCGCCTGTCCATCCGCAAGATCACCCGTCGCGGACCGGTCCACTTCATTGAGGCCCTGTTTCCCGGATACTTTTTCGGGCGATTCACGATGGAGACACGGAGCCGCGCGGTCGAGGCGGCGCCACGCGTGACCGGTATCCTGAGATTTGGAGCGGTGGCGCCGACCCTACCCGAGGAAATGATCGCCCAGCTGCGGGAGGTATTCCCCGACAATGCACCGAGAGCGATGCATGCCGCCGACTCGCCGACAGTGGGTGATACCGTGGAGATCATGACCGGCTCCCTGACGGGATTGAACGCGCTGGTGACACGGTTGCTTCCGGGTGGTGACAGAGCCCGCATCCTGCTCGAGTGGATGGGCGGTCCGCGCGAGGTCGATCTTTCCCTTCAGGCCATCCGCAGAGAGAAGTCATCATGAGCGGAGAAAAGTTAATTTATCCTAATTATATGATCGACAGCAGGCGCGCCATGTGTCATGAAAATTACAGAAATTGCGATTCTCTCGATCCTTTGCGAGGGCGCGCGATGGCCGACTTCCCGTGTCGAATCTGCCGCCGACACCGACAATCCGCCTGACTGGTTTCGTGAATGCCCGCTTTCAAGGTGGTCCGCGATCGACCAGGGGCGGTAGCTTGGGGAGATTAGCGGGTGACACCCAACGGTCGGACACTATGATGCCCGGCGACTTCCCACAGACGACATGGAGGTGAATTTTCCCCAACTTCTTCGCGAGTTTGCCGACCAGAGAATCCTGGTGATCGGTGACATCATGCTGGACCGCTTCATCTGGGGCAGTGTCTCCCGCATTTCGCCCGAGGCCCCGGTGCCGGTGGTCGAGGTGCAGCGGGAATCCTTCTACCCGGGTGGAGCCGCGAATGTGGCGCGCAATCTCACCCCCTTCGGCACCCGGGTGGATCTCATCGGCCTCATTGGTGATGATGACAATGGCCGCCTGTTGCGCCAGGTGCTGACGGACAACGGTATCAGTGTGGAGCATCTGCTGGATCTGCCGGACTTCGTCACCATTTCGAAGACCCGGGTCGTGGCCAGACATCAGCAGGTGGTGAGAATTGATCGCGAGCGCAAGACCCGCCCCGACGCGGCTCTCATTACTCGCCTGACCGATGAGCTGCGATCAGTGGCCGGCGAGTTGGACGGGCTGATCATCGAGGACTACGGCAAGGGCCTCATCACTCAGGAACTGGTGGATGAGGTGTGCGCCATCTGCCGAGAGGCAGGCGTGACCGTGACCGTGGATCCGAATCCCAAGAACCCCATCCGCTGGGCGGGGGTATCGACGGTGAAGCCGAATCGTCTCGAGGCCTTCCAAGAGGCGGGCATTGAGGATCCGCGGGATGAGCGTCCCCCGTTGGAGGATGCCGCGCTGCTTTCCGTTGGCGAGCGTCTGCTGGAAAAATGGGATTGCGAGCGGGTCCTCATCACCCTGGGTGAGCAGGGAATGCTGCTGGTGACACGGGATGGCGAGCCTTTTCACATTCCCACCATGGCCCAGGAGGTTTTCGATGTGTCGGGAGCCGGGGACACGGCCATCGCGGTGTTCACGCTGGCCCTGTGCGCGGGCGCGGACGCGCGGGTGGCGGCGATCTTGTCAAATCAGGCCAGTGGCATCGTGGTGGGCAAACTGGGAACCGCTCCCATCGAGAGAGCGGATCTGGATAAGGCGGTGGCGAGCCGGGTCCAACCGGGCTGAAAGACCACCGAGGAAGAAAACACTTTTGCGCGCCGCTCGCCACCGTGCGAGTGCTTGGACATGAAAGAAGCCGCCGCAGACACAATCAATTCCGCCTTCGACGACCACCTCCGGGTCGTGGAAGCTTTCCGCGAGAGCGGCGCCTCCACCATCGCGGCCATCGCCCGGGCCTGTGTGGACGCGATACGGTCGGGTGGCAAAATCTGCTTCTTCGGCAATGGCGGCAGCGCCGCCGACGCCCAGCATTTCGCGGCCGAGTTCGTGGTCCGTTTCGTCCGCAATCGCCGCGCCCTGCCCTCGATCGCCTTCACCACGGATACCTCGATACTCACCGCCTGCGCCAACGATTTCGGCTACGACGATGTCTTTGCCCGCCAGGTGGAGGGACTCTGCCGACCCGGTGATGTCGTGGTCGGTATCTCGACCTCGGGTACCAGCGCCAACGTGATCCGCGGACTCGAGGCCGCCCGCGCCATTGACGGCGTGGTGACCGTCGCTTTCACCGGTGTCGATGGCGCTCGTTGCGCGGATCTGGCCGATCACGCGCTTTGTGTGCCGTCTCCAGTCACGGCCCGGGTGCAGGAGTGCCATCTCATCGCCGGCCACCTCATCTGCGATCTGGCCGAGTCGGCCTTCGCTGAGAGCTGAGTCGCCCCGCCGTCCGATTCATGACCTGCCCGATCCAACCAGGAAGCGGAGCGACCTATTTCCTAACTAAATATCTAGACAAATACCGCATCCTCCAGACGCATGAGCCTGAAACCACCGCCCACTGTTAGAATCGACTCCGAACTCCGACTCACACCCATCCGCCGCGGCTGGCTGGGTGGCTGCGAGCTATACCTGCCTCCCACCCATCGTTTCCCTCTGAGCAGCGGGGTCTATGAAAGGGAGTTGAGACACCGATTCGATTCCCTCGCGTCAGAGACCGGTTGTTTTGTGGACATCGGCGCGGGTGTCGGATACTTCACCGCCTACTTCCTGCGCCGCACCGATGCCAGAGTGATCGCGTTCGAGTCTGACAATCATCTGGCGGATCGGATTGGACAAAATGCCGCCCACAACACTGTCCGTCCGGATCGCCTGGTGATCCATCGAACTGACGAGCGGAACTTGATCACTGAAAAGTTCCTCCACCAGGTGGAGGGTCCCGTCTTCCTGAAAATCGATGACGCCGGCAACGAGCTGTCCCGCCTGAGAGACCTGGCGAGACTGCTGGATCGGGAAGATACCCGGGTGTTGGTGAGGTTGCGCGGTCGTCGCCATCAGGATGCCTGCATGCGGCAGCTCGACGAGCATGGATTTTCCGTGGAAATCGTCACCCCGGCCTGGTGGCGTCCCTTGCTCCCCGATGCTTCTTTCGATCCAGCCGCCCGCTGGTTGATCGGAGAGAAACGTCCCTTCGAGATGCTGCCCGGCTGAAGGTGCCGTGTGGAGATGCCGCTTGAGCGCGCCAACACGGCGGCTATTTTCCTGCTCGAAATATCTTTAAGAACGCTTAAGCTTTGGGCTGGTCGGGAATCCCGCAACCCAGCCCCCGCTTCCCACCACTTCAACCCCACAGAATCATGGCAATCGTCGCTACCCAACTCAAAAAGGGCCAATGCATCAAATACCAGGGTGAAACCGGTATCGTGCTCGGGCTGGAACACCGCACGCCGGGCAAAGGCAACGCCCTCATCATGGCCACCATCCGGTCGTTCCAGTCGGGTAAGACGAAAGACATACGATTTGCCTCCTCCGACAAGGTCGAAACCATTCAGGCGGAGCGGCAGAAGCTGGAGTTCAGCTACGCCGATCAGACGGGCTATCATTTCATGGACCAGAACACCTACGAGACGGTGACGCTGGACGAGACGCTGCTGGAGGACTACAAGCAGATGCTCATTGACGGACTCGAGGTCGAGGTCCTCTTCCTCGAGGGCAAGCCCGTGACCCTCGACATGCCGGCCAGCATCGAGGTTACCGTGACCGTGTCGCCTCCCGGAGTCAAAGGCGACACCGCCAACGCCGCCACCAAGGAAGCCACCGTGGAGACGGGCCTGCGTCTCCAGGTTCCGCTGTTCATCAACGAGGGTGATCGCATCAAGGTAGATACCCGCACCGGCAAATACGTGAGCCGGGTCTGACCTCGTCCCCATCCACGGATCCAGCCATCGACCGACCCCTTTCCCCGCGGTGTCCGGACGCAACGCCATCGATCGCCCGGCCCGCCGCAAACGGGTTCGCACCCGGTCGTCGGATCGCGCCGTCAATGCCTTCGTCGGGGACATGGCGGGAACGATTCCCTGGCATCACCGCTTCGACCCGTTGCTGACGGCGAAGTTCTTCATCGGTCTTTTTCTCCTGCCGGTCTGCTGGGTCACGCTGGAGACCTTCTTCGTCATCTTCGGGCACGCCGCCCGCCACGGGCAATTCTGGCGGGCGCCCGAGTTCTGGTCCTTCGGCGTGGGGGCGGTCATGTGGCTGGTTCTGTTCTTCGGCGCCCGGAGTCGCGCCATGCTGTATGTCTATGTCGCCGGGCACGAGTGGACCCACGCGCTATTCGTCCTCATCTGCCGGGGCAATGTGGCGAAGGTTCACATCTCGGCGGAAGGCGGCCACATTCTGACGAATCGGAACAACTTCCTCATCTCTCTCTCTCCCTACTTCTTCCCGTTCTATACCGCCGTCACCATCGGCCTGTGGGGGCTGGTCGAGTGGTGGTTCGTCGACTTTCAACCCGGGCACCTGCCCTGGCTGTTCTGGATCATCGGCTTCACCTGGTGCCATCACCTCAGCTTCACTATCTGGATGGCTACCCGGCGTGATCAGCCGGACCTGGACCACAACGGTCGTCTGTTCTCCTTTTCCCTGATCGCCCTGGTAAACACGCTGATCATCGTCAGCCTGCTCATCGTGTCGTCCCCCACAGTGGCGTGGAAAACCTTCGCTGTCGCCTGGCGCGCGAATTTTGCCAGTTTCGGCGTGCGACTCTTCGAGTCGATTCGCGAGATCGTGGGATTCTTCGTCTAGGCCCGATTCCCGCGGCCTCCGGGACTCATTTCCCGATTCGGTAGAGATGGGTCCTGGATCGGACGAAAAGCGAGCCGTCACTGGCCGCGGGTGAGGCGAGGCCGCCGTCGTCGAGATCATTCTCGGCGACTACTTCGAAAGCGGCGGTGGCCCTGGTCACGGTGCAAAGTCCCTCCTCATCAAAGAAATAGACGTGCTTCCCGTCGGAGATCATCGACGCGCTGTATTCGCCGCCGGCACGCTCTTGCCAATGAGGCTCGCCGGTCCTGGCGTCGATGCAGGAGATCACCCCGTCGTTGGCCCAGAACAGCAGGTCGCCCACGAGCACGGGGCTGGATCGCTTCGGCGTGCGCTTGATCATTTCCCAGACTTTGTGTGTATCGGCTATCTCGCCCCGGGCGTCCGCGTCCGCGCGAATGGCCCAGACCTGTGCCTTGCCGAGGCCGGTGTTGATGAAAATCATGCCCAGTTCCTTCGAGTAGACGGGACGCGAGGAGACGGAGTGCTCCCCGTAGTGCACGCTCCACAGCTCCTCGCCGGATTCGGGATCGTAGGCCCAGCAGGCTTTGGCGCCCGCGCTGACCATCTGGGTGGCTCCGTCGATCTCGACAAAGATCGGAGTGCCGAAAGCCTTCCGCATGTCGCCACTGTTGGCGGGTCTTCCGGTCTTGGGATCCACATCGTTGTAGTTGGTGGAGCGATCACGCCGCCAGAGCGTCTTTCCCGTCTGTTTGTCTAGCGCCACATGATACTGCTGGTCGGCACCCTCCAGGGTCAGGATCAATTTGTCCTTCCATAGAGTGACCGACGAGGCCGGTCCGCGCCAATGGCTGGCGGTCAGGTCGCGCCGTTGCCACAGGATCTCGTAAGTCACAGTGTCGAGGCAAAAAGTCCCATAGCTGCCGAAATGGACGTAAACTCGACCCTCCTCAACCGCCGGCGAGGACGAAGCATAGGTGTTGATGGGATTCGCGAGAGGCTCGGGATTGTCATTGGTGATCAGCACCCGGTCGAGCAGCGTCTCGCCATTCGTTTCGTTGAGACAGATCACCGACATTTTCGAACCATCCTCCGTCGCGGTGGTGAGCCAGACTTTGCCCTCCAGAATCGCGGGTGTGGACCAGCCGTGGCCATGGATCGGTTTCTTCCAGGCGAGATTCTTCTCCTCGCTCCACTCGACGGGCAGTGATGCGCCGTCGATGAAGCCGTTGCGGTCAGGCCCGCGAAACTCGGGCCAGGCGCCCTGGGAAGGGCGGGAAAAAACAGCGAGCATCAGGCAGCAGGCGGGAAATACCGGGAATTTCATCATCGGGACCGAAGCACGTTCCGGCCCGGTTCTCAATTAGCGTGATGAGTGTTTCCGCGGAGACGAACTGATGGAGATCACCGGTCGTAACCACCCTACCCTCTTTGCTCGTCAGCATGACCCTGTCATGTCACGAGAGGCGCGTGCTGTCATGATTGATCAAAGGCTCTCCCATGGGGTGGCAATGGCGTAGTGTAATGGAAAGGGATGCCACACATCACGCCAGAGCCCGGTGCCAATCTGCTGCCCTGCGACGGAATCGTGAACTACCACGGTCCCGTGCTACCGAAAGACGGGGCCGACCGGTGTTTCATCAGCCTCCGAGATACCCTCGCCTGGCGGCGAGACGAGGTCACGATGTTCGGCAAGCGCATCATCACCGCCCGGGAGGTGGCCTGGTATGGCGATCACGATTTCGCCTATACCTATTCCGGCACCACCCGCACCGCGTTACCGTGGACCAGAGAACTGGCGGACCTCAAGGCGATGGTGGAAGCCCTCCTCGGTGCGCCCTTCAACTCCTGCCTCGCCAACCGCTACCACGACGGCGCCGAGGGTATGGGCTGGCACAGTGACGACGAGGACACCCTCGTCGAGAACGCCACCATCGCCTCGCTCAGTCTCGGCGCGGAACGGAAATTTGCCCTGCGCCACCGCCGTGACAGGGAGAAGAAGGTCTCGCTCATCCTCGAGCACGGCAGCCTACTCGCCATGCGTGGCGAAACCCAGCGCCATTGGTCACACGCCCTGCCAAAGTCGAAGCGGGTGATGGACGAGCGGATCAACCTGACGTTTCGGTTGATGAACACCATGAAGTTGCAAGAAATTAAGGCGTAACCGCTCCAACAAAGATGGATCACGGAAATTCCGGCTTGATCGGATGAGTTCAACTCATTATGGAAGGCGGAGAACATGACGGCGGCCATTGAACTGCTCCCCCAGACAGCCCTCACAGCCCGGCATTTCCAAATGTGCGCGAATTTACCCACGTTATCAGATCCCTGCGATTCCCCCGCGCCATCAAGTCGTAAGGTCGCCTCTGGAGATTCGATGCGGCGTGGGGGCTACGTCGGTTGCCCCTTATCAGCTCTAGTGTGCTGCGCGATAAATTCGCTTAATTAAAAGCGTCGGTAATTTTTTCGA
>CAYTNL010000077.1:0-32769 GCA_964439145.1 uncultured Verrucomicrobiales bacterium
TGATCTCGGCGAGACCCTTGGCCACCACGCCGCCGGTGGGGTTCGCGAGGCCGGTCGTCGGCCACAACGCCAGACCGGGCAGGAGCAGGGTGACCGCGGAGATTTGCAGAAAGGTCGACGAACGGGTGCGCCGGAGTTCAAGAATCGGGTGCGCTGGTTTCATGACTGGTATCGGAGGGGATGCGGACCGCTCCCGGACTCCGATCTCGCAAGACCGGAGCCGTCAGATAAAAAGAGGATCCTTGGTTGGGTCGATCACCGGACGATTTCCGTGCTCGGCAACCCAAACACTCTGAATGAGGAGTATTCGTTAGTATTCATGTCGTAGATCCAGAACCGGCCATAGGCGCCGCCATCATGGCGGAGATAGGCTCCGGACTTCTCCTCCTCCTCTTTTCTCTCGGCTTCCGACTGGGCCGGCCCGAGACCGAAGAGTCCGGGGGACTCCTCGAGAATTTCATCTCCCTCCACCCGGATGGTCTCCTCCCCGGCGTTCTCGTAACTGTCGTTGGCGATCAAACCAAAGATGCTGAACAGGCCGAACACCGAATCTCCTCCCAACATCGATTCATCACGATCAAAGGAGTCATACTTGTCGACAAAGAGGAAGGGGAAGACATCGAAGACCGGTTCCACCACGATGGGCACCAACTCCTCCTCCGGCAGGGCCTCCTCGATGGCCGGAGGCAACACCGGAGGCTCCACCGGTGGCAGAATCGGCTCGGCGGTGCCGTAGTAGATGTTGTAGAGGCCGAAGCCACTGGGCACATAGGGCCCCTCGGGAACGAACTCCGCCGTCGGTTCACCAAAGACCCCCACTCCCTGCTGATGATCCGTGGCGAACAACTCGTCCGCCCGCGTGCCGTCGGGCGTCGGTGTCCTGGTGTAGTCGTTGTTGTTCAGAAAGGCGTCGTCCATGATGAAGTTCTGCGCCGGACTGGGCAGATAGAGCCGCAGTTCTCCGAAAAATCCGCCACCGGCGCTGGTGATGACCGCGTCCTCGAAGACACGGAAGGCTCCCGTGCCCGTCTCGAACGGATCGACCCGGCTCGCGCCGATGAAGGTGTCGCCTTCTGTCGACCGGAATGCGGAGGAGCCGCCGTTGATCGGATCGATGTGCCCGATCAGGGTCTGATCCGACAGGAAGCGGGTGAACGCCTCGTCGGCAAAGGGGCGGTTGGCCGGATTGGATAGAACCACATCGTTGCCCACACTGACAAAGATGTCGCCGTTGCGGTTGCCAGCCCCGCTGTTGCGCTGACGATAGCGATGGTCGCCGTGACCGATCTTCGCCCAGTTGTTGAAAATCTCCAGGCCACTGCGTTCCCAGCCTACGCTGGAGTCGGTGTCGGCGCCGCGGTTCATGATCAGATCGTTGCCCGCGATCACCTCGATGGTGCCGCTGAGATTTCCATCAACCTGATGTCCCCCGTGACCGATCATGGTGTAGCTGTCACGCCCGCCGGCGCCGCCGTAGACCTCGACATTCTGGCCGGCCACCACCCGGAGATCGCCGCGGTGATCGCCGTCGGTGAAGTTGCCTCCGTGACCGATCTGCGCCGAGAGCCCCCGGAAGAATGTGTCGTCGTTCCTCGTGAACTCCGGATCGCCTCCACCGCGCAAAATCACACTGCCATTCACGGAGACAATCTCCATGTCCCCGAAGTGGCCTCCCACCCCGGCGGCGAGGTTGAGGTTCCCACCCTGGGGATCGGAATCCCAGCCCCCGTGACCGATCTGAGCATAGGCGATATGCGTGGTGCTCATCTGTCCAAGATTGGAGGGGCCATTGCCGATCGTGTCCTCGACATCCAGGAACGGCGCGCCTCCCATCACATTGATGTCCTCCGAGACCCGGATGGTGATGTCGCCCGAATGGGCTTCGCCGCGCGAGCCCAGCCCGCCATGTCCCAGCATGGCGTAGCCGTAGCGCGCATTGTTGCCGGCCTTCACATCGAGTCCACCCTCCTCACTGATCACGGTGATGTCTCCCGTGCTCGATCCGCCCGTGGCGGCGCCGCCGTTACCGATCTGGGCGTAGGAGTATCGATCATCGTCATGGGTGGAAATCGCCCCCGCATTGGTCGTCTCACCGGCCTCACCGGTCGCGTCACCATCGATGCCGCCGCCCTGCACCACGACATCGCCGACCACGTTGATCATGATGTCGCCCCGGCTGCCGATGTCGCCCAGGCGATTGTTGTCCGAGTTGCGTCCCCCGGTGGGATCGTAGCCATCAGTGTCAAATCCTCCGTTCCCGACTTGTGCGTAGGACTCCCGTCCCTCACCGGCCCGCACGAGCAGGCCAATGCCGTCGGCATCCTGTCCCGCGGTGATGGTGATGTCGCCGAGATGATCTCCCCGCGCGTTCCAGCCGCCATTCCCGATCTGGGCATAGTTGTAGAGGTAGAGCGAGCGATTGTGCTGTCCCCGCCGGTCCGTGCCGTCAGCACCCCCGACCGTGCCGATGGCGTCGGGATCGGTGGTGCCCACCGCCGGCCCCACCCGGATGACCGCGTCGGGCACAAAAGTCGGCGCCCCCACACCGCCGGTGTGGACTTGGATCTCGACATACTGGTTATGCGCCACCGAAGTCTTGATATCCGTCGCCATCAGCGTCACGCCGCCGCCGGCATTGATCGTGATGTTGGCCTGGTGCCCCATGCCGTCGATGCCGCCATCGTATCCGGTGCTCCGCGCGCCATGACCCACCTGCACGAAACCATCCTGCGACGCCATCACCGGATCCGGCATCAGCCACACATCGCCGTTGGCCCTTTCGACCCGGTTCAGCCTCGGCGCGTGATCGCCGAACTGCGCCGACAAGGCGGTCTCGACTCCAAAATCATCGATATAAAAAACCGGCGTGGTGGCGCTGCCGCCTCCCTGGCGAGTGGCCGGCAGCAGCAACTCGGGACCGATGGTGGCTTTCTGCGCCGCTTTCAAAATCACATCACCCCCGGCGGTGATGGAAATATCCGACGGTCCCAGAGTTCCCATTCCCTCCGCGATCTTGCCCGAGGAGTTCCAGTTCTGGGTCGTATGAATCCGGTGCTCGGAGTCATAGCCGCCGTGGCCGATCATCCCGAAGTTCCGCACCCCGGTGCCGCCATCATCCTCGGTACTGGCAAAGCGGGGAGTGCCGCGCAGATTGTTGGTCACCGCCAGAGGATCGGCGGGTCCGGCATTCGTGCCCTCGATGGTCACCGCGTCCCAACCGCCGCGGGCCTCCACCCGCACATCTTCACCGGCGTTCAGAGTGATCTCGCCCCAATGATCGCCCCACGAGATATAGCCCCCGTGACCGATCATGGTGAAGTTGTTGTTGCGGTTGTTCTCGATCCCGAAAGGTTCCTGACCCGGCAGGATCTCGCCTTCGACCTGACCCGCCTGAAAATCGATGTCACCACCGGCCGTCACCGTGATGTTTCCGTTGTGCCCCTGCTGGGTCGCGTCGGCCACCAGTTGGAATTTCCCGGAGCCATCGAGAATCGGGTCGCCATTGCCATCCACCAGAATCCGCGAGGCTCCCCCACCGATCAGAAACTCCTCAGTGACGCCGTCCGCCCCGAATCCGGTGGACGAACCGTCATCGAGAATATCGGCGTTCTGTCGGTAGCCTCCGTGGCCAATCATCGAATGGGCGACCCCTCCGGTGCCGAACCCACTGCGAAACTTGATATGCCCACCAGCCTCGACATTGATATCGCCGGAGAGGGTTCCGTTCGCGGTATTGGCGCTGCGATTCCTCCCTCCCGACCAGAGACTGCCATCCTCCCCGCGTCCGCCATGACCGATCTGCGCGTAGGCACTGTTCCGTCCGGCGTGGAATTCAATGTCACCGGTGGCCGTCACATCGATGTCACCGACCGCGCCGCCGACACCGAGGTAGCCGCCATGGCCGATCTGCGAATAGGCCGCGTCACCCACGTTGCGACGATCCATCCCGTTGCGATCCACCTGAATGGCGATGCGATCAAATATGATATCCCCATTCTGAGCCTCCACGGTGATGTCTCCGCGGTTCTCCATGCGATCATTCACGCCACCATGGCCGATCTGGGCGTATGCCTGGTTACCCGTGGCGGTCATCCGGACTCCGCCGGCGGAGACCACATTGATGTCCCCGCGGTGTCCGTAGGGCAGCCCGGTGTCGGGATTGATGCGCACCCCGTCGCCCGCGAAACTCGAGTTTCCGGTACCGCTGCCGGTCGGCAGTGTGATGGTGCGGTTGGGCAACGAATCGGGATGGAAGGAATTCACCCCCCCGTGACCAATCTGCACCCAGGAGCGATCCCGGTTGTTGGTCCAGCGCCAATCGGTCGGGTTACCGGGACCCGCATCGCCAAGATTCGGAGCCGCCGTGCCGATGATTCCGCCGATGGTGGAAGTCACGTCGATATCGCCGGTGTGCTCCCCGCGAACATTGTAGCCTCCGTGCCCGATCTGCACCGGCGAGTCACTGTATAGCCCGGCCTCCATCTCGATCGTTCCCGCGGTGACCATGATGTCTCCGCTCATGTCGCCAATGATGAGACTATTGGTGAAGGGCGTGTTGCCGCTGTTGGGCGCCCCGCCACCGTGCCCGCCATGGCCCACCATGGCGTGACTCTGCAGCCGATTGGCCACCATCACCAGCGCCTGCCCCCCATACACGACGATGTCGCCGCTGTTGTCGCCATCCGCCACCGCGATGACACCCGAGTCATACCCATATCCCGCAGCCGCGCCACCGCCGACATTGTCGACATTGTCATCCGCCCGGCGGATGCCACCGTGGCCGATCTGGGTGTAGGCCCGTTCGCGGATCTTGTTGAGATCGGAGGAGTTGAACTCATCCGAGGGACGCATGACCACCGCCGTAAGCCCCGAGACATTGATGTTCCCATCCACGATCTGATCATCCGGATCGGCGAAAAAGCCACCATACTGCCCCGCGTCGTTGGCTCGACTGTCCGCTACCCGCCGGTAGCCGATCTGGCTGAAGCGACCGCCCGAACGGCCGCCCTGCATCGACACCACGTCGGCAAAGACATTCGTCTCTCCGCGCGCGCTGCCCACTTCCACCGCCTCCAGGCCCTCGTCGTTGAGAAACACCGTGCTGCCCAACGCGCCCCAGCCACCAAAGGCACCATCCTGAATCGGCGTGCCGTCGGGGTTGATGAAATCCGAAGCCGACACCGTGCCCGAGAGCGTCTGGGGATCCCCCGGCCCGTTTGGCAGCGCCGGCAAAGTGCCACCCCATCCCGCGACCAGGGTGATGTTCCCGGTATTCGACAAATCCGTGCTGCCGATGTTCTTGATGTCCCCGTTCACATTGATGTTCCCATGTGCGAGGAGAGTCAGGGAGTTCGGACTGTCATAAATCACCTTCGCGCCCGAGGCGATACTGATGTTCCCCGCCGCGGCGCCGGCCCCGGCCGTGTGGACGATCACATTGTTCGCCCCGAGGAATCCGATCAGCGCGTCATCGGCGATCGTTCCCACCCCGTCACCGATGGTCACATCCACCGGGTCTATCAGAAAAGTTCCCGCCGTGCCGTTGGCCGCCGCCGTGCTGACCCAGCCGCCGACCAACAGATCTGTCTGCCCGGAGACTTCGACAAATCCCCCGTTGCCCACCGACCCGAGAGCCCGGGCGGAAATGTCTCCGCGGAATATCGTGCCGCCATCCGACCACACCGCCACCGATCCCCCGTCGCCGATGGTGAGGGCGTCCACATTGATGCTGGCCCCCTCCTCGATCTCCGTGCTCTGCGAATTGCGCACCCCGTCATCGGCTCCCTGGATGCCGCCGCCGAGGTTCACCTGACCGCCGCCGAAAGCGCCCGAGGCGTCGATCCTCGCGCTACCGCCGATGTTCACCGTCTCACCCGACGCGTCGATGCGACCGCCCGTGCCGTTGAAGGCGGAGGCGTCGAGAGCGCCCCCAACCGCCGCGGCGCTCTCCGCATCCACCCGGATCAAGCCCCCCTCCGTGGCTCCGAAAGCCTCCACTTCGCCACTGACATTTACCGCGCTGCCGTTGATGAACACCTGACCGCCAACACTGCTCGCCCCCGAGGCCCTAACCGCGCCGAGCGTGTTCACCGCGCCCGCGCCGGAAATATTGATCAAACCTCCTCGCACCGCCCCATCGGCGGAAATCACCGAGTTCACCCCCTGATTGACGGTGCCGCCGATTATCGAGATCACCCCGCCCGCGCCGGTACCGTTGGCCGACACGTCCCCATCGATGGTCAGCACACTGTTGGCCGCTCCGAGTATCTGGATGATACCCCCGTCTCCCGCCGAACCGTTCGCCGAGACCGACGATCCGTCGCCCACCGTCACCGCGGTCGTGCCCTCCCGGGATCCGATCTGGATCGCCCCGCCGTTCGCGCCATCGGCGCTGACGCGCGAGTTACCCACAATATTGATCACGTCGCCCAGCATGGTGATGCTACCCCCGTCCGCGCCACCGATCCCATCGGCGTCGATGCGGCCGTCCACATTGTCGATTCGCCCGCCGATGCCCGCGTCGACGATGATCTCACCTCCGGAGCCGTCACGATTCCGCGCCTGCAGAGTGCCGGAGTTGGTAATGTTGCCGCCCACCGAGCCATCCCCTGTCGCCCGCAGGATGATGCGTCCGCCTTCGCGCCGGAAACCGTTGGCCCGCACGATGCCCGTGTTTTCGATCGCCATCGCGTAGACGTTCCCGTGGGCCTTGAATTCCACCGCCGCCGCGTTGACCGTTCCCGAATTAGTGATCCCCTTCTTGCCTCCGGGGCCGGGGCCGACCACGGAAATGCGGGAATACCCCACGGTGTCGACCACGAACTCACCACCGGCGCCGAAAGCCACCACCCCGTCGGGGGCGCCCACCGTCCCCTGGTTGTCGATGAAATTCCCCAGCAGGACCACATCTCCGTCGCGCGAGGTGATGTTACCCAGATTGGTGACCCCCGCCACCGAGTTGCCTTTGAATGTCATCGTTCCGCCGTCGAGAAAATCCGCGTCGTCAATGTCGAGCGTGGAGAGAATACCCAACCCACCGATGTCGACGACACCACCTCCACCGACGAGGATGCCGTTCTGGTTCACCAGGATCAGCCCGCCATTGGCGCGCAGCGTGCCCATCAGCACCGAGGGGTTTCCGGAAATCACCCGATTGAGCGCCACCGCGTCCACACCGGGTTGGAGGAACTCGGTCAACTCTCCCGCTCCGATGGAAAAATCCTGCCAGTTGATGATCGCCCGGTTGCTTGCCTGGTTGACCCTCAGGTGACCGGGCGTGGAATCATCGATCTCGACCGCCCCATGCACCACCGAGCCTCCGGAGGGATTCGTCCGCGCCGGGAGTGGCCAGAGAATCAATCCGGGAACCAACGCGGCGAAGACCGCGCGCTTAAACTTAGTGTTTTTCGTTATGCTTGTGGTCATGGGGTTCTGGAGGTTTGCGGTTGCCGTGGCGAAGTCCGCCAACAGACCGGCGAGCCTTGGATTCCATCGGGCTCAGGCCGCCGCCGCGATGCGGCGGTTGTTACAAACGGTGCGACAGACTACCCGTCACCGGCGCCACCCTCATGGGCGACAGGACCTCACCAAAAATTCCCTCAGGAACTCACGCGGCTGAAAAGCCCCCGTTTGATTTCAATATGTGTTCTACACCAACAGCCTGACAGAGAGGGCGCGATTGCGTCAAGATATTTCAGGAAAAATCTTTTGCATTTCCACAATATTCTCACAAAAAACTAATCAAACATACGAAGCTGGAATTTTTTTAGCCCTCCCCCGTTTCCCTGACGATGGGAACGCTTGCGCCGTTTCGTTAATGCCGGCCACGACGATCCACGGCCATGAAAAAAATCGCGCACAACCCTGTCAGGTCCGCGACCTAACAGGGTCAAATGAGCAATATGGCCGGTTGATCGGGAAAAATCGGCAAAAAAACGCTCACGGTTTTGCCCATCCGCCGCCGAGCGCGCGAATCAACTGCACGCTTGCGAGATGGCGCGCCGACCGGGCGCGGGTCAGTTCGCGCTCCTCGCTGAGGGCGGTCCTCTCGGCGTCCACCACCTCGAGATAGCTCACCAGACCACCCTCGTAACGGCGACGCGACAGAGTGGCGGCGGCTCTGGCGGCATCGACGGCCTTCCGATGGGCCTCGATTTCCCGATCCAGAAAACGGATGCCGGACAGCGCGTCCTCGACTTCACGAAAGGCCACCAGCACGACCTCCTCGTAGACGGCAAGCGCCTCGCGTGCCTCGGCGTCGGCCTTCTTCACCTCGTCGATCAGTTTCCCCCCTTGAAAGATGGGGATCTGCACTTGGGGACCGATCTGGCCGAAGAGGCTGTCGAAGTCGAAAAACTGGCTGCTCTTCAAAGTGGAGCTGCCACCCACGCCGGTGAGGGTGATTTTGGGCAGGTAGGACGCCTTGGCCGCGCCGACACGCGACGCGGCGGCGGCGAGTCTGCGCTCGGCCGAGGCGATATCCGGCCGGCGCGCCAGTAATTCGGAGGGAACTCCCGCCGGGATGCGCGCGGCCTTGCCCACGCCGGCGCCCCCCGGTTTCGGCGACTGAAAGGTGGCGGGCGCCTCACCGACCAGCACGGCCAGGGCATGCGTCAACTCCGCGCGGGAGCGCCCGACTTGCAGCGACTGGGCGCGGGTGGTCTCCAGTTCGGCGCGGGCGCGCTCGAGGTCGAGCTCGTTGGTTTCCCCGCCGCGGACCCGGGCCTCCACCAGCTTGAGGTTTTCCTCCCGCAGCTCGATGGTGCGGGCCAGCACTTTCGCCTCCTCGTCGACAAAGCGCCATTGGTACCAGGTGCGGGCCAGTTCCGCCTCCAGCGAGACCTGGGCGCCCGCAAGATCGGCGGCGCTGGCCTCCATCTCCGCCCGGGCGGCGTCGACGCTCTGGCGCACCCGGCCCCAGAGATCGATTTCGTAACTCAGATTGAGAGCGGCCCGATAGTCGTTGTAGGTGAGGTCCGGCGGGACAAAGATGCCCCCCGCCGAGTCGCGCATCCGCAGGGCGGAGGCGTCACCGTAGAGACGGGGCACTTGGTCGGACCGGGTCAAGCCGAGCGCGGCGCGCGCCTGATCATACCTGGCCTGCGAGGCCTTGAGCCCCGGATTGTCACGACGCAGCCGCTCCATGAGCGCGTCGAGTCCGGGATCGTCGAACGCTTTCCACCAGTCGCCGGGCTCGGGCAATGCGGCGGTGCCCGGACCGCCCTCGCCGTAGGCGGCACCTCCGTCGATGGCGGCGGTGAGATCGCTCTCGGGCACGCAGGAGGTCATCGTGAGCAGGGCGCCGATGATGACGGGGATCACGACGCCGGCGGGCGTGGCGGAGTCATGGGCCCCGGTCTCGTCGCCACGGGTCAGTTCCCGCACCTTGTCCTCGCCACGGACGGCGAACATGGCGCTCAGCACGGTGGGAACGAGAAAGAGGGTGAAGATGGTCGACACCAGGAGTCCTCCGACGACCACGGCGCCGAGCCCGCGATACAGCTCCGACCCCGCGCCGGGCAGCAGCACCAGCGGGAGCATGCCGCCGACACTGGTCAGGGTGCTCATGAGGATGGGACGCACCCGGCTTTTCACCGACTCCCGGATCGCGGTCTGGGGATCGAGATCGGGATCGTCGCGGAGGAAATTGAGCGTCTGGTGGACGATGAGGATGGCGTTGTTGACCACCACCCCGGCGAGAATGACGAATCCCAGGATGCTGAGCATGTCGAGATTCTGCACCGGCGAGTAGCGGTCGGCCACGCTCCACCAATGGACCAGCGCCAGACCGAGGAATCCGCCGAAGGTGGCCAGCGGCACGCTGAGCATGATGACCAGCGGGTAGGTCCAGCTCTGGAACAGCACCACCATGAGCAGGTAGACGACGAGAAAGGCCATGACCAGGGTGCTGGACACCGTCCCGAACAGCGAACCGTCGCCGAGCAGTGCCTCGGTGATCTCGGCCAATTTGCCGGCGGACCCCGACAGCTCGACACCGACCGATGGCGGGATGGCGCCGGCCTCGCGGAGCTGGGCGATCTTTTCCTCCACTTTCTCGATGGTAACCTCCAGCGGTTGACCGCGCGGCGGGGTCAGTTCCACGGTCACGGCCCGCAGCCGATCGACGTGGCGGATCATGTCGGGGCCGCGCACCCGCCTGAGCTCCGCCACGCTGTCGAAATCGACCACGCCGCCGAGCGGGGTGGCGATGGGAGCGTGCATCAGGGCTTCCATGGCGTCGTCGGTGCGGGAATACTGGCTGAGGATTTTCATGTCCTTCAATTCGCCGTTCTGCTCGAACTGGCGGAAGAGGAGAATGCCGTCGCCGTTGGCCTGGACCGCCAGGCCCAGATCGGCGCGGGTCATGCCCAACTCGCGAAGCCGCTCATCTTTCGGCACCACCTGAAGCTCGTGGAGAGGCAGGGCGAAGTTGGGCGGCTCGGGCCGGGCGGCTCCGGGTCCGAACTCTCCCATCAGCGCCCCGAACAGGGCGCCGGCCGCACCGCTGACCTGATCGAGATCGTCGCCGGTGAGATCGATCTGGATGGCGGACCCGGTGGTCCCCGCCACGCGGAACAGGGGAAACTGGAAGGCGAAGGCGATGGTGTCGGGCGCGGCCGCTCCCGAGGTGGCCATGTTGAGGAGGGGCACGGCGTCGATGGTCCGCTTCTTGTCATCGGACATGGCGCCGTGAAACATGCGCCCCTCGAAGCTGACGAGGAAATAATGCCGCAGGGGTGGCGGCATCACCGTGCCCTCCTGCCCGTAGCCAAGCGGCACCGGTTCACGGGTGTCCCGGGGCTCGGTCGGTCTGCCCTCGCGAGTCTCGACCACGTCCTCGATCTTGAATTTGTTCTCGGTCACCTCCCACGAGGGGCGCACACGCTCCTCGATCCGCCGCCCCATCTCGGAGAGCTGGTCGAGATTGTAACCCGGCGGGGGAAACAGCATCCCGAAGACCACGTCCCGGTTTCCGGTCGGCAGGTAATCGCGCGGCGGAAGGAGAATGGCCGTGCCCAGCACGGTCACGGTCCCGAACACCAGGAACAGGGTGATCCGCCGCGGCCACGAGACGGTGACCACGCCGATGATGCGACTGACGTCTTCCGGCAGACGATGGAGGAACTTCGCGAAGGGATGGATCGCCGCCAGCAGCCATTTTTTCGGGCCGAATGTGGCGGCGGCGCCGGAGTCCTCCTCCTCGCCGATCTCGGAGTCGGCATCGCCACGTCGCAGAAACCGCGCCGCCGCCGAGGGGATGAGGGTCAGGGACACCACCATACTCAGCCCGACCGCCGCCATGATGGCGAGGGCGATGTCGCGAAACAGCTGGCCGGCCGTCTCCTGGATGAGCAGGATGGGAAAAAACACCACCAGGGTGGTCATGGTCGAGGCCACCACGGCGCCGGCCACCTCCTTGGCCCCGTCGAGCGCGGCTTCGGCGGGATTTTTTCCCATTTCCAAGTGACGGTAGATGTTCTCGATGACCACGATGGCGTTGTCCACCACCATGCCGACCGCGAAGGCGAGCCCGGCGAGCGAGATGATGTTGATGGACCGGCCCAGGGCGATGAGCACCACGAATGAGGCGATGACCGACACGGGAATGGCCACCGCGATGATGCCCACGGAGCGGAAGGACCGCAGGAAAAGCAACAGGGTCAGGGTGGCGAGCACACCCCCAACGAGAATGTTGGACTGAACGAGATCGATGGCATCGCGGACGTAGGTGGTGGAGTCGTAGGTGTTGATGAGCTCCAGAGTGCCGTTGATGCCGAGCTCCTTGGCTTTCTGCTCGAGCAAGCCGCCGGGCGCGTTCAGGGCATCGACCTCCTTCATCAGAAATCCCATCGTCTCCAGGAGATTGGCTCCGCGGGCGAGCTGGAAATTGAAGAAGGGCATCTGGTGACCGCGCGCCCTGGCCCAGTCGGTGCGCTCTTTGAACGACTCCCTCACCTCGGCGATGTCCCCGAGATACACGGGGCCCGACGTGTCGCGGTAGATGACCATCCGCGCGATGTCCTCCGGCCCCTCGAAGCGACCGATGGTACGCACCCGGATGTCGCGTTTGCCCTCCTCCAGGCGGCCGGCGGAAATATCGACATTGGCGGACTCGATGGCCTGCCGGAGCTGGGAAAAGGTGACGCCGCGCGCGGCCATGGCCCGGGGATCGACGATGATGTGCAGCTCGGACTGGCGGGCGCCGCGGATGCCGACCTGGGAGATGCCTGGCAGGCGCTCGAAACGCGGTTTCAACCGACGCTCCATGAAGTCCGCCAGCGTCCCGGAATCGAACTCGGGGTCGGTCGAGGCCAGTCCCATCCAGGAAATGTAATCGACCGACTCGGGATCGACCCCTTCCACCACCGGCTGCAACACGCCACCGGGATAGCCGGGCACCTCGTCGAGCTTTTGCAACACCTCGGCCTTGGCATCCTCGATGTCGGTTCCGGTCTCAAACTCCAGACGGATCGTGCCCTGGCCCGCGGCGCTGGTGCTGATCATCGAGCGCAGACCGGTGACCTCGCCCAGCACCTTTTCCTGTTCCTCCACGATGTCGCTCTCGATTTCCTCCGCCGACGCGCTCTCCCAGTTGGTCATCACCGAGACAACCACCGACTCCACCTCCGGCGTCATGCGAATGGGTACCCGCGACACCGCGAGCAGTCCGGCAAAGACGCTGAGCAGCACTCCCACCGCGACGGAGATGGGCTGATGTACGGAGGAATGAATCATGAAGAGACCAGGACGAAGACGAAAAAAACGCGGGCCGGAGATACGCTCCGCTCACTCGGCGACAGGCGGCTCGGGTCGGGAAACGATCAGGGGCGTGCCGGGAAACAGTCGCTCATTCCCCTCCACCACCACGCTGTCGGCCGCCTTCAGCCCGGTGGATTCCACGTAGGCGATGCCGTCGCGACGGAAAAACTCGGTCACCGGCACCTTTTCGGACACCGGGAGTCCGCCCGCCTCACCGGGAGGGGTGGCGCGAAAGACGAAGGTCTCCTCCCGCGCCACCATGACCGCGTCGACCGGCACCGCGAGGCGCTCGGTGGCCTCGCCCACCGGGAGATCGGCATGCACCGACATGCCCGGCACCAGCGCGCCGACCCCGTCATCCAAGGTCACCACCACCGAAAAAAGCCGGGTGCGCGCGTCCACATCGGCCACGCGCCGCAGCGCCTTCGCGGGCGCCTGATGCCCGTTGCCGTCGGCGATCACCACCAGATCCCGGCCGGCCGCTTCGATGGAGGCGGCAAAGCGCTCCGGTACATCGAACCAAGCCTCTATCTCTCCGGCGGAAATCAACGTCACCACCGGCGACCCCGCCGCGACCCACTCGCCCGGCTCGACATGGCGCGCCACCACCCGGCCATCGAATGGCGCCGTGATTTCCAGGTCGCCCCGCCGCACCTCGAGCAGTCCCAGCAGGCTTTTCTCCGCCGCCAATTCGTCCTTCGCCGCCTGGGTTCGCGCCGTCGCCACCTCGGCCTCACGCTCCGCGTCGAGCACCTCGCGTTCGGACACGGCGGCTCCCGCGGGATCGGTGAAAAGTTTCCGCTTGCTCCCAAAGTCCGAGTTCGCCCGCTTCGACTCCGCCTCCCGCTGTGCCACCATCGCCTCGGCCACCGTCACTCGCGCCTTCGCCTGCGCCAGTTCGGCGTCCAGACGACGCGCGTCCAGCCGAGCCAATGTGTCTCCGGCTTTCACCGCATCTCCCTCGTCCACCGACACCTCCCGCACCGCGCCGCTCTCCTGCGCCGCCACTTCCGCGCGCGACTCCGCCCGCAGGGTCCCGGTCACCCGCCGCCGCTCTTCGGCGGTTTTTTTCTCGACCGCCGCCACGATGACCGACGCCGGCGGAGGTCCCGCCGGAGCGCCCGCACCGGGCTCGACGCCACCCTCCTCGCCCACGACCGGAGCCTCCCGGATGGCCTTCAGACCAAACCACAGGCTCGCGACCACCACGGCCGCGAGCACCAGCCATCGGAACGCGCTGCCCCGCTTTTCTCCACTCTTTCTCATATTGCTGTCTGGTTTCGACACAGGGCAGACCCCTAATTCAAACAGGTGTTTGACGCCAGCGATTTTTTTCCTTACACACCGCTGATGATTCTTCCCGCGGCTATTCGCTCGTTTTTTCGCCGCATACCGCCGACAATGCCGACGCCATGAGCTCTCCGACTCGATCTGGAACCGCGGGTCCGCCTCACGAACCACCCACCTCGGGCGATCTCATCGCCACGTCACTGGCCGCCGGACGCCAGTCCAGCGCCCGTTTCATGAACGGCCTCCGCGCCCTCTTCACCAGCCTTTTTCTGCTGTTCTACGCGTTCGTCCGTTTCGGACTTGACGACGATAGTCTGCGTGCCACGGCACCACACCTGCTGTTCTACTGCGTCGCGGCTCTCACCCTGTGGTTCCTCGGTGGCCGTTCCCGGAAAATACTCGCACTCTGCCGCTTCGCCGTTCCCCTGCTCGACATTCCCATCGTCACGTGGATCCAACTGGTCAATATCCGGGACAATTCCTCACCCGATGCCGTGGCAGTCTTCACTCTGGCGCTCTTCGTCTTTCTCACCGCCATGTCTTCCTTCAGCCTCCGGGCCCGGCACCTTATTCCCACCGCCCTCGCCGGGGCCGTCGCCATCCTCATCGTCTATCGGGAGGCGGGACTCAGCGTGATCTCGCTCATCACCGGCCCCCTGCTCATCCTCATGACCGCCGTGATGATGAGCTGGCTGCCCCGGAGACAGAATGCCCTCATCCGCGAAGCCGCCCTGCGCGAATCCCGTCGCGGTCGCCTCGCCCGATACTTCTCCCCCGGCGTGGCGGAACTCATCGAGGCCCGCGATCATCCCGAGGAGGGAGAAAGCTGCGAGATCTCCGTGCTGTTCTGCGACATCCGCGGCTTCACCCGGCTCAGTGAAACGCTCCCCGCCTCGGAGGTGGTCCGCCTCCTCAACGACTTCCATGGCCACATGGTCGATGAGATCTTTCGCCATGGCGGCACTCTCGACAAATACCTCGGCGACGGTCTCCTCGCCTGGTTCAACGCCCCCGTGCCCCAGCCCGACCACGCCACCCGGGCCGCCCGCTGCGCCCTCTCCATGCTCGAGAGCCTCGAGCGGCTGAACCACGCCCGCCGGGCCGCCGGCGCCGAGCCCCTCCGCATCGGCATCGGCATCCACGCCGGCACCGCCATCGTTGGCAATATCGGGGCCTCCCACCGCCGCGAGTTCACCGCCATCGGCGATACCGTCAACGTCGCCAGCCGGCTCCAGTCACTCACCCGCGATCTCGACACCGACATCCTCGTCAGCGAAGCCGTCCGCGCACTCGTCGCCTCCGCCCCGGAGATCGCCACCGACTTCGCCCTCGTCCCCGCCGGCGAAGCCCCCGTCCGCGGTCGCGTCCAGCCTGTCGCCCTCTACATCCCCACCGCCGCCGGAGCGCTTTCCCCGAGCCCCTGATAAGCCCATCAAATTGCCGCGCGGAGACCAGAACGCCACCGCCATGTTCGATCCCCCGCGATGAGGGAGGAAGCAGCGAAATACTTCTTTGGGGTTTCCTAATGGGTCAGGACGCCTGGTTATCCGATATCATTTCTCGTGATATCGGGTTGTCAGGAAAGCTGAATGGTTTCACCGAGGCCCGATTCCACGTTTCCGACGGATGCAGCGCTTCTGGAGCGGGGAAGGATGGTGATGGCGGGGCGGGGTTTCGGGGGAATGAGGCGGGGTGATCTCACCGCGCGGAGAGAGCATCGTTGTGGCACCATGTTTTCCGTAATTATTGGTATTACTGGTGGGTATATCGGCTGGCGATGCCGGAGTCATCCAAGCGGGTAGCCTGTGGTTGGGCGAGGCGCGCGCGACTCCACCGGATATCAGGGGCGGGGTGTTTTTTTGAGGCCAGAGATGCCTTGCGCATCGGCGAAATTGAATCATTTTACCGGCTCCCGGCTACCACGCGGGGTCGCGCCTGTCTGGGCGCGGCCGATTAGAAAACCCGCGCAGGTGGCCGAAAGGAATAAAATCACTGGTGAAGGGGCTATAGCTCAGTTGGTAGAGCGTCTCGTTCGCAATGAGAAGGTCAGCGGTTCGAATCCGCTTAGCTCCACCATCAGGATTTTTTTCCCTCTCCTCCCCGCCCCGCTTCTCTCCCGCTCTCCCGTAGCTCTGCCCATGCGCCGTCTCCGCTCTCTCTCTCTGCCCGCGCTGGGTCTGTGCCTGGTCCTGACGCAGACGGGTTGCGGCGTGCTGGCCCACAATGTCGGGCGGCTGATGCGCATCCCCAGCTCGGTGTTGAGTCTGGAGGAGTCCGCCACGCCGCCGGCGATGGACGGGATCGAAGCGATCAACACTATCGAGGAGGCGGCTCCGTCGCGGGACGCCTCGGCTCCGGCGGCCTGAGGGCGCGGTCCGGCGAGTTCACGGGGCGGTTTGTTCCCGTTTCCAGCGGAGGGCTTCGCGGATGTCGTCGAGGGGGAGGCAGTTCATCACATCGTCGCGGCTCAGCCAGCCTTTGCGGGCGAGCTTGATCCCGTACCAGAGGTATTGGAGTTGGGAGGCGCGGTGGGCGTCGGGGTTGATGACGCATTTGACGCCTTTTTCCCGGGCCAGTTTCCACCAGCGCCAATCCATGTCGAGCCGCCATGGGTTGCAGTTCAGCTCGATCCAGGTGCCGGTCTCGGCGCAGGCGTCGATAATGGCGGGGACGTTGACGGCGTAAGGCTCGCGCTGCAGCAGCAGGCGCCCGGTGAGGTGGCCGAGCATGGTGACGTGGGGGGACTGGATGGCGCGGATGAGGCGTTGTGTCATCTCGGCCTCGGACTGGGTCATGGCGTTGTGGACGCTGGCGACGACGTAGTCCAGCTCGCCGAGCAGGTCGTCGTCGAAGTCCAGGGTGCCGTCTTTGAGGATGTCGACCTCGCTGCCGGCGAAGAGGCGGAACTGCTCGCCCGCGCTGTCGTAGTCGCGGTTGAGGGCGCGAATGGCGTCGATCTGTTCGCGGAGGCGCTGTGCGTCGAGTCCGTTGGCCTGGAAGGAGCTTTTGGAGTGATCGGCGATGCCAAGGTATTGCAAGCCGAGGTCGCGGGCGGCGTCGGCCATGGCCTCCAGGGTATCGTGCCCGTCGCTGGCGGTGGTGTGGTTGTGGAAGGTGCCGCGCAGGTTTTCCAGCTCGATGAGCCGGGGCAGGTCTCCGCTCTCGGCGGCCTCGATCTCGCCGCCATTCTCGCGCAGCTCGGGGGCGATGTAGTCGAGCCCCAGAAACGCGTAGAGATCCCGCTCCTCGGCGAAGGGCGGCGGGGGCTTGGCGTCGGACCCGTCGCGGGGGGCGAGCCGGTATTCGTTGAGGGTGTAACCGCGGTCGTTGGCGCGGCCGCGGATGACGACGTTGTGTTCCTTGCTACCGGTGAAATACATCAGGGCGCAAGCCCATTCCCCGTTGGAGACGGCGCGGAGGTCGCATTGGAGGCCGTTGTCGAGGCGGACGCTGGATTTGGTCTGGCCGTGGGCGATCACCTCGGACACGCCATCCAGGGCCACGAAGTGGTCCATGATGGCGCGCGGCCGGCTGGTGGCGACGAGAAAGTCGAGATCGTGCACGGTTTCCTTGCCCCGGCGAAAGCTGCCGCCGACCTCGGCGCGGAGGCAGTCGGGATGGTCTTTCAAGGCGTCGAGCAGACGATGGGCGGACTCGGCCACGTCGCCGAGGCGGAAGCGGTCGGCGTTGGTCTCGCGAAAGGCGATGGCTTCCAGGAGTTTGTCCTCGGTTTTTTTGCCGAAGCCGGGAAGCGTGGCGACTTTGCCCGCTTCGCAGGCGGCTTTGAGGTCGGCGATGGAGGCCACGCCCAGCTCTTCGTGGAGGGCCTTGACCTTTTTCGGCCCCAGACCCTGGACGTCGAACAGCTCGAAGATGGTCTCGGGAAACTCGGCCCGCAGGGTTTCCCAGTATTCCAGTTTTCCGGTGGAGGCGAGTTCGTGGAGTTTCTGACGGAGCGCCTCTCCGATGCCCTTGATGCCACCGAGCTCGTCCGCCTTCGCCTTTTCGACGATGTCGCCGGGGTACTGCGCGACGGTCTCGGCTCCGGTGCGGTAGGCGCGGATTTTGAACGGATTCTCGCCCTTCAGCTCCAGGAGCAGGGCGATGTTCTCCAGCACTTCGGCGAGATCTTCACGGGTCATGCCGAAATTTGCCCCGGCTTGTCGCGGAAATCACGCGCTCATTGGCCCTTCAGCGCCTTTTCGCGGGCCTCGCGGTTTTTCCGGATGCGATCCACGATGACCTCCTCTCTTTTCAGCGCCTCCTCGGGGATGGCCGCCGGCTCGACGGTGGCGTGCCCGATATCGTGGTCCGGCGTCAGGGCGCGCAATTTCACCGAGCGGTACCAGACGGGGTCGCCGTGGTCCTGGAGCGAGAGGAAGCCTCCGCGCGCCTTCAGATCGCCTCCGCGCTCGGCCAGCAGGGCCACGTTCGCCGCCCAGCGCGGATCCGCGTAATCGAAATCGACGACCTTTTCGCCATTCAACCAATGCTGGATGACGGTACCCTGACAGACGATGCGGGCCTCGTTCCACTCGCCCACCGGACGGGTGGCGTCCCGGGACGGGGCCATGCAGAAATAGAGCGAGGCGGCACTGGTCCGGGGATTCAAGCCGTCGGAGTGTTTCTGGTTGTCGAGGATCTGGTATTCGTATTGGCCGGGTCGATAGTAGACGCCGCTGTTGCCGCGCTCGGAGACTTTCCACTCGAATCTCAGCTCGAAATCGTCGGGCAGGGGCCGGACTTTCCACACCAGGGCTCCGCCTTTGTCCTTGCGGCTGATGGCGCCATCCTCGATGACCCAGTTGCCGTCCTGCTGCCAGCCCTCGAGAGAGGCGCCGTCGAACAGCAACTCGAAGCCCCCGGCTTTCTCCTCGGCGGACAAGGCGTTCGCCCCGTCATCCGCTCTCACCGCGAACGTCGGCATTGCCAGCAGCACCGCCAATGTGGCCACGGGTATAGCGCGAGTTTGTCTCATGATCTCTTGTCACAGGTATAGCCAATCCGGGGCCGAATGTCAGAACAATTTTTTCCCGAAACTTTTTTGCCGTGCCGCCGCGTCATCCGATCCCGTTTTTGGTTTTGTCTTTCTTTCCCGTCTCCATCAGAATGCCCGAACCATGAAACGCCTCCTGCTCCCGCTCGCCGTCATCGGCATGATCCCGCTGATCTCCCCCGAGGCCCGGTCGGAGGATCGACGCGACATTCTGTTCATCGCCATCGACGACCTCAACGACTGGACCAGCGCGCTGGGCGGGCATCCCCAGGCGCGAACGCCCCATCTGGATCGCCTGATGGCGCGCGGGGTCACCTTCACCAACGCCCACTGCGCCGCGCCCGCCTGCAACCCGTCGCGCGCCTCGCTGATGAGCGGGCTGCGCCCCCACCAGACCGGCATCTACACCAACGGCGATCCCGCCCAGAAAGTGATGCGGGACACCCTCACCCTGAACCGGCATTTTCTCGCCCAGGGCTATCGCACGCTGGGAGGGGGAAAGATTTACCACGGATTCAGCAGCGAGGGTCGGGACGACACCTGGACCGACTGGGTCGGCCTGTTTCCCACCGAGGGCAAGAAACCGCTCAACGCCAACGGGCTCGACAAGGAGCACTTCGACTGGAGTCCTCTCGACGCCGCGACCGAAGACATGGGGGACACCAAGCTCACCGACTGGGCCATCGAGCGGCTCATGGAGCCTTCCGACCAGCCACTCTTCCTCGCCGTCGGCTATGTGAAACCCCACCTGCCCTGGTATGTGCCCCGCGAATACTTCGACCGTTTCCCCCTCGATGCCATCGAACTGCCCGCTTTTCGGGATGATGACCTCGACGATCTCCCGCCCTCCGGGGTCCGCATGGCCAAGCCGGAGGGCGACCATGCCGCCGTCGTCGGCGGCGACCAGTGGCACCGCGCCGTCCAGGGCTACCTCGCCACCGTCTCCTACCTCGACGACCAGATCGGACGCCTCCTCGACGGCCTCGACCGCAGCCCGCGCGCGGGAAAAACCGCCATCGTGCTCTGGAGCGACCATGGTTGGCATCTCGGCGAAAAACAGCATTGGCGGAAATTCGCCCTCTGGGAGGAGGCCACCCGCACCGTGCTGACCATCACCGCGCCGGGGATCACCCCCGCGGACGCCGTTTGCCCCGCGCCCGTCGACTATCTCAGCATCTACCCGACCGTCTGTGAACTCGCCGGCATTCCCGTCCCCGGACACGCCAAGGGTCCCAGCCTCCTGCCGCTGCTCCGCGATCCCACCGCGCCCTGGGAGTCCATCGCCCTCTGCACCCACGGCCGCGGCAACCACGCCGTGCGCGACGCCCGCTACCGCTACATCCGCTACGCCAACGGCGACGAGGAACTCTACGACCACGAGTCCGACCCGATGGAGTACCAGAACCGCGCCACCGATCCCCAACTGGCGGGTGTCATCGCCCGGCTCGCCCTCGCCCTGCCCGACACCGAGGTGGATCCGGTGCCCGGACCCGGCGGGGGTAAAGGGAAGAAAAAGGGGAAGGAGTGAGCGACTGAAAGCGACGCATCACGCCGCGCCACCGCGCAGAGCCTCCAGCACCCGCGGCAGCAGAGCCGGAGTCGTCGCCAGGGCCTCGCCGGCGTCGATGCGCCCCTCGTTGCCCGCCCAGTCGCCGAAATAGCCGCCCGCCTCGCGGAAGATCGGCGGGAAAGGCCCGCAATCCCACACCGCCATCACCGGGTCCAGCATCACCTCCGCGCGCCCCGTCGCCACCAGCAGATAGCCGTAGGCATCGCACCAGCCGGCGTTGTAATAGACCGCTTCCTGCAAGCGCCGCCAGGGTTCGGCCTTGCCATTCTTTCCAAAATAAGCCGTATCGATGTGACAGCACACGGCCCGGTCCAGCCGAGTCTCCGCCGAGACCCGGGCCGCTCGGCCGTTCCAGTCGCATCCCAGCCCCGAGGCCGCCGAGATCATCTCGTCGAGCGCGGGAAAATACGCCACCCCCACCTCGACCCGGCCGGAGATCTCCAGCGCCAGCAGCACCCCGTAGAGCGGCACGCCGTGGACGAACGATTTGGTGCCGTCGATGGGATCGATGATCCAGCGATGGGTGGCCCCCGACACCGCCTCCCCAAACTCCTCGCCCACGATGGCGTGATCCGGGAAACGCTCGCCGATCCGGGCGCGGATGAGCTGTTCCGCCTCCCGATCCGCGATCGTCACCGGCGTGTCGTCCGACTTGAACTCCGCCGCCGCCGCGTCCGTCAGAAAATAGCGCAGAGTCAGCGCGCCCGCCTCACGGGCCGTTTCGCGGGCGAAATCCAGATAGGGTCGGAGCGCATCAGTCATGTTGCCGCAATCTTCGCGCCAGGGAGACGGGGGCAACCAAAACCTTTTTCACGTTGGCATTTCGGCGATTCCTCCCCAAGTTGGCCGCCATGAACGACTCGGACACCCGCATCTGCCGCTGGGGCATCCTCGGCGCCGCCACCATCGCCCGAAAAAACTGGCAGGCCATCCGCCGGAGCGGCAACGGCATCGTCAGGGCCGTCGCCAGCCGCGACGCGGACCGCGCCCGGCGGTGGATCGCCGAGAACCAGGTCGACCACCCCTTCCCCGAGCTACCCGATGCCGTCGCCGGTTACGAGACCCTGCTCGCCCGCGAGGACATCGACGCTGTCTACATCCCCCTGCCCACCGGAGTGAGAAAGGACTGGGTCGTCGCCGCCGCCCGCGCCGGCAAGCATGTGCTTTGTGAAAAACCCTGCGGCGCCCGCGCCGCCGATGTCGAAGAGATGATCGCCGCCTGCCGGGAGGCCGGCGTGCAGTTCATGGACGGCGTCATGTTCATGCACAGCGACCGCCTGCCCGCCCTCCGCCGGGTGCTCGACGATGGCGAAACCGTCGGCACCCTCAGACGCGTCGCCAGCCAATTCAGCTTCCTCGCGCCCGAGGATTTCCTCGCCGGGGGCAACATCCGGGTCGACGCCGACCTCGAGCCACTCGGCAGCCTGGGCGATCTCGGCTGGTACACCATCCGCTTCAGTCAATGGGCGCTGAATTGGGAAATGCCCGCCTCCGTCACCGGGCGCCTCATCGCCCGGACGGGCAGCGGCGTGCCCATCGAGTTCTCCGGCGAGCTACACTATGCCAGCGGTCCCACCGCGGGATTCTATTGCAGCTTCCTCACCGAGCACCAGCAATGGGCGCACCTCAGCGGCACCAAAGGCAACATCGATCTCCGCGACTTCGTCCTCCCCTACTACGCCAACGAGGTCGAGTTCACCGCCTCCAACGCCCAATTCGCGGTCGAGGGCTGCGATTTCCGCATGGAGCGTCACGACACCCGACACGCCGTGCCGGAATACTCCAACAGCCACGCCAGCGCCCAGGAAACCAAACTCTTTCGTCACTTCGCCCGCCTCGCCCTCGGCGGACAGCCCGACGACCATTGGCCCCGCATCGCCCTCCAGACCCAGCGCATCCTGGACGCCTGCCTCGACTCCGCCCGAAACGACGGCGCCCCGGTCCACCTCGCCTGAAAAGGCTCCGGCTTTTCACGAAAGCCATAGGATTTCCCAAGGGCGAGAACGAGAAAGCCGCGATTTCCCCTCGCCGTGCTTCGGAGGATTCCTCACAATCTTCCGCGTGAAAACCCGTCCTCCCCACTCACCTATCCTCCTCGCCGTCCTCGCGACCTTCGCGATTGCCGCGGTCGCCGATGACACCGCCCGCAAACCCGACGCCAGAAAACTGCGCGCCCAGTTGATCGAAACGCAGAAAGAACTCGAGCACCACCGCGCCAGCCTGCACGAAGCCCACAAGGAACTCGCCCGCAAGGCCGAGGCCATCTCCACCCTCCAGAGCGAGGCCGACAGCCTGGCGAAACAGCTCGCCGCCGCCCGGACCGAACTCGAAAAAATGCGCGGCGCCAACGCCGGGACCCTCGACGCCGAAAAGCGGAAAACCGCCTCGCTGGAGGACTCCCTCAAAGCCCTCCAGAAACAGGCCGCCGACGCCCTCGCCAAAGCCGAGAGCGAATCCCGCCGACAGGCGTCCGCCACCGGCGAGGCGATGAAGAAGCAGGCCGCCGAGATCGAGGCCCTGCGCAAAGAACTCGTCAAAGTCCAGGAGCAGGCCTCCACCGCCCTCGCCACCGCCGAAAAGGAACAGCAAGCCCTCGCCGCCGAATCCCAGGAAGCCCTCGCCCGCAAGAGCACCGAAGTCGCCGAACTCAGGGACGCCCTCGAAAAAGTCCGCCAACAGGCCGCCGCCGCCCTCGCCAAAGCCGAGCGCGATGCCCGCGCGGACGCCGACCAGGCCCGGAAAGCCCTCGCCGCCAAGACCGCCGAGATCGAGACCTATCGCGCCAAACTGCGCGAAGTGGAGACGGAGGCCGCCGCGGCGCTGGCTCGCGCCGAAGCGGACGCGAAAAAACAGCAAACCCGCAACACGGAAGCCATGAAGGCCGCCGCCGCCGAAGTCGCGGGACTCAGGGAACGCCTCGCCCAGGCGGAAAAACAAGCCGCCGAAGCCCTCGCCAAAGCCGAGAGCGACGCCCGCGTCCTCGCCGAGAAATCCGCCGCCGAGATCCGGAGAAAGACTCTCGAAGTCGCCGCCCTCCAGAGCGTGCTCGACCGGGTCCAGAGCCAGGCCGCCGCCGCCCTCGCCGCCTCGCGGAAAAACTCCCCCACCCCAAAGCAGTCAGCCACGCCACCGGGGATCGCCCCCCTGCTCTACGGCGTCCGCAGCGCCGTGCCCCCGGACGACTGGCATCGCGTGCTGCGCGAGGCCCGCGCCGCGCTGAAACAGCATCCCAAAGCCACCCTCACGCTCACCGGCCACGCCGACGACACCCGCTACGCGGAGACCAATCGCGACATCAGTGAAAACCGCGCCCGTTTTCTGGCCGATTACCTCGCCAGCTCCGGCATCCCCCGGGATCGTCTCGAAACCAAGGGACTCGGCGACAGCCGCGCCGCCAAGGGTTCCCCCGACAGCAATCGCCGGGTGGACATCGCGATCCGTCCCTGAACGGCGGCCCACGACGGCGTTTCCTCAATTCTCCGCCGCTTCCCGGTCGCGCCGACACTGGTGCCACCGGGTTTCGGCGATGAGTTCCTCCACTCCGGAGGCGGCCCCGCGACAGAAGCCGACGAAGGCCTCAAATTCGGGCGACTCCGGGACCAGACCCTCGCCCGGCCTGGGCCGTCCCGAGGAGAGTTGCCAGCGGGCCAGGAGCTCGATGTATTCGACGCGGCGCTCCAGCGGGATGGTCACCGGCGGCCAGCCGTGGCGGATCAGAGGCAAATTGGCCACGAGCCGGGCGAGTCGCCCGTTGCCATCCGCGAACGGATGCACCCGTACCAGGGCCGCGTGCAACCACGCGTGCGACAGGATGAAATCGTGCCCCGCCTCCGGGGCCGCCTCCCCACTGAATGACTCGAAAGCCTGAAACCACTCATCCATCAAGGCCGGCACATCCCTCGGCGTGGCGTAGGTGTCGTTGGTGACCGGCCGCCCATCGATGACCACGGCCGCCGCGTTGGGCTCGACCTTCCAGGCGCCGATGGGACTCAGCGAATCCACCACCACCCGGGTCTGAATGGCGGCATGGAGGCGAAACAAGTCCACGGCGGTAAAGGGAGCCTCACCGCGACACCATTCGAACACCAGGTCGATGGCCCGGCTGTGACCGATGACTTCATTGTGATCGGCGAGTGGCTTCCCCGCGAGAGTGACGCCCCGGGTCAACACTTCCAACGTCTCCCCGGCAGTCAGTGTGTTCCCCTCCAACGCGGTGGAATGGTGGGTCCACAGCACCCTGAGCTTGAGAAAAAACGCCTCCCGCAGGTCGGGATCGATGCCATCGAGGTAGGGCGGTGTCATGGCGAGGGGGGGAGGGATTTTTGCACTATCATGCGCCATTGGATGCCAGCCCCGCACTCAACAGGGTCGGGTCGGCGGCTCAACCCTGTTCAGTCGAGCCCCCAGGCGCCGCGCCCGGCTTCCCTGGCTTCCCGCTCCAGCTTTTCGAGGTGGGCTTTGTACTGACGGTAGCTGGCACCATCGGGCGAGGGCTCGCCCTTGGTGTGGATGCGGGCGATGCCTTTCTCGACCAGACGCTCGTTGAGATACTCGCCCTCGGTGCCGGGCAGCTCCACCCATCCATAAAAGCGCTCCCCGTCATAGACGCGCTCCCATTTGGTGTGGACGGTGAAAGTCTTGCCCTCCAGCAGCTTGGCGGTGTAGAGCTTGGCCGCCTTGCCCAGCTCGACGGTCTGCTCGACCGAGAGGCCGCCAAAATCCCGCGCCTGTTCCCCTACCCGCTGGCGCTGATCGGCGTGACGATCACTGAGGTACTTCTCGGCGGCGTCGGCATAGTAGAGACGGAGTTCGAACTCGCGATCCCCGTGCCGCACCCAGAAACTGTCCCCGTCATTGTTGCGATGCTCGACCATGCGACAGCCCTCGAGCCGCTCGTAGCCGTTCACCCTCCCCGCCGCCGCGCTCGGGGCGGGCGCGGGTTTCTCCGCCACGCTCTCGCGGGCCGGGGGCTCCGGGGCGGCCACCGGGGGCGTGGTCGCCTGCTCAAATATCTGTGATCCGCCAAGGTGTTTCTCCTGGTACCAGTAGGCGGCGCCGAGGAGCGTCAACACGATGACAGTGCGCCAGAGCCGGGAGACTTTGGGGACGCGGGCCGGGGTGGAGGATTTGCGGGCCATGACGGGCAAACAGTCCGTCGCTTCGCGCCCGGCTCAAGGAAAAGATGCCCCCGGCCTCCGCCTGTGGCACAGTGGGACATCATGCAACCGGACTGGGAACAACACTACCGAGACGAACACACTCCCTGGGACAAAGGCGAGCCCGCGCCGCCGCTGGTCGATTGGCTGGCGGCCCATCCCGGCGAGATGACGGGCCGGGTGCTGGCGCCCGGCTGCGGGCTGGGACACGACGTGCGCGCCATCGCCGGGGCCGATCCGGCGGCGGAACTGGTGGGGCTGGACATCTCGCCCACAGCGGTAAATCTGGCGCGCGATATCCCGCCGGTGAATGGGGAGCGCTACCGCGAGGGGGATCTTTTCGATCTGCCGGAGGGAATGCTGGAGGCCTTTGACTGGGTCTGGGAGCATACTTGCTTCTGCGCCATCGATCCGGATCGCCGGGACGACTACGTGCTCGCGGTGTGGACGGCGCTACGACCGGGCGGCCAACTGCTGGGGGTGTTTTACCTCGATCCCTACGATGACGAACACCAGCCCGGCGGCGGTCCACCCCACGGCTGCACTCTGGAGGAGCTGGCGGCGCGCTTCGAATCCGGCGGCCGTTTCGAGATCGTGGAGACCCACCGCCCCGCGAGCAGCTACGATGGCCGGGAAAACCGGGAACTGCTGGTGCGGATGCGGCGTCGCGACCTCCCGTGAGAGTTTCCCGGCAAGCCCGGCGACTCGCCGCCGCCTGCCTGCTGGGGCTGGCGCTGGCGATCCTGGCGCTCTGGGTTCGCGGCCAGTGGGTCACGGATATTCTCGTCGTCGTCCCGGGCTCCCGCATCCAGCACAGCCTCGTCTCGGGGGATGGCGGCCTGTGGTGGCATCTCGCCCGCCGAGACGAGGAATGCCCCGAGCCACCGCCGCGCTTCGCATCGCACCCCCATGGGACGGTATTCTCCGGGCCGTCGCGAATTTTCCCCGGTTTCCGCGTCTTTCGGCACCGGGATTTCGCGCATGTCTCGGCGCCCTGCTGGTTTCTCTTCGCGCTTGCAATCGCCGGCTTTGGCGGGTTTGTCTCCGGCACCAGGAAATCATGAAAGCTCTCACTCTCACCGCCTACCACCAGTTCGAATACGGCGACGCGCCCGACCCGGTAATCGGGCCGGAGGATGTCCTCGTCCGCGTCAAGGCCTGCGGCATCTGCGGATCGGACATTCACGGGATGGACGGTTCCTCGGGACGCCGCCAGCCCCCCATCATCATGGGTCACGAGGCGGCGGGCGAGATCCTGAAAGTCGGCGCTTCCGTGGACGACTGGGCTCCGGGGGATCGTGTGACCTTCGACTCCACCGTCTACTGCGGGAAATGCGAGGCCTGCCAATCGGGCCAGGTGAATCTCTGCCCGGCGCGCAACGTGCTCGGCGTCTCCTGTGACGACTATCGCCGCCACGGCGCCTTCGCCGAGTATGTGGCCGTGCCCCGGCACATTCTCTACCGGGTGCCGGGCGATCTGCCCTACGAGCAGGCGGCCTTCGCCGAACCCATCTCCATCGCCCTGCACGGGGTGAACCGTGTGCCCCTGAGACCCGGCGACTCGGCGGTGGTGGTGGGAGCGGGCCTCATCGGTCTGCTCGTGGTGCAGGCGCTGAAAGCCAGGGGCGCCGGGACGGTGATCGCGGTGGACATCGACGAAAAACGCCTCGCCCTGGCCCGGGAACTGGGCGCCGACCACGCGCTGATCTCCGGCGACGACGTGCCCGCGAAGGTGCGCGAGCTGGTCGGCAATCCCGATGGTGCCGATGTGGCCATGGAGGTCGTCGGCTTCGGCCCCACCATCAAACTGGCCATCGACAGCGTGCGCAAAGGCGGCAGCATCGGCTGCGTCGGCAATCTCAAGGCGGAGGTGCCTTTCCCCCTCCAGGCCGTGGTGACCCGCGAACTCAGCGTCTATGGCAGCTGCGCCTCGGCGGGCGAGTACGCCGACGCCGTGGCGGCCGTGGCCGACGGGTCCATCAAAGTCGAGCCGCTCATCAGCGCCGTGGCCGATCTCAAGGACGGCGGGGAATGGTTCCAGCGTCTCTATAAAAATGACGAGGGACTCATGAAAGTGATCCTGAAACCCTGAGACCGCGCGGATTGGCATCCGAACTGCGTCGCATCCCGCACCATGTCACTCGCCTCCGGAAACCTGCACTGGGGCATCCTCGGCACCGGGATGATCGCCCGGAAATTCGCGGCCGAGCTCCCGCTCTCGCGCACGGGCATTCTGGAGGCCACCGCCTCGCGCACCGCCGCCGGCGCCGAGGCCTTCGCCCATCATCACGGCGGACGCGCCATCGAGGGCTACGACGCCCTGCTCTCCGATCCCGCCATCGAGGCGGTCTACCTTTCGCTACCCAACGGACTACACCACGATTGGGCGATCAAGGCGCTGCGGGCGGGCAAGCATGTGCTCTGCGAGAAGCCCCTGGCGAGAAACGCCGCCGAGGCCGAGGCCATGTTCCAGGTGGCCGAGCGGGAGGGACGGCTGCTCATCGAGGCCTTCATGTACCGGGCCCATCCCCTCATCCAGAGACTCATTCGCCTGGTCAGGACCGGCGGTATCGGCGACCCGCGCCTCATGCGCACCAACTTCACCTTCTCCCGGGCGGCCAGTCCCGACGACGCCCGCTACGATCCCGCCCAGGGCGGCGGCTCGCTGATGGACGTCGGCTGCTACTGCGTGAATTTTGCCCGCGCCCTCGCCGGCGCGGAGCCCGTCGCCGTCCACGCCGCGGTCCACAGGCACGCCCTGGGGGTGGACGATTACGCCGTCGGCACCCTGACCTTTCCCGGCGGCTTTCTGGTCACTTTCACCTGCGGCATGACCGTGGCATCGGACCCCGGCACCTTCATCGCCGGCACCGAGGGGCAGATCGCCATCGACGCCTTCTGGTTCGCCCGCGACGGATTCGCCCTGAAACGCACCGACGGGACCATCGAGAAACACGAGAGTCCCGAGGCCGAGCCGGTCTACGCCATGGAGGCCGACGCCTTTGCCGCCGCCGCGCGCGGACAGAGCCCGCCCTGGATCAGCAAGGAAGACACCCTCGGCAATCTGCGAGTGCTCGACGCGCTCCGGGAGTCTGCCGGCGTGGCATCGGCTTCCAGTCCATGAAATGGCGGAAGGGTGATTCAGCGGCTCTCGCAGCGATTCCGGATCACCACGAGGATCGAACCCTGAATCTGACGCATCACCCATTCACTCCACCAACCCGCATAGGCATTGAGGGGCGTGGAAAGGCGATGGGAGACGGAGCGAGTCTGAAACACTTTTTCGTATCCGGCCAGTCGAATCAGCGGGGCGCGGGCGGTACCCGCGCGGCCCTCAGCGACGACGACGGCGCGGCTCACTTTTTCCGCCACCCTCGAAGACCCGCCGCCGCTCGGCCGGTGTGAGCATCCGCCACTCCCCGGCCGCGAGTCCGAGTTCGCCCAGATCCAGCAACCCTATCCTCGCCCGCAGCAACCTCAGGGTGGGAAACCCCACCGCCGCCGTCATTCGGCGCACCTGGCGATTCTTTCCCTCGGTCAGAGTCAGGGCCACCCAACTGGTGGGAATGGAGGCCCGATACCGGATCGGCGGTTCGCGGTCCGGGTATGACGGCGAGATCCGCTCCGCTCCGCAAGGCAGGGTGCGATGACCCCGCAGATCCAGACCGCCGCGGCGCAATGTCTCCAGGGCGTCGTCGGAGATTTCCCCCTCCACCTGCGCGTGATAGGTGCGCGCGTGCCCCTGGCGCGGGTCCAGCAGGCGGGTGTTGAGCCCCGCCTCGTCCGACAGCAGGAGCAGCCCCTCGCTGTCACGATCAAGCCGCCCCAGCGGATAGACGCGCGGCGGAAATCCATGCTCCGCCAGCGTCCGCTGGCCTTCCTGGTCCGGCGTGAACTGGGCGAGCACGCCCCACGGTTTGTGAAAAGCCAGCAGCATGGAGGGATAGCGGGTAATGACAGCCCGACCGTCGCGGGATGGGGGAAAACACTTGGCCAAGCGGGGAAATCTCCCCCACACTCGACGCCATGTCATCCCCGCATCCGGAGATCGTCCCGATGGTCGATCTCCCCTTTCGCACCGGCTCACCCACCCATCTCATCGCACTCGGTGTCTGCGTGGCGATCCTCCTGGCCTTCGCCCGCGTCGCCCGCCAATGCCGGGCGCTCCCGGATGGGGAGGAGCGACGAGGAAAACTCCTTCGTCTCCGGCGGATCATCGGCTGGGGCTGCCTCCTCGCGTGGCTGGTCAACAGCGGCTACTGGCTCCTGGTGGTCGATTTCCATTGGGCGCAAAGCCTGCCCCTGCATTTCTGCAACCTCGCCAACCTCATCGGCGCCGTCGCCGTGCTGCGCGAGGGCGGGCGACTGTTCAAAGCGGTGCTGTATTTCTGGGCCACCACGCTTTGCGTCTGGGCTTTCCTGACTCCCGTGTTGGGCGGCGGCCCCGACCGCGCCGAATTTTGGATTTTCTGGACCTACCACCTCTTCATCCCACTGGCCGTGCTGGAGACCTTCCTCATCCAGCGATTCCGGCCCGGCTTCCGCGATCTGACAAACGCCGTGACCTTCACCCTGCTCTTCACCCTGTTCCTGGCCATCATCGATCACCGTTTCGGCTGGAACTACGGCTTCGTCGGCCCGTCCACGCCCCAAAACCCCACCCTGCTCGACGTGCTGGGCCCCTACCCGGCGCGAATCGTGTGGATGATCCTCATCGCGACCCTGCTGTTCTGCGTCACGTGGTTGCCGTGGCGGAAAGCAGCCGGCGGCGCAGCCTGATCGATGGCGATCATGCCGCTCAATCCTCCGTCATTCGCCCGCGTCGCTTCGACCAAGATCGTCCTTGCTCGGAGAAGGCCACGACGCGGATGGACATGGTCGGGGTGATGGAGGATTCATGGGGTACAACGTATTACTAAGAAGGGTGCGTGGACTTCGACCGGGCGTTTGTCATCGATCTGCCACATTCAGAATAGAGTGTCCGGCCGGGAAACAGGGAACTGGGGACGGGAGGGACAACAGCGAGGAACTTGAACTCGGCTTTTTCGAGCAGCTCCCGGCAGGGCTCCAGAAAACGGCGGCATCGGTCCACCCCGATCAGGCCTCCCATCGCGGTCGGGAGATGGAACAGAGTCGGCAATGTGGCAACCCCGCAAGGATTCGAACCTTGACAAACAGAACCAAAATCTGTTGTGCTACCGTTACACCACGGGGTTTCACGAGGCCTCGCCGGAATGTCGGCGAGGCGTCTATTTTAGCGCCAGTGGGCCGCTTGGCAAGTAACTGACGCGGGAACTTTTCGGACCCCGCGCTCCTTGTCTTCGGCCGCCGTCCGGGATCAGGACTTTTTCCGCAGACGGGTGGTCCCGGTCATGGCGGCGGGCTTTTCCACTCCCATCAGATCCAGCAGGGTCGGGGCGATGTCGGCGAGGATGCCGTCCTCAAGTGCATACTGCCCGGCGTCATCGGCCACGTAGACGAGATGGACCAGGTTGGTGGTGTGGGCGGTGTTGGGGGAGCCGTCGGGATTGATCATCTGGTCGCAGTTCCCATGGTCGGCGGTGATGAGCAGGGCGCCGCCCAGCTCCAGGGTCTTCTCCACCACTTGCTTCACGCAACCGTCTATGGTCTCGACGGCTTTGATCGCGGCCCGCACATCGCCGGTGTGGCCCACCATGTCGGGATTGGCGAAATTCAGGATCACGAGGTCGTAGTCGGGCAATTTCGCGAGCAGCCGCGAGGTGACCTCGGCGGCGCTCATCTCGGGCTTCTCATCGTAGGTGGCCACGTCGCGCGGCGAGGGGATCAACTCGCGATCCTCGCCCGGATTGGGCTCTTCGACGCCGCCGTTGAAGAAGAAACTGACGTGGGGATATTTCTCGGTCTCGGCAATGCGGAGCTGGGTCTTGCCGGCCCGGGCGACGACTTCGCCGAGGGTGTCGTTGAGCGCCTCGGGGGGGAAAACCACGGGACAGTCGTAGTTTTCATCATACTCGGTCAGAGTCACGTAGTGGACATGGGGATGCCCGTCGCGGGAAAAGCCGTTGAAGTCTTTTTCCAAAAACGGCTGGCTGATCTGCCGGGCGCGGTCGGCGCGGAAGTTGAAAAACAGCACCACATCGCCGTCGCGGACCCGGTCCTCCTCGTGAGCCTCGAAAATCATCGGCAGCAGGAACTCGTCGGTCTTCTCCCGGGCGTATTGGGTGGCGATGGCTTCGGAGGGCAGCACCTCGCATTTTTCGCCTTTGCCGTGAACGATGGCGTCCCACGCCAGCTTGGTGCGATCCCAGCGCTTGTCGCGGTCCATGGCGTAGTAGCGACCGATGACGGTGACGATGCGGGCGCCGCTCTCGGCGAGCAGGTCCTCGCAGTGGCTGACGTAGTCTTTGCCCCCGTGCGGCGAGGTGTCGCGGCCGTCGGTGATGGCGTGCACCATGATGTCGTCCACGCCCGCGTCCTTGGCGGCCTTGGCGAGGGCGATGAGGTGGTCCTGATGACTGTGCACGCCGCCATCGGAAACGAGTCCGAGCAGGTGAAGCCGGCTCTTGGCGGCTTTTTCGAAGGCCTCGGCCAGGATCTCGTTACGCGCCAGGGAACCGGACTCGACCGCCTTGTGGATGCGGGTGAGATCCTGATAAACGATGCGGCCGGCACCGAGGTTGAGGTGACCGACCTCGGAGTTGCCCATCTGTCCGTCGGGCAGGCCGACATCGGTGCCACTGCCGCTGATGTGGCTCACCGGATAGGTGGCATACAGGTGATCGTGGAACGGGGTGTCGGCGAGGCGGGGCACGTCACCGTTTTTTTCGGCGAGCGCCTCGCCTCCGGGATTGTCACCCCAACCGTCGCGAATGATGAGAACTACGGGCTTCTTGGCCATGGCGGGCAAGTTCCCCGGAATCGCCGAAAGTGCAAGCGCCGACCCGGACAGATTCCCTCGGCCCCAGGGCTTACGCATGAAGCGGGCAGATAATTTCAGCGCGGAAGTTTGGGTCGAG
>CAYTNL010000078.1:0-32129 GCA_964439145.1 uncultured Verrucomicrobiales bacterium
CAGCATTGATGCCAAGGCGGCCGCGTAGCCAAGGGGCCAATTTTTTGACGCTTACGAATCAAAAGCAGGTACCGACATACGTTGTTCATGTCCTGTTTTATCCTCTTTGCAACATTTGAAGCGCAGGGGATGCGCCGTGTTAGCGGCCATTGCCGCTACTTTTTGACGCTAGCTTTTCTGTGAGATCGACATTGCGACCACGACTAGGCCCCCCGCCGCGAGCAACCCGTGGAGATAGACGAATATCAGTTGAATGCAAAAGAGCCGAACAAAATTCTTATCGCCGTGAAGGTAATCCGTCGTTCCCTTGATACCTGCCCTTCGCATGTATGCCGAGATCGGCCAAAAGAATGGCTTCGCGATCTCTTCCATCAAAACTTTCGAAGACGTAGCCATCTGTGACATCAGACTCTGGCCGTGCTCGGAAAACATCATGGACTCGAGTTTCTCAACCATCTCCAGTCCTTTCGTCAGTGCCATTCCAATTTGCTTGCTAATGGCGCCAAATATCAAGGATCCAGTAAACAGTATCAAAAACCATTTAAGGCCACTACGACTCACCAGTGATCCTATCGAATCCAGATTACTGATGAAGAGCGCCATTATCGCCGCGACCCCAGATAGGGACCACGTAGTAGCCTGTTCCATCGTGTGACCGAGAGAAACCGTAATCCGCCAGACAATTTTTTTAAAGGTTTGGTCGGGTGTGAGTGGTTTACCTTCGTCTGACATACCTTTGTTTTCTATGAGACAGTGTCCAAGAGCAGTCTCTTCCTGCCGCGTCTTGTTCGCCTAACGTTGTGGGACGGCATAGATTTTCTCGGATGAATAGGGATTCCCAGCCCCATAAGGATTGTTAATGCAATCGGGAGAATACTTGCTTCCGAAACGTCCGTATGGATTCGAGACAGAGTCTGGATCATATTTGTTGGTGCTTAGGCGCCCGCGATACTCGCCTCTGCTGTTGTAAAGCTTGGGCGCGTTGGTCGCGTAGGGATTCGTCCAAGACTCGTTGCTGTATCGACTTCCATACCTGCTGTAGGGATTCATTAGGCCGTCGGATTTGTAGCGGCTTCCCGCTCCGTACGGGTTCGCCAAGGAATCAGGATCATATCGATTCGTTGAATGCGAACCGAGGGTCGGCGTATAGGATCGGGTTGATCCCGCGTCGTACATAGAAGTCGCTTGGTAGCTCTGGTTCACGCCAGTCGCGAACGCATTCATCGCAGCGATGTTTCGGTCCTTCTGGCTAATTGCTGAATCGATCGATGCGAATTTCTCCCTCGCCTCGCGTTCGGTAATTCCCCCCCGGTTGTAGATTGCCGCCACTTCGGTCTTCTGAGCATTCAGTGACTTGTAGGTCTCGCAACTCGAAAGCAGAGCAGCGGCGAGCAATAAGAAAATGGATTTCATGACGTTTTCAGGTTGGTCGGTGTATTTTGAGGCGTCCGTGGTTTGGCAGCGGCAACCGGGTGCGCCACATCGAAACAGGGTTATATGTTGAAGTAAAGAGGGGAATGTCAACTCGGCGCGTGTAGCCGCTTGTACACCGCCGCCTTGTTCGCATCATCCGTGGATCTCTAATATGCGTGCTCTTCCTGCGTCAGCAATTGAATACAGGACGCCTTTATCTTGGCTAGAAATCGCGTGAATTTGACGGGACTTCTCAAGTTGTTGTAATTCGTTTCGTAAATCCGTATAAGTCACCGAAATCGTCAAATCAACCGCCAGCGCGAGCTTCAGGTAGTTCTCGTTCACGATCTTTTCATCTTCCATCAAGATCTCCAATATTCCTAGTGAGAGAAGCTTCTTTTCTTTGATTGGGTCCATGAGATTTTTCTATGGTGACGACTGACTCACAGCCAATAATGCTTTGCGCTCGACGTAGGAATACACACAATATCGCGAAGGTGCCACGACGATATCAACGAATGGTCCGGTTAGGGGAACTAATGGTTTTTCTGGCGAACACTCTGACTTCGCATGATCTCCCGCGGTGATATCCAGCGGGGAGTCCGGGAGGCAGAATCCCGGGAAATCCCCGGTGTGACAAGGAATTTTTCGGGAAAGGTGCGTCTATCAGGGGCGGCGGAACGGTGAAAAAAGGGCCGGCGTTCCCTCGCTGATATCACGGGCCTCCGGACGGCGGGGATCGTGGCCGGAGGCATCGAAGGCGGTGATCGATGTGACAGGTTTGGGTCGGGGGAGATCGCGGCGCCGTCGGGGGGGCGAGGGAGAGGCAACAGGGGCGGGTCGGGGACTGAACCCTCTTGAATCGGGTGTCTTGGCGGGCTTTTTTCGGGGGGAGTGGGCTCTGAGACCCCGAAAAATCGCTTCCGGAGGGCAAAAACGGGCTTCGTATCGATACCATGGCCGTAGTGGTGACAAAAACGGGCTTTGTCTCGTTGCGGTGCCCTGTTTTCCCTAATAATTGGCATTGGCCGGTGGGTACATCGGCTGGCGATGCCGCAGACATCGGCAGCGGGCAGCCGATGGTTGGGCGAGGCACGGGCGACTCCACCGGATACCGGGGCGGAGAATAGGTTCCGCAGTCCGGTGGGATGCCGGAGACGGGGCGATGCGGGCGCCCGACCGACTCCGGCGTGCTCTTTTTCCGGCGGATCGAGGGTTTACTGGTGTCCCCGCCAGGAATCGAACCTGGATCTAAGGTTTAGGAAACCCTTGTTCTATCCGTTGAACTACGGGGACGGTATGGCCTCGAAAGGCGAACCTCTAACATCTGTCAGCGGCGGACTCAAGAGCGACGGGGGGGGAATTTCTCCCGCGTAATCCCTTGATCAGGTCCCGGGTGTCCGCGTTCGCGGCATTGCCCGGAGCGGCTCGGGGGGGCATTTTTTTCGGATGAAGCGAATCATCACGGTCGGCTGTCTGGTGCTGGGCACGCAGGCGGGCGCCGAGGACTCCCGGTCCCTGACATTTGAAAAGGATGTGCGGCCCCTGCTGAAGGCGCACTGCACGCTGTGCCATGGTGAGGGGGACGAGCCTGAGGCGGGGGTGGACTTGCGTCTGCGTCGCTTCATGGACGCGCCACTGGAGGGCGGGGCGCGGCTGCTGGTGCCGGGCCGACCGGAGGCCAGCGAATTGGTGGCCGTGATCGAGCGCGGTGAGATGCCGAAGAAGGGACATCCGGTGCCGGAGGCCGAGCTGGAGACCATCCGCCGGTGGATAGCCCAGGGCGCGAGGACGGCCAGGCCGGAGCCGGAATCTCTGGACGGTGGCATTCTCATCACGGAGGAGGAGCGGTCGCACTGGTCTTTCCAACCGGTGAAACGTCCCGCGGTGCCGGAGATCGAGGGGGCGGCGAATCCGATCGACGCTTTTCTGCTGGTGGCGATGCGGGGCGAGGGGTTGGAGTTCGCGCCCGAGGCCGACCGGGCCACGCTGCTGCGGCGGGTGACGTTGAATCTGACGGGGCTGCCGCCCACACCGGCGGAGGTGGACGCCTTTCTCGCCGACGAGTCGGAGGAGGCCTACGAGAAGGTGGTGGATCGGCTGCTGGCCTCTCGCGCCTACGGGGAGCGTTGGGCGCGGCATTGGCTGGATGTGGCGGGATACGCGGATTCGAACGGCTACACCGAGGTGGACTCGGCCCGTCCGCATGCCTGGCGCTATCGCGACTACGTGGTGCGCTCGCTGAACGCGGACAAGCCCTGGGATCAATTTCTCCGCGAGCAGTTGGCCGGCGACGAGATCGCCGGGGCCACCCACACGGAATTCCAGGCGGCGGTGAATGATCCCGACAGGCTGGACCCGCTCATCGCCACGGCCTTTCTCCGAATGGCGCCGGACGGCACCGGCGACCGCAACGACGACGCGAACCTGGCCCGCAACCAGGTGATCGCCGAGCAGCTCAAGATCGTGGGCTCCTCCCTGCTCGGTCTCTCGGTGGCCTGCGCCCAATGCCACGACCATCGTCACGACCCCATTTCGCAGGAGGATTACTACCGACTGCGGGCCATCTTCGAGCCGGCCTATGATTGGCAGAGCTGGCGCACGCCGGCCCAGCGTCAGTATTCGCTCTACACGCCGGAGGACTACGCCAAGGCGGCCGAGATCGAGAAGGCCGCGGCCGCGATCGACGCGGAGGCCCGGGCGATGAGCAAGAAGTTCCTCGACGAGATCTTCGAGGTCGAGATCCTCAAGCTGCCCGAAGCCGAGCGCGAACCGTATCGCCAGGCCCGCGCCACCGCCGAGAAAGACCGCACCGAGGATCAGAAGACTCTCATCAAGAAGTATCCCTCGGCCCTCGCCCTGTATTCGCTGAATCTCTACGATCAGAAAAAGCAGGACCTGGTGGACGCCAAAAGCAAGGAGGCCGCGGCGCTGCGCGCGACCAAGCCGACGCAACATTTCGTGATGGCTCTGACGGAGGTGAAAGGCCGGGTGCCCGAGAGCCGGCTTTTCCGTCGTGGTGATCACGAGCAGCCCGCGAAACCGGTGACTCCGGGAGAGCTGACGGTGCTGAGCACGCCCAGCATCGCGCCTTTTCAGCCGACCGAGACGGCGGGTGGCTCCAGCGGACGGCGACTGGCCTACGCGAACTGGCTGACCAGCGGAGAGCATCCGCTCACGGCCCGTGTCCTCGTGAACCGCTTCTGGATGCACCACATGGGGCGCGGTCTGGTCAACACACCCGGCGATTTCGGTCACGCGGGCGAGCGGCCCACGCATCCCGAGCTGCTCGACTGGCTCGCCGATGAATTCGTCCGGGGCGGATGGAAATTGAAACCTCTCCACCGGACCATCGTGACCAGCCGCGCCTATCGTCAGCAGTCGACGGCGCCCGCCTCGCTCAACGCCGATCCGGAGAATCGCCACTACGCCCGCTATCAGCTGCGCCGTCTCGAGGCCGAGGCGCTCCGGGATGCCGTCCTCGCGACCTCGGGCACGCTCATTGATCGATCCTTCGGTCCCCCCAGCACCATTGCCCGCGATCCGGCGGGACGCATCGTGGTGGGCATCGACAAGGGCACCATCACCACCGCCAAGGTGGAGCCCGGGGGCGAGCAGGATTTCCGCCGTTCCCTCTACGTGGAGGCGCGACGCAGCAAGCCCGTCACCGTGCTCGACACCTTCGACTCTCCGGTGATGGAGCCCCATTGCGAGAAGCGCAGCCAGACCACGGTGGCCCCGCAATCGCTGTTGTTGATGAACGACACCTTCATCCTGGACAACGCGCGCCGACTCGCGGATCGCCTGCACGCCGAGGCTCCCGGCGACGATGCCGCCCGTGTCCGGCGCGCCTGGCGCCTGCTGTTCGGCCAGGACCCGGGCGAATCCGACACCGCGCGCGCACTGGCTTATCTGAAAGAGCAGTCCGAGGGACTGGCCGCCTATCACGCCGCCAATCCGGCCCCGGCGCCTCCGGCGAAGGACGGGAAACCGGCGGACCCGCCCCCGCCGCCCGATCCCGCCCGGGAGGCGCTCGCCAGTCTCTGTCAGGTGCTCTACAGCTCGAACCGTTTTCTCTACGTCGAATGAATGCCTCCCCTCTCAGTTCCCGCCGCCATTTCCTGCGCACGAACGGCTTCGGTCTCGGCTCGCTCGCGCTGGCCACGCTGTTGGGCAGGGACGGCCTGCTCGCCGCCCCGGTGAAGCCCGATCTCGGGCCGGCGCTGGATTTCGACCTGCTCCCGAAGCGCCCGCACTATCCCGGCAAGGCCAAGGCGATGATCTCGCTGTTCATGATGGGCGGCCCCTCGCAGATGGATCTGTTCGATCCCAAGCCCATGCTGGCCAAGTATGATGGGAAGAATTTTCCCGGCGAGATCAAGTACGACAATCTCGCCCAGGCGTCATCCAAGGTGTTCGCGTCGCCGTGGAAGTTCTCCAAGCACGGTCAATGCGGTATGGAGCTCAGCGAACTGCTCCCGCATCTCGGCACGGTGGCCGACGATATCTGTCTCATCCGCTCCATGGTCTCCGGAGTCAGCAACCACGCCCAGGGACTGTATGCGGTGAATTCCGGACGCATCACCGCCGGCAATCCCGCGCTCGGCTCCTGGCTCACCTACGGGCTTGGCTGCGAGACGGAGGAACTACCCGCCTACATGGTGCTCTCCCACCCGAACGGATTGCCCACCTTCCAGGGCGAGCATTTCACCAACGGCTGGCTCCCCTCGCTCTACCAGGGCACGGTGGTCCGCGCCGCCGAACCGCGGATACTCAATCTCGATCCCCCTCCCGCTCTCGCGGGGAGCGGGCAGCGACGCCAACTGGACCTGCTCCGAAGCCTCAACGAAGAGCACGCCTCCCACCATCCCGGCGAACTCGATCTGCGGGCCCGCATCTCCAGCTACGAACTCGCCGCCAGCATGCAGACCGCCGCGAAGGAGGCGCTCGACATCTCCGACGAGCCGGAACATGTCAAAAAACTCTACGGGGTCGACAATCCCGACACCCGCGACTACGCGACCCGCTGCCTCATTGCCCGTCGTCTCGTCGAGCGGGGGGTGCGCTACGTGCAGGTGCTCAACGCCGGCCAGTCCTGGGACCAGCACAGCTCGCTCATTTCCTCACTGCCGAAGAACTGCCTCGCCGTCGATCAACCCAGTGCCGCGCTGGTCAGCGATCTGAAGCAGCGCGGTCTCCTCGACAGCACGGTCGTCCACTGGGGCGGCGAGATGGGCAGGCTGCCGGTGCTGCAGAACGACGCCGGGCGGGAGAAATGGGGGCGCGACCACAATACCTTCGGCTTCAGCATGTGGGTCGCGGGGGGCGGATTCAAAGGCGGCCATGTCCATGGGGAAACCGACGAGTGGAGCCACAAGGCGGTCCTCGACGAGGTCCATCACTACGATTGGCACGCCACCCTGCTGCACGCGTTCGGGATCGATCACACCCGACTCACCTACAAACGCAACGGTCTCGCCGCGTCCCTGACCAACCAGCAGGGTGCGCGGGTGGTGGACGCCCTGCTGGCGTGACCGTGCGGGGCGCGCGAAGGGGTGATCTCCGGCGCGCGGGCCTCGGCCAAAAACCCGTTGTGAACCCCGGAGGCGTGGGCTAGGAAAGGCGGCTCCGACTCGAAACCCCGGCTCCGGCCCGAGAAAGAACCATGATCGAATACCTCAAAGTCGCCCGCATCGATCACTGGCTGAAGAACATATTCATCGTCTTCGGCCACGCTGTCGCCGTGGTGCTGGTGCTCAACCTGGAGATCAACGCCCCGTTGGTGCTCAAGGCCTTCCTGTCGCTGATCCCGGCCTGCCTCATCGCGTCGGCCAACTACATCCTCAACGAGATCCTCGACGCGCCCTTCGACAAGCTGCATCCGCGCAAAAAGATGCGTCCCATCCCGGCGGGCAAGGTCAGCGTGCCCATACTCTGGGGCATCATGGCGGGCTGCTCGGTGGTGGGGTTCGGCCTCGCCTTTTGGTGGTTTCAAAATCCCGGCTACTGGATCGCCCTGGCCCTGCTCCTTTTCAGCGGGCTGGTTTACAACGTGCAACCGGTACGACTCAAAGACCGCGCCTTTCTGGATGTCATCGCGGAATCCTTCAACAACCCCATCCGGCTCTGGCTGGGCTGGTTCGCCCTGGTTGAGACGACCCGTTACCCCCCGCTCTCGATCATGCTGGCGTGGTGGTGCTTCGGAGGCCTGCTCATGACGGGCAAGCGCTACTCGGAGTTCCGTTTCATCAATGACAAGGAACTGAGCGGCCAATACCGCAAATCGTTCCAGGTCTACACCGACCGCAGCCTGATCATCGCCATGATCACCTACGCGAACCTGTTCTGCTTCTGCGCCGGTTGGGCGATCTGCAGCTACCCGCCGCTCAACAATCTGGTCTTCGTCTTTCCACTCATCATCCTGGCGGTGGTGATGTATTTCCGTCATGCCATGAGCGAGGTCGGCGCCCGGCTCGAGCCCGAGCAACTGCTCCAGAACAAGTGGATCATCGTCTCCACCGCGGCGACCGCCATTGTCGCCGCGGCCCTGCTCTACGCCCACAAGACCGGGCTGTTCAACGCGAGGCAATTGCTGGACTCGCCCTCGGACTATTCGGCGCCCCTGGGATCCGCCACCGACTCCGTGTCGCCGGAGAGCTGACGGATGCGATAAAGTCCCACCGCCTGGAGAAAGCTGGCGAAGCGACCGCCCCAACGTCCGCGGTAGGGCTGGGGCGGACGCAGGGTCCGCCAACCGTGTTCGGCGCCGATGGCGGCGAATTTTTCGCCCGGATGAATCATCACCGCCCGCTCACATAGCTTGAGCATGGGCACGTCAGCCGAGCTGTCCGAGTAGCCCCAACTGTCCGGCAGTGGCTCGCCGCTCTCCGGATCGAAAGAGGGAGGCAACAGATGCCGCATCGCCCCGATCTTGGCCTCGTGCTTGTTGTTGGGACCGTCGATGGCGGGAAAGAAGGGCATCCTGTCCTCCAGAACCAGGCGGGTAGCCACCCAGTGGTCGAAACCCAACGCCGCCGCGATCTCTCCCACGTAGATGCCCGGGCTGGCCGAGTTGAGAATGGTGATCCGCCCCTCGGCCTGATGCCGACGCAATTCGGCGAGGACTTCCGGGTAGAGCACGGCGGGGACGACCCGCTCCGCGAATTCCCGCGCCAGTTCCCCGAGACGTTCGCGTCTCATGCCCCACAGATAGCCGCAGAACAGGCGCTTCAACCAGCGCAGCGACACGATCCTGAACACCCCGAGGGGCACACAGGGCAGGAACCAGAGGAGGAACACGGCGCGCCAAGGCTCGCGACGCAACACATGGTTGCAGAACAGCGCCTGGGTGTCGAAAGGCAGCAGCGTGTGGTCCAGATCGAACAGGGCGTAGCCGCGGTCATTCAGCGGATTCATCGGCGCGGATGGGTTGGGGAAAAAGAAAACGGGCCACCCGCCAAATGGTCAGGTGGCCCGCGAAACACAAACTCCAAGCCCCGGACCGGTCAACCCCGTGAAATGACGGGCGTGTTCCGGGCGGGACTGTGGGTGGGATCAATGATAGGCCGCCTGGGCGCCCTTGATGTCGCGCTTCTTCAGCCACGGCATCAGGCCGCGGAGGCGTTTGCCGACTTTCTCGATCGGATGATTCTCGCCTTCCTTGCGGAGAGCCTTGAAGTTCTTGCCGCCGCTGGCGGACTCTTCGATCCACGCCTTGGCGAATTTGCCGGACTGGATGTTCTTGAGCGCGCGCTGCATTTTCTTCTTCACCGAGGCGTCCACGATGGTCGGGCCGGTGGTGAGATCTCCCCATTCGGCGGTGTCGGAGATGGAAAAGCGCATCCCGGAAATACCGGACTCGTTGATCAGGTCGACGGTCAGCTTCAGCTCGTGGAGGCATTCGAAATAGGCCATCTCGGGCTGGTAACCGGCTTCCACCAACGTCTCGTAGGCGGCCGTGATCAGTTGGCTGACGCCGCCACAAAGCACGGTCTGCTCGCCAAAGAGATCGGTCTCGGTCTCCTCCTTGAAATCGGTCTCGAACACACCGGCGCGGGTGCCGCCGATGCCCTTGGCCCAAGCGAGAGCGATCTTCTTCGCGTCCTTGCCGGGATTCTGATGCACGGCGATGAGCGACGGCACGCCCTTGCCTTCGACGAACTGGCGGCGCACGATGTGGCCGGGGCCTTTCGGGGCGACCATGATCACGTTCACGTCGGCCGGAGGCGTGATGGTCTTGAAGTGGATGGCGAAGCCGTGGCTGAAGAGCAGCGTCTTGCCTTTCACCAAGTGGGGGGCGATGTCGGCCTCGTAGATGCCGGCGATCTTGGTGTCGGGACAGGCCACGAAAATGACATCGGCGGCTTTGACCGCGTCGGCGGTGTCCATGACTTCAAAGCCGTATTCCTCGGCCACCTGGCGGGATTTGCTCTTCGCATAGAGGCCGATGATGACCTTCATGCCGCTATCCTTGAGGTTGAGGGCGTGGGCGTGTCCCTGCGAACCGAATCCGATCACGGCAAGGGTTTTGTTTTTGAGAACGCCGAGATCGGCGTCTTTGTCGGTGTAGATTTTCGCTGGCATGGGTGAGTCGAAAAATGAGCGCCAAGAATGCGTGCAAACCCCGATGCGGTCAACCGGTATTCCCCCGCCATGACGGCGGCACGGCTGATGTATTGCAGTCAGTGCGAAAACTGCCGCTAATTGACCGGATCAACCCGAATGGGTGGGGCCAATGGCAGTCTGAGTTCTTCCGCGCGGCGACTATTCGACCCGCTTGTCGGAGTCCGAAACAGCTTCATCGGAGGTGACGGATCTGGATTGATCATTTGACCCGTGAGGTGCGTGATGGCAGCTTTTCTCATGTCCATTTTGGTTGTCGCCCTCCCGGAAGAGGATCTGGACTTTCTCAAGGCATTCTCCGCCTCCCGAGGCATTACGGCTGAGGCTGTTTGGGCAGGCCATGCCCGGCGACTTCGCGAAATCGTCGAGAGCGACCTCCATCCCGATGTCGTAGCCATGATCGGGATGATTGAGCCCATGACGGACTGCGAAGTGGCGTATCTCGACCATCTCGATGGCAAGCATTCGTGAAGGTCACTGTGGATATCAACGTCCTGCTGGACGTATTTCAAAATCGCGCCCCGCACGAAGTCGCTGCCGCCCAAGTCCTCAACTTGATTGCTTCCGGGAAGCTCGACGCGACGATCCCCTCGCATGCTCTCACCACGCTGTATTATCTGGTGAGGAGACATGCGACAAAGTCGGATGCCGAGTCCGCTCTGGACAGGGTTCTCCAACACTTTGCGATAGGTAATCTCGATTCCGCGGGGTGGCACCGGGCGCGATGATAGATGATAGCCCGTGCCACCTGACTGAGCCGGAACGAAGTCGGGAAGCAAAAGGGCCGCGGCCCGAAGGGACAACCATTCCGCTAATTGACCGGATCAATTCTGATCCAGATCATCGGGTTGTTTCGCGCTCGGCTTTTTCCGGGCCTTGGGATTCGGAAAATCGGGATGGAGTCCGAGCATGCGGGGAGCGTTGGGCCGGACCGGTCCCCAGTTGATGGCGTGGGGATACTCGGCGCAGAGCGCCTCCTGGGCGGCCCACCATTCGCGCACCGTGTCGGCGACCCGCTCATCGGGCGCGTCCCAGTAGCCGTTCATCGCGCGGGTGATCTCCATCAGCCGTCGGGTGTATGCCAGTCCCGAGCGGACGAACGCCACCCGCTCGGAGAAAATCCCGGACGCTCCATCGGTCTTTTTCAACGCCTGACTCAAATGCCCGGCCAGAAGAGCCAGCAACTCCTCCGTGTAGAGTTCCGGAAAGGCGCCGACACCGCTCTCGTAGCCGTGACTTTTCACAAACGCCATGCGCGCGGTCTCGATCTCCTCGAAATAGGCGCGCACATCGGCGGCCGCCGGGCCGAAAGCACGCCGGTAGTAATCATCGAGTATCGCCCCCGCGTCGGCTCCGGGATTCCACACCAGTTGGGCCATCACGTAATACTGGGGACCCTGGGTCGCCCAGTGTTCCCAGACGGAGTCGATGAACAGACCGAGGCAGTGGTTCTCCGCCGCGAATTTCAAGTCGGCGATGGTCTGGGCGACCGACAGGTCCGGCAGCCCCTGTTGCCAGCCCGCCGGCGAGCCGGTGTTGGGGCGCCACATCAGGTGATGGGAAAGCTTTCCCCAGGCGGCGAACTGATCGCGATGAGTGGTGCCCCAGGTGGACCCGCGATCCACCAGATCGGTGCGTCCATAGAAGTTCGCCACACTGGCCATGATGACATTCTCCGCCGGGCGAGCCCTGATCGGCGCGGGTCGCGAATGGCCATAGCTCAGCATCATCACCCGATAGTCGCGGTCCGGGTAACGTTCCTTCAACTTCGCCGCGAGATGATTGGCGAACGTGACGTGGCGGTCCGAGAGCGCCGGACGCTCCTCGCGGAAATGGTGCCAATGCATCAGCCGCGGCTCCGCGTCCGGGTGATCCCAGGCGCGGCAGCTTTCACAGACGCAATGGCCACTCGACCAGCCGTCGTTGGGAGAGCCGTTGAAAATGGTCTGGTTAGGGTCTTTCGCCAGCGATTCCCCCACATCCTCGAGCCACAGCTCCCAGACTTTGGGGTTGGACTGGCAGAGCTTGGCGTTGCGCGGGCTGGGATGGCCGTTGCGCGAGCCGTCGGGCTGGAGCGCGAAGATCTCCGGATGCGTCTCGTGATGGCGCTCCCACCAATCACCAAAACCGTGACCTCCGCCGATGGTCAACGAGTCCAGTTGGAGTCGCTGGCGACGCGTCCAGAGATGGGCGCGCCCATAACCCTTGTTGCTGAGCGCGGAAAAGTTGAAAGTGCCGCCCCGGGAACGGATCTGGGGATGAAAGCGCGTCGCGAAGGGCGCAAGCGACAGAGTGGGGCGTGTCGGATAGTCCTCTCCCAGCTCGCCGGGCCAGAGCCAGCGGACGCCGAGCTGTTCCTGGATGAAAGTGTGGATCGCGTTGACGGTGCCGTATTCCGACTGTCGACCGATGATTTTCTCATTGATGCCCTCGACCACCAATTGATCCGGATCCCAGCGGTCACGCCCGGCGATGAGCACGTGGCGCGCGTTGGCCGCGATGAGGATCTCCTCGGGATGGGCGAAATCGAGATCGAGTTCGGGAAACAATCCCCGCACCGCCGGTTGCACACCCACCCAGATGGCGCGGTCCGGTATCGCGTCCGGCGCGCCGATGATCAGTTCCGGCGCGGCCCCGGTGACCTTCTCCAGACAGCGCGCCAACTCCTCGGCCGCCTCACGGGTCAGCGGTGGCGCGTCGGCGAATAGGATGATCGGCGCCCGGCTGATTCCGTTCTCGGCCAGGATGAGATCGTCGGCGGACAAGGTCGCGCCGCCAGCGAGGCAGAGCGCGGCGGCGAGGAGAAGTGGGGCGGGTTTCATGTCCAGGATTATTCGGCACCGTCCAGCACCGGAATCGCGAAAGTCTCCGACGGCACCCGTTCGCTTTTCATCAGGGCCTCGATCCTGGCCACGACATCGGGATGTTCAGCGGCGACATCCACCGCTTCCGACTCGTCGGCGTGGAGATCGTAGAGCTCCGTCCTCACCGGGATGTCGGAGGCCTTGCGCTTGCCGCGCGGCAGCAGATCCCGACGAATGCCTTTCCATCGATCCCCCAGCCAGACGGACTGCTGCCCTCCGTAGCCGCCGAACTCCCGATAGAGAAAATCGCGAGTCGGCTGGTCCCCGCCCAGCAGGGTGGGAGCGATGCTGATGCCGTCGATACCCTCCGGAGTCTCGGATTTCAGGTCCGCGAGATCGAGCAGGGTCGGCATCCAGTCCTCGAAGCCGGTCACCCTATCCGAGACGCGGCCGGGCGCGATCTTTCCCGGCCAGCGCGCCAGCAGGGGGACGCGGATCCCGCCCTCGTAGAGATCGCCCTTCAGTCCGCGCAGATCGCCGACGCTGTCGAAAAATTCGTAGTCCACCTCATCGCCCAGGTGGGTGGTGCCGTTGTCCGAGGTGAAGACCACGAGGGTATTGTCGGCGATTCCCAGCTCATCGAGCAGGTCGAGCACGCGGCCCACATACGTGTCCATGCGGGTGATCATCGCGGCATAGGCGGCGCGGGGGGTGAAGTGCGGGGTGTAGCCGCTCTTATCGCGGGTGAAAGGCGGGTCGTTCCATTTCTCCGCCAGATAGGGCGCCAGATCCTCATCCGGCACATGCAGCGCCACATGGGGAATGATGGTCGGGTAGTAGCAGAAAAACGGCTCGTCCCGATGCTCGCGGATGAAGTCCAGCACCCGCGCGTTGATGTGATCGGGCGCGTAGTCCCGGCCTTTGTAGAGATCGTAGCTGCGCGGATCTTTCGGATCGGCCCCCGCGGGCAGGCCGCCGTGACCCGGCACCGGCGGCACATTGCCGAGGGAAAAGGTGCTCTCATTGTCCCACAGCGCGGCCGGGTAATAGCTGTGCGCGTGCGACTGGCAGTTGAAGCCGAAGAAGCGATCAAAGCCCTGTTTCAGCGGATTGCCGGTCGAGTCCATGTTGCCCAGGCCCCATTTGCCAAAGATGCCGCTGACGTAGCCGCCTTTTTTCAGAGCCTCCGCCACGGTGATCGCCTCCGCGGAGATCGGGTGCTGGCCCTCGGGCTCGCCGAGGGGAATCATGGAGCGGTTGTTCCGGACCTCCGCGTGACCGGGATGTCTGCCGGTCATCAGCACGCAGCGCGAGGGAGCGCAGACCGCGTTGCCCGAGTAGTTGCGGGTGAAGCGCATCCCGTCCGCCGCGAGCGAGTCGATCCGGGGAGTGCGGATCTTTTCCTGCCCGTAGCAACCCAACTCGGCATAACCGAGATCATCGGCCAGAATGAAGACGATGTTAGGTCGTTCGGCGGCCGCGAGTGGCAAAGCGAGAAGGACCGGAGCGAGCAGCAGGGCTTTGATCGACATGACTCCATTTGTAACGGCCCGCTCGGCTCTGGACAATCACGCGATCCGGGGAAAGTCCGGACCAAAGAGGGTTGAATCGGAGACCCAACCCTGTCTAGTCTCGCTTCATGCGAACGATCCTTTGCGCGCTTTTTCTCCTCGCGCCTAGCGCGCTTCCCGCCGCCGAGCGGCCGAATATTCTTTTCATTTACACCGACGATCATTCGCACCGGACGATCAGCTGCTACCCGGAGGCCTATGACTTTGTCGAGACGCCGCATTTCGATCAGTTGGCGGCGGAGGGCGTCCGCTTCCGCTACGCCTACATCGGCACCTGGTGCATGCCGTCGCGCGCCACCCTGCTGACCGGGCACTATCAGCACGCGGTGGAGTCGATGCGGATGGAAGGCGACTATCCCGGTAGCGAATACGATCCCGAGAAATGTCCTTTCTGGCCGAGGGTCTTTCGTGAGAACGGCTACCAGACCGCCCACATCGGGAAATGGCACACGGGCACGGATACCGGCGCGGGACGGGATTGGGATTTTCAGAAGGTGTGGAACCGGCCTCGCTATCCCAAAAACGCGGGGAGCTACTACAAGGATCAGCTCATCGAAACCAACGGCGGCGAGGCGGAGATGGTGAAGGGCTACTCCACCGACAACTACACCGAATGGGCCATCGACTACCTGAGGGGGGAGCATCGCGATCCGGAGAAGCCCTGGTATCTGTGGCTCTGCTACGGCGCGGTACACGGCCCCTACACACCGGCACAGCGGCATCTCGACGCCTATCCGGATCTGAAGGTTCCGATCCCGACCGACATCTACCCGCCGCGGCCCGGCAAACCGGCCTACCTGCAAGACTCGTCACTCTGGGCGAAGGGCGAGGACGGGTTGCCGCATTTCATCGGGAAACCGCTGGCCTATGGCGGATTCGAACCGAAGAGCGGAATTCACGGCAGCGATCTCAACAGCTGGGTGCGGCAGTATCACCAGGGCGTGCTGGCGCTCGACGAGTCGGTGGGTCGCTTGATCGACGCTCTGAAGGAGTCGGGGCAATATGACAACACGCTCATCGTTTTCACCTCCGACCAGGGCTTTGCCTGGGGACAGCACGGCTTCCGCACCAAGGTGGCGCCCTACGACGCGAACATCCGCAGCCCGCTGATCGTCTCCATGCCGTCGCGTTTGCCGAGGGGAAAAGTCAGCGAGACGCCGGTCGGTGGAGTGGATCTGGTGCCGACATTCTTCGCCTTTGCCGGGATCGATCTGCCCTGGGAAATGCACGGCCGCGATCTGACGCCTTTGCTGGAAAATCCGGAGACGAAATGGGATCGACCGCTGCTGACGGTTCACACCGGGGCGTTCTACGGATCGGACACGGACACTATCCCGAGTGATCCCGCCGTCCTGATGAAAACCGCCGGGGTGCCATGGTACGCGTCGATCCACGATGGTCGCCACAAGTACATCCGCACCTTCATCGAGGGCGAGGTCGAGGAACTCTACGATCTGGAGAGCGATCCCGAGGAGTTGACCAACCTGGCGCGCGAGCAATCGCGGGCCGGGTTGGTGGAGAAAATGCGGGCCGACACGATCAGTGAGCTGAGGAGGACGGGAGCCGGATTCGCCGACAGACTACCGCCGGTGGCGCCGTGATGTCGCCATCACGACGCTTGCGGTGACGGGGGTGCAACGCTAGAATCCGGCCATGAAAACCACGCTTGCCCTGGCTATTGCCCTGCTCGTGACGCTGCCTCTGCAGGCGCGCGATTTCCGGGACTTCACCGACATCAAGGGTCGCACCATCCACGCTGAACTGCTCGACTACCGTGATGGCAAAGTGAGGATACGGGTGCGGGACCAGGTGCATGATGTGGCTCTGGATCAGCTCTCGGAGGCGGACCAGGCCTTTCTCAAGGAGTGGGACGCGAAGCGCCGGGGCGCTGAGGAGGAGCTCTACTACAGCGAGGTGATTTTCGAGGATGACTTCTCGGGCGAGGGATTTGGCGAGCGCTGGGGTCACTACAAGAGCGAGAGCGTCATCCAGGACGGTGTCCTGATCGGCAAGACCATCGACATCAACGACCATGCGGGGGTCGACTCCATCCGCTTTGAGGGCAGGCGGGACATGGAGGTGAGTGTGAAGTTCAATTTCGTTGGCGAAACGGCGGAGCGATTCAACGTGTGGTTCGACGACAAGGACTTTCAGGGTTCCCATGCCGGCCACATCACCAGTGTGTCCATCAGCCCCACGGGCGGCAACATCGCCGACGCGAAGACGGGCAACATGGAGAACGCGATCTACGAGAAGAAGAAGTCCCCCGCCGGCCTGGATGAGGAAACCAAGGCGCTGCTGGAGACCAAGACCGCGCGCTTCGATCTGGATCTGGATCGCGAGGAGTGGCACGACCTCGTCATCCGCACCCGGGGACCGGTGGTCACCGTGCTGGTGGATGGCAAGGAGGTCGCCGAGTTCGAGTCCGAGGGGAACGCCCATCCGACCAAGTCGCTCGTCAGTCTGACGACCAATGTCGACGACGTCCACTACGACGACTTCGTGATCAAGGCGGCTCCCGCCGGGCAGGGCAAGGAAAGCTGAGAGCGGAGCGCCGTTCTCCTGATCCGCGCCATTGTCAGGGAGAGGGTTTGTCGCTTTGATGGCGGCATGTGGTTGCGCATCTGTCTCTCTCTACTGTTTCTCATCGGGGTCGAGCCGCTAAGCGCGGCCCCCTTTCTGGTGGAAGACGGCACGCCGCGCGCGGAGATCGTCATCGCCGAGCGACCGACGCGCTCCGCCCGTCTGGCGGCGGCGGATCTGCAAAGGTATGTGGAAAAAATTTCCGGCGCGCGGCTGCCCATCGTGACCTCGCCGACCGACGGGGGCACGGTGCGGGTGTATGTGGGACGCAGTCCGCACACCGAGGAGCTGGGCATCACGGCGGAGGGATTGAAGGATGGAGCCTATCGCATGGTGTCGGGCGACAGTTGGTTGGCACTGATCGGGGAGGACACCGATTTCACTCCCGTGGAACCGTGGGCGAAGAATAACGGCGAAATCGTCAGCGGAAAATTCCAGGCCGCATGGGAGGCGCTGGCGGGCTACGCCTGGGGCGCGCCCAACGGGGGCATGTACAAGCACCGCCAACGGCTGCCCGCAGAACTGGGAAAACCGGACGGCGCGACTCCGGCGAAGGATGAGACATTCGAGATCTGGAACTTCGACGAGCGCGGCTCATACAACGCGGTGTGCGGCTTTCTCCGGAGTCTCGGGGTGCGCTGGTACCTGCCGGGCGAGCTTGGGGAGGTGGTGCCCAGGCTGACGAGCATTCCTCTACCGAAAATCGACGAGACGGTGCGACCGGACTTCGCGGTCAGGCAGTTCAATGTCCGCTGGAGCACGGCCAGCGACGACACCATGTGGTGGATGATGCGCCTGGGCATCCGGCAACCCTACGGACTCATGATCGCCCATGGCATGCACGGGATGACGCAGACCGACACCATTCTCCGCGAGCATCCGGACTGGTTCGCCCTCTACGGGGGACGGCGCGACAATCAGGCGGGCGAGCGGCTGAATCATCTGTGCTACTCCAACGCGGAGTTGTTCGAGCACACCGTGCGCTGGGCGCGCGCCCAGTTCGAAATCTACGACTATGAGACGGTCTCCATCATGCCGCCCGACGCCTACATCGCCATTTGCCAATGCGAGCTGTGCCAGGGCAAGGATGTGCCGGAGATGGGCGACAGGGGAAAGTTGTCGAATCATGTCTGGGATTTCGTGAACCGGGTGGCGAAAGAGGTGGGAAAAACGCACCCGGACAAGGGCATCGTCTGCTGCGCCTACGGGGCCAACACCGCGCCGCCGACGAACATCGCCAAACTGGAGCCGAATGTGCGGGTGCTCATCGTGGGCGGGCGGCGTCCGCGGAGCAATCTGCCCGAGCAGCAGGAGGAGATCGCGGCCCTGCGCGAGGGCTGGCGAGGGAAGACGGACAATCCGTTGATGATTTTCGAGAACTATCCTTTCACCGACCGCGGCTGGTATCTGCCGGCCTTCACCGCGCGTAGTCTGGTGGGGAGCGTCAACGCGACGAAGGGTCTCTCCGAGGGGGAGGATATCTGGCTGAGCATGCGGCAGGACTTTGACAAGGTCGGGATCGGTTTCAACCACTTCCAGGTCTATTTCACCGCGCGCGCCTACTGGGGCGGCGAGTCGGTGGACGCGGTGGCGATGCTGGACGAGTACTGCCGTCTGTTCTACGGGCCGGCGGCGGGCGAGATGCGGGCCTTTTTCGACCACTGCGAAGCGCACTGGCAGGCCATGGAAACCGGGCTCGAGCCGGTGAACACCGCGCTGGCGCTCTTCGAGGCGGCCAAGGAGAAGGCGTCGGCGGACAGCATCCATGGACAGCGCCTGGCGTTGATCGACGACTTTCTCGATGCCCTGCGGAGCAAGTCTGAGCTGCTCAGTCAGAAACGCGGTCCGGTGCCCGGGCTGCGCACGGTATGGGAACCGAAGGAACCGATCGTGATCGATGGGAAACTCGACGATCAATACTGGCGCGAGGTGCCGGTCTCCTCGACCGGGGTGCTGCGGGAGCTGCAAACCGGGCGCGCGCCCATCCATGGGACGAGAGTGATGGCGGGGTGGGACCGGGGCGGTCACCATCTCTATCTCGCGATCCGCTGCGAGGAGAAACCCGGCGAACCGCTCAACATCGCGACACGGAAGAACGGAGACCAGGCCATCTGGTATGGTGATCTCATCGAGATCCATCTCGACACCGATTCGCATCGCTACTACCAGATCGCGGTGAATCCCGCCGGCGCGCTGGTCGATCTCGACCGCGGGGCGGATCGCGACGCCTGGTTTCGCTGGGAGTCACAGGCCGAGGTCGCCACAAGTGTGGCCGAGGACCATTGGATAGTCGAGATCCGCATCCCCGTGACCGAGGATGAGAATGATCCACTGAACCAGGTCGTGGGTCGCAAGCCATCCCAGAGCCTGCCCTGGCATTTCAACATCTGCCGTCAGCGGATGCGGGAAAACGGCGTGGAACTCTCGGCGTTTTCCCCCACGGGCACCGGGGGCTTTCACGAGCCGATGAAGTTCGCGCATTTCCATGACGGTCGTTCCCACGCGTTCGACGCCGATCCCGAGGTGACCGACTACCTGATCCTGAGCCGGGCGGCTGATCTGCTGAGTCAGGAAAAGAAACACGCGGAGGCCCTGGCGGCCTGGGAAAAGCTCGCCGCCCGGGAAGGGTTGACAGATTTTCAGGTCGCCGACGCGTTGTCGCGCGGCGCGGCTGTCGCCCGTCAGCTTGGTGATTTTGAAAGAGCCGAATCGTTGGCGGGGCGAATCCCCCTCGCCCCGGTGGGGATGACGGCACGCATGGAGAATCTTCTGGCTCAGCGTGATTGGGATGGCGTGATCGAGGGTTTTGGAGACGAGGATTTGAGTCAATGGCCCTTCTGGCAGATCGGGACCGGAGCTTTCGCGCGCGCGCGGGCCTTTTCGGCGGCGAAGGTGGGTGATCGGGCGGACGCCGATTTCCGCCTGGCGCTGGAGTACACCACCGAGCCGCGACAGCGTCTCGGCATGCTGCGGGCGACGGGTCAGCATCGTGAGATGGTGATGGCGGATGACGCGTCGGCGTTGGAAGCTTATCGGGAAATCGCCGGATCCGTGACGAACACCGGGGGAGCGGATTTTTTCTACGCCTTGCAAGGCGCGGCCCGGGTTCTGGTCAGGCAGGGAAAGCATGACGAGGCCCTCGCCATTCTGGATCGGGCCGATCCGGACAAAGTGGGTGGTTCCTGGCGGGGATCGTTGCGGATGTCCCGCGCGGAGACTCTGTTGGCCGCCGGTCGGCGGGAGGAAGCCATGGAGGTGCTGCGCCTGGTGGCAGCGGACGATCAGGCCGCTCCCTCGCAGCGAGCGCAAGCGGGGGATTTGCTCAAATGAGGGCGTGATGACGGGCGGGACCGAGCTTGTCGATCGGGGCCTCGCGACAGCAAGATGAGGGCATGATTGTTTCCCATTCCCGCCGCCAGTTTCTCAAACGCGGCACCGCGCTCGCCGGTGCCGGTCTCGCCGCGCCCGCTTTTCTATCATCGGCCGAGCCGAATCGGAAGGTCGCCATCGCCTGCGTGGGCGTGGGGGGCAAGGGCTGGTCGGACATGCTCGAAGTCGCGCCGGGCAACGAGATCGTGGCCATCTGTGATATCGATGAAGAACGCCTCGCCAAGGCGGCGGTTCGTTTTGACAAGGCGAAGAAATACACGGACTGGCGCAAGCTGCTGGAACAACCGGGAATCGACGCGGTGATGGTCTCGACGCCGGATCACACCCACGCCCCGGTCACGGCGACGGCCCTCGGACTCGGGCTGCATTGCTACACGCAGAAGCCGCTGACGCATTCCATCCACGAGGCTCGGCAGTTGGCGAAGATCGCGGCGGAGCATCCCGGCCTGGTGACCCAGATGGGCATCCAGCATCACGCCACCCGGCGAATCAAGACGGCGGTACACGCGCTGCGCAAGGACAAGGTGATCGGCAAAGTCCGCGAGGTGCATGCCTGGACCGACCGACCCATCAATTTCTGGGAACAGGGCATGGACAGGCCGACCGGAGGGGAAGCTCCCCCCGCCACCGTGCATTGGGATCAATGGCTCGGGGTGGCTCCGGAGCGGCCCTTCGTTGGCGCCGCTTATCACCCGTTCAAGTGGCGAGGCTGGTGGGATTTCGGTACCGGGGTGGCCGGCGACATGGGCTGCCACATTCTCGATCCGGTGGTCAACGCGCTGGAACTCGGGCCGCCGACCATGATCGAGGCCGAGGGACCTCCGCCGCATCCGGAATCGGGACCCGAATGGTGCCTGGTTCATTACGTGTTTCCCGGGACGGCGCACACCACCGAGACGCTGAAACTGACGTGGTACGAGGCGGGAAAGATGCCACCGAGCGAGATCTTCCAGGCACCGGCCGATTGGAAAGGATCGAAAAACGGCATTCTGTACGTCGGGGAAATGGGCAATCTGTTCGTGGGCTTTCCCGAGATGCCGGAGCTGTTTCCCAAGGAGAATTTCCCGGACTACCAGTGGGCGGACTTGCCGGATCACAACCACTACGAGGAGTGGGTGAAGGCGATACGCGGCGAGGTAAAAAGCGATACCCCGTTCGCCTACTCGGGACCGTTGACGGAGACGGTGCTGCTGGGCAACGTAGCCTACCGGAGCGGGACGAAAATCACCTGGGATTCCGCGAACTTGAAGGTCACTGATGTCGAGGAAGCGAACCGTTTCCTGAAGCGCGAGTACCGGAAAGGTTGGGAAGTCGCGGGACTGGGGTAGACAGTTCTTTGTCCGAGACGACCTCCTCTCTTCATCACGGCGGACGCCTCGGCGAGGCGTCCCTACCTCATCGAACCCGGTAGGGGCGCACCGCCGGGCGTCCACGAGGAATTTGGCCTCTCCCGAAACCAGTCCGCCCTTGTGAGTCGAGGACGCCGGTCCTATTTTCCCCTCATGTCTGACAGCTTTTCCCCGGATCGATCCGCGCGTTCTCTCGTCAAAACTCTCCACGCCGCCGATGGCCCCTGCGACGAGGTCCGGATCCAGGGCTGGGTGCGGACGCGGCGCGATTCGAAGGCCTTTTCCTTCATCGAGGTCAACGACGGCTCCTGCCTCAAGGGGATCCAGGTGATCGCCGACGCGGATCTCGCCAATTACGAAACGGAGATCATCCACCTGCGCACCGGCGCCTCGGTCGAGGTGACGGGCGCACTCGTGGCCTCTCAGGGCGGCGGTCAGGCCTGGGAGATTCAGGCGTGCGCGGTCATCGTGCACGGCAACGCCGCGGAGGATTTTCCGCTCCAGAAAAAAGGGCACAGCATGGAGTTTCTCCGCTCCATCGCCCACCTGCGCCCGCGCTCGAACCTGTTCGGCGCCGTCTTCCGGGTGCGGAGTCGGATGGCCTACGCGATTCATCGCTTCTTTCAGGAGCGCGACTTCGTCTACGTGCACACTCCCATCATCACCGCCAGCGACTGCGAGGGCGCCGGGGAGATGTTTCGGGTGACGACTTTGAAGGGCGAGGATTTTGCCGCCGGGAACGACGAGAAGGATTTCTTCGACAAGCGCGCCTACCTCACCGTGAGCGGTCAACTCGAGGGCGAGACCTTCGCCTGTGCCCTGTCGAACATCTACACCTTCGGACCGACCTTCCGGGCGGAGAATTCCCACACCTCGCGTCACGCCTCCGAGTTCTGGATGATCGAGCCCGAGATGGCCTTCTGCGATCTGGGCGGCGACATGGACCTGGCCGAGGCCATGATCAAGTACCTGGTCGAGGATGCCCTCGAACACTGCGCCGAGGATCTCGAGTTTTTCGGAAAGTTCATCGACAAGGGACTGTGGGAGCGGCTCGAGTTCGTGCGCGACCGCGCCTTCGAACGGGTCAGCTACACCGAGGCGGTGGAAATTCTCCAGGCCAGCGGCGAGAAATTCGAGTATCCGGTCGAATATGGCCACAACCTTCAGTCCGAGCACGAGCGTTACCTGACCGAGAAGCACTTCAAGTGTCCGGTGACGGTCTACAACTATCCCCGCGAGATCAAGCCCTTCTACATGCGGCTGAACGAGGATGGGAGGACGGTGGCCGCCATGGATCTGCTGGTGCCAGGTATCGGGGAAATCGTCGGGGGCAGCCAGCGCGAGGAGCGGCTCGACCTGCTCCAGTCTAACCTGGCATCGCACGGGCTCTCCGAGGAGGACTACTGGTGGTATGTGGATCTGCGTCGCTATGGCACCGTGCCGCACGCGGGATTCGGTCTCGGGTTCGAGCGGCTGCTCATGTTCGTTACCGGCGTGGCCAATATCCGCGACGTCATTCCCTTTCCGCGGGTGCCGGGTTGGGCGGAGTTCTGAGGGAACAATATCCGATCAGGTTTTGACAGCTCCGGCAGATCGCAGGCGGTTGATCGGCGGGAGCTTGCGGCATGAGTCATCAACATGCCATCCGCTGCCGTTACCTTTCCCAGGAAGACCTGCTCCGCGCCGGTTGTCTCGATCTTCGCATGGCGATGGAGGCGGCCGAACACGCCATGACCGCGTTCCAGGCGGGCGAGGTGTTGTTTCCCGAAAAGATCGTCCAAATCTTCAATCAGGACACCCAGGAACGGATCAACTGCCTGCCGGCCACCTTTCTGCCGGAAAAGATCTGCGGAGTGAAGTGGGTTTCCGTCTTTCCTCCCAACCCGGTAAAGCACGGGCTGCAGAACCTGTCGGCGGTCATCATTCTCAGCGAGATCGAGACCGGCTTTCCCATCGCCTTCATGGAGGGCACGCTCTGTTCCAACATGCGGGTGGGGGCCATGGGCGCGATCGCCGCCAAGCATCTGGCGCGGGAGGACTCCGAGGTCATTGGTTTCATCGGTTCCGGCGAACAGGCCAAGATGCACCTCATCGCCATGAAAACGGTGCGACCGGGATTGAAAGAATGCCGGATTGGTGCCAAGACCGACGACGAGGAGGCCCAATTCATCCGCGAGATGTCGCCCCTGATGCCGGGCATGGATTTCGTGGCCGCGGGCACCGATCTACAGTAAGCGACCGACGGCGCGGACATCATCGTCACCGCCACCAGCGCCCAGGCTCCACTACTCAAGGCGGCCTGGATGAAGCCGGGCGCCTTCTACAGTCATGTCGGCGGTTGGGAGGACGAGTATGCCGTCGCCAAACAATGCGACAAGATCGTAACCGACGACTGGGAGACGGTGAAGCATCGCACCCAGACCCTGAGCCGGATGTATCGGGACGGCGACCTCGATGACAGTGACATCCACGCCAACCTCGTCGATCTGGTGACTGGTGCCAAGCCGGGCCGCGAATCAGCCGATGAGCGCGCCTACTTCAACGCCGTCGGTCTCGCCTACACCGACGTGGCCATTGCCCACGCCATGTATCAACGCGCGTTGGAAACCGACGCCGGTCGTGAATTGACCATCCAGGGCTCGATGATCTTCGAGCACGAGGAGCTGAAGGATTGGGTGCGGCTTTGATTCAGAGATCAGAGATGGTCTGAACCCTGAACCGGCTCACTTCTTCTCGCCCACCGTCGACTTCACATACAGCTCGCGCAGTTGTTTGAAATCGACCTCCGCCGGGCTGGCGGACATGAGGTCGGCGCCCTTGTTGTTCTTCGGGAAGGCGATGACTTCGCGGATGCTGTCCTCGTGGCACGCCAGCATGACGAGGCGGTCCAGACCGAGGGCGATGCCGCCATGGGGCGGGGCGCCGAACTGAAAGGCGCTAAGGATGTGGCCGAAATTCTCCGCCTGCTCCTCGTCGCTGATGCCCAGCACGGTGAACATCTTCGCCTGCAGATCGCGCTCGTGGATTCGGAGACTGCCGCCCCCGAGTTCGTAGCCGTTGAGGACCACATCGTAGGCCACGGCGCGGACTTTGGCCCAATCGGCCTCGTTCTCCAGCAGCGCGAGATCCTCGGTCCGGGGGCGGGTGAACGGGTGATGGACCGCGTTCCATTTGCCCTCCTCCTCATCGTAGCCGAGCAGCGGGAAATCCGTGACCCAGAGGAAATTCAGCACCTCCTCCTTGCCGGCGAGCAGATCGGTCATGGTGGCGACCTCTACGCGCAGGCGTCCCAGCACCTCGCAGCACACCGACCACTGGTCGCAGCCGAAGAGGACGAGGTCGCCCTCCTCGATGCCGAGCCGCTCGGTGAGGGCGGCCTTTTCCTCGTCGGTGAAAAACTTGACGATGGGGGATTTCCACTCGCCCCCCTCGACCTTGATGTAGGCGAGACCTCCGGCACCGGCTTCGCGGGCGATCTCCTCAAGCCGCTTGATCTGGCCGGTGGTGACGCGGGCGAAGCCCTTGGCATTGATGGCGCGAACCACACCGCCCTTGGCCACGGTGCCAGCGAACACCTTGAAGGCGGAGCTGACGAAAAGCTCCGAGAAATCCTCGATCGCCATGTCGTAGCGCAGATCGGGCTTGTCACTGCCGTAGCGGTCCATGGCCTCCCGGTAGGTGAGGCGCGGGAAAGGCGTCGACACCTCCACGCCACGGGAAGCCCGGAAGGAGGCGGCGAGCAGGCCCTCGATGAGTTCGACGATGTCCTCCTCCGTCACGAAGCTGGCCTCGATATCCACCTGGGTGAATTCCGGCTGGCGATCTGCGCGCAGGTCCTCGTCACGGAAGCAGCGGGCGATCTGGAAATACTTCTCGATCCCGGCAACCATCAGCATCTGCTTGTACTGTTGGGGTGCCTGGGGCAGCGCGTAGAATTTTCCCGGGTTCAACCGAGCCGGCACGAGGAAGTCGCGAGCTCCTTCAGGGGTCGATTTGGACAAGATGGGCGTCTCGATCTCGAGATAACCGGCCGCGTCGAGGTGATCCCGGATCGCCTTGGTGATCTGGTGGCGTTGGCGCAGATTCTTCGCCATGCGCGGACGGCGCAGGTCGAGGTAGCGATGTTTCATCCGCAGATCCTCGTTGCTCAATTCCTTGTCGAGCTGGAAGGGCAGCACCTCCGCCTTGTTCAGCACTTTCAGGCCGGAGGCCACCAGTTCGATCTCGCCGGTGGCGATGGCGGCGTTGGCGGTGCTCTGGCCCTCGAACTCCGGCCGGCGATCCACCCGCCCGGTCACCTGGATGACATCCTCCTGGCGGAGCTGGTGGCTCGCCTCGGCCGCCTCGGCGTTTTCCTCCGGGCGAAAGACGCACTGGGTCACGCCCTCGCGGTCGCGGACGTCGATAAAGATGACGCCGTGATGGTCACGCTTGGTGTTCACCCACCCCACCAGGGTCGCGGTCTCGCCGCTGTGTTCGGGGCGGAGTTCGTTGCAGTGATGGGTGCGATACGTCATCGGAGTGGGGAGGTGTTGAAATGGGAAAGGAAGGGAGGGGAGAAAAATCCGGCCAATACTAGTGCGGGAGCGGCCGCGCGCAAGCGGCTGAGGCGGGGAGAGAAATCGGGAAACGAAAAAACGCCGCCCTCGACTGAACGGGAGCGGCGTTGATCGGAGAAAAATTCGCGTGTCAACGACAGGGCCGTCCGGCACCGCCCGATTCAGTCATCCGACCGATCCACATTCGGATGGGGATCCGCCAGAGTGAAGCGGAAACGGTTTCGGCTGCGCTTGGCCTTGGCGCGGGCCTTGCGCTTGGTGCGCTGGGCCGGGGTTTCGAAAGCACGCAGTCGACGGATCTCCTCCATGATTCCCTCGGCCTCGAGTTTGTTCTTGAGGCGTTTCAGGGCGCGGTCGATCGACTCTCCTTTTTTGACGTTAACATCAGGCATACTTGGCGCTTTCGTTCGTGTTGGTGGTGCGGAAATGAGTGGGAGGGGGAATCCTCCGGAAAAAGGGCGGGAATTTAGGAGCGGACGGTCACTCTGTCAAGCGCGGGCGCGGGTGGTGCGTGGCTCAGGCCTGGCTGGGACCCGCGTCGATCCGCGCGGCCTCGGTGTCCAGCACCTCGCGACGCAGGTTGGTGCCGGTGCGGCGAGCCCACCATAGCACGACTGGCGCCGCCACGAAGATCGAGGAGTAGGTGCCCACCAGCACGCCGACGATCAGCGGCAGGGAGAACCCCTTCATCGCGGGACCGCCGAACAGGAAGAGCACCACCACCGTCAACAAGGTCGTGCCGGAGGTCAGCAGCGTCCGGCCGAGGGTGGCGTTCAGCGCGTGGTTCATCACATCCTTCACATTGCCCCGCTTCGTGGCCAGGCCCTCACGCACCCGGTCGAAGACGATAATGGTGTCGTTGATGGAGTAACCGGCGATGGTCAGGAAGGCGCCCACCGTGATCAGGGAGACCTCCTGACCCAGCAGGGAAGTGATGCCCAGGGTAATCACCAGATCATGAAACAACGCGGCGATGGCGCCGAGCGCGAAGGCGAACTCGAAGCGCACCGTGAGGTAGATGAGAATCACCAGCAGACCCAGTCCCAGGGCCAACATGGAACTGCGCAGCATCTCCGATCCCACCGCGGAACCGACGGAGTCTTTCGTCAGATCATCGAGCTTGCCGAGGGATTCCGTGAGCTTGTCGATGACGACATCACCCTTTTCAAACCCGGTGCGCACGGTGACAAACTCGCCGTCCATCCCCACCGGCTTCTGGATCTGAACGATGGGCTGCAGATCCAGCGCGGCCTCGTCGAGCAGGTCCACCACCTGCTCCTTGGTCACGTCGTCCCCGGCGCGGAAGGTGACGAGGTCCCCTTCCTTCAAATCCACCCCCCGGGGATCGATCGCGAAAATGGCGATGATCGAAATCACGAAAGCCACCGCCGAACCCATCAGGGCCACGCGGCGTTTGCTGAGGAAATCGATGATCTTGTCGGGGATGATGTTGAAAAAGCTCAGCTTCTGGAGAAAGCCGGTGTCGGTGGTCCAACTGAAGCAGACCCGCGTCACGATCAGCGCCGAGAAAAGGGTCGCGAGGATGCCCACCATCAGAGTGACCGCGAAACCGCGGACCGTCCCCGTCGCCACCGCGAAGAGAATGATGGCGGTGAACAGGGTGGTGATGTTGGCGTCGATGATGGCCGAGAGCGCCTTTTCAAACGCGGTCTTGATGGCCGCCGGCAGCGATTTGCCCGCCGCCATCTCCTCCCGCAGTCGCTCGTAGATGAGCACGTTGGCGTCGATGGCGATCCCGATGGTGAGGATGATGCCCGCGATGCCCGGCAGAGTGAGGGTGAATTTGAATAGCGCCATCGCCCCGAAGATGATCAGGAGATTCAGCGCCAGTCCGACCATCGCCAGCAATCCGGCGAAGCGATAATAGACGAGGATGAACAGCAGGGTGATCGCCAGACCCGCCACCCCGGCAGTCACGCCCTGGCGGATGGTTTCCTTGCCCATGGTCGGGGAGATCACCGAGGAGCGCTCGATCTTGATGGGGTTTTCCAGCGGATTTTCCAAAGCCGAGGCCAGCGCCGTCGCCGAAGCCTGGGTGAAATTCCCCGTGATCTGGCAGCCGGAGGAAAACGGTTCGTTGATGCGTGGGGCGGACAGGATCTCGCCGTCCATGATGATGGCCAACTGATCGCCCTGATGCTGGTTGGTCAGGGCGGACATGATTTTGGCGCCCTCCGCGTCGAAGGACACGCTGATGGCGTCACCCTCGGGGCCGTAGAAATGAAAGGCCCGCGAGACGTGCTTGCCCAGCATGTCCGGCTTGATCTTTACCAACTCATGGCCGCGCGAGGGCATCGGGTTGCCCTCGTCATCCTCTTCCACGGTGTAGGGGAGCGAACGCCAGCCCGCCACCACATCGGCACCGGCGGCGACCTGGGGAGCGCGGAACTGGCTCTCGGGATGAACGATGGAAAACTCCAGCCGGGCCACTTTGGCGAGGGTCTCTTCGATTTCCTTGCGGCGCTCGTCGCCCACTCCGGGCAACTGGAGGAAAATGCGGTCCTCACCCTGCGGCGAGATGGTGATGTCCGAGGTGCCCAGGCTGTCGAGACGCTTTTGCAGGACCTTGATGGCCTGCTGCTGGGCGGCGGCGGTGACCGGCCTGGTCTCGCCGTCCTCCCCCTCGCCGGGATCGATCCGGATCGTCATGGCGATCCCACCCTGGATCTCGATGCCCTTGCGGATGCCGAGTGAGTCGAAAAACCACCAGGAACCCGCCGCCACCGCCACGGCCAGGATGGAGCCGATGAGACGCTTGCGACGCGAGGACTCGGTACCGAAATACCACAGGAACAGCCCCATCAGCACCACGCCCATGGTGAATATGACCTGAGACGGGACGCTCGCGGCGCCAGCGGCGGCGACCGCCTCGACCGGGTCGGGAGCCGAGGGCACTTCCACCGAGGCGGTGGATGCTTCCACCGGGGCCGGCGCCGGCACGGAAGCCGGAGCCTCGGCGGGAGTCGGAGCCGGAGTGTCGGCCGGGGCCGGGGGAGTGGCGTTCTCGGTCGAGGCCGCGGGAGCGGCAGCTTCGGGGGCCGGGGTCGCGGCGGTTTGCGCGAGGATCTTCATGGGAACAGGGGGGGATCGAGAGATCAAAGAGGGTTGGGTCGGGGACCAAAGAGGGTCAGGTCGCCGTGGTTCGGGTCAGCCTTTCTCGGGGGCTTCCTCCTCGTCGTCGTCGGCGTCCGAGTCGGTTTCCTTGTTATTGGGAAACACCTGGTTGATGGCGGATTTCTCGAATTTGATCTTGGTGTTGTTGTCGGAGACTTTCACCGTCACGGTGCGGTCAGATTTGTTCGTCACCCGACCGTGGATGCCACCGATGGTCACCACGTCGTCGCCGATCTGGATGCTCTCGCGTTTTTTCTCGAGTTCCTTCTGCTGCTTCCGCTGCGGGCGGATGAGGACGAAGTAGAAGATGACCATCATCAGGAGCATCATCGGCAGCATCTGACCCATGCCGCCGGGGCCTTGGGGTGGTCCGGCCGGGGGCGCGGCTGGCGCCGACTCTTGGGCCAGGAGGTGGAGTTGGGGGAAATTCATGGGTCTCTGGAGCTAGGGAATGTGGTGAGAAAAAAGGGCGACGCCCGGATCAAGCGTCGCCGCCGCGGTAACGCCGAATGAAGTCGGCTCGGAAATCGGCAAAAACGCCGACCTCAATAGCACGCCGGGCCTGCTTCATCAAGTCGAGATAGAAGTGGAGGTTGTGCAGGGTCAGGAGTCGCAGGCCGAGAATCTCGTCGTTCTTGATGAGATGACGCAGGTAGCCGCGGCTGAAACCCTCGCACAGCGGATGGGTGGACTCGGCCAGGGGCTGCTGGTCTTTCTCATGTTTCTGGTTTTTCAGGTTCAGGGTGCCGTCGGCGGTGTAGGCGGTCCCGTTGCGGGCCACGCGGGTGGGCAGCACGCAGTCGAACATGTCCACCCCGCGCGCGATCAATTCCAGCAACTGGTCCGGCTGACCCAGGCCCATGGCGTAGCGGGGTTTGTCGGCGGGGAGATGTGGCTCGGCGTGCTCCACGGCGGCGAGCATCTCGGGCACGCTCTCGCCCACGCTGAGGCCGCCGATGGCGTAGCCGTCGAAATCGAGCGCCACCAGGTCGCGGGCGGCTTTTTCCCGCAGATCGGCGAAGGTGGAACCCTGCACGATGCCGAAGTGGCGCTGTCCCTCGGGACGGTGGCTCTCGATCCAGTCGCGTGATCGCTCGGCCCAGCGCTGGGTCAGGGCGAGGCTGTTGGCGGCGTAATCGCGCCCGCAGCCGGCCGGCGGGCATTCGTCGAGGATCATGGCGATGTCGCTACCGATGACTTTCTGGACCTCGAGAGCGGTCTCGGGACCGAGAAAGAGCTTCGACCCGTCGAGGTGGCTTTGGAAATGGACGCCGTCCTCCTTGATTTCCCGCAGTTTGGCGAGGGAGAAGACCTGGTAGCCGCCCGAGTCGGTGAGGATGGCGCGATCCCAGCGCATGAAGCGATGCAGACCGCCGTGGGAGGCGAGGATGTCCGTGCCCGGCCGGATGAAGAGGTGGTAGGTGTTGCCGAGGATGATGCGGGTGTCGAGTTCCGGAATCAGCAGTTCGGCGGGATGGACGGATTTCACCGTCCCGCGGGTGCCCACGGGCATGAAGCACGGGGTCTCGACGGTGGCGTGTGCCAGCTCGAGTCGGCCGCGCCGGGCCTTGGTGGCCGGATCGGTCTGGAGGAGGGTGAACAAGGGAGGGGAGTAAACGGTGGGAAGGGAAAAAGTCAAAGATCGCTTCAGATGCCGGGGCTTGACGGTCCCTCCCCCTTCGGTCGAGACTCGCGGCATGGCTATTTCCCCTCTCTCTCCCGGAAAAACCCGCGTCGGCTGGATCGGCACCGGCGTCATGGGATCCAGCATGTGCGGCCATCTCATCGCGGCCGGCTATTCGGCCACGGTCTACTCCCGCACCCGCGACAAGGCCCGGGACCTGATCGCGAGCGGCGCCTCGTGGGCCGACAGCCCGGAAGCCGTCGCCGCGGCCTCCGATGTCGTCTTTTCCATCGTGGGATTTCCCGAGGATGTGCGCGAGGTCATGCTCGGCGATCACGGAGCCCTCGCCGGCGCCGCTCCCGGCACCGTGTTGGTGGACATGACCACCAGCGAACCCTCACTGGCGGTGGAAATCGCCGCCGCCGCCGCGGGAAAAGGCGTCCACGCCATCGACGCGCCGGTCTCCGGGGGCGATGTGGGCGCGAAGAACGGGACGCTATCCATCATGATCGGGGGCGATGGCGAAATCGTCGAGGCCCTGCGCCCCTGCTGGGAAGCGATGGGCAAGACCATCGTCCACCAGGGAGGCCCCGGAGCGGGTCAGCATACCAAAATGGTGAATCAGATCCTCATCGCCACCAACATGATCGGTGTCTGTGAGGCGCTGCTCTACGGCTACCGGGCCGGACTCGATCTGCCCACCGTGCTGGAATCCGTAGGCTCCGGTGCGGCAGGCAGCTGGTCTCTCTCGAATCTCGGACCGCGCATCATGGACAACCGCTTCGATCCCGGCTTTTTCGTGGAGCACTTCATCAAGGACATGGGCATCGCCCTGGCCGAGGCCAAGCGGATGCGCCTGGCTCTGCCCGGTCTCGCCCTCGCCCACCAGCTCTACCTCGCCCTCCAGGCCCAGGGCCACGGACGCGACGGCACCCATGCTCTCGAACTGGCGCTGGCGAGCATGAGCGGGATCGACTGGCTCCGGCGCTGAGTCGTGACCCGACAGGGTTGGGTCGCGGACTCTACCCCATTCGTGTAAACCTAAGACAGGCCAATGAGATTTGATTGGAGGATTTCAT
>CAYTNL010000079.1:0-31939 GCA_964439145.1 uncultured Verrucomicrobiales bacterium
ATAAGAGCAACTTGGTTTCGCCTTGACCCCGGTCCACGGGGAAGTTTCATAAGAGTTCGTTGCGTGAAAGACTCGCCTCCTTGCCCGACTCCCGGCAGTAAGGCAGCGTCAAACACCGGCTCGCCGATGTCCTCGGCTGCGCTCTCTGCTCGGTGATCTGGGGCTACGACGATCTCTGCGCGATGGAGATGTTCACCAAGCACCGTTTGAAGTGGCTACGGGAGTTTCTCCCTCTCGAGAACGGCGCTCCTTCCCACGACACGTTCCGCAACGTGTTGACGGCTCTGAATCCGCGGCTTTCTCCGAGGTGCTCGGCCAATGGTGCGGTGAACTGGCGGGTCGACACGTCGCGGTCGACGGAAAGGCTTCCCGCGGCACCCACGACGGAGAAGCACGGAAAGTGCGCCTTGCATCTGTTGCGGGCTTGGGTCGACGACGTGTCGCTGAGCGCCGGACGTGTGGCCTGTAAGGAGAAGCGGAATGAAATCGAAGCGATCCCCCGTCTACTGGCATTGCTGGACCTTCGGGGAGCAACCGTCACGATCGACGCGATGGGATGCCAACGGGACATCGCCGAACGGATTGACGATGCCGGAGCCGCCTACATCCTGGCCTTGAAAGCCAACCAGAAACAAACCCATGATACCGTGCGCGAACGCTTCGCTACGGTTGGGCGTCCCGCCGACGCCGCCACCGAGGAGCAGAGTCACGGACGCTACGAGAAACGCGAATGCTGGGTGGAAAGCGATCTGGACTTCTTCGGCTAATCGTGGAAATGGCAGGGGCTGACCAGTGTCGTGTACATCCGTCGGGAGACTTGCCGTCTTGGAATGCGAGGAACCGACGGGCGAGAGGCGGTGGTCGAGGACCACTATTACTTGTGTTCGGCTCCGCCGGACGCGGAAGCGATCTTGGCGACCGTCCGTGCACATTGGGCGATCGAGAACCGATGCCATTGGATCCTCGACGTCGTCTTCGGTGACGATGCCTGCCAGGTGCGCGACGCCAACGCCGCGCAGAACCTCGGAACCCTGCGCGATATCGCCCTGCACATGCTCCGCTCCCACCCCAAGAAACTATCCCTCGCCAAGAAACATCAAGAGGCCGCGCTCGACTCGAACTTCCGCGCCGAAGTCATCGCCAATTTTCATGCGTAAGCCCTGGTGCGGCGGCGGTTACGTCGTCTGCAGCATTGACTACCGCTGGATCAAGAATCTCGAAGGAGACGAAGAGCCGAACACGATGCCTGACCTGATCGAGGTGGTGTATGGTGCCGTCACTCACATTCAAGAACACGCGTAGGATTATGGTGTCGACCCGACACGCATCGCCGTTGCCGGCGATAGTGAAGGAGGCCATCTCTCTGCATCTGTTGCGAACATGGTGGGCATGATCGGTGGAGGTGGCTTTGCTGCAACCGAAGGTGTCTTCGAATACCGGCCCGGCTACCTGCCGGAGGGATAATCCGTTGCCCAGGTGCGGAACGATATCAGCGTAGCCATCCGCGCTGCGGTGCCCAGCTATGGTGTCTTCGGTGGCACGATGATGGAGAAGCACGCTGAGGATCTCCCCGCAAGGAGCGGTCGCCGCGATTTCACCCATCGACACCATTCCTGGTCCCGGAGACCGCGTCGTTCACGCCCTCCTGCTGCGGCAAAGATGAACGTTTTTTCATTCCGTGTTTCAGCTGTGACCAGGGCGCTGGCAGTCCTCGCAAAGTCCGCTCCTTTTCCTACTGGTTCCGGGTGTTCTCTGAGTCCACTGCCAAACCGCACCCCGATTCCGTGGACACGACGACACGGCAGCATGTGTTGCATCGGACGGAGGCGCACCGCGCAAGTTCTGTAACTGAAGAGCCGCTGCTAAACGGAGGGCTCACCGGCAAGATGCCGGTGCCTCTGAAGTCAACGGCCACGCTTCACGGAGCTGCGGGAGTGGATGCGGGAGGAGTGATACCGTCGCTGGATTCCGCGGATCGAAGGTCGACCGGCAACAGCATCGCCGTCGCCAGCGACCTTGGTGGTCAAAGCAACTGGAGATAGGGGCCTCGAATCGAGGGGAGAGAGTTCGGCTTTGCCATGATGCTATCGGTGCATGGCTCCGGTTCGCGATGGCGAATCAGCTCGGTGTCTCCTCGCGGAGGGCGGGGACATTCCCCAGCCAGGTGCAGGCGGCGGCGGCGAGGATGCCGAGGGTGATGAGTTGCTCGGAGCGTCCGGAAAACCCGTCGGCGGCGGGATAGCGAAGGATTTCCACCAATCCCACGCCGAAGCCGATGAGGTAGATGAGGGCGAGGAGGGCGCCGAAGATCCGGCGGCCCCTGGTGGATTCGTTGCCGAAGGTGAGGGCGGCCGGGACGGCGCCGCATACCAGGGCGCCGCCGATGAGGTAGCCGGGCGGATAGTGGAGCAGGCCGGAGAGGGCCAGTGCCACGGCGCCGACGACGAGTCCGCCGCCGGCGACGACGCCCTGGAGCATCTCGCCCCGGCGGAGCGCGTGACGGGCGGAGCGGTCGAGCAGGACGAGGAGATTGCCGATGCCGGGGGCAAGCCATACCCAGAGGACGAAGCCGAGATAGAGCACCACGATGGCCACGCCGGCGAGCGGATGGATGGCGTCGAGGAGGCGGCAGCCGAAATGGTAGGCCACGAGAAAGCCGATGAGGATGCCCCACTGGGCGCGGGAGGTGAAGCGCTGCATCAGGAAACACCACCGCAGATAGAGGCGATAGAAGGCGGAGCGGGCGCGGAAGGACTCGAGCAGTCCGCGCCGGGCGAAGCCGAAATCGGCGTCGAGACGCAGAGCTTCGCGGAAGTGGGTCTCGGCGGCGCGGTGATCGCCCCGCTGCAGCGCCGTCCATCCGGCGTTGCCGTGGGCGTAGGGGTCTTCCGGTCCGTCGGCGAGCAATTTTTCGGCGGCGAGTTCACTCTCGGCTTTTTTTCCCTGGATGCGGAGTAGATGGGCGAGGAGATTCGCGGCGAAGGAGTCGTCGGCGTTCAGCGTCAGGGCGTGTCGGGCGTTTTCCTCGGCCTCGCGATAGCGTTGCAGGCCGGCGAGTGACTGGGCTTTGACGGCGAAGTGGGTGCTGGAGTCGGGATCGAGGGCGATGGCGCGCTCGGCGGCGTCGAGCGCCTCGCGATCACGATCCAGGCGGGAGAGGATGAGCGCGCGCTGGGCGTGGATGAAGGCGTCGTCGGGATCGAGCGCCATGGCGCGGTCGATGGTGGAGAGGGCGTCGCGCTTGCGTCCGTCCTGCTCGACGAGACATTGGGCCAGCTCGGTATAGGCCCGCACATCGTCGGGATCGGCGGCGATGGCTTGCCGGAGGCAGGCTTCGGCCTCGGCATGGCGTCCCTGGTGGCGCAGCAGTCGGCCGCGGGCGAGTGAATCACTCATGATTTTCGGATGCCGAGATAGTCGAGCACATCGTCGTAGAATCCGCTCTGGTTCGCGTAGAGGGCGTAGTTTTTGGCGCTCTCGAACCATTTCCGGGTGCTGGGTTTCACTTCCTTTGCGGTCCGGGCGAGCATTTTCTGGGAGACCGGGACGACCTGGCCCGCTTTCATGGCCTCGCCGAGTGCCGCCTCGATGGCCTGGTCGAAGACGGCCTTGATGTCGGCACCGGAGAAGTCGGCGGTTTTCCTGGCGAGCGCCTCGGGATCGAGCCCCACCACGGGTTTTCCCTCGGCCATGATGCGGATGATCTCGGCGCGGGCGGGGACATCGGGCGGGGGCACAAAGATGAGCCGGTCGAAGCGGCCGGGGCGGAGGAAAGCCGAGTCCAGATGCCACGGCGCGTTGGTGGCGCCGAGCACGAGGACGCCGTCGTTCTCCGCGATGTTGCCGTCGAGTTCGGCGAGGAACTGGTTGATGAGGGTGCGTCCGGCGGAGGTGCGCATGTCTTTGCGGTCGGCGGCGAGGGCGTCGACTTCGTCGAAAAAGAGAACCGCCGGGGCCTGACGTCGGGCGAGCTGGAATATCTCGTGGAGTTTCTGTTCGGATTTGCCGATCCACATGTCGAGGATCTGGTGCAGGCCCACGCTGATGAATTTGGCGTTGATCTCCCCGGCGGTGGCGCGGGAGATGAGGGTCTTGCCGCAGCCGGGAGGGCCGTAGAGCAGCACGCCGCCCCCGGCCTTTTTGCCGTAGGCCGCGAAGAGATCCGCGTTCTGCATCGGGTAGAGGATCTTCATGCGGAAGTCCTCTTTCACCGCCGCCATGCCGCCGACTTTGGCGAAATTCACGTCGGCCCGCTGGACGAAATCGAGTTCCAGGTCGCCGGGGCCACCATCGTAGTCGAAGGGATCGTCAAAGGGGTCGTCGAAATCCTCCTCGAGATCGGGATCGAAGTAGGCGCCCGCCTGCCAGTCGCCGCTGGCCTGGGGGGAGGCATGGCCCTCGTCTTTACCGACGGGATCGCGGCGTCCCCCGGCCTGTTCAATGCGTTTGAGGAGGTGATCGTCGAGCATCTCCGGATTGATGGCGACCGAGCGCTCGTAGCAATCGCGCGCGCTGGTGGCGTCGCCCTCGCTGAGCGCGATTTTTGCCCTGAGTTTCCAGGCGGGGGCGTGGTCCGGTTTTTCCCGGCAGACCTGCTCCAGCCGGATCATGGCCTCGGAGGAGCGCCCCTCCAGTTCGAGGATCTGGGCGATACCGACCCGCGCTTCGATATTTTGGGGAGCCAGCGCCAGGGCGCGGTCGTATTGTTCGCGGGCTTCGGCAAAATGGAAAGACTCCAGATAGGCGCCGCCGAGGAGGAGGATCAAAGGCACGTTTTCGGGGGAGACCGCGAGGGCCTGCCTGAGGGTATTGATATCGGCCATGGTGTGATCTCAGTTGAACCGAGACTGGCCCCGGTTTCAAGCGCGAGTCGGTCGGGAGCGGGCAAAAAAGGAGTGATGGCGGGCGGCGGGCGAGTCATGTGGACGCCAAGGAGGCAAAGACCCGGATTCCGGGTTGTCAGATCGTCTCGAAGCTGTCAACCTCCGCGGCAATATGGAGTTTCCGCAGAATCCCTTCTTCATTCTGGTGGTCGGCATCGCCATCGTCATTGGCATGATCGTCCGCATGCGCATCAACGCGTTCATCGCCCTGATCACGGCGGCGCTGGTGGTCAGCCTGCTGGCGCCGGGCGAGATTGGCGACAAGGTTGGTCGGGTGGCTTCGGCTTTTGGCAACATGGCGGGTGGCATCGGCATCGTCATCGCGATGGCGGCGGTGATCGGCAAATGCCTGATGGACAGTGGGGCGGCGGATCGCATCGTCCGCGCTTTTCTCGGTCTGCTGGGAGAAAAGCGATCCCAGTTCGCGCTCGCCGGGAGCGGATTCGTGCTCTCGATCCCGGTATTTTTCGACACGGTCTTCTACCTGCTGGTGCCTCTGGCGCGCTCGCTCTATCGCAGCACCCGCAAGCACTATCTCAAGTATGTGCTCGCCATCTCGGCCGGCGCGGCGGTGACCCACACGCTGGTGCCGCCCACTCCCGGGCCGCTGTTGATGGCTCAGCAACTCGGCGTGTCTCTGGGGACCATGATCGGCATCGGGGCGCTGGTCGGGCTGCCGGCCTCGATCGTGGGACTGCTCTACGGGGCCTGGCTGGATCGACGGATGCCGATCGAGATGCGCCCGCTGCCCGGCGATGAAGCCCACGAGGCTCACGAAGCCGCCGTGGAGACCGCGGACCGGCGCTTGCCGGGGCTTTTTGTCTCGCTGCTGCCCATCCTGCTGCCGGTGGCCTTGATCGGTATCAGTACCGCGCTGGAGACGCGGGCCAACGGCGAGCGGGCGGCGCAGTTGCGGCCGGGCGAGGTCGCGGACTGGGACGCGTTGCGGACGGCGACGGCCACGGCGGAGGAGGGCAGCGACTTGGCGAAACTCGGGGTGCAACTGCCGGAGTCCGGCGACGAGGCCGTGATGGTGGCGGCCTTCAACAAGGCGCTGGCCCGAAAGAGCGAGTCCCAGTTGCGCCAGAATCTCGCCTACGTGGAGCACGACAATCGGCTGGCGCTGGAGAAGGCCTTGCCGGAGTCGATACTCGCGCGTCATGTCTGGGACACCCCGAGTCGGCGGGCTTTCAACACCAGTAAATTCTACGGAAACGCCAATTTCGCGCTGCTGTTGGCGGCGGTGGTGGCGGTGCTGCTCTATGTGCGGATGCGCCGACCGAGTCGGGCGGAATTTTCCGAGACCATCGAGTCGTCCCTGATGAGTGCCGGACTCATCATCCTGATCACCGCCGCGGGCGGGGCTTTCGGCGCGATGCTGGAGGCCGCGAAAATCGGCCCGGCGATCGAGACTTTGTTCGCCCAGATGAAGCTCAATCCCGGCGGGATCGGCTTGCTGGTGCTGGGATTCCTGATCGCGGCGGTGCTGAAGGTCGCCCAGGGATCGACCACGGTGGCCATCATCATCGCCTCCAGCATGATCGCGGCGATGATGGAGGGGGCCACGCTGTCGTTCAATCCCGTCTATCTCGCCACCGCCATCGGTGGGGGGGGGCTCATCGGTTCGTGGATGAACGACAGTGGTTTCTGGATTTTCTCCAAGATGAGTGGTCTGACGGAGGCGGAGGCGCTGAAGTCTTGGACGCCCCTGCTCTGCGTGTTGGGACTGGTGGCGTTCGTCATGAGCCTGATCCTGGCCCTCGTCCTGCCCTTGGCGGGATAGGGGGTGGGGCGCTCCGCGAACCGGGAAACCCTGAACCGAAAACCGGGAACCGTCCTCAGCGAGTCGGCCAGAAGCCTTTGCTCGGCAGGGGTTTGGCGCGGAAAATTTCGAAGGGCGGGGCGGAGACGTCTTTGCCGCCGTTGTAGATGGGCGTGCGGTGCAGCTGATTGGAGAAAAAATGCAGTTTCCCATCCGTGCCGAAGGTCAGGCCGCCCGGCCAGATGAGGCGGCCATCCTGAATGAGGTAGTGGTATTGGAGATATTTCTCCTCGGGGGTCACGTAGCCGATGGCGTTACCGGCGACATCGCCGAAATAGACATTGCCGCGGGCGTCGATGGCGATGCTGTCGCAGATGGGTTTCACAGAAAAAGCCTGCACTTTGGCGGCCAACTGGTTGGGATCCAGGCTGGTGTCCCGGAGGAACTCCGTCTGCACCCGGTAGAGGGTGCCTCCGTGCATGGGGCCGAAATAGAGCCACTGGCCTTTGCGGTCCACGATCAGCGGACTCACGCCGGAGAGGGGCTGCACCGCGCGCCCGTCGGCGCTTTTCGCCTCCACCGGCTTGCCGTCCAGTGCCAGGATGAAACCGGGATCCGGTTGCACGGAGTAGTGCCCCTGCAGCACGCGCCGGGTGAGGCCGGTGGTGAGATCGACCACGATGATGGCGGCGTCGGCCCCGCTGGCGGGGTCCGAGAGGTAGATGTAGGGCTCCGCCGGATCGAGCGCGAGATTGCGAAGAAACGAGGTCTTGAGGATGGTCGGGGCCACCAGGTAGATGGATTGGTGGAGTCCGCCGGCTTTTCCCTTGGTGGTGTTCCATCCGATGAGCTTGGGAGCCGTCTGGCTGCGTCGGCCGTTGTCCAGCATCCAGACGATGCCGTTTTCGTCGCAGACGATTCCCAGCACCGAATCAAGGGCCAGGGGATTTCCCGGGCCCGGCGTATTCATCTCGATGTTGGGAAATGGCTCCCAGATGCCGTCACGATTGAGCCGCAGAACCGAGTAGGTGGGTTGGAAAAACTGGTGACAACTGATGATGTAGTCGCCCGACGGGGTGATGGTGAGGCCTCCCGGCCCGCTGGGCGCGTGCTCCAGCACCTCCAGCCCGTCACTGTTGCGCTTGAACAAGCTGGGAAAGGTGAGATCGATCGCCAGGAGATCGATGGGCGCCCCCAGGGTCAGTATCGCGCCCACGGTCGCGAGGCTGACGGTCAAGAATCGATCCCTATGGTGGCGGCGCGGCATTCCCTTGTGGTGATGAACGCCGCGGACGGCGGCGAGATGTTCAGGAAGTATCCAGTCTGGAAACGGTTGAGTCAATGCCGGGGAATGGTCGGCTCAGTCGATCAGCTCCGGATATTTCTCCTGGGCCAGCTCCCGGCACATGGCCAGGACTTTCGCGGCTTCCTGCATTTTCAGGGCCTCGTTGAGAAAATCCTCACAGCTCGCGCTATCCAACTGAGACACGGCTCGCCGGACGCGCAGGATCTGGGCCGAGCCGACGCTCAGTTCATCGACCTGGGCGCCGATGAGCAGGGGCGCCAGCAGCACATCACCGGCGACCTCACCGCACACGCCCGCCCAGATCTGGTTGCGGTGGGCGGAGGCGATGATGTCGCGAATCAGCCGGATCACCGCCGGGTGGGTGGGTTGATAGAGATCGGCCACCCGTTCGTTGATCCGGTCCACGGCGGTGGTGTACTGGATCAGGTCGTTGGTGCCGATGCTGAAAAAGTCGACCTCCGCCGCGAAGGCGTCCGCCAGAATGGCCGCGCTGGGGATTTCGATCATCGCCCCGACTTCGATATCGGGATCGAAGGCGTGCCCGGCGCGTTCCAACTCGAGTTTCGACTCATCCAGCAGGCGATTGGCGGCCCGCACCTCCTCCACGCAGGAGAGGAAGGGATACATGAGGCCCACTTTGCCGTGGGCACTGGCCCGGAGGATGGCCCGCAATTGGGCCTTGAAGATCTCCGGCCGCGCCAGGGAAACCCGGATGCCACGCCAGCCGAGGAACGGGTTCGGCTCCGGCTCGTCGAAATGTTCGGGCCACAACTTGTCCCCCCCGATGTCCAGGGTGCGGATGATGACACCGTGGGGCGCGAGTTCCCGGGCGGCGAGCGAGTAGTTCTCCGCCTGTCTGTCCTCGCTCCTCAGCTCGGTTTCGTTGAGATAGAAAAACTCCGTGCGATACAGGCCCACGCCTTCCGCCCCTTGCTTCTTCACCTGGGGCAGCTCCTCGATGAACTCGATGTTGGCCGAGAGGGTGATGCGGCGCCCATCCGCGGTCGCCGTCTCGGCGTCGCGGAGCTTGTTGAGCTTCTTGAGCAGCTGACCCTCGCGCTTTTTCAGCGCTTCGTACTCCTCGAGAGTCTCCGCGTTGGGATGCAGGATGACGAGTCCGTGATAGCCGTCGATCAGGGTCGGCGTCGCGGGATGCACCCGATCCATGAGATCCCGCACCGCCACCACGGCGGGAATATTCAGCGAGCGGGCCATGATGGCGGTGTGCGAGGTGGCGCTACCTGCTTCGGTGGCGAAAGCCAACACGCGCTCGCGATTGATCGCCACCGTGTCCGAGGGCGTGAGATCCTGCGCCGCGAGCACGCAGGGGCGATCCAGATCGAGCGCCCGGATGCCCTCCAGCCCGCCGCCATGGGGCCAGCGCAGATTGCGCAGCACCCGGCGGGCCACATCCTCGATATCGATGGCCCGTTCCCTGAGATACGGATCGGCGATCTTGCGGAGGGAGTTGAGATAACGGCTGATGACCCGGAAGTAGGCGCTCTCCGCGTTGAGTTGCTCCGTCTCGATGACGCGCATCACCTCCTCCAGCACCGTGGCGTCGTCCAGTACCAGCAGGTGGGCGTCGAAAATTCCCGCGTGATCCGCGCCCACGGTCTCATTGATCTCCTGCCGCAACACCTGGATCTGCTCCCGCGTCATGGTCAGGGCGGCGCGCAGCCGATCCTTTTCCGCGGCGGCGGCGTCGGGGCCGATGCCGCGTGACTCGGGTTCCTCGAAGCGGGAGCCGGTCAGCTGCAGTGGCGCGTAGGCGATTCCCGGAGACACGCCCACCCCTTTGAGTCGGGTTTCCGTGGGTGTCGTGTCAGGCGCCATGGGCTTCGGATAGTATCGCAGGGAAACAGGCGCCCTCGGGAACCCGGATAAAATAAATGGGAGCGGTTCGGATCAGAGTTCCGACGTGAAGCCGCTGTCGATCAGGGCTCCGATCTGGTTGAGCGCCTCCTCCGCGTCGCTCCCATCGGCCGATACCAAGATCACTGCTCCCTGCTCGGCCGCCAGCATCATCAGTCCCATGATGCTCTTTCCGTTCACCTCCTCGTCGTCCCGGCGCACCCAGATGCTGCTGTCGAAGCGGTTCGACAACTTCACGAACTTCGCCGCCGGACGGGCGTGAAGTCCCTCGGGGTTGCGGATGGTGAATTCTCTTTCCAAGACGGATTCAGGCGGGCTTGGGGTTCGGTGAACGGCAAATGCTTAATCTGTTCAAAATATCAGCAATTGCGGGCAAATCAGACGACCGATCTTCGGCGTTCACGCATCATTTTCAACAGTTTCTTGTTAAATTCCACGGCGGAGTCGTGCCCCAGAGACTTCAATTTCTGGTCCAGGGCGGCGACTTCGATCAACTGGGCCATGTCGCGTCCAGGCGCCACCGGGAGCTCGACATGCGGCACGCGCAGACCGAGCAGGTTGTAATACTTCCGGTCCAGACCGCTGCGGTCCACGTTTTCCATATCCTCCGCCGGCTTCAGTGTCACGATGAGATCCAGGCGTTTCTCCGTGCGGAAAGTCCCGATACCGAAGAGGGCGGCCACATTGATGATTCCCAGACCGCGGACCTCCATGTGGGTGCGGCCCAGCTCGGGGGCGGTCCCGATGAGCTCCCGGCCCTCCATGTTGCGCAGGCGCACCATGTCGTCGGAGACCAGGCTGGCGCCCCGTCGCAGCAGCGCCAGCACCGTCTCGCTCTTGCCCGAGCCGCTGTTGCCGCGGATCAGGATGCCGATGCCCATCACGTCCACCATGGAGCCGTGTTCCGTGGTGGTGGGGGCGAATTCCCACTCCAGGCGCACGGTGGCGGCGTTGATGAAGTTCATCGTCACCATCGAGGTTTGGAACACCGAGAGCCCGAGGGCGTTGGCCTGCTGGATCAGGCCGTCGGGCAGGGTCTCGCCCCGGCTCACCACGATGCAGGGGATCTGGCGGCGGCACAGCTCCGTGAACCGCTTCTCCATGTTGTCATCACTGAGATGCTTGAGGTAGGAGCGTTCCGCCTTGCCGATCACCTGGATGCGGTGGAGGGCGAAGTAGGTGTAAAAGCCGGACAAGGCCAGCCCGGGCCGGTTGATGGTCGGCTCCGAGATTCGGCGCTCGAAGCCGATCCGGCTGCCCACCAGCCTCAGCCTCAACTCCTCCGAGTGGCGTTCGTAAAACTCCCCGACGGTGACCGAGGTTCGTTGCTGGGAGGACTGTCGCGGCGTGGGCACGGGATGGGGGGCGGGAGGGAATCCGACTCAGGAAGCCGACTCCGCGGCAGCCACATCGATGAGGCCGTAATCGCCATCCTTGCGCCGGAACAGCACGCAGATGCGGTGGTCCTTGGCGTTCTCGAACACGATGAAGGAGCGCTCGGTGGTCTCCATGTCCTCGATCGCCTCGTCGGTGAACAGGGGACGGATGCGGTAGGCCTCCTGATGAATGATGAGCGGCTCGGGATCGATGGCCGATTCCTCGGTCTCCTCTTCCACCGACGCCGGCGCGTAGACCGCTTCGGAGATCTCGCGGATGGGGCGCTTTTTCGGCCGGTGCGACTTCAGCATCCGGGTCTTGTACTTCCGCATCCGCCGGGCGATTTTCGAGATGGTGTGGTCGATCGAGGCGTACATATCCTCGGTGGTGGTGTCCGCCTCGATGGTGATGTGGTCGGCGCAGTAGAGGACGATCTCGGCGAAATGCTGGTAGTTCTTGTGCACATCGAGCAGCACCTTGGCCTCGATGATGCGGGGATAGTCGAGGTGCAGTCCCTGGATTTTCTTCAACGCGTGGTCGCGCATGGATTCGGTGATGGAGACGTGACGGCCTGTGACCGTTACCGGGACGTTGACGTTGGCTACCTGCATGATGGAGTGGGTGGTTGTCTTTGTTGGGGTTCTCGTTTGGCTGGAGCGGGATTTCGGTCCGTGGCTCCGGTAAAGGCTTCGCGCATCACTATCTAGCAAATTCGGCACCAATCGCCAAGAAGGAAGCGAGTCGCGCCGGGAAGGGAAGGCGCGCCAGCAAACAGGGTTGGGTCCGCGACCCGACCCTGTACGATGGCGCGCGGGAGGTCACATGGAAAAGTGATCGCCGAGGTAGAGTTCGCGGCTGACGGGATCGTTGATGAGGAAATCGCGCGTCCCTTCCCGGAGGACTTTGCCCTCGTAGATGAGGTAGGCGCGATCGACGATTTGCAGGGTCTCGCGGACATTGTGATCGGTGATGAGGATCGCCAGCCCGGCTTTCCGCAGGCTGCGGACGATGTTTTGGATCTCTCCCACGGCGATGGGATCGACGCCGGAAAAGGGCTCGTCCAACATCAGCAGGCTGGGTTGGGTGACGAGGGAGCGGGCGATGGTGAGACGGCGTTTCTCGCCGCCGGAACAGGTCAGAGCCACGTTGTCGGCGATGTGCTGGATGCCGAAGCTCTTGAGCAGTTGCCCGGTCCGGTCTTCGCGCTCGGCTTTGCTCAGGTCGAGGGTCTCCATCACCGCCATGATGTTTTCCCTGACGGTGAGTTTCCGGAAGATGGACTCCTCCTGGGGCAGGTAGCCCATTCCCAGCCGGGCTCGCTTGTACATGGGCTCGGTGGTGACGGCGGAGCCATCGAAGATGACCTCGCCGCCGTTGGGCGGGACGAGACCGACGATCATGTAGAAAGTGGTGGTCTTGCCGGCGCCGTTGGGCCCCAGCAGGCCCACGATCTCACCGGGGCGCACATTGATGTCCACCCCGTTGACCACGGGCCGACCATCGTAGATTTTCACCAGGCCATGGGTCTGGAGGAGCATCTCGCTCTCGTCGCCGGCGATGAGGTTGGGATCCTGGGTGGGGGCGGGGGGCGCGTTCAATGCGTCGGAAGGGCACATGCCGAAAGGGACGGGAGCACTCTCAGTTGGAGTTGCGATTGGTGATGGAGTTCAGGTTCCCCGTGGGCAAACCTCCGCCAGTGCTGGCGGGGGCGGGTTTGTTGAGGGGGATGGAAATCTTGTTTCTGCCCGTGCCACCGTCGATCTGATGATTGCCGTCGGCGCGGAGCACGATGATGGCGTCGGGGGAGCTGGGATTGACGAAGCCGGAGCCGCTCTGCAGGGTGGGCGGGCCTCCTTTGAGAATGATGTCGCCGGTGGTGGCGTCGTAGTCGGCTTGGCGGGCCTTGGCGATCTGGACTTTGCCGTCGGCGCCGATTTTCTCGATCTCGACCATTCCCCCGGTGGCGATGGCGCGTTTGAAAGGCGGGCGATCACTGTCGGTGTTTTCCTCGCCCGTGGTGGAGCTGCCGTCCAGATTCGTGTCGTCGTGCATCCATACTTCCAACTTGTCGCTGGTGAGGGTGAAACGCGGCTCGGTGACGATGACGTGGCCGGTGAAGGTGATGAGACGTTTTTCGTTGTCCATCACCGACTCGTCCGCCTCGATCTCCATGACTTGGGAGTCGTTGCCTTTCTCTTTCTGGTAACGAGGCTGGAGAGGCACGGGAGGCGGGATGTCGGCCGGGGTCATGATGGGCGGCGGAGTGCTGGCGGGCACGGGATCGGCCTGGGTCAGGAGTTGGCCGGTGGGGGTCGCGGTCGGCGCGGCGGGCGTGGCGTCGCGCGGGGTGCTGGCGACGGGATCGGGGATCAGCGGCTGGGCGGTGGTCGGCTGGGCCATGGGGGTGGCTGTCGGGGACGCGGGAGCCGTGGTGGTGTCGGTGATGGTGGGGGAGTCGGGGACTCCTTCGCGGGAGCGCTGGATGCGCTGCTGGGCGGCTTTGATCAGATCTTCGGTGCTTTGGCCCTCGAGTTTTTCCCCGACCTGGTTCTGCACGGCTTCGACGACGCGCTCGGCGGTTTCGCTTTCCATCACTTCGGTGACGGAGGCGGGGACCTCCTTGTTTTCACGGGCTCGCTCAATGAGGCGAGAGCGCAGTTGGGTCTGGGCCATGAGTCCTGCCGGGAGAGTCAGCAGCAGACCGAGCGCGAGGGCGAAAAGGCGGTGGGGGATGGGGTGGGGTTTCATGGGATTCCTTTTTCTCTGGCGGATTGGGGAGGGGTGGGAAAGAAGGGCGGAGAGGGCTTTACTTGCCGCCACCACCGGATTTCATGAGGTCGGCCGCCTGATGGATGCGGGTCTTCACGTTGCCCGAGAGATGGCCGATGCGGGTTTCGCTGTCGAAGAGCATGCGGTCGCCCCGCATCTCAAACTGTTTCTGCATGATACGCGCCGGGGTGGTGCTGCGCAGGGTGCCGGAGTCCATGTCGTAGATGGCCCGATCCGTGAGGATGCGGGAATCGGGTTCACCGGCGGTGTAGATGACGATCTCGAGCATCTCCATCTCCAGGTGTTCGTCGTCGGCGCGGCGCATGAAGTCGGCGTGGACCACGGAACTGAGGGTGTCGCCGGAATAGCTGGGAATCTTGACTCCCTCGAACACCCGGCCGATGGGAAACAGGGCGGCCAGGTGATTGGAATCGGCTTCCTCCGCGTCCGTGGCGGCGCCGTCGGTCTGGGAGTCCTGGTTCGGGCCGGGGCCGGTGTCGCTCTCCGGTTTGGTTGTCGCCGCGCTCCCGGCGGGCGCGTCATCGGGCGCGGGGCGGGCGATGGCGGGTTTGTCCTGGGGATCGGAAGACTCCTGCGCGCGCAGGCGCTGGACGCCCGACCACGCGACCAGCCCGCCGAGAAGGGCGAGCGCGAGGCCGAGAGTGAGCGGGCGGGAGATCAACATCGTGGGTCGCAGAGTTTGGTGTGCCTGGCGGTGAATCCGTTCAGATCTTTTCGTGGAGGGCGGTGTGAATTTTTCCCAATCGGGTCAGGACCGCCCCGAGTTGGTCGAGCGGCACCTGGTTGGGACCGTCGCTGAGGGCTGACGCGGGGGTCGGGTGAGTTTCCATGAAAATGCCGTCGCAACCGGTTGCCATCGCCGCCCGAGCCAGCACGGGTGCGAGTTTTCCGTCGCCGCCGCTGCTTTCTCCGAGACCTCCCGGCCGCTGCACCGAGTGCGTCGCGTCGAACACCACCCGGTATCCCAACTCGCGCATCCAGTAGAGCGACCGCATGTCGGCCACCAGATTATTATATCCGAAGCTCACGCCTCTTTCAGTAAAAAAGAAATTCAAGTTTCCGAAAGCATTCAGCTTGTCGGCAATGTTCTTAACGTCCCACGGCGCCAAAAATTGGCCTTTTTTCACATTCACGACACGATCCGTCTCGGCCGCGGCCTGGATGAGGTCGGTCTGTCGACAGAGGAAGGCGGGAATTTGCAGCACGTCGATGTATTCCCCGGCGATGGCGGCTTCCTCGGGCGAGTGAATGTCGGTGGTGGTTGGCGCTCCCACTTCGCGCCCGATGGTGGCCAGCATATCGCACCCCTCGCGGCAGGGCATACCGCGGAAGGATTTTGCCGAACTGCGGTTTGCCTTGTCATAGCTGGCTTTGAGCACCCAATGGGCGCCGACGGTGCCGGTGATCTCGGCGATGCGGTGGGCGGTATCCCGGAGAAAGGCCTCCGACTCGATCACGCAGGGGCCGAGAAAGTACACCGGCGCCGCGCCCCCCAGAGAATGCTGGCCGATGGCGATCTCGGGAATGATGGGCAAATCGGGGTCGGTGAGCGAGGCGGACATTCCCACAACCTAGAGTCCGGGGACCGGGACGCAAGCGCGGGTCGCGGTTTCGGCCTTGCGCCGGGCGGAGGATTCTCTAACCTCGGCGGCCATGTCTCTGGAACTGAATTTCAAACAGGAACTGGTCGGCTGCTTTGGCTTTCCCGTGGCGGAAAATCCGACGCAGGCGATGATCGAGCCGGCCTTTCGCGCCCTCGGGCTGGACTGGCGCTACCTCACCCTCGAAGTGAGGCCCGAGGATCTCCCGGCGGCGGTGGCGGGGGCGCGGGCTTTCGGGTTTCGCGGATTCAACTGCACCATTCCCCACAAGGTCGCGGTGATCGAGTACCTCGACGGGCTGGGAGAATCGGCGGCGCTGATGGGGGCGGTGAATTGCGTGGTGAATCGCGAGGGGCGGTTCATCGGGGAAAACACGGATGGGAAAGGCTTTGTCGCCTCCTTTCGCGAGTTGGCCGATCCGGCGGGGCAGTCGATGCTGCTGCTGGGAGCGGGCGGAGCCGCGCGGGCGATCGGGGTGGAGATGGCCCTGGCGGGGGTGCGACGGATCACGCTCGCCAATCGGGGGGAGACGCGGGGACGGGAGCTGGAGGCGCTGCTCCGTGGACCGGTGAACGAGGCGGCGGGTGGCGGGCTGGAGATTGAATACCTGCCCTGGGAGAGCGACATCGCGGTACCGGAGGGCACGGGAATCGTGGTCAACGCCACCTCCATCGGGCTTTATCCCGATATCGCGGCGCGGGTGGCCCTGGATGTGGAGTCGCTCAGCGAGGACATGGTGGTGGCGGATGTGATCCCCAATCCTCCCAAAACTCGCCTGGTTGAAGAAGCGAGGGAGCGCGGCTGTCGGGTGATCGATGGCCTGGGCATGTTGGTGGCCCAGGGAGTGATCGGGATCGAGTATTGGACGGGGGAGACGCCTGATGCGGCGGTGATGCGTGGAGGACTTGAGGCGGTCTTCGGGGTATGAAGCGCGCGGCGCGAAGCGATCACTGAGGGCGGTATTTGGCGGGATCGAGTTCCACGAGAACGTTCTCGAAGAGGTATTGCCTCTCCGTGTCTGTGAGCGCATCCGCCTTTTCGTAGAGCTCCTCGCATACCTGCTTCACCCCCGGATGGCGGCTGCCGTTGGCCACCAGGGTCCAGGCGGCCGCTTCCGACATCTCCGTGTAGAGGGGCTTGTAGCCTTCGGGGATATCGGTGCCTTTTGGCTTTTCCGGAAGATTCTCGAGATTGAAATAGGCGATGATGCGCCGGATGGCCGTGTCCGAACCGGTGGCATAGAAAAAGCCCCAGAGCATGTCGAGGGTGTGGGTCTTGTCGAGTTGCAGCTCGAGGATCTTGGGTGTCTCCTGTTTCTGCTCGCGGAAACGCTGCCCGAACTCCCGCTCCAGGATGGCGTCGGCCTCACTGGTGCGTGAAAACAGCATGGCGGTGTGGAGGATCTGTTTCTCCTCCGGCGGCAGGCCCGCCAGTTGGGTGTACCAGTCGTCGATCTGGTCCCGATTCTGCCGGATGACCTGGCTGATGAATCCGATCAACGCCGGGCGAGCCTGCTCGTTGGCGAGAGTGCCGTCCTGGCTGTAGGCCCGCATCCGGGCCACGAACTGCTCCGGGGTCGGCTTCTGGTAGTAATACTCCAGCCAGTCCGCCGCCTCATCGACGGGGGGATCGGGCGAGTCCTGGGCGAAGCCGGTGGAAGGGGAGACGAAGAGCGTGAGGGTGATCGCCGCGAAAAGGAGGGACAAGGGGTGTGGCATCGACGGGATAGTGTCTGGAATGTATTGACAATGCAATGTCATAAATCTTCGATTTGCATGAATTTCACTTGAATTCGGTGAGAAACCGGTAAATTCCCGGCCACTATGGCGAAGAAAAGTTGGATCGAGCGCAACGCGCGCAAACAGAGAACCGTGAACAAGTACGCGAAGCTCCGTGCTGAACTCAAGAAGCAGGGAGATTACGTGGGCCTCACGCTGCTCCCCCGCGACGCGAGCCCGACCCGTCTGGTCAATCGCTGCGAAGTCTCCGGCCGTCGGCGTGGATTCATGCGTCGTTTCCGCATGTCGCGTATCACCTTCCGGGAGGCGGCCTCGCAGGGGCTCATCCCCGGTGTCACCAAGTCGAGCTGGTAGACAAACGCCGAAGAACTCGGTAGCCTTTTGTCCTGGCCGGCGGCGAACCCATTGCGCGTCGCCGGCGACACATGCCCATTTACGAATACATCTCCGAGAATCCCGACGAGGGGTGCCGTGTCTGCACCCGGGGGTTCGAACTGCGTCGCCCGGTCTCGCGACCGCCTCTGGAGAATTGCCCGCTCTGCCGCAAGCCGGTGAAGAAGCGGATTTCTCGGATCAATACCCCGAAGATTTCCAAACCCTTGTCGGTATCCGACGCCAAGAGCGCCGGCTTCACCGTGCTGGAACGCCGCGACAAGGGAGTCTACGAAAAGTTATGAACTCGTCCCGGGAATTTTCGGACGATTCCGAACCTCGAAGTTGGGCGGCCGCCGATTGTGGCGGCCCGATCTCACCGGCCTCCGTCGTTTTCCCAGATCGATCATGACGGACCGTCTGCCATCCATCGCGCCCCTGCTGGCGCTGGGACCCGAGGAGATACGCGTCTCCTACGCGGGACTCGATCCCGGCTATCTCGGTTGGCAGGTGTTCCTCCTGGTTTTTTTCATCCTGCTCAACGGGTTTTTCGTCGCGGCGGAGTTTGCTCTGGTCAAGGTGCGCGGCAGTCAGTTGGAGCCCCACGCGGAAGCCGGGCGCGGCACGGCGAAGCGGGCGCTCTCGATCCTCGGCAACCTCGACGCCTACCTTTCGGCCTGCCAACTGGGCATCACCATCGCCAGCATCGTGCTCGGCTCGGTGAGCGAACCGTTCATCTCGATGCTGCTCCAGCCCCTGCTGAGTCAGTTGGGTATGGGTGACTGGTGGATCGAGAAGGTGTCCTTTGTCGTCGGCATTTCCGCCATCACCTTTCTGCATGTGGTCATCGGCGAGCAAATGCCCAAGGTGCTGGCCATTCGCAAGGCCTTGGGCACCTCCATGATTTGCAGCCGACCCCTGCACTGGTTCTACCTCCTTTTCCGCTGGCCCATCCGGGTGCTGAATTTCTTTGCCGGGCTGTTCCTGCGCAAGATCTTCCGGATCGACCCTGTCGAGGGGCACGAGATGATCCACAGTTCCGAGGAATTGCGCATCCTCGTGGAGCAGACCGGCGGAGCGGGGGAGGTGACGGAGATGGAGCGCGATATCCTCATCAACGCGCTTGAACTCAACGATCTCACCGTGCGCGATATCATGACGCCGCGGAACGAGGTCATCATGCTCGACGCCCAGAAATCGTTCGAGGAGAATCTCGCCATCGCGGTGGAGAGCAAGCACACCCGCTTTCCCTTCGTGGAGGGACATCTCGACAACACCCTGGGCCTCATCCACATCAAGGATCTGCTCGGGGAAACGCGCAAGAAGAACCCCGATCTCCGCGCCATCCGTCGCGAGATCGTCCCGGTGCCCGAGCTCATGCCCCTGGATTCGCTACTCCAGACTTTTCTGGCCAAGCACGCCCACATGGCGCTGGTGGTGGACGAGTTCGGCGGTGCGCTCGGCCTGGTGATGCTCGACGATGTACTCGAGGAACTGGTCGGAGAGATCCAGGACGAGTTCGATGAGGATGACGGCGAATTCCGCCGGGTCAGTGAAGACGAGTTCATCGTGGACGGCACTCTTTCGCTCCATGAACTGACCGAGCACACCGAGGATCTGGAGTTGGAAAGTCCCGACGTCAGTACCGTCGGCGGCTATGTGACCCACATCATTGGTCACCTGCCCGAGGTGGGCGAGACCGCGGTGGTGGAGAACTACGAGATCACGGTGACCGAAGCCGACGACCGCAGTGTGCAGGAGGTGAAGTTCCGCCGTCTCGTGGACGCACCCGCCGATTCGGATTCCGAGTAGGCCTTCCGCTCAGTCCATGGCCCGCATCCGGTGCCAGTCGGTGGCCTGTTCGTAGGCGTGGGCGGCGCGCAGCAGATCCACTTCGCCGAAGGCCCTGCCCAGCAGTTGCAGCCCCACCGGCAGCGGGCGCGCGGCGCCCTCGGCTTCGGCGAACCCGCAGGGGACACTGATGCCGCAGATGCCCGCCAGGTTGGCGGACAGCGTGTAGATATCCGCCAGATACATCGCCAGGGGATCGTCGAGTTTTTCTCCCAGGCGGAAAGCCGGGGTCGGCGAGACGGGGGAGGCGATCAGGTCCACCCGCTCGAAGGCGCGGGCGAAATCCTCGCGAATCAGCGTCCGCACTTTCTGCGCCCTCAGATAGTAGGCGTCGTAGTAGCCCGAACTCAGTACATAGGTGCCGAGAATGATGCGCCGTTTCACCTCCTCACCGAATCCCTCGGCCCGGCTCCGCTGGTAGTGGTCGATGAGATCATCGGGATTCGACGCGCGGTGCCCGTAGCGCACACCGTCGAAGCGGGCCAGATTTGTCGAGGCCTCGGCGGTGGCGATGATGTAATAGACGGCCACGGCATGACGGGTGTTCGGCAGGGAAATCTCCACCGCCTCCGCGCCGAGTGATTCCAGGCGGGCGATGGCGCTCTCCACGGCCGCGCGCACCCGGGGATCGAGGCCTTCGGCGAAATACTCGCGCGGCAGACCGATCTTCATTCCCCCGATGTCGCCACCGAGCGCGCCGACATAGTCCGGGACCGGCTCCGCGATCGAAGTCGAGTCCCGCTCGTCATGTCCGGCGATGGCCTGGAGCACCCGCGCGGCGTCCTCCACGGTTTTGGTCACGGGGCCGATCTGGTCGAGCGAGGAGGCGAACGCCACCAGACCGAAGCGGGAGACGCGCCCGTAGGTCGGTTTCAGCCCCACGACCCCGCAATGGCTGGCGGGTTGGCGGATGGATCCCCCGGTGTCGGATCCCAGCGCGGCGATGGCGGTGTCGGAGGCCACCACCGCGGCGGAGCCGCCCGAGGAACCGCCCGGGATGCGCGTGGTGTCCCACGGGTTCCGGCATGGCTGGATCGCCGAATTCTCATTCGAGGAACCCATCGCGAACTCGTCCATGTTCGCCCGACCGAAAGGGATGGCGCCCGCCTCGCGCAGCTTGCGGATCACGGTGGCGTCATACGGGGCGGTGTAGGCGCCGTGGAGCATCTTCGAGGCGCAGGAGCAGGGCTGACCTTTCACATTGATGAGGTCCTTGATCGCTATCGGCACCCCGCCGAGCGGTTTTTCCAGATCCACGCCCGCCGCCTCGTCCAGCGCCGTGTCGAGATCGCGGGAAAGATAACCGCCAATCTCGCCGTCACGGCTTTCGATGGCGTCGGCCAGGGATCGCAGGGCGTCGGCCGGGGTCGTTTCGCCCGACGCGTAGGCCGCGCGGAGTTCGGTGATGCTGTGTTTCACGGCGGAAAAGGGGAGACTCGGGGAAAAACGGGAGAGGGAAGGGTGGCCGCGCGTCATTCGACCACTTTCACCACTTTGAACTGGTCCTGGCTCCGCTCCGGCGCGTTGGCCAGGGCCTCGTCGGCGGTGAAACTGTGGTCCCGGGCGACATCGTCCCGCATCGCGTCGAACACCGGGTTGGCATGCGCCGTCGGTTCGATGCCGGAGACATCCACCGACTCCAGCTCCCGCACATGCTGGAGGATCTGGTCGAGCTGAACCTGAAAACGGGCGGCCTCGGCCTCGCTCAGTGAGAGGCGGGCGAGGTTGGCTACATGATTGACGTCCATGGGATGGGTGGCGGGCTGGGGAGGAAAAAAATCGTCCGCCAATCTGCCGAGAACTGGCCGGGAATCAACCGGGGATCGGGGCGCGCCTCGCCGCCGACCGATCAGGGCGCCGCCTCCAGCCGCTTCACCAACTGATTCTCCACCGGCGTCAGGCTCGCGGTGTGGGCCTTGGCCACTTCATCGATCTCCGCCAGCGTCTCCCCGTGTCCGGGGGCGAGATCATGCCGCTCGGAGGGATCGTGTCCCAGGTGATAGAGCAACGGCGGCTCATGTGTCTTCGCCTCTTTCTGGCCCACGTAGGATGTCTTCGTGAAATAGTGGGCTTTCCAAGGACCCCTGCGCACCGCGTAGAGCTGCTCTCCGTGATAGAAAAACATCGTGTCCCGCGGGCTTGGCCCGGTGCCGAAAAGCACGGGGGAGAGATCGTGTCCGTCATAGATTCGATCCGTCGGCAGAGCGCCACCAGCCAGCGACACGAAGGTCGGCAGCAGATCCAGAGTGCTGCCCATTTCCTGGACCACTCCCGACTTCAGGCGACCCGGCCACCACATCACCGTCGGCTCCCGCATGCCCCCCTCCCAGGTGCTGCCCTTGCCATCGCGCAGTGGACCGGCCGAGCCCCCGTGAGTCTTGAATGTCAGCCAGGGGCCGTTGTCGGAGGTGAAGACCACCAGCGTGTCCTCCGCCACCCCCTCCGCCGCCAGCGTGTCCAGGATCCGGCCCACCGACCAGTCGATTTCCTCGATGACATCGCCGTAGATGCCCGCCGCCGAGCGGTCTTTGAACTCCTCTGAGCGGAACAACGGGATGTGCGGCAGGCTGTGCGCGAGGTAGAGGAAAAAGGGCGCGTCCTTGAATTCCTGGATCTTTTTCACCGCCTCCTCAGTGTAGCGCCGGGTGAGGGTGCGCTGGTCGGTGGGCCGCTCCACGATCTCGGTGTCCCGCATCAGCGGCACATTGTAGGCCGCGTAGCGCTCCTCCTCCGCCAGGGTGTAATGATCGGTCTTCTCCACCTTGTCCATGTCGTTGGAGTAGGGGATGCCGTAGTAGCTCTCGAATCCATGGCTGGTGGGCAGATACGCGGGGAGATGGCCGAGATGCCACTTGCCGACCGCCGCCGTGCGATAGCCGAGATCGCGCAAGGCGCGCGCGATCGTGATCTCGCTCGTCGGCAGCCCTCCGGCGGAGTCGGGAAACAGCACCCGGCGTGTGTCGGAACACATGCCGTTGCGGATCGGCAGGCGCCCGGTCAGCAGTCCCGCCCGGCTCGGCGTGCATACGCAGGCCGCCGCGTAGAAGCTGGTCCACCGCTGCCCCTCCGCCGCCATCGCGTCGAGCCGCGGAGTTCGGATGGTGGGGTGACCGAAGCACGAGAGATCGCCGTAGCCGAGGTCGTCGCAGAAAATGACCACGAAGTTCGGCGACCGGTCATCCCCGGAGACGCCGAGCGGTAGACAGCCCAGCAGCGGGGCGATCAGGAGAAAGAGCAGCCGGGCGACTGAGCGGGGGCGGGCGGGAGTTCTCATCCCGCCATCATTGGACAGAGCCGGGCGCCCCGCAACGCCGGATTCCGCCGGAAACACGCGGCCCGCCTCACTGCGGGGCCATGTGCCGCTGGATGATGGGCATGATGCGCTGCTGCAATTCCGCCGCGCGGGCCTGGACTTTTTCCTGCCCCAGGACCATGCCCTTGCTCATCAGATCCGGCATCACCGAGGCCGCCTTTCGGCCCGTGGGTGTCTGGTAAAAAGCGGTCAACTCGTTGAGCTCCGCCGCCGTGAACGATTCCGCGTAGATGCGGACAAACTCGGGGCGGAGATCCTCCCAGGCCATCACCTCCTTCATGAAAGCCAGCATTTCCGTCTTCAGTTCCGCCACCCCGGCCGCCGACATGCCCATCTGGGAGAACTGCTTCGTCTGCGTGTCGAGCGAAGTCTCCAGACTCTTGGTGAGCAGGTTCTCCATGTCCATGGAGTCGATCAACGCCGAAGCCGCTTTCACCGCCTCCGGGTCGGGGTCAGCGGCCCGGCTTGTGGCGAGAGTGATGGCGCCGCCGATGATGACGGCAGCCAGGGCGAGAAAGCGTCGAGATTTCATGGCCGTGATGATGCGCAGGCACAGGGGCTTTCGTCAATCAACAATATCGCTACCCCGCGCGTCCCTGTTGCCTCTTCGCATGTCAAGGAATGCGAATCAATGCACAGAATCCGCAATCTTTCCCGGCAGGCCGCCATGCTAGGATGAGGTGCGCCTCGGGCGATACAGGATCAACCCAACCCAACCCATCACGCACCGCATTCCATGAAAGCCGCTGTTTTTGTAGAACCAGGCAGAATCGTTGTCGAAGAGAAGCCCATTCCCGAAGTGGGACCATCCGACGCGCTCATCCGCATTACCACGACCACTATTTGCGGCACCGATGTCCATATATTGAAGGGCGAGTATCCTGTCGCCAAAGGACTCACCGTTGGGCACGAGCCTGTCGGCGTCATCGAGAAACTTGGCCGTAATGTGCAAGGCTACCATGAGGGCCAGCGCGTCATCGCGGGGGCCATCTGCCCGAGCGGCTATTCCAACGCCAGTCTCGATGGGTTGCACGCCCAGGATGGCCAAAGCGCGACACACGGCCTCAAGCCCTTGGGTGGCTGGCGTTTTGGCAACACCATTGATGGCTCGCAGGCCGAGTATCTCCTGGTGCCGGATGCCATGGCCAATCTGGCTCCCGTGCCCGATGCCCTGACCGACGAGCAGGTGTTGATGTGCCCCGACATCATGTCGACCGGTTTTGCGGGAGCGGAATCCGGAAACATCAAGATCGGGGACGTGGTGGTCGTCTTTGCCCAGGGCCCCATCGGCCTTTGCGCCACCGCCGGCGCCAGACTGCGCGGCGCCACCACCATCATCGCCGTCGACACGGTTCCCGAACGCATCGAAATGGCCAAACGCTTCGGCGCCGATGTCGTCATCGACTTCCGACAGACCGATCCGGTCGATGAAATCATGAGACTCACGAGGGGGCGCGGCGTCGATGTGGCTATCGAGGCCCTGGGCTTGCGATCAACTTTCGAGAACTGCCTGCGGGTGCTGAAACCGGGTGGCACCCTGTCGAGTTTGGGCGTCTACTCGGAAGATCTGACCATTCCGCTCTCCGCGTTTCACGCCGGCCTGGGCGATCACAAGATCGTCACTTCCCTCTGCCCCGGAGGCAAGGAGCGAATGCGACGTCTCATGAATGTGATCGCCTCGGATCGCATTGATTGCGCACCTCTGATCACCCACCGCTACGGGCTGGAGCAGATCGAAGAAGCCTACGAACTCTTCGCCAATCAGAGGGACGGAGTCCTGAAAATCGCCATCACCCCATAGGGGAGAGCTTCGCTTGGTGAAGAAACCGTTCCCGGAATCCGTCTGCTTCCCTGCCCGCGAATCCGGCTGTGATCTCCCCTCTGTAATGGGTTGGGAATCCGACTCGCGAAATCTTCAACACCCCACTCGCTCGCCTCCCAGTGACCGCCCCCTGCGATGGCGTTGCCCATCGCGCCGAGGCGGACTTTCTGATAGCACACCGAAACTGCAACCCCCGCCCTCAAACACCCGAGCCAACATGGAAAATATTCACAACATCCTTTACGTAAGTCATGGGATCTCAGACGAGACCCGGGGCCTGAAGCAGGCGATCAGCCTGGCCCGAAACAACCGGGCCCCGCTCAAAGTGCTGGTGCTCTGCCCCGAACTCCCCGGCCAGTTGTCGGAGCACAAGAGCAAGTTTGAGCAATCCGTCATGGAGCAGGCCGCCGCCTCGGTGGAGGCCACCAGGGAGGCGCTCATGCTGGAGAAGGACGCCGTTCAGATCACGTTAGAGATGGGATACGGCAAGCATCCCGCCGTTCGCATCATACAGCAGGTGCTCACGGGCGGGCACGATCTCCTCGTCAAGGAAGCGGACACGCTCGAACACGGCAGGGGATTCAAGGCGCTCGACATGACCCTGCTTCGCAAGTGTCCCTGCCCGGTCTGGTTGTCCCGTCCCATCAGCCGTTCGCGACAGGAAATCAAAGTGGCCGTCGCCATCGACCCCGACAGTCACGAGCCCGCGGGGGAGGCGCTATCCCTGCGGCTGCTGCGGCTGTCCCGTTCATTGGCCGACAGTTGCAGCGGAGAGCTCCACATCGTGTCCTGTTGGAATTACGAGTTCGAGGGCTACCTGCTAAGCAACCCCTGGGCGCGTATGGATGAGCAGGACATCGCCAAAGCGGTCTCCGAAGCAAGGACCGGGCATGCCGCCGGCCTTGAGGAGTTACTGGATAAAGCCGAAATCTCCGGACCCCAGAGGATCCATCACCTAAGAGGACAGCCGGAAAAGGTCATCCCCCGGTTTATCGAGGAAAATGAGATCGATATTCTGGTCATGGGAACCGTCGCGAGGACCGGCATCGCCGGATTGGTGATCGGCAACACCGCGGAAAACATTCTCCAAGAGCTGGGTTGCTCGCTCCTGGCCCTCAAGCCACCGGGATTCGTGTCGCCCATCAAGCCCTATCCCGCGTCCTGAGCCCTCCCTGCACCGGGGCAAGTGATCAGCGCAGGGCCTTGTTGATGGACACTTTGAGGTTCACCCACACCACATCGCCCATGGTGCGGCATTCCCGAAACGCGTCGGTGCCGTGATAGTCGCCCAGTTCCCGGGCCAGTTGCTCGGTGCGCTCCGATGAGGACAACTCGTCCGAGCGCATGCAGTCGAACAACGCGTCGAGGCGCCGCTGGGCCACCTTCACCCGCCGACCGATGAGGGTTCGCTCCTCGTTCTGATACTGCTGCATCGTCGGGTAGTTCAGCAACTCGGTGCAGAGATCGACCACGGCCCGGTTCTCGGCGAAAAACTGGGTCAGATACATCTCCTTGCGCCCTTCGTAGCTCTGTTGATCGAAGTCGATCGCCCGCACCCGGTACTGCACCTCCTCGAAGTCGGGCGTGATGTCGACCACATAGTTGTAGCTGCGCATGTCCCCGAGCAGGCGGCAGAAACAGCGCTCGCTGAACTTCACGAACTCCTTCGCCACGCGGACGCGATTGGTGTCGTTGTGTCGGAAATAATTGCGGATGAACACATCGCCCGGCACCCCGGCGATGTGTTCCTCGATGAGCGTGTTCTCCTTCACCAGATAGTTGATGCGGTTGGGCGAGAGGATGTGCTCCAGCTCCAGCCCGTAGATCCGGGACGAATCCGCCACCTTCACATAGAAGTGATCGTAGTTGTCGTTGAAATTGTTGACGATGCGGATGCGGAACGGCCGGGAGTTGCCGAAATCGCAGAAGTCCACCCGCTCCATGTGCAGGTGATCCACCACCCGGGTGTCGCCCGTCTTCAGCAACGCGTAGATGGTGGTGAGCCGCTCGTTGAGATCGGCCCGCGTCGCCGGATCGTAGTGGACCGTCTTCCAGAGCGTGTCATTGCCCTCGCGATCAAAGAGGGGAAACAGGTCGGTGAACCGGTGCAGGTCCTCATACACCGGCAGCAGGGCGAAGGATCGACCGTAGGTGTCCAGGTATTCCGCCAGTTGGGGGCTTACGGGGATGAAGGCTTTCTTTTTCAGGGCGATTTCCATCTGGGGCCAAGGTAGCCCAGCCCGGCGACGGCGGCGAATTTCCACGCGCGCGGGAGGGCGGCTTTTTTCCCTTGGTGACGTTCGGCGGAGGGTGCGAAACTGCCCGCCATGAAATGTTCGCCCCCGCTGTGGTCGTTTTCCCTCTGCCTCCTCTCGACCCTCCCCCTGTTCGCCGATGGTCCCGCCGACAATCTGCCGGATCAGGTGCGCCCGGTGCCCCCACCCGGCATCGAGGTGCCGGAGACCGCGGCCGAGGCCCTGAGAGGAGAACTATCGGCCCTGGGTGCGGATCTCGACGCGCTGGCGAAACAGAAAGACCACGCCGGCATCATCGCCGCCTACCTCGCCGACGTCGAAATCTGTCACCGGGCGGTGCGCGACGCGCTCGAGTATGACGAATTTTTTGCCGAGGCGGAGCTGAAATGGGCGCCCGCACTGCTCGCCCTCGGGAGAGAGCGCGCCGCCAGTCTCGCCCGGGGAGAGACCCCCTGGACCCGGGAGACGGGCCCCGTCATCCGCGGCTATCGCTCGCGTATCGATGGCTCCGCCCAGCCCTACGGCCTGGAGATCCCGGCCGACTACGACTTCGAGAGCGGCCCGCCCATACGACTCGATTTCTGGTTTCACGGACGCGGGGAAAAACTCTCCGAAGTCGCCTTCCTCCGGCAGCGGGCCCTCGGCCAGGGGGGCAAGATCCGGCCGCCGCACGCCATCGTGCTGCATCCCTACGGTCGCTATTCCAACGCCAACAAATTCGCCGGCGAAACCGATCTCTTCGAGGCGCTCGACCACGCCCGGCGCGACTACCGCATCGACGACGACCGCCTCTTCGTGCGCGGCTTTTCCATGGGGGGCGCGGCCTGCTGGCAGTTCGCGGTCCACCACGCCGACCGCTGGGCCGGCGCGCAGCCGGGGGCCGGATTCTCCGAGACACCCGAGTTTTTGAAAACCTTTCAGGGCGAGACGCTTTCCCCGACCTGGTGGGAGGAGAAACTCTGGCGCTGGTACGATGCCACCCACTGGGCGCTGAATCTCTCCAACCTGCCCACCATCGCCTACAGCGGCGAGATCGATCGGCAGAAACAGGCCGCCGACATGATGGAGGCCGCTGCCGCCGACGTGGGGCTGCGGCTGGTGCATCTGATCGGCCCCGAGACCGCCCACGCCCTGCACCCCGACACCCTGGCGGAGATCGAGCGCCGCCTCGCGGACATCGCCGTCACCGGGCGACGTCGCGTGCCGGAGACCGTGCGCTTCATCACCCACACCCTGCGCTATGATCGTCTGCACTGGGTGCGGGTGGATCGGCTGACCCGGCATTGGGAGCCGGCCACCGTGGAAGCCGGCTGGGCGCGGCCCGACACCGTCACCGTGACCGCCGACGGCGTCGAGGCGCTGACACTCGATTTCGCTCCGGGCGATTGCCCCCTCGATCCCCTGCGCACACCGCGCGTCACCATCGATGGCCAGGAAATTCCCGACGTCCCGCGCCCGTGGTCGGATCGCTCCTGGAGCGTCAGTTTCGCCAAAGGCGAGGGCGGCAAATGGGCCCTCGGCGACGCGGGCGCCGCCCGGCCCCCGCTGACCAAACGCCACGGATTGCAGGGGCCCATCGACGACGCCTTCACCGACTCCTTCCTCATGGTGGCCCCCACCGGGACGGCGGCGCATCCGCGGGTCGGCGCCTGGTGCGCCGCGGAGATGGAGCACGCCATCACCCACTGGCGCCGACAGTTCCGGGGCCATGCCCGGGTGAAAAAAGATAGCGAGATCACCGAGGAGGACATCGCCGCGCATCACCTCATCCTCTGGGGCGACCCGGCCAGCAATCAGATCCTGGCCCGGATCGCCGGGCAACTCCCCATCGCCTGGCGACCCGACCACCTTGCCGCCGGCGCCGAGCGCTACGACGCGGCATCCCACGCCCTGGCCATGATCTTTCCCAATCCGCTCAATCCCGAGCGCTACGTGGTGCTCAATTCCGGGTTCACGTTCCGGGAGTACGACTACCTCAACAACGCCCGCCAGACCCCGAAACTCCCCGACTGGGCCATCATCGATCTCAGCCAGCCCGTCACCACGCGGCTCCCCGGAGGCATCCCGGCGGCGGGATTCTTCGGCGAAGACTGGGAACTCTTGCCCCCGCCGCGGCGGTGAACCGGGCGCTGCGGCAATATCGACCAGTTGAAATCCATCCTCAGCGAAGCCCTCAGCCGATGAAGAAAGAAGAAATCGCGCTTTACCGGGACCTACTCCGCGAAATCAAGACCCGCGTCCGCACCGGGCAGCACCGCGCCGCCCTCTCCGCCCATGCCGAAATGATCGCCATGTATTGGGACATCGGTCGCATGATTGCCGCCCGGCAAAAAGAAGAAGGCTGGGGTGCGGGTGTCATCCCGCGCTTGGCAGCGGATTTAAAGAACGAACTGCCGGAGGAGAAGGGGTTCTCGGAGCGGAATCTAAAGCGGATGCTGCGCTTTTTTCAGGAGTATTCGCAGATACCCGCAAAAGGGCCGCAGGCTGTGGCACTTTTACAATCTGTTGATACACAGCCGACAGAAAATGTGCCACAGCTTGTGGCACAAACGAAAACACTTTTTCAGTCTCCCCATTGTGCAACGCTCCGTTGCCCAATTACCATGGGGTCATAATATCCAGTTGTTTGAGAAGATACCGGACCATCCCACTCGCCTCTGGTATGCCGAAAAAGCGCTTCAAGAGGGCTGGTCCCGCGACACCCTGACCACACAGATCAAAAAACCGCGCCCACGAGCGCCAGGGTGCCGCCATCACCAACTTCGATCGCACCCTGCCCGATGCTCACGCCACCATCGCGCAGAGCCTCCTCAAAGATCCCTACCTCTTTGATTTCCTCACTCTGGAAGAACCCTTCCACGAGCGCGAACTGGAGACCGGCCTGCTCCAGCACATCCAGAAATTCCTGCTCGAACTTGGGCGTGGCTTCGCCTTCGTTGGCCGCCAGCACCGCCTGGAAATCAGCGAACGCGACTTCTACCTCGACCTCCTCTTCTACCACCTCCATTTGCGCTGCTTCGTCGTCGTGGACCTCAAAAAAGGCGAGTTCAAGCCCGAGTATGCCGGCAAAATGAACTTCTATTGCTCCGCCGTCGATGATCTCCTCCGCCACGAGCACGACGCCCCCACCATCGGACTCATCCTCTGCCAGACCAAGGACCGCATCTTTGCCGAATACGCCCTGCGCGACCTCCACAAACCCATCGGCCTCTCCGACTACGAACTCACCCGCGCCCTCCCCAGCGAACTCGCCTCCAGCCTGCCCAGCATCGAGGACATCGAAAACGAACTCAGCGATGATCGTTGAGAGGAGGGAAAAGCATGAGCACTATCTCGCTCCGCTCGATTCGGTATCCCGACGGCCCCGCGAAGGGGCGGAGGGCGAATCCATGACTGATGGGAACCGCCCGGTGCCATGGCCTGACCGGAACGGTTCAGAAGTTACGGCGAAGCCGCATACTCCATAGCCGGAGGCAAACCCGCATGCCGGGATGCGAAGCAGGTATCTGTGCCGCCTACTCGGCATAGACTTTATGGGGGGGAGCGGGTTCAAACCCCGTTCCTACCCGATTCGCTGCGTTTGCATGATGAGCGTTCATCACCTCGATCCGTTTCGCCGCTCATATGCCTCGCGAGCTGCAGCGATCTCAGCTTCAAAGCGAGCTTTACGTCTCGCAACACGCTCCTCTCGGCTGGGGCGGTTCTTGAGCAACTTTTCGATTAGTTCTCTCGGAAGAGGTTTGCCATCCTTTCCGAGGATTGGCTCTGGCTCTCCCGGCAAATTATCGTGCAGCTCAGACTCGGTCATAACGCCGAGGAGAATCGCTTCATCGCGATCGATATCACGCCATGTGACACAGCTCTCATTGGAAAACGGCGGGTAAGGAAATCCGGTTGGCTCTGGAACGAGTATTGAAAGTGATTCCCAGATGTCGGACCACTTCGGAGCGATCATTCGGCCATCGTAGAACCGGCCACCAGCGTCCGACCATCTTGAATGCCAATCATCCAATGATTCGATCCAGAACCCTCCTAAACAGAGTTCCCATGCCGGAAATGAGAATAGACTTGAGCGCTGGGTGCGTCGTTCCCATCTACGTTTGTGGTTTGCACACGACTCCTCGATTCGGTCTTTCCACCTCTCCTCTCCCCAATGGGCGACCCAGTCCGTAAATGTGATATTCGGATGGTCCATTTTTACAGCGAACGTCAAAGGACACAGGACCCCTGACCGGGGGCGCGGCTTCGACTGCGGGTTGAGGTGGGAGTGGTCATGACGGCTAGAACTCGCGGCGGGTCAGGGGTTCTGTGCTCCGGCTTGTGCCGTTCTTTTGATTTTCGCCAGCTCGCTCAAGTATTCCTCTCGATCAAACTGAAACGGTCCGAAGCCTGAATAGTCCCAGTGTCCACCAGCCGATTCGGGGCCACGGTGAGGCTGTTCAAAATCGCTCCAAATGATGTTCGAATGGCTCGAAGTGATTCTGGCTACGAGCGGCCAACATCCAGGACATCCGCAAGCGCACTCCATCAGCGCGGTCTTGTCGGAGTCTTCGCCGTAGTCTCGATCAATTTCCCCCAGAAACCTTCGCGAATCTGTCACGGATGCGTCGAGGCCAAGGTATCCACCTGCAATGTCCGGGTGCCCCTCTCGCTTCGCAAACACCAGCTCATGATCCCGAGCCATGTCTTGCAGCCGTGACCCATCAATGCTGATCTGGATGGCTCCGTAATTAGTGCCATCACCAGCATCGACAGACTCAAGCGTGATACTCAAGGAGTTCATTCTTTGGCAAACGTTAAGGATATGGTGCGCCGAGTGGAGCGTGGCTCTGCCGAAAACCGGAATCGGCGTCACCATCATCCGCTTGTGTGCGCCCAGCATGGGCGCAGTCCAAAGGGAGTTCAAGTCTCCCGTGTGAGAAACGATGAAAGTAAGAAGCACTAGCAGCCTGTCGGACTTGAGTCCATTATTTCGCCGATTTGTCGGCGTTTC